>NZ_JAZKUD010000063.1:0-23223 GCF_036625275.1 Accumulibacter sp.
CCTGCCCCATCATTACTGAAAAAGGTATTGTTATGTCCGGAGGACATCAATACTGATTAAGGGGTGTGTCCTTCGTCAGAGGTGGCCCCGTTTGTTCGGAGTATTCCGGGGTCACTTCTTCACCCTATGGTCAGCATAGTGCACCAGTGCCGTCAGTGCGACAAGGCGGCGGCGCTCGAACAGGCCGACCCCGACGGGGACGGCCCGGTGGCGACGCGCGAGCGTGCCCGAACATGGCTCGAAGCGTGCCGGGGCGACTCCGTGTCCGCTCGCCAGCGCATCCCGGAGACCGTCGGATCGTTGGCTGCGTGAGCGATCGCGGCTACCTATTCGAGTCGCAGCGCGCACGCAAGGCGGCTTTCACGATCGCCGCAAGTCCAGGGTAAACGGGAAGCCCGCGTTGGCGGGCACCGGCTGCACGTCGATTTGGCCGGGCGTGTGGCCAAATGGCGTAAAGCGCGCCAGGCGGCGACCTTCGGCCTCGTTGGCGTTGACCGGGTAGCGGTCGGGGTTGCGTCCGCCGGGGTGTTCGACGTGATATTGGCAGCCTCCGAGCGAGCGCTTCATCCAGGTATCGACGAGGTCGAAAACCAGCGGCGCGTGCACGCCGATCGTCGGATGCAGCGCCGAGGGTGGATGCCAGGCCCGGTAACGCACGCCGGCCACAAATTCGCCCGGCTTGCCGGTCGAGCGCATCGGCAGGGCGCGGCCGTTGCAGCCGATCACATAACGATCACTGGCCATGCCGGTCACCTTGATCTGCACCCGTTCCAGCGAGGAGTCGACGTAGCGCACGGTAGCGCCGACCGCCCCTTGCTCGCCCATGACATGCCAGGGTTCAAGGGCATGCCGCAGTTCCAGCTCGATGCCCTGCGCGGTGATGCTGCCGTGCAGCGGGAAACGGAACTCGAAATGCGGCGCAAACCACGCGCTTTCCAGCGCATAGCCGGCGCCGCGCAATTCACTGAGCACATCTTCGAAATCCTGTTGCACGAAGTGCGGCAGCATGAAGCGGTCGTGCAGTTCGGTTCCCCAGCGCACCAGTCGCTCCGGCGCGTAGGGCGTACGCCAGAAGCGGGCGATCAGCGCCCGCAGCAGCAACTGCTGGGCCAGCGACATGTGCGCGTGCGGTGGCATTTCGAAAGCGCGCATTTCCAGCAGGCCGAGGCGGCCGGTGGGGCCATCGGGAGAGTACAGCTTGTCGATACAGAACTCCGCGCGGTGCGTATTGCCCGTCGAGTCGATCAACAGATTGCGCAACACGCGGTCGATGATCCAGGGGGCAATGCACTCCGTCCCTGCTGCCATCGGCTGCGGGAACTGACTGAAGGCAATCTCCAGTTCATAGACCGAATCGTTGCGCGCCTCGTCGACACGCGGCGACTGGCTGGTCGGACCGATGAACAGGCCCGAGAAAAGATACGACAGCGAGGGGTGGTTGTGCCAATAACTGATCAGGCTGCGCAACAGCTCCGGGCGGCGCAGGAAAGGGGAGTCGAGGACACTGGCGCCACCGAAGACGAAGTGGTTGCCACCGCCGGTGCCGGTGTGGCGACCGTCGAGCATGAACTTTTCGGTACAGAGACGCGACAGATGCGCGGCTTCATAAAGATGGGTCGTTCGTTCGACGAGTTCATCCCAGCTTGCTGACGGCTGAATGTTGACTTCGATCACTCCAGGATCGGGCGTCACCCGGAAGTTGGTCAGGCGTGGGTCCGAAGGCGGCTCGTAACCTTCGACGATGACCGGTGTGGCCAGTGCCGCGGCCGTGGCCTCGACGGCGGTCACCAGTTCGAGGTAGTCGTCGAGCGTTTCGGTCGGCGGCATGAAGATATACAGCACGCCATTGCGCGCCTGCGCCGACAAGGAGGTGCGCGTGACCAATGCCGGCGACAGGGTTCCCGCGCGGGTATCCCCGGCTGCATGCGCCAGCGACTCCGCGGCACGGTCGAGCGCCTGCTCGGAAAAGTGCTCGCCGGTGACCGCGGCCGCTTCGGCGTGCAAGCTCGCGCTGCCGCTGACCGCATAGCGGGCCTGCATCTGCGCATGGTCAGGCAGCGCTGAAAAGCTTTGCGTCGGATCGGGAGAATGAATGTACGGATAGTCGGATTTGGCCACCCAGGGCTGCGAATCCAGCGGCAGGCGGTAGCCGATGGGCGAATCACCCGGTATCAGATAGCAACGACCTGCGCGCAGGAACCACGACCCGCTTTGCCAGCCACCCTGCGGCCGGCGCTTGACCGGCAGGACATAACCGACCACCTTGTCGAGTCCCTGACGAAAAACCCTCGCCAGGCGGTCGCGTTCAATCGGGTCGTCGAGGCGGGCATCGAAGGGGTCGACGTTGATCGGCAGGCGGTGTTCGCGCCAGAGGTAGTAATACACATCTTCGCAGGCCGGGAAGACATGCTTCGGGTCGATCGCCAACAGTTCGGCGAGCTGGTTCAGGAAGCGGCCGGCAAGGACTTCGTCGGCGCCGTAGTCGCGGGTTTCGTCGGCATATAGCGCCGGGTTGTTCCACACCGGCTGGCCATCGCGCCGCCAGAAGCAATTCAGCGACCAGCGCGGCAACTGTTCGCCAGGATACCATTTGCCCTGCCCGAAATGCTGCAGGCCCTGCGGCGCGTAGCGCGCGCGCAGGCGCTGAAAGATTTCCGCGGCGCGCAGGCGTTTGGTCGGTCCGAGCGCGTCAATGTTCCATTCGGCGCCGTCGTGATCGTCAATCGAGACGAAAGTCGGTTCGCCGCCCATCGTCAGACGCACATCGGCGCTGACCAGATCCGCGTCGATCTGGTGGCCCAGCGCCTCGATCGCTGACCATTGCGCTTCGTCATAGGGTTTGGTGACCCTGGGCGCCTCCCAGACGCGCTCGATTTTCATGTGGTGTTCGAACTCGCATTCACAGGCTTCGGTGAAGCCCGTGATCGGTGCCGCCGAAGACGGTTGCGGCGAACACGCCAGAGGAATATGCCCTTCCCCGGCGAACAGGCCCGAGGTCGGATCGAGGCCGATCCAGCCGGCGCCCGGCAGGTATACCTCGCACCAGGCGTGCAGGTCGGTAAAGTCATGGTCGGTTCCCGACGGACCGTCCAGCGATTTGACGTCGGGCACCAGCTGGATCAGGTAGCCCGAAACGAAGCGTGCCGCCAGGCCGAGATGACGCAGCACCTGCACCAGTAACCAGGCGGAGTCACGACAAGAGCCGCGCGCCAGTTCGAGGGTTTCCTCTGGCGTCTGCACACCGGGTTCCAGACGGATGACGTAGCCCACCGCTTGCTGCACCTGCCGGTTCAGGTCGACCAGAAAGTCGACACTGTGGCGCGGTACGGAGGGAATCGTTGCCAGGAAGCGACGCAGCAGCGGCGTCAGCGGCAAACGGTGCAGATAGGGTTCGAGTTCTTCCTGCTGCCACGCTTCGTATTGGAAGGGAAAGGTCGTCGCATAGGGTTCAGGAAAGAAATCGAACGGGTTGATCACCGACAGGTTGACCACCAGATCGACTTCAACACAAAACTCGCGCGTCTTCTCCGGGAAGACCAGACGCGCCAGGTAATTCGCCTGCGGATCCTGCTGCCAGTTGATGAAATGCTGTGCGGGACTGACCTTCAGCGAGTAACTGAGGATCGGGGTGCGCGAATGCGGTGCCGGGCGCAGCCGAACGACCTGCGGAGACAAACTGATCGGACGGTCATAGCGATAGTGGGTAAGGTGATTGAGGGCAACATGTATGGACACGGTCAGCTCCAGGACAAAAGATCAATTTTTGAATGACGGGCGGCAGGATGCCTGGCCCAATCAGACCTGCAGGTGCTGCAACAGATCGGTTTCCAGTTTGACACGGCAGGCGCTTTCCTCAAGATGTCCACCACTGATCAGAAAAGTGTCCTCGACCCGCTCGCCAAGCGTGGCGATCTTGGCCGTGTGCAGATTGGCCCGATGTCCGGCCAGTTCGCTGGCGATGACAAACAGCAGGCCGGGACGATCGGCGGCAATGACGGTCAGCACAAAAAATTTGCCGGTTTCGTCGGCTTCCAGACTGACCAGTGGCTGGATGCTCACCTGCGTTTGAATCGGGAAATGTTTCACTTGCCGCGAGATGCGTCCGTTCGCGGGGACATCCGGAGGGGCCTGGTGGGCCAGCCGGTCACTGAGCTCGTGTTCGATATAACTGATCATCGCACGGTCACTGTCGCGGCTGGAGACGTCGAGCAGCATGAAGGTGTCGAGCGCGTAGCCATGTCGCGTGGTATGAATCTTGGCGTCGACGATGCTGTAACCGGCACGGCTGAAGAAGCCGACCATGCGCACGAAGAGGTCTGCTTGATCGTGCGTATAGACCAGCACTTCGAGCCCCTCGCCCAGTGGATTCAGGCGGGCCACCACCACTGGCCGGTCAGTCTCAACCCGCGCGTGCAGGGCGCGTGCGTGCCAGGCAATGTCTTCGGCCGATTGACGCAGGAAATACACCGTATCGAGCTGATTCCACAAGGGCTCATGCGCCGCCTCGGGGAGCGCGAGAAAGCGCATCAGACGCAGTGCTTCCTGTTGTCGCTGCGCAATCATGCCATGCGTCATCAGCGTTTCGTCGCTCGTCTGCAGGAAGCGCTGGGTGGCCTTGAATAGCTGCTCGAGCAGTTGTCCCTTCCAGGCATTCCAGACCTTCGGGCTGGTGCCGCGGATGTCGGCAACGGTCAGCAGGTAAAGCGCAATCAGATGCCGTTCGTCGCCAACGATGTTGGCGAATTGGGCCACCACGCCGGGATCGGTGATGTCCTGCTTCTGCGCGACGCGGGACATCACCAGATGCTGGCGAACCAGCCAGACGACCAGTTCGGTATCTTCCGTAGCCAGGCCGTGCTGTTTGCAGAATTCCCGCGCATCGACTGCACCGAGTTCCGAGTGGTCGCCGCCGCGCCCTTTGGCGATGTCATGAAACAGGGCGGCAATGTAGAGGAGCCAGGGATTGCCGAGGTCGCTGATCAGACGAGTACAGAGAGGATACTCGTGTGCGAATTCTTCCATCGAGAAGCGGCGCAGCCGGCGAATGACCTGCAGGATGTGTTGGTCAACGGTGTAGACGTGGAACAGGTCATGCTGCATCTGCCCGACGATGCGTCCGAAACAGGGCAGATAGCGACCCAGCACACCCAGTTGATTCATGCGCCGGAACTCCTGGAGCAGGCGACGCTCCTGCTTGAAAATCTGCAAAAAAAGCGCACGGTGTTCCGGATTGTGGCGAAAATCCTCGTCGATCAGTTGCCGTGCCCGCCACAGGGCACGCTGCGTGCGCGCACTCATGCCCTTCAGTTCAGCATGTTTCTGGAGCAATAGAAAGGCTTCGAGGATGGCGCCGGGGGTTTGCTTGAACACCTCCTCATGGACCACGTCGAGAAACCCATGTGCATTCTGAAAGCGTTCGTTGATTCGTTGCGGCGGCTGTTCAGGGGGTGGGAACAAGGCGGCACCGATGTTCTGCAGGACGATCGCGTTGATCTGGGTGACGGTTTTGGCCGTCCGGTAGTATTTCTGCATCAGTTTTTCGCTGGCACGAAGATCGGCCGTGGCGGTAAACCCGAGCTGTTCGGCCAGGGCTGTCTGGTATTCGAAGAGCAGGCGATCTTCGCGGCGTCCGGCGTGCAGATGCAAGTGAATGCGCAGGCGACACAGGAAGGCTTCGCAGGTGGCGAGAAGCTGCTCCTCCTCGTCGGTGATGAAGCCGCCGTGCTCGAGATCTTTCCAGCTCTTGCCGTAGCCTGCAGCCTGTGCAATCCACAGGATGAGCTGCAGGTCGCGCAGTCCGCCCGGCCCTTCCTTGCAGTTTGCTTCGAGGCTGTAAGGGGTATCGCTGAAGCGCTGATGCCGGTCCTCCTGCTGGATGCGCTTGCTCTGAAAGAATGCCGGTGCGTCGAGGCTGCCCCGGATGAGCGCGGTTAAGCCCTGAAACAGGTGGTTACTCCCGATCAGCAGGCGAGCTTCGATCATCGCGGTCTGCACCGTGATGTCGCCGGCAGCTTCCTCCAGACACTGTTCGATGGTGCGTACGCTGTGGCCGGTTTCCAGTCCGACGTCCCAGAATACGCAGATCAGTTGTTCGATCCGGGTAGTCAGCACGTCGTCCGCCTGCTCTGGAAGCAGGATCAACAGATCGACGTCGGAGGCCGGGTAGAGTTCGCCGCGTCCGTAGCCGCCCACCGCAATCAACGCCAGCGTAGTCGGCAAGGCAAGGTCGTTCCAGAGTTCGCATAGCACTTCGTCGACCAGTTGGCAACGTTCGTGCAGCAGGCGGACGGCGTCGCCGCCGGCAAGAAAACGCTCGCGGATCGCCCGTTGCCCGTCTCGCAGACGGACTTTCAAGCGCGTGATCAAGGTGCTGCGCGCTACCGTCTCTGCTTTCATCGCGGCCGTCCGGATGGCAAGGAATGGTAGGCAGCCAGCAGCCAGTGCTGCGTCAGCAAGGACCAGGATTGCAGACCTGCCTGCATGAGCAGGCAGGGCCAGACAAGCAGTGGATACGCTCGCCAGCGTTCCCGTTCGAGCAGGTCCAACAGGATCTGCAGCACGATACCCCAGTAGGACGAATCGTCTCGTTTGCCGGTGACCTCTTCCGCCTGGCAACAGGCGATCCGCCACAGTTCCTCGGCGCGGCGGTCGCTCACGCCGGCCCTGCTCGCCAGCCAGGGAAGAATCATGGGTGTCTTCATCTTGTATCAGCCTTTCAACAATGCCGGCGGGTGTCGGTCGCGTGACTTCCACGGGCGCGGCGAAGTGCTGCCACGAGAGACGAAAAGCAGTGCTTCGGGCAGACATCCACGAGTCAAGCAAGAACCGTGCGCGCTGAAATCCTGGCTGGTATGTGTTTTGCTGGTATCAGGTGGCCGGGCATCATTGATGGCGGCTACGCGCGGGCAACAGCGCTTACTGGGCGCCCGGAGCAGGTGCGGGCAAGAGAAGGGAGTGGTGGTATGAACAGCGGTGAGCACAGTACCGGTGCGAGTTTGACGCATCCCTCCCTAAGGCGGTGCGCCAGGGGATGGGCTGCTCGGGACTTGTGGGTCCGTTCAGCCCGGATACATGGCGACTGACGACTGAAGTGGCGCCATTGAAGAACCTGACAAGGAGGAATACCATGATCACCGAACGCAAGGCCACATTGACCATTCACGGCGAGGCCTCCTGGCCGATTTCAATCCTGGCGCCGACTCAAGGCAGGGATTGTCTCGACATTCGCACGCTGGGTGGCAGAAGCGGTTATTTCGCCTACGATTCGGGCTTTGAATCGACTGCTGGCTGCAAGTCGAAAATCACTTTCAGCGATGGCGAGAGAGGCGAACTTCTCCATTACGGTTACCCGATCGAGCAACTTGCTGAACAATGCGACTTTCTCGAAGTGGCTTATCTGCTGAAACATGGCGAACTGCCGAATGCCGTACAGAAACAATCCTTCGAGTCTGCGATCAGGAAGCAGGCATCGATGCATGAGCAGATGGTGAAGTTCTATCAGGGCTTCCGTCGGGATGCCCGCCCGATGGCGGTGATGGTTGGCGTGGTCGGCGCCCTGTCGGCTTTTCATCATGATGCTGCCGACTTTTCCGACGCCGAGCGGCGAAACATCAGCTTCCATCGTATCGTGGCCCGTATGCCGACGATTGTCGCCATGGCGTACAAGTATTCGATCGGCGAACCATTCATGAGTCCTCGCTCCGACCTCGGCTACACCGCCAACTTCCTGTACATGATGTTCGGCACCCCGCGCGAAACGTACCGGCCGATTCCGGCGATGGTGCGCGCACTCAACAGGCTGTTCATCGTGCAGGCCGAACAGGGCCAGGATGCGGCAACCTCGACAGTGCGCATGGCGGGTTCCTCGGGTGCCAACCCGTTTGCCTGCGTTGCTGCGGCCATTGCCTGTCTGTCAGGTCCAGCGCATGCGGGGGCCAGCGAGGCCTGCCTGGCGATGCTTGAAGCGATCGGCGACGTCACTCGGGTGGCTGAATTCATTGCACTCGCCCGCGTTGACAGCGGCAGTCTCCTGCAGGTCGGCTTTGGCCACCCGGTCTACACGAACTTCGACCCAAGGACAAAGGTGATGCGCGCAGTGTGCAACGAGTTGCTGGAGGATCTGGGACTGGAGAATCACCGTCTGTTCCAGGTGGCCAAGGCCCTCGAGAAAACCGCGCTTGAAGATCCCTATTTCGTCGAGAACAAACTCTACCCGAATCTGGACTTCTACTCGGCCATCGTGCAAAAGGCGCTCGGTATCCCGACTTCGATGTTCACCTGCATCATCGCGCTGGCTCGAACGGCGGGATGGATGGCACAGTGGGAGGAAATGCTGAGTGATCCCGAGTACAAGATCGCGCGACCGCGTCAGCTCTACATCGGCGTAAACAGACGCAACCTGTCGTTGCCAGCCTGAGCGATGCCGCTGGAAATACCATGAGCGATTCCGACTTCGGCAGAGATTCCGCCCGAGTCCGGGGAGATCGCAGAATGCTGATGACCGGAATGGTGCGGCGACGCACCAGACAGGTGCCTGTTACGGTAGGGTCGCACCGTTTTCTGGCGACGATGCGGTTTTCAATGCTTCCGGAGGCGTACATTTGTGTCGTTGCTGTATTCAGGCACGGTTTGTGCTTGATTTTTGTGGCCCGACGGTGATGGCGATGACAGAGACTTCCGATCATGAACGCCATGGCCGTTTCCCTCACCCTACCCCTCGCCCAGGTTCGGGCGAGAGGAGATTCGTGAGTCACCGAGGCGACTTTCACATTGACTGGTGGTGAGTAACATGAGCGCAGATTTCTACAACGAGATGTACGATTCGACAGGCACGCTGCGGCCCCATTACCGGACCTTTGCCGAGTGGCTGGCCGCGATGCCGGCCGAGCGTCTGGAGCGCAAACGGGTTGAAGCCGATACCGCATTTCACCGTGTCGGTATCACCTTTGCCGTCTACGGCGAGGAATCCGGCACCGAACGTCTGATTCCCTTCGACATCATCCCGCGCATCATCCCGACGGCTGAATGGCAGTCGCTGCAGGCAGGACTCTGGCAGCGGGTCAAGGCCCTCAATGCTTTCCTGAACGACATCTACCATGAGCAGGCGATCCTCAAGGCCGGTCGCATTCCGTCCGAGCAAGTACTGGACAACGCGCAGTTTCGCCCCGAGATGATCGGCATCGACGTGCCATCGGACATCTACGCCCATATCGCCGGGGTCGATATCGTGCGAGCCGGGGCCGGTGAGTCCTACGTCCTCGAAGACAACCTGCGTGTACCATCCGGCGTCTCATACATGATCGAAGACCGCAAGATGATGATGCGGCTCTTCCCCGAGCTTTTTTCACGTCAGATGATCGCGCCGGTTCAGCATTATCCGGACATGCTGCTGGAAAACCTGCGGACCGTGGCGCCCAAGGGGGTGACCGATCCGACCGTCGTATTGCTGACGCCGGGCGCCTATAACAGCGCCTATTTCGAGCATACCTTTCTGGCACAACAGATGGGTATCGAGCTCGTCGAGGGCAGGGACCTCTTCGTCAAGGACGAAACGGTATTCATGCGTACCACGCAGGGTCCGCAGCGGGTCGATGTGATCTACCGCAGGCTTGATGATGACTTTCTGGACCCGCTGGTATTCAACAAAGATTCGATGCTGGGGGTTCCGGGACTGCTTGCCGCCTATCGCGCCGGCCATGTCACACTGGCCAATGCCATCGGTACCGGTGTCGCCGATGACAAGTCGATCTACCCCTACGTCCCGGAGATGATCCGCTTCTACCTCGGTGAGGAACCGAAACTCAACAATGTCCCCACCTGGATGCTGCGCAAGCCGGATGATTTGAAGTATGTGCTGTCGCACCTGCCGGAACTGGTGGTCAAGGAGGTGCATGGCGCTGGCGGCTACGGCATGCTGGTGGGGCCGGCGTCGAGCAAATCCGAGATCGAGGAATTCCGTACCCGGATCCTGGCTTCTCCGGAGAAGTACATCGCACAGCCTACGCTGGCCTTATCCAATTGCCCAACGTTCGTCGAGGCCGGGGTCGCGCCGCGTCACCTTGACCTGCGTCCCTTTGTCCTGTCAGGCAAGCGTGGTATCCGGATGGTTCCCGGCGGCCTGACCAGGGTGGCGCTTCGTGAAGGCTCGCTGGTCGTCAACTCCTCGCAGGGTGGCGGGACCAAGGACACCTGGGTACTGGAAAACTGAGCATACAGGGAGAGCCGAAATGTTGAGCCGCACAGCTGATCACCTTTACTGGATGGCGCGTTATACCGAACGTGCCGAGAACCTCGCGCGTCTGCTCGATGTCTCCTACCAGATGTCGCTGGTACCCCAATCCGTTGCCTCACGCAATGAAAACTGGCGTGCCATACTTGCGTTGAACAGCCTGGAAGCCGCTTTTGCGGAGAACTACCGTGAGGTCAACGTCGAGAGCGTCCTGCGTTTCATGGTTTCGGACCCCGCCAATCCTTCGTCGATCTTCAATTGTCTGCGCGCTGCGCGCGAAAATGCGCATGCCGTTCGCGGCACCATGACTGCCGAGATGTGGGAGAGCGTCAATGCGACCTGGATCGAACTGCGGCAGCAGAACTTTGAACATATTCTTGCGCGCGGCATCAGCGAGTTCTTCGACTGGGTCAAGTTGCGTTCGGCGGTCACGCGCGGCGTGACTTTCGGGACCATGCTCAAGGACGATGCGCTGCACTTCATCCGCCTCGGCGGACTGCTTGAGCGGGGAGATAACACCGCGCGCATTCTCGACATGCAATATCACATCCTGCGTCAGAATGACGACGAAGGGGCCAGCGACTTCTATCGCTGGGGTGCGTTGTTGCGCTCGCTGTCTGCATTCCAGGTCTATCGCAAGGTGTACCGTGACGCCATCACGCCAGGGCGAGTTGCCGAATTGCTGATCCTGCGCGAGGACCTGCCAAGATCCCTGCATGCCTGCGCCGACGGCATCGTTCGCATGCTGCAACTGGTTGCCAACAAGTCCTCTGCCGAAACCGTACGGCAGGCCGGTGTGCTGCATGCCCGCCTGCATTTCGCGCGCATCGAAGATGTTCTGGCCGGGGGACTGCACGAGTACCTGACCGATTTCATGGATCGCATCTTCGAACTGGGCGACGGCGTCAGCCGCGACTTCCTGGTGCCGGGCTGAGTGGCCATGACCCAGCCGCAAGGCGAGGCGAACCGTCCCATGCCCGATGGCGTTGGCAAACCCTGATGATGTTCCCGAACAGGGAAAAAGCGAAGATAATGGGCGCCATTCGCGCCTGACTTGGCTGGGTTGCCTGTCACGCACGCATGAGGCAAAGGAGTCGCCGTAATGAAGAGACGTCTGCTTGGGTGGTTGGCAGCGCTGGCGCTGTGTGCGATCGGGAGCGGCACCGCCATGGCGTATGGCCGTGTCGTCGTCGGTGGCTTCTATGGAGGTCACGGAAGAGTAGACTATTACGGTGGCTGGCATGGCTACCATGGCGGATGGAGAGGGGCCTACTGGGGTCCAGGCGCCGGGTTTTATCTTGGTGGGCCCGCTTATTGGGGTGGTTGGCCCTACGCCTATTCCTACGGATACCTTCCCTATGCGACAAGCTACGCGCTAGTCGCGCCGACAGTCTATGTTGAGCAGCCAGTCGAGGGGTCCCCGCTGCCTGCTCAATCCTCTCCGGGTCCGCCATCCGTGGCAGGCGATGCAGGCTCGCCACCGACGTTCTGGTTTTATTGCACCCAACCGGCGGGCTACTACCCTTACGTTCGGGATTGCAGCCAGGCCTGGATGCGGGTGCTGCCGCAGGCGGACACGAGCGCGAAGACGCGGCCCAAGCTGGCGCAATAGGCCGCAACGGAGACTCATCATGGAAAAACGAATGTTCTTGCGGTTGCTTGCGGCCAGCCTGTTCATGACAGGATGCGTGACCATACCGACCGGTCCCACAGTGCTGGTCCTGCCGGGGCAACAAAAATCCTTCGAGCATTTCCGGGACGATGACATCGCATGTCAGCAATACGCATGGGCGCTGACGGCGCCCGTCAGCCAGGCGGCTGCCGATGCGGCCGTCAGCCCAGCCGTGGTGGCGACCGTCATTGGCGCTGCCGCGGGTGCGATTATCGGTTCCGCAAGCGGCCGAGCGGGCCAGGGTGCCGCAATCGGTGCGGGGACCGGACTGGTTTTTGGCAGCTCCGCGAGTGGCCACACAGCCTATCTGACTTCCTACGAACTGCAGCGGCGCTACAACATGGCCTATGTTCAATGCATGTACTCGCGCGGGAATCAAGTGCCGGGGTCGGCCGTGTACCGCCAGGCGCCGGCGAATTACCTGCCACCCGGAGCGCCTCCACCGGGCTATCCGCCGCCCGGTACGCCTGCACCCGACCTGCCGCCGCAGTTCAGCTCCCCGCAGAGCTATCCGCCGCCGAACACGCTGCCGCCGGAGGGCGTTTCCCCTCAACGCAAATAGGCCTGGCCAACATGTGCACAGCAAGACCGAGGGGAGTGATGCCCTTGTCACCGATCTTGTTGGAGGCCCAAAGTGGGCACGTGCTTGATGAGGTGGTGAACGACCCGACCACAGTAGCGGTCCTGGTCGATCCGTCGACTCTACTGGCCAGGGGTGAGGGCCGGGCAGTGGGACCGCCTGGCGGTGTTCCTCCCTACCGTCAAACCTGGCCTGGAAAGCGGCGCAGCGCCTGAACGATTTCGTCGACAGTCGTTGGTCTGACCAGCCGCGCAAGTTCCTGTCCCTGCTCGATAAAGATCAGCGTCGGCCACAGTTTGACCCGAAACGAACGGCCAAGGCGGCGCCCCGGACCATCCTCGATCTTGACATGTGGCAGGTTCGGGTAGGCCGCCAATGCAGTTTCAAGCAGGGGCTGCACCGCGAGACAGTAGCCGCACCACGGCGCTCCGAATTCGATCAGCGTCGGACCTGGCAGCGAATCGATCTGCGAACGCGAAGGCTCGACGGCTGCAAATTGCCGGTTCATTCTGGTTCCCTGGGCCGGTGATTCATATGGTGCCCGCATCGCGCAGGGCACCGATCTCGATGGCCGAGTAGCCGAGCCGCACGAGCATCGCGTCGGTGTGTTCGCCGAGTGCCGGTCCCAGCCATTCGGTGCTGCCCGGCGTCTCCGAGAGCTTGGGAACAATGCCCGGGATCTTGAATGGCCTGCCGTCGGGCAGGGTGGCCGATTCGATCATTTGCCGGGCCAGATACTGCGGGTCGGCGACAATGTCGGCGATCGAGTAGACGCGCGAGGCCGGGACTTCGGCAGTGGTGAGGACGCCAAGCAGCTCGGCTTCGTCATGCGTGCTCGTCCAGGCGTCGATGGCCGCGTAGAGTTCGCTGCGGCGGGCATCGCGACCGGCATTGTCGGCAAGTTCTGCATCGTTGGCGAGATCGTCGCGACCGATCGCTCCCATCAGGCGCTTGAAGATCGCATCACCATTGGCACCAATCGTCACATGCCTGCCGTCGCGAGTACGGTGGGTGTTGGAAGGCGTGATGCCGGGCATGATGTTGCCGGTACGCTCGCGAATGAAGCCGAAGACGTCGAACTCGGGCAGCAGCGATTCCATCATCGCGAACACCGCTTCGTACAGCGCGACATCGACCACCTGCCCACGGCCGCCGTGACCGTCGGCGTCACCCCGCTCCTTGTGGCGAAGGGCCATCAAGGTGCCGATCACTCCCCAGAGTGCGGCAATCGAATCGCCAATCGAAATTCCGGTCTTGACCGGAGGACGATCGGGGAAACCGGTCACGTAACGCAGTCCGCCCATCGATTCGCCGATTGCACCGAAGCCGGGTTGCTGTGCCATCGGGCCGTTCTGACCAAAACCCGAGAGACGCAGCATCACCAGACCGGGATTGATTGCCGACAGGGCCTCCCAGCCGAGCCCGAGCTTTTCGAGTACGCCAGGGCGGAAATTTTCGACGACGATGTCGGCCTCGGTAATGAGCTTGCGAACAATCTCACGCCCCGCCGCATGCTTGAGATTCACCGTCAGCGATTTCTTGTTGCGCGATTGCACATACCACCATAGCGAGGTGCCCTCGTAGAGTTTGCGCCATTTGCGCAGAGGGTCGCCACCGTCGGGCGATTCGACCTTGATCACCTCGGCACCGAATTCGGCGAGGATGCGCGCGGCGAAAGGGCCGGCAATCAGGCTGCCGAGTTCGATGACCGTCAGGCCGGCCAGTGGTTTGTTCGATGGGTTCATGAATCTGTCCTGGAAGAACAAAGCCCCCTTGCGGGGGCCTTGTCAATATGGCAGTCAATGCACTGACTACATGCGGGCAATCATCGCGTCGCCGAACTCTGAACAGGACACCTCGGTCGCACCTTCCATCAGACGCGCAAAGTCGTAGGTCACGACCTTGTCGCCAATCGCCGCTTCCATGGCCGTGATGATCAGGTCGGCGGCTTCGATCCAGCCCAGGTGACGCAGCATCATTTCGGCCGAAAGGATCAGCGAACCCGGGTTCACCTTGTCGAGGCCGGCGTATTTCGGCGCTGTGCCGTGCGTGGCTTCGAAGCAGGCATACTGGTCGGAGATGTTGGCACCCGGAGCGATGCCGATACCGCCGACCTGTGCGGCCAGGGCGTCGGAAATGTAATCGCCGTTCAGGTTGGTGGTACAGATCACGTCGTATTCCGCCGGGCGCAGCAGAATCTGCTGCAGGAAGGCATCAGCGATCGAATCCTTGATGATGATGTCATTCGGGAGCTTGAGCCATGGTCCGCCGTCGATCTCGACCCCTCCGAACTCGTTCTTGGCCAGGGCATAGGACCAGTCACGGAAGGCCCCTTCGGTGAACTTCATGATGTTGCCCTTGTGTACGATGGTGACCGAGCGGCGCTTGTTGGCGATCGCGTACTTGATCGCGGCACGCACCAGACGCTCGGTGCCCTCCTTCGAAATCGGCTTGATGCCGATGCCGGAAGTGGCCGGGAAGCGGATCTTCTTGACTCCCATCTCGTCCTGCAGGAATTTGATGACCTTGTTGCAGCCATCCGAACCGGATTCCCATTCAATGCCGGCGTAGATGTCCTCGGTGTTCTCGCGGAAGATCACCATATTGGTCTTCGAGGGATCCTTGAGCGGCGAGGGGACGCCGCGGAAGTACTGGATCGGGCGGACGCACTGGTAGAGATCGAGTTCCTGGCGCAGGGCCACATTCAGCGAACGGATGCCGCCACCGACCGGGGTAGTCATCGGCCCCTTGATCGAAACCGAGTATTCCTTGAGCGTGTCGAGGGTTTCGGCCGACAACCAGACGTCTGAACCGTACATCTGGGTCGATTTCTCGCCAGCGTACACTTCCATCCAGTGGATCTTCTTGGCGCCGCCATAGGCCTTGGCAACCGCCGCATCGACGACCTTGATCATCACCGGCGTAATGTCGACGCCAATGCCGTCGCCTTCGATGAACGGGATGATCGGGTGATCGGGGATGGTTTCCCCCGGAATGATTTTCTGGCCGCCCTGCGGGATTTTGATCAGACTTGCGCTCATGCCAACTCCATATAGTGTGATTTGCCTGTGGCCGATTCGGGTGTCAACAGCGGTGTGGTGCAGCTCTCCACCGTGACTCGGAACCCGACGATCGGACGATGCTGCGTACGTGGGCACGCGGGAGCTGTCTGAAGCCAATTCGCCTGCGGCACCACTCGTGATTATGTCGCAAATGCAGGCGATTTGCCAGCATATTCAGGGCCGGAGGAGCGTTTGGCTTGCTCGCCTGTCGCCACTGACGACAGCGTGGTGCGGCGCAGCACCGCGGGTGCTACAATCGTTCCATGTCGGATCATCGGGTTCAATTCATGGACATATCGACTGTTGCAAACGTGCTCGCCCAACGTATCGCCGAGGCGATGATCGATGGCTTCAACCGGCACTATCGACTGATCCGTCGCTACGGCCAGCAAGCCAAGCTGCTGTTCGAAAGTGCCGACTGGAAGGGGGTCCATGATGCCGTTCGCGAACGGATTCGTTCCTACGATGACCGCGTCAGCGAGACTGCCGATCTGCTGTGTGCCAACTTCGGCGCCGCTTCGCTGGACGATGCCACCTGGCAGCAGCTCAAACTGTTCTATATTGGACGACTGATCAACCACAAGCAGCCTGAACTTGCAGAGACCTTCTTCAATTCGGTGTGCTCGAAGATCCTGCACCGTACGTATTTCAACAACGACTACATCTTTGCCCGGCCGGCGGTGTCGACGGAGTATATCCAGTCCTACCCGCCGACCTACCGGAGCTACTACCCGGTGCAGCACGGCCTGCGCAGGACAGTCAGGCAGATCATCACCGACTTCGACTGGCAAAGGCCTTTTGAGGATTTCGACCGGGACGTTGATTACATCCTGCGTACCGCCCGGAAGCGCCTCGGCGACTGGCCGAGGGCCGAGGCCAACGCGCAGATCCAGATTCTGCATTCGGCTTTTTACCGCAACAAGGCGGCCTATCTCTTCGGCAAGGCGATCAACGGCCATGACGAATTACCCTTCGCCATCGCCGTCGTGCACAACCCGGCCGGCAAGCTGGTGGTCGACACGATCCTGCTCCACGGCTGGCTGATCAGCGTCCTGTTCTCGCTATCGCGTGCCTATTTCATGGTGGATATGGAAGTGCCTTCGGGCTACGTGGCCTTCCTGCGCAGCATCATGCCGAACAAACCCCCTTCCGAGATCTACACCATGCTGGGTCTGGGCAAACAGGGCAAGACGCTTTTCTTCCGCGACCTCAAGCAGCACCTCCGTCATTCCGAAGACCAGTTCATCATTGCTCCGGGGATCGCCGGCCTGGTCATGCTGGTGTTCACCTTGCCGTCGTATCCCTATGTGTTCAAGATGATCAAGGACGTCTTCGGTGCTTCGAAGGAAATGGATCGGGCAACCGTGAAGCGGAAATATCTGTTGGTCAAGCAGGTGGACCGGGTCGGTCGCATGTCGGACACGCTGGAATTCTCGCATGTGGCGCTGCCAAAGAAACGTTTCTCGGCTGAACTCCTCGATGCACTGCGCACTCTGACACCTTCCCTGCTCGAGGAAGAGGGCGAGGACCTGGTGATCAAGCACCTCTACATCGAACGCCGCCTGACGCCACTCAATCTTTATCTGGACTCGGCGACACCGGCGCAGATCGATCACGCCGTTCTCGAATACGGTAACGCCATCAAGGAACTGGCCATTGCCAACATCTTTCCGGGCGACATGCTCTGGAAGAATTTTGGCGTAACCCGCTACAATCGCGTCGTTTTTTACGACTACGACGAGATCGAGTACATGACCGACATCAATTTCCGCGTCATTCCGGAAGCGCCGTACCCGGAAATGGAAATGTCCGGAGAACCTTGGTATTCGGTCGGACGACACGATGTCTTTCCCGAGGAATTTGCCGGTTTTCTGCTCGGTTCGCCGAAGGTGCGCTCGGCTTTTCTCAAGTACCATCGTGCGCTGCTGAATGTAAAGTTCTGGAAGAGCGCCCAAGACAAGATCCGTGCCGGTCATCTCGAGGATTTCTTTCCCTATCCCGAAGATCTGCGTTTTTGCAATGCTTTTGCTGCGGGCTGAGGCGTGCATGCGCCTTCCGCTATAATCTATAATCATTCTTATTTGATCAGGAATCCCGGCATGGGCAATCGACTTTCCAAAATCGTGACTCGCACTGGCGACGCTGGCACCACCGGTCTTGGCGATGGCAGCCGGGTGAGCAAGGACAGCTTGCGTATCGAGACCATGGGGCAGGTCGACGAACTCAACTCGACGATCGGGCTGTTGCTGACCGAAGAGATACCGGACGACATCCGGCAGGCCATGCTGCGCGTTCAGCACGACCTCTTTGATCTCGGGGGCGAATTGTGCATGCCGGGAATGAACGTCATCGGCGAGACTCATATCGGTCGACTCGAAGAACTCGTCGAGCAGTTCAACGCCGATCTGTCTCCGCTCAAGGAATTCATCCTGCCCGGGGGGACACGCGCTGCTGCCGTTGCGCATCTTGCGCGTACCGTCTGCCGCCGGGCCGAGCGTTGCATCGTGCGCCTGGCGGATAGCGAACCGGTTTCCGATTTTGCACGCAAATATCTCAATCGCCTCTCGGACCTGATGTTTGTCCTGGGCCGCGCTCTCAACAAGGTCGGCGGGCGGCCGGACGTGTTGTGGGTACAGACCAGGAATCGCGACAGCGACTGAGCATGCGCGGATGCGGGCAAGCGAAGGCCAGCCGAGGCAAGACATCTTTCACGGAGGATCAGCATGGCGATCGGCATTACGGTCATTACCACGACCAACCGGGTGCGGCGATTTTTCCAGACCGACGCGGCCAGTTGCGAGCAGATTTTTTCAAGCCTTCAACGCAGCGCGCAGCTCTTCTCGGGCACCCCGCTGATCATTGGCTCGGCGGGTCAAACCGAAGTGTTTGCCGCGGCGGCGATCGCCTGCCTGGAGATTGAAACGACTCATGACCTCAGTGGCTACCTGCCGAGCCCTGGGAACCTGACCCTGACGGCACTGACCGCCGAGCAGTACGCCGAACCGTTCGCAGCTCATCTCGAAGGAGAGCATTTCACGCGGCGGATAGCGTTTTTCTTCACGGGCGGCCATGTCCTATGTACTCTCGCCGAAGGCATTCGCAAGCCAGCGCTTGCCGAGCGCCTGATGAGCCTGACCAGTCTCTTTGAGCGTCCAATGATCACCTATCGCCTGGCGCAAGGCGGCGTTGGCCTGATGAATCCACATGCCATGACCCGCTTCGTGATCACTCCCGGCGTACCCGACCTGCCGCGCGACGCCTGGCTTGCCGACACGGTGTAGGCCTCGATCGGCAGGGGGAGGAGCCCCTTACAAGTTTAGGTTTTTGATGTGCAGGTCGCGTCAGCGACTCACGAATCTCCCCGCCCCTCGCGGAGGCGAAGGCGGGGTTTCGCGGAGAACTGCTCCGCGCCGCCGTAGCCGGCCCGCGATGCAGCGTGGGCCGTGGGAGGAGTTGGGGGAGAGGGAAACGGTCATGACTTTCATGATCGAAGGTGCCTGGAAGAGTCATGACCGTTAGTGTTGATCCGCCCGACGCTGGGCGTGGCCTGGAACAATGGCCGGATCACGGAGGAGCAGTTGCACGTCTGTCCGGTCGAGTCGGCCGATGTAGTGTGGCGGGAATGATCCGTGCTGCTGGTCGACCAGGGTGGACTCATAATTCGGTAGCCAGCGCCGCACAATCACCGCACGACCAAATTCATGAAACGGTGTAAAGGCGCCGATGCTCAGCATGGCGACAATCAGCCAGGGTCTGGAGCCTTCGGCAGGCGGGCTGTTGCCGGGTTGAAAGAGGGTCAGTGTCAGGATCAACAGCATGATCAGCGAGGGTGTTGAAACTCGCAGCAGCAGGTCGTTGGAAGGGCCGAACACCCCTAGCGGCAGCAAACCCAGAGTAGCCATCGAGATCCACAGGATGCCGTGGGAATGCCGTAGCCGCGATGCCAGGAGCAGCGACAGGGCGCCGAATTCCAGCAGGATGAATACCAGGTAACTCGACAGAAACCCCTTGGCAGTTTCCGCTTGCTGGAGACTGCTGGTGGCCGGTATGTCGTCGATGTTCAGGGTCAGGAGACGGCCCATCCAGGCCATGACGAGGATCGTGGTCATCAGCGGCATCAGGGAGATGCGTTGGTTTCGGGAGACGCCATACTGCAGTACGCTGAGCAGGAAAAAAGGAGCGAGGCCCAGCAGCGCAAACGGTGTCCACAGGAGCAGCAGTGAGCCGAGAAGCAAAGCCAACGGCAGGAATGCAGGGTTTTGCCAGTGCCGATAGAAGAGGGTGGCTCCCAGCCAGATCGGCAGGGCATGATTCGGTGCCCAGAAGAGTTGCCCCGAAAGCGAGGGGTAACTGAACCGGGTCCACCATTCAAGCCGAACCGGGAACTCTGGCCATTCTCCCCAGTAGGTAAGCGCACCGAGCAAGTCCATGCCGCTGAAGAGCACAACCGGAAGCAACAGCAGCAGCAGCCGCAAACCGAGTCGCTGCGGCAGCGGCAGGCTGAGTAGAAAAAGGGCTGTGCCCAGGGCGGTCCATAAATACAGCGCCAGATCCACGACCTGGATCCCCAACGCCTTTGCAAGCAGTGCTGCCGGCAGGAAGTACCCGATCGCAGAGCGGAGGATGTAGTGAGCGCCCTCCCTGAACGCATAGGAGACCGGCCAGTCGCCATAGACCAGATCCCCGAGAACGGCATCGCGCGCCTGCCAGTCAATCGGGGCAGCGACAAAATGCCCTGCGCCGCCAAAGGCACACCAGACCAGAGCGGCGGTGACGAGGGTCAGGCCTGCCGACATGCGGCAGGGCCATCGCCAGACGACCTGACGCCAGTCAATCGCGGTTCCGAATGAGCATGCCAGCAGCAATGAAAAGAAGAGAGCAAATGGCCAGCGTAGCCAGCCAATAAAAAAAATGAAGTTGGGCAGGGCAAGGTAGGCAAGAACGGCGATCGACAATGAATCAAGCGGTCGGACGGAGTTGGCCCGGTCGTGTGATAACAGGCGGGAGAGGAGCGTTCCGGTCACCGAGCTGCGCCAATTGCCCGATCGTTCACCATCAAGCGGGTGGGATGGCATCGAAATTGACCCGTTCCTTTTCAACCACCAAAGGCCGCTTCAACACCTGCGTATGGATCGCGGCGATGTATTCGCCGAGGATGCCGATAAAGAAAAGCTGCACCGAGGCGAAGAAGAAAAAGCCGATCAGCACGGGCGCAATACCGACTGAAAACTGCTCCCAACTCAATAGCTTGTAGACGAGGTAGGCGATGGCCACCAGCAGGCTGAGCGCCGAAAGGGCGAATCCGCTCATCGTTGCCAGGCGGATCGGTACCTTCGAGTGGCTGGTAATGCCGAGGATGGCCATATCGTAAAGCGTGTAGAAATTGTTCTTGCTGATGCCACGGCTGCGCCGGGGCTGCACGAAAGGAATTTCTGCATGTTCGAAACCAATGTCGGCAATCAATCCGCGAAAGTAGGGATAGGGATCGTCCATCTGGCGAATGACTTCGACCACCGCCCGGTCATATAGACCAAAGCCCGTGAAATTCGGAATCAGCCGGGTATCCGAAATGCGTCCGATGGTTGCATAGAAGAACCGTCGAATGAAGGACATGGCCGTGGTGTGCTGGCTGCTGGGTTTGACTCCGGCAACGACACGGTAGCCTTGCTCCCACTTGGCAATGAATTCGGGAATCAGTTCCGGCGGTTCCTGCAGATCCGAAGCCATGGCGATCACCGCATCGCCACGCGCTTGCAGCAGGGCATGGATTGGTGAGCGAATGTGACCGAAATTGCGGGTGTTGACGATCAGCTTGACGCGCCTGTCCAGCGCCGCTATCGCCTTGATCTTGCGGATGGTGCCATCGGTCGATGCGTTATCGATGAAGATGTGCTCGTAGTCGTAAGCGGGAAGACGTTGGAGTTGTGTGCGAATACGCGCATGCAGCTCGTCAACGTTGTCCTCTTCGTTGAAACAGCCGGTGACGATACTGATCAGTTTCATTGGGTCAGATCGTGTCGAAACATCGCGTGCTCCGGTCAGAGTCCGCGTTGATAGATAAGGGCCTTGAGCTGTTCGTTGTCGGCGTAGGGGCTGTCGATCATGTCGATCAGGATCGCGTCATCCGCCGCGACGTCGCGCAGCAACAGCTCGCCACGCATCAGTTCGCGGCAGGAGAGCTGACCTTTCTGCAGGGGAATCGCGAGGTAGACGTCTTCGTCGCCGAGCGCATGCCCTTGTCGGAGATCCCGTCGGGCATAGACCCCGCGGACCAGCGCATTGAGATAGGCAATTTCCTGGCTGGGTGGAATGCGCTTCTGGGTACCCGGTGCGCCGCACATTTCGACGACCCGCCGATGCGCCCTGAACCATTGGTCGATCTGATGAGGCAGGCTGCAATACGCGGCGACCGGGCTGCCATCAGTGGCGATGTCGATATGCCGTTCAAAGGTACGGGCGCCCTTGGCATAGGCGATGGCAATCGAAGTTTGCCAGTCCCGATGTTCGTGTGTAGAAAAGCCGATCACGTTGTGTGGATAACGCCGGCGCAGGAAGTCCACCTGATTCAACTCGATTTCGTGGTTCTCGGATGGGTAAAGCGAGACGCAATGATTGATCGCCAGCGGAATTCCACGCCGGTGGAAGAACTTGACGAGATCGTCGACATCTTTCAGGGACGAACCGCCAGTCGATGCGATCACCGGACGCTTGGTGCTGGCGATCTTTTCGATCAACACCCAGTCGTTGATATCGGAACTGGCAATCTTGATGATCTCGACGCCCAGTTCGACGCACAGGTCCACCGAAACCTCGTCGAATGGCGTTGCCATCGGGATGCAACCGGCCCGCCGGATGGCCGTCGTGAGCCTGGCGTATTCCGCCTTGGAGAGGCGGCTGTCGAGCGTTCGCCGGATGTAGCGGATATCCGTGCGCTCGCGGAACTCCTTGTGGATGAAAGCTTCGACGTCGCGGAACTGGAGTTTGATCGCCGCCTTGACATTGTTGAAGCGGACGATTCGCGAAAAATCGGTGACGATCCGCAATCCGCGTTCAAGACGGCCCTGGTGGTTGTTGGCCAGTTCGAGGACGAACAGGTCTTCAAAGATCTCCGAAGCTTGCGACTGCTGCGAATGGCTCATGGTCTGGCGGGTGAACGGATGAAGCATCAATCTAGCATGTTCGGGGCCGGTTTGTCGCGCGCATGCAAGGAGAAGGCAGGGCAAATGTGTTCTAAAAGCCCACAGTCATTCGTATTCTTTTAAGGGAGATCTGCTGCGGGCTATACGGGAATTCCTCGCCTTGCTTTTATCCTGAGCTTAGTCGAAGCGAAGATCAGACCATCATCGAGCGTCAGAATTTCTTGAATACCATGATTGTGCGCAATCGCAAGGTGCAGCGCATCCGGGCCGCGGAGCTGGGCCGCGAACTCGGCAACGAAATCGTGTGCCAGATCAAAATCCGAAGCCGTAGCGACCAATACGTGGAGCGAATCGTCAGCGAGCGAATCGAAAGCTTCGATGAGTTTATGTGCGCTAACTATGTCCAGGGTTTTCATGCGCACATCGCGAGCGATGACACTGGCGAACTCGACACGCGTCCATTGGCTGATGGCCAGTGTGCCCGCGGGCACACTGGCCAGAAAACCCTCGATATCCTCCGAGGCCGGCTCTTCACGAAACAG
>NZ_JAZKUD010000064.1:0-22813 GCF_036625275.1 Accumulibacter sp.
ATCGGCTCGCACGCGGAGGTGAGTCTCCTGTCCGTTCAGGAAATGTGGGCCGATGGCGGCGAGGCGCCGATCCTGCCGATCGCCCAGCGTCCAAAGCCGACGCCACAGGCCAGCGTCACGAATGCTGCCGTCCAGCCGGCCTGCAGGCTGCGGCCGAAGGCATCGAGGGCGACGCCAAAGGCGATCGGTCCGATGCAAGCGCCGGCAAAGCCGATCGACGAGTACAGTGCGAGCGCCGTGCCGCGTTTCTCGGGTGAGGTTTCGGTCAGCAGGCCGGCCGTCAGTGCCGCCGAATCGAGATTCATGCTCGCCGCGTAGACCAGCAGGAAGGGCACCAGCAGGCGGCTCGACTGGCCGCCCGAGAAGCCAACGACGACCGCCAGAACACCAGACAAAGGCATCACGGCCTGCAGCCAGCGACCACGTCCCCAGTGCTGCGCGCCTTCGTTGCCGAGAATGCTGGCGGGGACCGCGAGAAAGGTGGCCAGCGCGGCAATCAATCCCGGCATCGCCGTCCAGGAATCGGGCGTGCGGGCATGCATCCAGGTCAGGTAGGCGACCAGCCAGGCCCGGAAACCGAAGAGCTCCCAGTTGTGACCGAAATAGCCGCCACAGAAAGCCAGGATGCGTCGATCGCCCAGGACGCTCCGCCAGTGGCTGCGCCCGACCGGCATCGCTGCCAGGGGTTGGCCCGGCGCGACGCCTCGCCAGACCAGCAAGACTGACAGCGCCGCACAAACTGCCGCGATGGCGAAAAGCCAGGGCCATGGCAGCCGCTCCTGCAGCAGTCCGATCCAGAGATACGACAGCCCGGCGCCGACACCGAAAGTAGCCGTGTAGAACGCGCTGCCCCGCGCCTGTACGGCGACCGGCAGCCGATCCGTCAGCGCCTTGAGGCCCGGCATGTAGGTTCCGGCCAGGCCCAGGCCGGCCAGCCACCACCAGCCCAGGCCACTCGCCAGGCCGTCGGCGAAGTTCGCGAAGCCGGTCAGGGCGAGTGCGCTCACGGTTGCGCCCGCCAGGTAGATCCGTCGCGCGTCGATGCGATCGGTCAGGCTGACCAGTACGGGGACGGCCAGGATGTAGCCAAGGAAAAAAATGCCGCCCAGCCAGCCGCCTGCGGTCGCCGACAAGGACCAGCGTTGCGAAAGTTGCGGCAACAGCGATGGCACCAGCGCGAAGCCGGCCATCAGCAGTGCCTCGGCGATGCAGAAAGTGAGGACCAGCAGAACCGAAGAGGGTTTGCCAGTCATCGTTCAACAGCTGGGCAGGTCAGGGGCAGCCGGCGAGTCTCCCCAGCGTGGCATCAGCGCATGGCGTACGTGCAGTTGGTCAAGAATGCGCGCCACCACGAAATCGATGAGATCTTCGACTCGCTGCGGATGATGATAAAAGCCTGGGCTGGGAGGCAGGATCACGGTTCCCGCCCGTGCCAGACGCAACATGTTTTCGAGATGAATGACCGACAGCGGCGTTTCACGCGGCACCAGGATCAGCTTGCGGCCTTCCTTGATGACCACGTCGGCGGCCCGTTCGATCAGCTTGCTGGCCAGCCCCTGAGCGATCGCCGCGAGGGTTCCCAGCGAGCACGGGCAGATGACCATGGCGTCGGGTGGGTTGGAGCCGCTGGCGATTGGCGCAAACCATTCTTCGCGCCCGTACACCTCGAGTCGGCCCGGCAAGCCGGGGTAGCGTTCTTCCAGGCCGGCGCGTGCCTCGCTGGCACGTGCCGGCAAGTCGAACCCCATCTCCTGTCGGGCGACGATCTGCGCGACCTGCGAGTAGAGGAGTTGAACCCGGCAGCCGGCGGCGAGCAGGCATTCGAGCAAGCGCATGCCGTAAGGCATGCCGGAGGCGCCGGTAAAGGCCAGGCAGACGGTTTCAGGCATGGTCGATCTCAGGTTGTTGGGCTGGCAATTCTTCAAGCAGGCGGGCGGCAATCAGGCCGTTGATGACCCCGAAGGCGAGTGCCGCTGCCGCAAAGAAAGGAACCAGCAGAAACAGGCCATCATGGGGAACCAGCCATAGTCGTGCCAGCAGCAGTTGCCCGCTGATATGGGCAAAGGCGGCCAGGATGCTCCAGCTCACCGGCCCGAAGTAGCGGTGAGGGAGGTGCACGGCAACTGCCAGCGTCAGCAGGCTGCACAGCGCGCCGCTGAGGCTCATGAAAAATCCGGGCGACAGAAAGTAGCCCAGCAGCAGGCTGCCGGCGAAGACACGCAGGCCGCTCACCCAGGCAGCCGCAACCCAGCCGTAGCGCGCCAGAACGATCAGCGTGACGATATTGGCGAGACCCGGCTTGACGCCTGGCAAAGGCATCGGGATGGCCGCGTCGATCAGCGACAGGCCGATCGCCGCGGCCGCGAGCTGCGCGATGCGGTGGTCCTCGGGCGTCGTGTGCAGCGTGACCAGCCGCTGGCGATCAGGCGTCACTGGCCGTCGTCACGGTGCCTGTCCGGTTCCGGCATGCTCAAGGTTCCGAGATGGCGCGGCCGCGCGAGATGAAAGCGACCGAATAGCCAGCCTGAAACTTGGAATGCAGAGCCTCGATGGTCGGCGGCGAGACGGGCGTGGCCGCCTCCCACTTGATCGCATAATTGGCCCCGGAACCACCGGCATTCTCACGCAGTTCGATGAACAGTTCAAAGGTGCCAAACGGGGGAATCACCCTGGGTGTCGGCACCGAGTTGCGAATCAGGACGCCCTCGGTATTGTAGTAAGGCGCTGCGACGACCCGGATCGGTTGGTTGGGGTCGGTATTGCGAACGCTGACCAGAACCGACAACAGGGTGTTGTCGGTCCGGCCCGAGGAGGCCACATTGCCGTGCCGAATCTCGGAGTAGATCGGTACATAGACCGTTTGTCCGCGGGTGGGCGGTTCGATTCCTTCGGCGAGTGCGGAGGTCATCGCGCAGGCGAGGGTCAGCATGGCTGCCAGCCGGCAGTGACTAACGGTCATGACTTTTCCAGGCACCCCCTGATCATGAAAGTCATGACCGTTTCCCTCTTCCTCAGCCCCTCCCCCGTCAGGGGGGAGGGGAGTTTCGTGAGTCACTGACGCGACTTTCACATTAACTGCAGCAAAGCGGCGGAAAAGCGAGGAGGTAGCATGCATGACAGGCTCCTTGGAAGGATTGTGGATGGGCGATGCCGGTGTGCAAGCCGACATCACCCGACAAGGGAACGGTGTGAGATCTCAAACGAGTCGAACGCAGAGCTCGCCGACGCCGGCAACGCCGGCCTTCAGCACATCGCCACGCCGCACCGTCGAGACGCCCGCGGGGGTACCAGTGAAAATCAGGTCGCCTGCCGCGAGCGTCACGTAGGTCGACAGCCTGGCGATGACTTCTGCGACTTTCCACGACATCTGTTCGAGGTTGCCATTCTGCTGCAGTTGGCCATTGACCTTGAGCCAGATCGAACCGTGTGCCGGATGTCCGACGGTCGCCAGGGGATGAATCGCAGCGATGGGTGCGCTCTGGTCGAAGCCCTTGCCCATATCCCAGGGATGGCCCTGGTCCCTGGCATGGAGCTGCAGGTCGCGCCGGGTCAGATCGAGACCGACTGCGTAGCCATAGACGCAGTCAAGCGCCTGTGCCGGATCGATATCGGCGCCACCCGCAGCCAGTGCAACGACCAGTTCGACTTCGTGCTGAAGGTTGCTGGTGGCCGGCGGATAGGCGACCTCACCACCGCCTGGTACCAGCGCATCGGCGGGCTTGCTGAAGAAAAAAGGCGGTTCGCGGCGATCGGCACCCATCTCCGCAGCATGATCGGCGTAGTTGCGGCCGACGCAGTAGACCCTGCGGACGGGGAACAGGGTGTTGCCGCCGGCAACGGGGACGCTGACCAGGGGTGGGGGTGGAAAGACGTAGTTCATGGCAGCTCCTTGTGGTGATTCAGACCGGGTTGTCGATGTCGACGAATGGACAGTCGAGGCCGAAACGTTCGGCCAGGTGGGCGGCCAGTGCTTGCACGCCAAAGCGTTCGCTGGCGTGATGACCTGCGGCAAGGTAGGCGACGCCGGACTCGCGCGCCAGATGCACGGTCTGCTCGGCAATCTCGCCGCTCAGGTAGAGATCGACGCCGAGTGCGATGGCCTGTTCGAACAAGCCCTGCGCCGCGCCGGAGCACCAGCCGACGCGGCTGACCAGGCGTTCGCCGTCACCGATCAGCAGTGGCGAGCGCAGCAACTCGCGTTCGACACGATCGACGATCGCCGAAACGGGGGTCGGGTTTTCCAGGGTTCCCAGCCAGCCGATGTCCTGCTCGCCAAAACGAGTGTCCGGGGTCCAGCCAAGTCGGCTGGCGAGTTGTGCATTGTTGCCGAATACCGGGTGGCCATCGAGTGGCAGATGATAGGCGATCAGGTTGATATCGTGCTTGAGCAGCGTTTGCAGACGCGTTTTGCGCAGGCCGGTGACGCGACTCTCTTCGCCGCGCCAGAACCACCCATGATGGACCAAGATGGCGTCAGCGTCACGCTCGACAGCCGCATCGAGCAGCGCCTGGTTGGCCGTGACGCCGGCGATCAGGCGCCTGACTTCGGGGCGTCCTTCCACTTGCAGGCCGTTTGGGCAATAATCCCGGAAACGCCCTGGTTCCAGCAACTGCTCCAGGTAACGTGTCAATTCTTGGCGTTTCATTTACTGGCTCCGATTTCGCCCATGCGCAGGCTCTGGTTGATTTTTGCACAAACGGTGACGATCAGTCTCGCCGTTCTCTTCGTGGTGAGCACGCTCAAGCCGGAGTGGCTCGACAAACCGTCCCCGGCCAATGTCGTGGCCCTGCAGGAATCGGCCGTCGTGACCACTGCTCCGGTCACCACCCCGACCTCGTTCCGCGAAGCGGCGAAGAAGGCGCTGCCGTCGGTCGTGCATATCTTTACCTCGCAGAAAATCAGGACACGGCGTAATCCCTTGTTTGACGACCCGGTCTTCCGGCACTTTTTTGGGGACAACCCGGCGGGTGACGCGCCGAGGACTTCCGGGCTGGGCTCGGGGGTGATTGTCAGCCCGAACGGCTATATTCTCACGAACTTTCATGTGGTCGAAGCGGCCGATCAGATCGAGATCGCCCTCAGCGACGGCCGCAACCTCAATGCTCGCCTGGTCGGCAGTGATCCCGAGTCCGACCTCGCAGTCTTGCAGATCACCGAACACAACGGCAAGGAACTGTTGCTGCCGGCGATTACCCTGGGCCAGATGGACAACCTGGTGGTGGGAGACGTTGCGCTGGCCATTGGCAACCCCTTTGGCGTGGGCCAGACGGTGACCATGGGGATCATCTCCGCGCTGGGTCGCTCGCATCTCGGGATCAACACTTTCGAGAACTTCATCCAGACCGACGCGGCGATCAATCCCGGCAATTCGGGGGGCGCGCTGGTGGACAGCCAGGGTAACCTGATCGGCATCAATACGGCCATCTACTCGCGCTCGGGCGGTTCGCTGGGGATCGGTTTTGCGATTCCGATCTCGATCGCCAGGAACGTCATGGAGCAGATCATCCAGACCGGTACCGTGACCCGCGGCTGGATCGGCGTCGAAGCTCAGGAAATCAGCGTCGACCTGGCCGAGTCCTTCGGCCTGCCGGATACCAGTGGCGCGCTGATTGCTGGTGTCCTGCGCGGCAGCCCGGCCGATGCGGGCGGGATCAAGCCGGGAGACATCCTGCTCGCCGTGGATGGACGGGCGGTCAAGGATCCGCAGGGCATGCTCGACCTGATCGCCGCCCAGAAGCCTGGCGAAACGGTTTCCTTCCGATTGCGCCGTCAGAACAACGTACTGGACACGACTGTCAAGATCGGCAAGCGGGCGCCACCGCGCCGCGAGCGCGAGTAGTCGGAGTCGTCGATGTGCCAGTTACTGGCCATGAACTGCAATGTCCCGACCGACATCTGCTTTTCCTTTGCCGGATTTCAGGCACGCGGTGGCGCCACTGATGTCCATGTTGACGGTTGGGGAATCGCTTTCTTTGAGGGTCGCGGCACGCGCGTTTTTCTCGACCCACAACCCTCCTGCGTTTCGCCGATCGCCGAACTGGTGCGCAGCTACCCGATTCATTCCAAAAACGTCATCGCCCACATCCGCAAGGCGACCCAAGGGGGGGTTGCCCTCGAGAACACGCATCCTTTCATGCGAGAACTATGGGGACGTTACTGGATTTTCGCCCATAACGGTAATCTGCCGGATTTTTCGCCGCAACTCGATGGCAGTTTCACCCCGGTTGGCCAGACCGACAGCGAACACGCTTTTTGCTGGCTGCTGCAGAACCTGCGTCAGCGCTTTGGCCGCCGGCCACCGAGTCAGACCCGGCTGTTCGACGCGCTCCGTCAACTCACCCTTGATCTTGGCGCGCGCGGCGCATGCAACTATCTGCTGTCGAATGGCGACTGTCTGTTTGCTCACTGTTCCACCCAGCTCAGCTACATTATCCGCCAGGCGCCGTTTACCGTTGCGCACCTGCGCGATCAGGATCTGAGTATCGATTTCAGCGATGTCACGACTCCCGATGATCGTGTCGCGGTCATTGCCACCGTTCCGCTGACCGACAACGAACGCTGGACGACGATGCCGAACGGCAGTCTGTGGCTGTTTGCCGAGGGGCTACCGGTCAGGCATCAACTGACCGTCGCCGGGCCGGCAAAAACGCCGGCCTGAGCACAAGGTGGACCGGCAGCGGGATCAGGCATCAGGCTTGCGGTCAGTGTTTTGCTGCGTGCCGAGATCCTTGATTGCTGCATCCATCTCCTGAGCAGACAGGGGTGTCCAGTCGGCCGCAGGGTCGAGCGGGGCTTCCGGGGCAGGCGGATCAATCGGCGTGGCGTGTGCCGAGCGCTGGCCGACAAAACGCGCGAGGAACAGCCCCAGTTCGAAAAGCAGGCACAGCGGAATCGCCATCATCAACTGTGAAATCACGTCGGGCGGCGTGAACACGGCGCCCACGACGAAAGCGCCGACGATCACGTAAGGTCGCCATTCCCTGAGTTTGGCGACCTCGACGATGCCGGCGTAGACCATCACCACGACGACGACCGGGACCTCGAAGGTCACTCCGAAAGCGACGAAGGTCGTGAGTACGAAGGAGAGGTACTTCTCGATGTCGGTCATCCAGGCGACACCCTCGGGGGCTACCTGTGACATGAACCCGAAGACGGTGGGAAAGACCAGGAAATACGCAAAAGCCATGCCGACAAAGAACAGCAGCACGCTCGCTGTCACCAGCGGCAGTGCCAGCCGCTTCTCGTGGGCATACAGGCCCGGCGCGACGAAAGCCCAGACCTGATAGAGCACGTAGGGCAGGGCGATCAGGAAGGCAAGCATCAGCGCCACTTTCATCGGCACCAGGAAAACGCCGATCACGTCGGTCGCAATCATCTGGCCGCCTTGCGGCAGCGTTGCCAGCAAGGGCTGCGCCAATAGCGCATAGAGTTCCTTGGCCCAGGGGAAAAGGCAGAGGAAGACGATGCCGATGGCGATCAGCGCCCGGATCAGGCGGTCGCGCAACTCGATCAGGTGCGAGAGGAAGGAATCTTCGGGTGCTTGCATCTCTCGATCAGACCGGTCGCTGCGGCTGCTCTGGGTTGGCGGACGGCGCCGCAGCAGCACTCGCCGGTGGCAGGGCATGGCTGGTTGCCGGGGACGGTGCCGGTGGCACTGCCGGCTGTTCGAGCACCGCCGTGGGTGGCAGACCCTCTCCGATCGCCTGTGCCGTCTGGCTGACCGCCTGTCTTGCGGCGTTCATTTCGGTGCTCAGACTCTGCTCGACGCTGCGTGCCGACTCCTGGATCTCGCTTTGCAGTTTCTTCAGTTCATCAAGCTGCATTTCGCGGTTGATGTCGGATTTCACGTCATTGACGTAACGCTGCAGACGGCCGAGCATGTGCCCGGCCGTACGGGCGACCTTGGGCAGTCTTTCAGGACCGATCACCACCAGTGCGACGATGGCGATGACGATCATTTCGGAAAAGCCGATATCGAACATGATTGGCCGTTAATATGAAAGTCGCATCAGCGACTCACGAATCTCCCCTCCCCCCTGCGGGAACGCAGGCGGGGTTTTGCGGAGCACTGCTCCGCGCCGCCGCAGCCGGCCCGCGATGCAGCGCGGGCCGTGGAAGGGGTCGGGGGTGAGAGAGGGAATTCGCGGAGCATGCTCCGCGCCCATCGAACGATTCCGGCGTGCCAGCCGGAATGCGTCCTGCAAGGGAGGGCAATGGTCATGACTTTCATGATCGGGGGTGCTTGGGAAAGTCATGAACGTTGGCTTAGGGAAGGAGGGGAGGGTGCCGGTAGGCAATGCCAGCAAGGCTGCGGGCGGTGCAGGGCGACGGCTGCCGTGCCACGAACCCTGTGCGGCCTAGCTTCTGGTCTTCTCCCTGATCTCGCCTTCGATGGTGTGACCCGTACCGACCTGCTGCGGCGGCTGTTGAGGAGGCGGGGGAGGCGAAGAAGGTGGCGTTGCGGACTGGGCCTCGGCGGCCTTGTCCTCTGAGGTCGCGTCCTTGATGCCGTCCTTGAAGCCCTTGACCGCGCCACCGAGATCGGATCCGAGGTTACGCAGCTTCTTGGTCCCAAAAACCAACAGAACGATGATCAGAACGATCAACCAATGCCAGATGCTGAAAGAGCCCATGTCAGGCCTCCATGAATGTGAAATCGGGTGTGACGCTGGCGAGCGCTCGGCGCTACCTCCTGCCGCCGTGGTCAGATGCGTTTGAGCATCGGCCCGACCGGCTCCGATCCGCCAACGATATGTACATGCAGATGCTGCACTTCCTGATGGCCGATCCGTCCAGTATTGATGATCACCCGAAAGCCATCCGGGCTGCCCTGTTCGCTTGCCAGGCGATTGGCGATGGCGAGCATCCTGCCGAGCACCGGCACGTCGGCTTCGGTGGCTGTCGCCAGTGAGGTGATGTGACGCCTGGGGATGATCAGCAGATGGACGGGACGCGCCGGATTGATATCGTGAAAGGCCAGAATCTCGTCGTCTTCGTGAACCTTGCGCGCGGGAATCTGGCCCCCTGCGATCTTGCAGAACAAGCAGTTTTCCATGTTTTCAGCCCTTCCGTGACTTCTTCTCGTCGATTCCCGAGATCCCCTCACGCCGGCGCATCTCCTGCAACACATCCTCGATCGACAAACCATAGAAAGCGAGCAGCACCATCGTGTGATAGAGCACGTCGGCGGATTCCCAGACCACATGCAGGCGGTTTCCCTCCTTGCCGGCCATGATCAGTTCGGCAGTTTCTTCGCCGATCTTCTTCAGGATCGCGTCCGGCCCTTTGGCCATCAACTGTGCCGTGTAGGAAGTTTCCGGGTCGGCCTTGCGGCGTTCAAGCAGTGTTTCCGAGATCCGGTGCAACATGTCCATGTTCATTTGCCGTAAATGTCCTCAGGGGTCTTGATCACCGGGTCAACCGCAACCCAGGAGTTCCCCTGCAGTTGATAAAAAAAGCAGCTTGTGCGGCCCGTATGGCAGGCAATGCCGCCTGCCTGGTCGATCGACAGCAGCAACACATCGCCGTCGCAGTCGGTACGCAGCGACCGCACGCGTTGCGTATGGCCGGACTCTTCGCCCTTGCGCCACAGCCGCTGTCGCGAACGCGACCAGTATACCGCGCTCCCGGTGTTAATCGTTTCCTGTAATGATTGCCGGTTCATGAAGGCAAACATCAGTACCCGACCATTGCTAGCGTCTTGTGCAATAGCCGGAATCATACCCTGCTCGTCCCATTTCAGTGCGTCGAGCCACGGCAGACCGGGATCGAGATCACTCACAGGCGGACCTCGATGCCCCGCTCGTGCAGGTACGCCTTGGCCTGGTGAACCGTATATTCACCAAAATGGAAAATGCTTGCGGCCAGGACGGCGTCGGCACGGCCTTCGGAAACGCCGGCTGCGAGATGCTCAAGATTGCCGACGCCACCACTGGCAATCACCGGGAGATCGACGGCATCGGAGACCGCGCGCGTCAGCGGCAGATCGAAACCGTTCCGGGTGCCGTCACGATCCATGCTGGTGAGCAGGATCTCGCCGGCACCGAGTTCCTGAACGCGGCGGGCCCAGGCGACGGCGTCAATGCCGGTGTTCCTGCGTCCGCCGTGCGTGAATACCTGCCAGACCCCCGGTGCCGACTGCTTCGCGTCGATGGCCACAACGATGCATTGATTCCCGACCCTGGCCGATGCCTCGGCAATGAGATCCGGATTCTCGACGGCTGCGGTGTTCATGCTGACCTTGTCGGCGCCGGCATTCAGCAGACGCCGTACATCGGCGACCGAGCGGACGCCGCCGCCTACCGTCAATGGAATGAACACCTGCGCTGCACAGGCTTCAACGATGTGCAGGATGATGTCGCGCTGGTCCGAGGAGGCGGTGATATCAAGGAAGGTGACTTCGTCGGCACCCTGCTCGTCGTAACGGCGGGCGATTTCGACGGGATCACCGGCATCACGCAAGTCAACGAAGTTGGTGCCCTTGACGACCCGGCCGGCGGTTACGTCAAGGCAGGGGATGATGCGTTTGGCGAGGCCCAAGGTCAGCTACCGCCCCGAGCCTGCCAGAAGGAGAAGGTAGTCATGGCGTTTCGGCGCGGTCTGCTGTGGCTTGTGCCACCGCAAAATCGAGCGATCCATCGTAGATCGCGCGGCCAGCGATGGCGGCGCTGATGCCTTCCTCTTCGACCGCGCAAAGCTGTCGGATGTCGTCGAGGCTCGACAGACCGCCGCTGGCGATGACCGGAATCAACAGGGCTTGAGCGAGTTTCACCGTAGCCGCGATATTGATTCCCGAAAGCATGCCGTCACGGCCGATGTCGGTATAGATGATGGCCTCGACCCCATAGTCCTCGTACTTCTTCGCCAGATCGATGACATCGTGACCGGTCATTTTCGACCAGCCGTCAACCGCTACCTTGCCATCCCTGGCGTCGAGGCCGACGATGATGTGGCCGGGAAAAGCGCCGCAGGCATCGTGCAGAAAGCCGGGATTCTTCACCGCGGCAGTGCCGATGATCACATAACTGACGCCGTCGTCGAGGCAACGCTCGATGGTGTCGAGATCGCGGATGCCGCCGCCGAGCTGTACGGGAATGTCATCACCGACAGCCTGCACGATTTCCTTGATCGCTTTTTCGTTTTTCGGCTTGCCGGCAAAAGCGCCGTCGAGGTCTACCACGTGCAGGCGGCGCGCACCCTGCGCCAGCCAGTGACGAGCCTGTTCGCCAGGGGAATCGGAGAAGACCGTGACCTGGTTCATCAGGCCTTGCTTGAGGCGGACGCACTGTCCCTGTTTCAGGTCAATCGCGGGAATGATCAGCATCTTGAAAGAAGATAAAGGTAGGTTGAGACAAGTAAGTGTAAAACGTCTGCGGTCGATCAGGGTTTCCAGGCGACGAAATTGGCCAGCATGGCGAGGCCCGCCTGGGCACTTTTTTCCGGGTGGCACTGAATGGCGAAGATATTATCCTGCGCCACTGCACTGGTAAAGAGGATGCCATAATCGGTGCTCCCAACAATGCAGGCGTCGTCGGCCGGGGCAACGAAATAGCTGTGGACGAAATAGAAGCGTGTGCCATTGGCAATGCCCTTCCACAGGGGATGCTCCCTGGCCTGTCGAACCTGATTCCAACCCATGTGCGGTACCTTGAGGCGGTGGCCGGTGGTATCGACCATGTGCTCGGCAGGAAAGCGGCAAACCTTGCCGGCGATGACGCCAAGTCCTGGGACATCACCTTCCTCGCTGTGCTCGAAGAGCATCTGCTGGCCAATGCAGATGCCGAGAAAGGGCTTGTTGCGCGCGGCTTCGAGCACCGCCGACCGCAAGCCGCGCGCCTCGATCTCGCGCATACAGTCGGGCATTGCCCCCTGACCGGGGAAGACCACGCGCTCGGCGGTACTGACTACCGCCGGGTTAGCCGAGACCAGCACCGCACGTCCGTCGGCGACATGCACCAGCGCCTGCCAGACCGAGCGCAGGTTACCCATGCCGTAATCGACCACAACGATTGCTTTCTTGCCATCACCCTGGGGTACATCGTCCGTCAACGCCAACATCAAAGTGAGCCCTTGGTCGAGGGAATGCTGTGGCCGGCGCGCGGGTCTTCCTCAACGGCCATCCGCAGCGCGCGACCGAAAGCCTTGAACACCGTTTCCGCCTGGTGGTGCGCGTTGTCGCCGCGCAAATTGTCGATATGCAGCGTCAGCAAGGCGTGATTGACCAGGCCCTGGAAAAATTCGTGTACCAGATCGACATCAAAAGCGCCGATCATGGCGCGGCGAAAATCGACATGAAACTCGAGCCCCGGCCGGCCCGAGAGATCGACCACGACTCGCGACAGCGCTTCGTCGAGCGGTACATAGGCGTGCCCGTAACGGCGCAGGCCCTTTTTGTCGCCGAGGGCACTGGCCAGTGCCTGCCCGAGCGTGATGCCGATATCCTCGACGGTGTGGTGGGCGTCGATATGCAGGTCGCCGACGGCCGCAACTTCGAGGTCGATCAGCCCATGCCGGGAGATCTGTTCGAGCATGTGGTCGAGGAAAGGCACGCCGGTCGCGAAGCTGCCGCGGCCATTGCCGTCAAGGTTCAGTCGAACGGTGATCCGGGTTTCGAGCGTATTCCTGGAAACTTCTGCTTGCCGCATCGGGTACCATTGCCGGGTGGCATTTCGGGTCTGGAAAAGGTTCAGCTTGCTGAGAACCACAGGCCGATCATCAGTGTCGATCGACCAGTACGCATGATACCATTTCGCGCTTCGCATGCATCCTGAACGGCCATGACTTTTCCAGGCCTTCCCCGAAGAGTTAGGCAGTCATGACCTTTTCCATCCCCCTTCTCCTCTCCCGCGAGTGGAGAAGGGAGATTCGCGGGTCGCTGACGCGACTTCCACCGTAACCGGGCAGCCTTTCATGAGTCGCTACTGGAGTTCCCTCGTTCACCACCTGACGCCCTATGTTCCGGGCGAGCAGCCCAGGCTGCCGAACCTCGTCAAGCTGAACACCAACGAAAACCCCTATCCGCCGTCGCCGCGTGTCGCTGCTGCGATTGCCGAAGAAATGGCGAATGGCGGCGAGCTGCTGCGTCTTTACCCGGACCCCGGCGCCGAGCGCCTCAAGGTGGCAGTCGCAGCCCGCTACGTCGAGTCTGGCATTTCGCCGCAACAGATCTTCGTCGGCAACGGTTCCGACGAAGTACTGGCGCATGTCTTCATGGCGTTGCTCAAACACGAGTTGCCGGTTTTCTTTCCGGATATCACTTACAGCTTCTACCCGGTCTACTGTGGCCTGTACGAAATCGCCCATGTGGCCGTGCCGCTCGACGAAAATTTTGAAATCCGCTGCGAAGATTACGCGGCCGCAAACGGCGGCATCATTTTCCCGAACCCGAATGCGCCGACGGGTTGTCTGTTGCCACTCTCTGCCATCGAGCGTCTGCTTCGGACGCATCACCGATCGATCGTCGTCATCGATGAGGCTTACATCGACTTCGGTGGCGAGTCGGCGCTTGCGCTGGTCAATCACCACCCGAATCTGCTGGTCGTGCATACCCTTTCGAAGTCGCATTCGCTGGCCGGGCTGCGCGTCGGTTATGCGGTCGGCCACCGCGACCTGATCGAGGCGCTCGAAAGAGTCAAGAACAGTTTCAATTCCTATCCGCTCGATCGGCTGGCAATTGCCGGTGCCGTCGCCGCAATCGGTGATCAGGAGCACTTCGAAATCACCCGGCAGGCCGTCATCAGCAGTCGCGAGACCCTGCGCAGTACCCTGCTGCTGCGGGGTTTCGAAGTCCTGCCTTCGGTGGCCAATTTCATTTTCGCCCGTCACCCGCAGCATGACGCCGGCCAGCTCGCCGCAGCCCTGCGCCAACGGGGCATCATCGTCCGTCATTTCAAGCTGCCGCGGATCGACCAGTATCTGCGGATCACGATCGGCACCGACGGACAATGCGCGTTGTTGGTCGAGGCTCTGGCCGAGATCGTGGGTGATCCATCCTGATCATTTGAGTCCTTGCAAGGAGAGCCAGGTGGCTGAAGAAAGCCCGTTCAAGGGACAGACCGGCTTGCGGCGGATTTGGAACGCGTTTCACTATTCGCGGGCCGGTCTGTGCGCGGCCTATCGTTCAGAAAACGCCTTCCGGCAGGAGGTGCTGCTCGCCGCGCTCCTGGTCCCGCTGGCTTTCCTCCTGTCGCCGAACGGTCTCGGACTGGCATTGATGATCGGCAGTTTGCTGTTGGTGCTGATCGTTGAATTGCTCAACTCGGCGATCGAGGCGACGGTCGACCGGATTTCGCTGGATCGGCACCCGCTGGCCAAGCGCGCCAAGGATATCGGCAGCGCAGCGGTGCTGCTGGCCTTGCTCAACGTTCCGGTCATCTGGGCTGGTGTCTTGTTTGGGTGAGTCGGGTGCCTGTGCGGGGTACCGCACTTGCTCGGGGCGGTGCCTGAACTGGTCTCAAGCGATGCGGCGCAGATGAATCAGCGCCGAGATCTTCGCTCCCAGCCAGCCGAGCGCAGCGCCGATCGCAGCCAGGGCGACAACGTTGCCTGCCGACAGGCCTTGCAGGGCAAAGCTGGCGCCATAGAGCCGCGTCAGTTCGGCCACCGGCGGCGTCAGCAGGCGCAAACCGGCGCTCACCAGCAGGGCGGCGCAGAGTCCGCCGAGAACGCCCTGCAGCATGCCGAAATAGTGCAGCGGGCGCTGGATGTAGGTATCGGTGGCACCAATCAGCTTGGCCACCTCGATCTCGGCGGCCTGGGCAAGGATTTGCAGGCGAATGGTGTTGAAAGTGATGGTCACCAGTGCGCCGGCAAACAGTCCGCCAAGCATCATGACGACTCGCTCGCCGAGGCGGAGCAGCGCATCGAAGCGCTTGACCCAGGCCGAGTCGAGCTGAACATGCGCGACCTTTGGCCAGGAGGAAAAAGTCCTGGCCAGGTCTTCGAGGACCTCCGGCCGGGCGTCTCCTGGAGTGACGACAAAGGCATCGGGGAGCGGATTCCGTGGCAGGCTGGCGATGATCTCGGCCATCCCTTCGGCCGCCTGCAGGCGCTTCAAGGCTTCCTCGCGCGGCACGAAACGCCAGCTTCCGGATCGGCTTTCCTGCAGGCGCGACTCGATGTCGCCGATCTCGCGCTTGCCGGCGTCGAGGGCCAGGAAGATGCTGATCTGTTGCACGTTAGGGGTGTCGCCGGTGAGCTTGCGGAGGTTCTCGAGGGTCAGCCAGCCGGCGGTCGGCAGGGTCAGCGCGACGCCGATCACCAGCAGCGACAGCAGCGAATTGAGTGGTGCTGCGACCAGCCGTCGCAAGGCATCGCGCAGCGCCGCCAGGTGCTGGGCAAGCCAGGGCCTCACGGCGTGACACCGCAGCTGGCTGGTTCGCGCTCTTCGCTCATTTCGCCTTGGGTCAGGCGGAGAACGCGCGGTTGCAGGTGGGGCAGCAGCAACGGGTCATGGGTGGCAATGACTACGGTCACGCCAACCTGCTGAAAGGAGTGGAAGATTTCGAGAATCTCGCTTGCCGACGCCGCGTCGAGATTGGCGGTCGGCTCGTCGGCGAGGATGATTGCCGGCCGATTGACAACGGCGCGGGCAATCGCCAGACGTTGTTGCTCGCCGCCGGAGAGCGCGATCGGGAAGGTTTTCTCGCGATTCGGCAGGCCCACCTTGGCCAGCGCCGCCTGGGCCCGGCGCAGCGCTTCCCTGGCCGGGTGGCCGACGATCGCCAAGGGCAGCAGCACATTGTCGAGGACGTTGCGATCGAACAGGAGTTTACGATCCTGAAAGATCAGTCCGAGCTTGCGGCGTAGATAGGGAACGGCGTTCTTGCGCAACGCAGCGAGATTTTGGCCGTTGATCACGATGCTGCCCGCAGTCGGGCGCTCGATGGCCGCCAGCAGTTTGAACAGTGTCGATTTCCCGGCGCCGGAGTGTCCGGTAAGGAAAACCATTTCTCCTGCGGTGATCCCGAAACTCACGTTGCGCAGGGCTTCGCGGCCTTCCGGATAGCGTTTGGTGACGTTGCTGGCGGTAATCACTCGAATAGCGCGTCTACGAAATCGCGGGCAGTGAAGGGCCGGAGATCGTCGATGCCTTCGCCGACCCCGATAAAGCGAACCGGTTTCGGGCACTGGCGGGCGATCGCGGCGACGACGCCGCCTTTCGCCGAACCGTCGAGCTTGGTCAGGACCAGTCCGGTGACCTGGATCGCCTTGTCGAAGGCCATGACCTGTTGCAGCGTGTTCTGGCCGAAGGTTGCGTCGAGGACCAGCAGCGTCTCGTGCGGTCCGGATGGGTCGGCCTTCTGGATGACACGCCGGACCTTGGCGATTTCCTCCATCAGGTGCAACTGTGTCGGCAGGCGACCGGCCGTATCCGCCAGGACGATGTCGATGCCGCGGGCCCTGGCGGCGGCGATGGCGTCAAAGATCACCGCTGCCGGGTCGCCGGACTGCTGTGAGATGACCGTGACATTGTTGCGTTCGCCCCAGGTCTGCAACTGCTCGCGCGCGGCGGCGCGGAAGGTGTCGCCCGCAGCCAGCAGGACCGATCGGCCCTGTGCCTGAAAATGCTTGGCCAGCTTGCCGATCGAGGTCGTCTTGCCGGCACCGTTGACGCCGGCAATCATGATGATGAACGGGTGGTGCGTGCTAAGATCGAGCGGTTCTTCGAGCGGCTGCAGGAGTTCATGGAAAATCTCGGACAGCGCGCGCTGAATCGCTTCCGGGGTGTCGAGCCTGTCGCGTTTGGCGCGCATTTTCAACTGATAGAGCAGATGCTGGGTTGCATCCAGGCCGACGTCGCTGCTCAGCAGCAGGCCTTCCAGATCTTCGAGCAGTTCGTCGTCGACCTTGCCACGCGAGAACAGCGATTTCAACTTGCCGCTGAATTGCGCGCGCGTGCGCGCGAGACCGGCCTTGAGTCGCTGCCGCCACGGGATCACCGGCGCCGCGCCTTCGAGGACGACTGGGTTGGTCGGCGCGGGCGGCTGCTCAGGGGACTTCTTGAAGAAACCAAACATGGTGCTTTTGTGTCTCAAAGGTGCTCGGGTACATTGGTGGTGGTAAGATGCGGGTGAGATTACCCGAATTACCCGACATCCTTCCAAATTCTATCAGAAGCGACTCATGCTCAGGCGTCACGCGCAATTGATTCGATGGTTGCTGGTGCTGGCCGCACCTGCATCGGTGCTGGCCAATCCCTATCAGCAGCAACTGGCGAATGGCTTGCGGATTATCGTCAAGGAAGATCGGCGGGCTCCCACGGTGGCACATATGGTCTGGTACCGGGCCGGCAGCATGGACGAAACGAATGGCAGCACCGGTGTCGCGCATGTTCTCGAACACATGATGTTCAAGGGCACTCCGAGTACCGGACCCGGTGAGTTCAATCGCCGCGTCGCGGCGGCTGGCGGGCGTGACAACGCATTTACCAGTCGTGACTACACGGCTTATTTTCAGCAGGTACCGAAAGGGAAACTGTCCGAGATGATGCGGCTCGAAGCCGATCGCATGCGTCATTTGACTCTTGACCCCCAGGAGTTCGCGCAGGAGATTCGGGTGGTCATGGAAGAGCGGCGGTTGCGCACCGATGATCAACCACAGGCGCTGCTTTTCGAGCAGTTATCCGCGGTTGCTTTTCAGGCGCACCCGTATCGCGTTCCGATCATCGGCTGGATGAACGATCTTGAGAACATGACCGTCAATGACGCACGGATCTGGTACGAGCGTTGGTACGCGCCGAACAATGCTTATGTGGTGGTCGTCGGTGACGTTGATCACGAGCATGTTTTCCAGCTTGCCGAACAGCATTACGGGGCCTTGCCGGAACGTCCGCTGCCGGTCAGGAAACCGCAGGACGAACCAGCGCAGACTGGCATTCGCCATCTGACGGTGAAAGCGCCGGCAGACCTGCCGGTACTGATCATGGCTTACAAGGTGCCGGTCATCCGCGATGTCGACCAGGACGTCGATCCCTATGCACTCGAGATGCTATCGGCCGTTCTGTCTGGGCACGAGGCGGCCCGCTTCTCCAGACACCTTATTCGCGAGCAGCGTCTGGCAGTAGATGCGGAGGCGAGCTACGATTCGACAACGCGCGGGCCGGGCATCTTCTCCCTGTACGGATCGCCCAGCGACGGAAAAACTCGCGCCGACCTCGAGGCTGGTCTGCGTGCCGAAATTCTCCAGGTGCAGCAACAGGGTGTGGCCGCCGACGAACTGACACGCGCCAAGGCGCAGTTGATTGCCGGGCAGATCTACAAGCTGGATTCGATGTTTGCGCAGGCGATGGAGATCGGGCAACTTGAATCGGTGGGTATTCCCTATCATTTGAACCGGCGCATTCTCGAAAAGCGGCAGGCGGTCACTGCCGAACAAATTCAGGCGGTCGCCAGGAAGTACTTTCGCGACGAGCAACTGACCATCGCCGAACTCGACCCTCAGCCATTGCCGCAAACGCCGCGCGCGCGTTCGCCGTTCACCCCCCGTCATTGATGAGGGTTCACTGATGAATCTTTGCAAGCTGCTGATCGGTGTGTGCCTGGTGGTTGCCATTCCTCTGGTACACGCCGGTCCGAAGATCGAGCGTTGGCAGACGACGTCAGGCGCCGGCGTGCTATTTGTCGAGAACCATAGCTTGCCGATTCTCGACGTCCAGGTCGACTTTGCCGCTGGTACGGCGCATGAATTGGAGGGCAAGTCGGGTGTGGCTTCGCTAACCCGTGCCCTGGTCGACCTGGGGGTCGCAGGGATGGACGAGATGCAGATTGCCAGCCGGATGGCCGACCTTGGCGCCAGGTTGTCGGGCGGAGTGGATATGGACCGTGCCACGATTGCCCTGCGAACGCTGTCGATGACCGACAAGCGCGGCCCGGCTCTCGACATGCTGCGCGCGATTCTGAGCACGCCGCAGTTTCCCGCAGCAGTCTTCGATCGCGAGCAGGCACGTTCGATCGCCACCCTCAAGGAGGCACTGACGCGTCCTGAAACGATTGCCAGCAGGGCCTTCTGGGCGGCGATGTATGGCGCGCATCCCTATGGACGGCATGCGACACCCGAATCGGTGGCTGCGCTGGTCCGTGCGGATGTCGTCGCTTTTCATGCCGCAAATTACACGGCGCAGCGTGCCCGCGTGACGATCGTCGGTGACCTGTCACGCAACGAAGCCGAGTCGGTGGCCGAAATACTGACCGCTGCTTTGCCGTCAGGACCCGTCCCTTCCGACATCGCGGTCCCGGTACTGCCGGTGGCTGTCGAGCAGCGTATTGACCATCCGGCAGGGCAGGCGCATCTGCTGGTCGGACTGCCGGCACTCAAGCGCGGCGACCCGGATTTCTTTCCTTTGGCCGTCGGCAATTATTCGCTTGGCGGCGGTGGCTTTGTCTCACGCCTGATGAAGGAGGTTCGCGACAAACGCGGCCTTGCCTACAGCGCGTACAGCTATTTCATGCCGCTGCAACAGTTGGGGCCGTTCCAGATGGGCCTGCAGACCAAGAAGACGCAGGTCAACGATGCGCTGAAGGTGGCCCGTGAGGTGCTTTCCGGCTTCCTCGAGTACGGGCCGACTGAAACGGAGTTGCAGGCCGCCAAGCAGAATCTGATCGGCAGCTTCCCGTTGCGCCTCGACAGCAATCGAAAGCTCCTGGAGAATGTGGCGATGATCGGCTTTTATGGCCTACCGATCGATTATCTCGATCGCTACCCGGAAAATATCGAAAAGGTCACGGTAGCCGACATCCAGGCGGCGTTTGCACGGCATTTGCGACCAGAGCATTGGGTAACCGTGGTGGTGGCCGGGGAATGACATTCTGAATTCGCTGCGTATCATTGGCGGTGAGTGGCGGCGAAGAATCCTTCGTTTTCCCGATTCGCCGGGTTTACGGCCGACGCCGGATCGTGTGCGCGAGACCCTGTTCAACTGGCTCGGGCAGGATCTGACCGGTCTTTCCTGTCTCGATCTGTTTGCCGGCAGCGGTGCACTGGGCTTTGAAGCTGCCTCGCGCGGCGCCACCAGCGTGGTGATGGTTGACCATTCGCCAAAGGTGCTGGCGGCGATGGCGAGCAACGCGAAAATCCTGGGGACTGGCCAGGGTCTGAAGATCGTCCGCTCGGATGCGATGACATTTCTCTCTTCCGTCAACTGGCGTTTCGACGTATTGTTCCTGGATCCGCCGTTTCACGACGGCTGGATGGACCGTCTGGCACCGCTTGTGCCGGGCGTGATGGCGGCTGACGGCATGATCTATGCCGAGGCAGAGGGCGTCCTGGAGGGTATCGGAGATTGGCGCACCGTGCGTCATGGTCGGGCTGGCCAGGTGTTCTATCACTTGATGCGACGAGGCGAAACGGATGGCATTAAATAAGCGGGTGGCAATTTATGCAGGGACCTTCGATCCGATGACCCGAGGTCACGAGGATCTCGTTCGGCGCGCAGCCTGTCTCTTTGATCGGGTGATCGTGGCGATCGCCCAGAACCAGCCGAAAAGGCCGTTTTTTTCGCTGGCCGAACGGGTCGACATGGCACGGGAAATTCTCGCATGCTACCCGAATGCCGAAGTCTGCGGCTTCGATGGCCTGCTGATGGACTTTCTGCATGCCAAGGGAGCGAAGGTGATCATCCGCGGGCTGCGCGCGGTGTCGGACTTTGACTATGAATTTCAGATGGCGGGAATGAACAGAAATCTCTTCCCCGAAGTCGAAACGGTTTTCCTGACTCCCGGTGAGCAGTACCTGTTCATCTCGGCAACAATGGTCCGCGAAATCGCCGTGCTCGGCGGCGATGTCAGCAAATTTGTCCAGCCTGCGATCAGTGATCGGCTGGCCAAGCGTGTACGAGAAATTTCAACAATCTGAAGGAACCGTAAGCATGGCCCTTATTATTACCGACGAATGCATCAACTGCGACGTGTGCGAGCCGGAGTGCCCGAACGAAGCGATTTCCCAGGGGGCGGAGATTTACGAAATCGACCCTGGCAAGTGTACGGAATGCGTTGGGCATTACGATACCCCTCAGTGTGTCGAGGTCTGTCCGGTGGACTGCATTCCGAAAGATCCTGCACACCAGGAGAGTGAAGATCAACTGTGGGTCAAGTACGAGAAGCTGACCGGTCGTCCGGGCCGAGGCTAAACCGGAAGCACTTCACGTCAGCAAGAAGAGGTCTGCATGCGCGTCATTGAAGAAGAACTCGAGCAGATCAAGCGCGGGGCGGAGGAGCTGCTGATTGAAGCCGAACTTCTTGAAAGGCTGAAAACCGGCCGACCGCTCCGGATCAAGGCGGGTTTTGATCCGACAGCGCCGGATCTGCATCTCGGGCATACTGTACTGATCAACAAGCTCAGGCACTGTCAGGATCTTGGTCATCATGTGCTGTTCCTGATTGGCGACTTTACCGGGATGATTGGTGATCCCACCGGCAAGAACGCGACTCGGCCGCCTCTGTCGCGAGAGCAGATCGTCGAAAACGCCAGGACCTACCAAGAGCAGGTATTCAAGATTCTCGATCCCGACCGAACCGAGATCTGCTTCAATTCCGTCTGGTTCGATCCGCTGGGTGCGTCGGGGCTGATTCGCTTGGCGGCTTTGCATACCGTCGCACGGATGCTTGAGCGCGATGATTTTGCCAAGCGCTACCGCAACGGTCAGCCGATCGCCATTCACGAGTTGCTTTATCCGCTGTGTCAGGGATATGACTCGGTGGCGATGAAAGCGGACGTGGAACTCGGTGGCACTGACCAGAAGTTCAACCTTCTGGTCGGGCGAGAGTTGCAAAAGCACTACGGGCAAGCACCGCAGTGCATTCTGACCATGCCGTTGCTCGAGGGCCTGGATGGCATCAACAAGATGTCGAAGTCTCTCGGCAACTACGTGGGGATCAACGAGCCGCCTGATGAGATGTTCGGAAAGCTGATGTCGATCTCTGACGGACTGATGTGGCGCTACTTCGAGCTGCTTTCATTTCGCAGTATCGAGAACATCACCGGCTTGCAAAAGGAGGTCATGGAAGGACGCAATCCACGCGAAGTCAAGGTTTTGCTGGCCCAAGAGATTGTAGATCGCTTTCATGGCACGGCGGCGGCTGTTCGGGCACAGGCCGATTTTGATGCCCGTTTCCGTCAAGGCGCCATTCCTGACAATATTCCGGAAGTCAAACTGCTGGCCAGCGACCGGTCCTTGAGCATTGCGCAGGTTCTCAAGCAGACGGGATTAACGTCTAGCACCTCAGAGGCCCTGCGCATGATCGAGCAGGGTGGGGTCAGGATCGACGGAACCCGGATCGACGACAAACACCTCATGCTCTCGATCAAGGGTCCTTTTGTCGTGCAGGTTGGCAAGCGCAAGTTCGCGCGTGTCAGCATTGCCTGAGCGTTCGCAAGGGTAGCCTGCCGACGGTCTAGTCCATCCATCTGAAAATAGTTCGACAAGAGGGTTGACGTCCCTGCGTAGCCCTGTATAATCCGCGTCTTCGTTGCTGAACGAGCATAAAAATCTGATTAAAAACAGATTGTTATGTTTTTTTCGGCAGGCTCCGGCAAAATCCTTTCGGGATGGTGTCAGCAGCAGGAAAAGCAGCAGACAGGTTGGTGAAATCAGTTATTGACGCCGCCGGAAACGTCTGTATAATGCGCCCTCTTGCTGCTTGGGTAGCCAGGAATTTGCAGCAAGGCAGTACGGCCAAGGGGTCGTTCTGCAGCTCTTTAAAAACAGGACAACCGATAGGTGTGGGTTCTTGTTCCGGGTCGATCTGCGCGAGCGGAGAGATGAAGGATAGAGAAGGGCTCGCACTGATGGAAGAAAAGCTATTGATCTGGAGGGAT
>NZ_JAZKUD010000065.1:0-22720 GCF_036625275.1 Accumulibacter sp.
TTCAACAAAATCAAACATTACCGGAGGATTTTCTCACGCTATGAAAAAACCTCCCGCAACTACATGGGCATGTTGCGCTTCGTCTCCGCCCTCATCTGGCTGCGGTGATGTATCAACAGAACCTAGACTCCTCTTTTGGGGCTCCCTCTGAAATGGTGAAAGTCAGCGGCTTTTCAGGAGTTCCTTGAGATTCGCGAACGGCTGCGCTGTCGCCGGCGCCCTGGCCGTCGCGCCGGGGGAAGTGATTCCGACCTGGCGGGCCGCGGCGGCGTCGAGTTCCCTGGCATGTTCGTTATCGTGGCAATAGAGGCATAACAGCTCCCAGTTGCTGCCGTCACTGGGGTTGTTGTCGTGATTGTGGTCGCGGTGGTGAACGGTGAGTTCACGCAGATTCTGGTGGGTGAATTCACGGGCGCAGCGACCACAGATCCACGGGTAGATTTTCAGGGCCTGTTCGCGGTAGCCCGCCTCGCGGCCAAGACGGTTGCGGATCGCGTCGGCGATCAGACGATCGGTGTGTGCAGTTTTAGCAGGGTCGTTGGCCATTGCTGGACTCCTTGTGGAATATGTACGCGATACGTGCGATACGTGCCATACGTGAGGCAAGCCGCTCTGGCCGTCAACAAGCCATGACCGTTAGAGCAGCAGGGCGATCAGCGGAACGCGCATTTCGCTGCTGCTGATGCCACCATGTACGCCGAGCATGGCAAAATGCTTTTCTCCGGGCAGCCAGTCCTTGATCGTCCAGTTGTCCTTCATCACCAGGGTGTAGTCGCCGATCCGGGATGCAAGACGCGGATGATAGGGGGGCGGACCGAACCATCCGCCTGCGATCAGCCGGTCACTGGCGTAGAGGTGGGCAGCACGGGCCAGATGGCGGCGCACATACTCTTCGAAAGCCGGCCGGTTGGCCGCGGCGACGTAGCAATAGGCAACCCGGCGCTCACCGCACAAGGGCCGGAGCAGCAGTGCGGCGAGCTGTGGATGATCGTCGAGACTGATGACTCGGCGGGGGGGAGAATCAATGAAACCATGGTCGGCGGTAAGCAGCACCCAGGTATTGCTGCCACGCAGCTTGCGCAGCAACTCACCGAACAGGGTGTCAACTGTGCTCAGCGTCTGTTGTGCCTGGCGGCTGTCGGTGCCGTAATGATGCGAACAACTGTCGAGGTCGGGGTAGTAGGCATAGATATAGCGCGAACGGTTCGTTTCCTGCAGCAGTTCGCCCAAACAGGCAAACATCTCGGCGACCGAGCTGTAGGCACGGGTCTGCGCCGCACGCGAGTGCCAGGCGTTGAAGGCGCTGCCAACAATGCTTTGTGGCGCCACCACCCAGGACTCGCGATCCAGCCTCTGAAACAGCGACGGATGCTCGAACAGGCGCGACGGCAGAGCGGCCGGTGACAGCCGGGGTGGCCCCCATCGGGGTGTCAGTGGCAGGATGGCCAGAGTCTGGTCGACCTCGTCCAGATGCATGTACCAGCCGGTGAGACCATGCTGCGCCGGCGCGAGACCGGTCATGAAGGTGGTAATGGCGCTGGCAGTGGTCGACGGAAAAACCGAAGTCATGCTGCCGAGCAGGTGGTGTTGCAGATGCGGGCTGCTGGCGTGTCTGGCCAGCGTCCGTTGCCCCAGTCCATCGATGACCAGCAGTACGATATGCCGCGCCCGACCCAGCTGCGCTGCCGACAACGCAGGCAGCGGTGGATAGGGACGGCTGGAACTGCCGCAAGCCGTGGCGATGCTCTGCACCAGATTGACGATGCTGCCGCCCGCGTAATCGGGAAGATGAGTCGCACTCATGATGCGACCATTCTACGCCAAGCGCCAGCGCTGGGGGTTGCGGGGTACGATTGGAAGTGTGGGTCGAAGTCCCTTGTTCGACGGAAAGGCGTTAACATCGATGATCGCCCTCCCCTCGCGGGGGCGAAGGCTGTGTTTCGCCCCCGCGAGGGGAAAAGGGAAACAGCCATGAGGGAAACGGTCATGGCTTTCATGATCAAGGGTACCTGGAAAAGTCATGACCGTTAGCGCAGCGTAACCTGACATTTTCATCTCAAGGATCTGCCCTCGGCTGCCGTTACCACACCAAGGGGGTGCATGAAAGTGTTGAGAGGTACCTACCAATAAGCTCCCCTCGCCCTCGCAGAGACGAAGGCGGGGTTTCGCGGAGGACTGCTCCACGTCGCCGCAACCGGCCCGCGGGTGCAGCGTGGGCCGTGAAAGGAGAAGAGGGGAGATTCGAGAGTTGCATCCGCGACTTTCACATAAAAAGGAAATGCCCATGCCGCATCGCTTCCGCGATCTTGCCATCGCTCTGAAACTCAATCTGGTGCAGGGTCTGGTCCTGCTGGCGATCATTCTTGCCGCCACGGGGTGGACCACCCTGCATCTGCGCGAGCAACTGACCCACTTGGCGCTCGACGACCTCAAACAGATCAATCGCCTGGCCGTATCGATGTTCGAAACCTACGACCGCAGCCTGCGCAACGACATCGAGCGCAGCGGCCGGTTGTTCTCAGGCAGCTTCGACAAGCCGTTTGAACGGGTCGAAACCAGCGCAGCGCCGCAACTGCTGCACGGCGGAACGCGCATCGACGATCGCTTCGAACTCACCGACGGCTTCACGGCCAAGGCCGGAACGGTCGCGACGATCCTGATTCGCCAGGGTGACGACTTCCTGCGCACCGCCACTTCGTTGAAGAAGGAAGACGGCGCGCGGACGACGGGCACCCTGCTGGGCACCGACCACCCTGCCCGCCAGCCGCTGCTCGCGGGCAATCCCTATACCGGCAAGGCCACGATGTTCGGCAGGGATTTCATGACCCACTATATTCCGGTACGCGACGCTGCGGGCAAGGTGATCGGCGCTTTGTTTGTCGGACTGGAATTCACCGAAGGGCTGCAGGCTTTGAAGAAGAGCATCCTGGCGATCAAGGTCGGCAGCACGGGTTATGTCGCCGCACTCGACGCCGGCAAGCAGAAAGGGGTCGCGACCATCCACCCGGCCAAGGAAGGCGCCAACCTGCTGGAAGTCAAGGACAGTCGGGGTTTCGAATTCGTTCGCGAGATGGTCGACAAGAAGTCCGGAAGCATCCGCTATGCGTGGGCAAATCCTGGCGAAACCAGCGCGCGCGAAAAGGTGGCGGTCTTTGATCACTTTCCGGCCTGGGACTGGGTCGTCGTTTCGACCAGCTACGTCGAAGAAATCAGTAGTGTCGCCGACTCCGCTGCCCGTGACATCGCCTGGATGGCGCTGGTGATCATCACCGCCGCCCTGCTCAGCGGCTTCGTGGTGACCCGGCAATGGGTCACGCGACCGCTGCAGGAAATCGCTCTCACGGCCGACCGGATTGCCGCTGGCGACCTGACGGGCAAGCTGACGAGCGACAGCACCGACGAGGTCGGCCATCTGAAACAGGCCATCGGCAAGATGTCGGAGAATCTGCAAACGACGGTCGGCAGCGTCCGCAAGGCCTCGGCAACGATGCTCGAACAGTCGCTCGCACTGGTGACGGCGGCCGAACAGGTCAGCAGCAGCGCGCAGGTGCAGCGCGATGCGGCGACCGGAATGGCGGCTTCGGTCGAGGAAATGAGCGTCAGCATCGATCAGGTGGCCGAGCACGCCCACGCGGCGCAAGAGCTGTCGATTTCCTCCGGGCAGGCAGCGAGCCAGGGCGCCGAGGTGATTCATCAGGCAGTGGGGGCGATGAACCAGATCACCGGTTTCGTTCGTCAGGCCTCGGCAACGGTGAGCGAACTCGGACGCCGTTCGCAGGACATTTCGGCGGTCGTTCAGGTGATCCGCGAGATCGCCGATCAAACCAATCTGCTCGCCCTCAACGCCGCCATCGAGGCAGCCCGGGCGGGGGAACAGGGACGCGGCTTTGCGGTCGTTGCCGACGAAGTGCGCAAGCTCGCCGAAAGGACGGCGACGTCGACGCACTCGATCAGCGAGATGATCGGCCACATCCAGGACGGCGCCAAGGCGGCGGTCCACCAGATGGAAGACGGCGTCGCCCAGGTCGAGCAGGGTGGTGTCCTGGCCGACCGGGCGGGTCAGGCCATCGGCGAGATCGAAGGTCGCACCAACGAGGTCATCACGACAGTCGGCAGCATTTCGAACGCCATCCGGGAACAGAGCCTCGCCAGCCAGACGATTGCCCAGGGGGTCGAGCAGATCGCCCAGATGGCCGAAGCCAGCCACTCGGCGTCCCAGGGAACGGCGCAGTCGGCACAAGCCCTGCGGGGCCTGGCAGCGCACCTCGACCAGGCGCTCGGCTATTTGCGCGTGCGCTGATGTTGGCCACGATCGCAAGTCTCGCTCTCTGCAAGCACCCGAAAATCCGGAGGAATGGTATGCCCATCGGCCTGAACAGGAGGGGTTGCGCGGCAGGGGTCGCCGTATTGCTGCTGCTGATCACGAACTTTGTCCGCGGCGAGCCCATCCGGGTCGGCGGCACCGGCAGCGCGCTGGGCACCATGAAGATCCTGGGCGAGGCGTTCGCCAGGCAGAACGCGTCGAAGATCGAGCTCACCCTCATGCCCAACCTGGGCAGTTCGGGCGCCTTGCGCGCACTGCAGGCCGGCGCGATCGACATCGCGCTGCTCAGTCGTCCACTCAGCGAAGCACAGCATGCGGCGGGACTGGTAGCCTTCGAATACGGACGTTCGCCATTCGTGCTGGTCTCCAGCAAACCGGGGGTCGGGAATCTGACGCCAGCAGCGCTGGCCGACCTGCTTGGCGGTCGCACCCTCACCTGGTCTGATGGTCAACCGGTGCGCCTCGTACTGCGGCCGAAGACCGACATCGATAGCGAGATCCTCGCGTCCTTGTCCCAGGGAATCGCCGAAGCGCTGACGATCGCCTCCAGGCGGCAGGGCATGGTGATCGCCGCGACCGATCAGGAAGCCGCCGACCACGCCGAGCGGCTGCCGGGATCGCTGGCGGTGAGCACGCTGGCGCTGATCGTCTCGGAACGCCGCAAACTGAACGTGCTTTCTTTCGACGGCGTGCCGCCATCGGTGGCCGCCCTCGCCGACGGTTCCTACCGGCATTTCAAGTCGCTGGCGATGGTCACGCGAGGCGCGCCCAGCGGCGCGGCATTGCAGTTCATCGAGTTTGTCCGTTCGCCGCAGGGACGCGCCATCCTGGAAGCCAACGGCCATCTGGTGTCGTTCAAACCATGAAAGGGACGAGACAAATCACCATGGAATGCCTGCTGACCGGCATCGCCGCCGGTGTCAGCCTGACCCTCATGCTGGCGCTGCCTGCCGCATACTACTCGTTTGCTCGCTCCAACCTCGACGCGACACTTGCTGCCGAGAGCGAGATCAATGGTCACCTGGTCACCGGACTGATCAATAGCAATCCCGAGTTGTGGAAATTCCAGCCTGATCGCCTGTTAATGGTGCTCGACCGCCGTCCCAACGATGGCAGCCAGGAGATCCGCCGCGTCTTTGGCAGTGACGACACACTGGTTGCTGCCAGCGACGATCCGCTTCCTCCACCGCTGGTCACGCATGCGACAACAGTATTCGACAGTGGCCACTCGGTCGGTCGCCTGGAGATTGCGCGCTCGCTCCGGCCTATCCTGCTTGGCACGCTGGCAGTCATGGCCTTTGCCATGCTGCTCGGTGCCGGCGTATTCATGGCGCTGCGCGTGTTGCCGCTGCGTGCCTTGCGTCAAGCGCTCGACCAGGTTGAGCAGCACGCGCGGGAGCTGCGCGCTGCCAAGGAGGCCGCCGAAGCGGCCAGCCGCGCCAAGAGCGATTTCCTGGCGACCATGAGTCACGAGATCCGCACGCCGATGAACGGCATTCTCGGCATGACCGAACTGCTGCGCGGCACCCCGTTGAGTCCGCAGCAGCAGCGCTTCGCCGACGCCGTTTATCAGTCCGGCGAGCATCTGCTCGGCATCATCAACGACATTCTCGACTTCTCGAAGATCGAAGCCGGCAAGCTCGAGATCGAGCGCATTCATTTCAACCTCCGGCAACTCGTCGAAGACGTCGCTTACCTGTTCGCCCAGCCCGCCGAAGGCAAAGGGCTGGAAATGGTCTGCGGCGTGCCGCATGATCTGCCGGTGGCAGTCGAGGGCGACCCGATGCGCTTGCGCCAGATCCTGACCAATCTGGTCGGCAACGCCGTCAAGTTCACCCGCCAGGGCGAAGTCGTCATGCGCGTCAAACTGCTGCACGAGGACCCGCAGCAGGCATATTTCCGCTTCGAAGTCGAGGACAGCGGCGTCGGCATCAGCGAAGAAGCGCAGAACCGCCTGTTCAGTGCCTTCGTCCAGGCCGACAGTTCGACCACCCGGAGTTTCGGAGGCAGCGGTCTGGGTCTGGCGATCGCCAGGCTCCTGGTCGGCAGGATGGACGGTCGGATCGGCGTCATCAGCCAAATCGGCAAGGGCTCACTGTTCTGGTTCGAGCTGGCGCTTGTCAAACAGGACGCCGATGCGCGAACGGTGCTCGACCTCACCGGGCAGCTCAGCGGACGGTCGGTCCTGATCGTCGATGACCACGCCACCAACCGCGAAATCCTCGCCCACCAGTTGCAGGGCTGGTCGATGCACTGCGCTGGTGCCGCGAGTGGGCACGATGCCCTGCAGGCCCTCGACCGGATGGGCAGCGAGCGCTGCGATCTGGTGATTCTCGATCTGCACATGCCGGGCATGGATGGCTTCGAAGTGGCGCGCGCGATCCGTGCCGACTCGCGCCACGCCACCCTGCCGCTGATCATGCTCTCTTCGGTCAGCGTCGGCGCCGATGATCCGGAACGCCAGGCGGCACCGATCGACTGCTACCTGACCAAGCCGGTGCGCCAGGCCGACCTGTATGACGCCATCGCCACCACGCTGTCGCTGCAGACGGCAGCGCCGCAGCGCCAACCGTCGCCGCCGATCACCGCGGCAAACGCGGTGCCACTCGTTGGACGGGTACTGATCGCCGAGGACAACCCGGTCAACCAGGCGGTCGCCACCGCCATACTCGATTCGCTCGGAGTGAGCAGCAGCCTGGCCGAGAATGGCCGGGTGGCGATCGAACGGCTGTCGCAGGAATCCTTCGACCTCGTGCTGATGGATTGTCAGATGCCCGAAATGGACGGCTTTGCAGCGACCCGGGAAATCCGCTCACAGCAGCTCGCAGGTCTGCTACGCCATCCCCTGCCGATCGTCGCGCTGACCGCCAACGCGGTCGATGGCGACCGCGAGCGCTGTCTCGCCGCCGGCATGGACGATTACCTGAGCAAACCCTTCACCGCCCAGAGCCTGTCGTCGATGCTTGTGCGCTGGCTGCCGCGTGCGGACACGGGCGCAGCGACGTCCACCCCGGCAGCGCTTCCGCCACCCGCACAGCACAGCCCGGCAGAGACTGCCGATGCCGAGCCGGCGATCAATCCGCGCGCCCTCGACAGCATCCGGCAACTGCCGGGGGCCAACGGCGCGCTGCTGGTGGGCAAGGTGATCGACGCCTACCTCGCCGATGCCCCGGCGCGCCTGGCACAGATGCACGCGGCAACCGGCGCCAACAACGCCGATGCCTTGCGCAAGGCGGCGCATGGCATGAAGTCGAGCAGCGCCAACGTCGGCGCCGAGCGTCTGGCAGCACTGTGCAAGGACCTGGAGATGCTTGGCCGCAACGGCACCCTCGAAGGCGCCAGCTCCCTGCTGAAGAGCGCTGACCAGGAACTGCTGCGCGTCCTGCAGGCGCTGATGGACGAACACGCAGCCATGTCCCGGTCTTTGACGACAGACCTGTCTGCTTGAGGCAACCTTCCCATGTGAGCAGCTTCGGTCTATCCTTCTGCGTTGCTTGCCACCCGACGGCCCGATCGCAGTCATGTCACCCGCGGCGGGGCTCGAACATCAGGAAGATCGACCATGCTCTCGAATACAGCGCACGCACTGCCAACGGCGCTGATCGTCGACGACGACTATGTGATGCGGATGCTGGAACGGGAGACGCTGGCCCAGTTCGGGTTCGACGTGCTCGAGGCCGCGGATGGCGAACAGGCCCTCGACATGCTGGACGATCCGCCGCCGGACCTGCTGCTGCTCGATCTCGAGATGCCGGGCATCGATGGTTTCGAGGTCTGCCGTCGCCTCCGTCAGCGCTGGGACATGGCGCGGGTGCCGGTGATCGTGGTCACCGGCATGGATGATCTGGCGTCGATCAACCAGGCCTACGAGTCAGGCGCCAACGATTTCGTCGCCAAGCCGATCAACTGGCCGATCCTCGGACATCGGGCGCGCTATGTGTTGCGCTCGGCGCAAGCGGCGCGCCAGTTGAGCGAACTCAAGGAAAAGCAGGCGGCGATCATGCGGGCGATTCCCGACATGATCTTCGTCATGGACTGGCAAGGCACCTACCTCGATTACAAGCAGGGCTACGCCACGACGGCCTTCGTTGCCGCCAACGAATTGCTCGGCAAGAACATGGCGGCGGTCCTGCCCGCCGAGGTGGCCAGGCCGATCCAGCAGGGGATCGAACTGGCGCTGTTGCGAGGTCATTTGCAAACGGTGCTCTACAAGCTGCCGATGCCGGACGGCAACCACCATTACGAAGCGCGCATCGCGCCAAACGGGGTGGACAAGGTGGTGATCGTGGTCCGCGACATCACGACCCAGAAACTCAACGAGGACAAAATCCGCCGTCTGGCCTACTTCGACACGCTGACCGGCATGCCGAACCGCCAGAGCTTCCTCGAACGCCTCGACCAAGAGTTGGCGCGCGCGCGCCGAAACCATCGCCAGTTAGCGCTGCTGTTCCTCGATCTCGACGGCTTCAAGCGCATCAACGATACGCTCGGCCACAGTGCCGGCGACTACCTGCTGCAAGCCGTCGCCGAGCGGATGAAGGAAAAGCTGCGCGCCGGTGATTTCGTCGCCCGGCCGGCGCTGGATGAATCCGGTCTGCACTTTGCCCGTCTGGGCGGTGACGAGTTCACCGTCGTCCTGCCCGATGTCGACGAGACCCATACCGTCAGCATGGTCGCGACGCGACTGCAGGCGCTGCTCGCACAGCCTTTCCTGATCGGCACCCAGGAAATCATGGTCACTTCGAGCATCGGCATCGCCCTCTTCCCCGCTGACGGTGACGATGCCGCGACGCTGCTCAAGCACGCCGATACGGCGATGTACCATGCCAAAGATCAGGGACGCAACAACTGGCAGTTGTATCACCGGTCACTGACGACGCAGACGACGGCGCGCATGGCGCTCGAAAGCGACATTCGCAAGGGTCTCGAACGAGGCGAATTCTGCCTCTTCTATCAACCCCAGGTGAGCGCCGCGGACGGCACGATCGTCGGCGTCGAAGCGCTGATCCGCTGGCAACATCCGCAGCATGGGATGGTTTCACCGGCACAGTTCATCCCGGTGGCCGAAGAAAGCGGTCTGATCGTTCCGATGGGGGAATGGGTGCTCCAGGCTGCCTGCCGGCAGTTGCTGGAATGGCAGCAGCGCGGAGGGTGTAGCGCGCGGGTGGCGGTCAATGTGTCGGCGCGCCAGTTGCGCTCGCCGGGTTTCCTCGACCGGGTCGCGGCAATCATTGCCGAGACCGGCATCAGCGCCGAGCAGCTCGAACTGGAATTGACCGAAAGCATCCTGATGGATCCGGAATCCAGGCAGGTTCAGGGGTTGTATCGCCTGCGGGCGCTGGGGGTGCATTTTGCGATCGATGATTTCGGCACCGGCTACTCGTCGCTTTCGTACATCAAGCGCTTCCCGATCGGCATGCTCAAGATCGACCAGAGTTTCGTTCGTGGATTGCCCGACGGTGCCAACGATGCGGGGATCGCCACCGCGATCATCGCCATGGCGCGCAGCCTGGATCTGGAGGTGATCGCCGAAGGTGTCGAAACCCGTCAGCAATGCGAATTTCTTCTGCAGGCGAAATGTTCGAAGCTGCAGGGCTATCTGTTCAGTCGTCCACTGCCGCCCGGCGAGGTCGAAATCCTCCTGCGTCACGGCAGCATCCCCCTGACTGGTGGCCATACTACCCCAAGCCAGGCTCTCTCAGACAAAGCCTGCAACCCGCTCCAGGAGACCAGTGCACCATGAAGTATCGTCACAGCACCGCACAGAGCGCGGCCTACCTGCGACTCGCACTCAAGCACATGAGCCAGCAGGAAGCCGGCCTGCACCCGGCAAGCTATGCCCTGTGGTACGAGTACGTGGCAGGCACCAACCCGGAACTGAAGGCAGCGGTGGACGCGCAGCTCGAACGCGACGGGCGGTTGAACGAGGCCACCACCCATGCGCTCTACGCCAGACATGTGGCCGACTTCGATACACAAACGGCCTTGCGCATCGGCGACAGCGTCAACCAGATTGTCGAACAGATCTCGGAGTCGGCGACCACCGCCGGCGAGCAGGCGTCCCGCTTTGGCGGTTCGCTGGAGAGCTGGACCGACGCACTGAACCTGCCAACTGGCCACGGGCCGTTGGCCAGCGGCGTTGAAGACATCCTGCGCGGCACCCGGGAAATGCAGGCGGCGATCAGGGTATTGCAGACACGGCTCGAGGAGAGCCGGCACGAAGTCCAGCAACTGCGGCAGGAAGTGGCCCGCGCCCGTGAGGAAGCGTTGATCGATGCGCTGACCGGGCTGGCCAATCGCAAGGGCTTCGATCTGGCACTCGACGCCTGCCTCAAGGAGGTCACTCCCGAGACGCACGGGCCGTGCCTGCTGATGATCGATCTGGACCATTTCAAGCGGCTCAACGACACCCTGGGACATGTTTTCGGTGACCAGGTACTGAGCAGTGTCGGCCAGATCCTGCGCGCAAACGTCAAGGGCAAGGATACCGCGACCCGTTACGGTGGCGAAGAGTTCGCAGTCATCCTGCCGCACACGCCTCGCGGTGGAGCCATCGGCCTGGCCGAGGCGCTGCGCGCGCTGGTCTTTGCCAGCCGGGTCCGGCGCAGTGGTGAAAAGGAAGCCTTGATCGGCAATATCTCGGTCTCGATCGGGGTCGCCGACCATATTCCCGGCGAGTCCGCCACCGAGTTCGTCAGCCGCGCCGATCGAGCCCTTTATACGGCCAAGGCACAGGGACGCAACCGCGTCGTGCTGGCGCCACGACCACCGCCTGCCGGGGTCAAATAAGTCGCCAGCCGGCGGCAGTCAGAACACCATGAGTCCGCATGATTGCCATCTGGACAGCACGCTGCAAAAAGCCTTGAGTGAGGTGATCGGCAGCGACAGCGGATCGTCGCCGGGCATCGACTCTGTCAGCGACATCGGCGGCGGCTCGATCTCGCGCGCGCTCCTGGTCGAGAGCGCCGGGCAGCGCTATTTCGTCAAACTGAACGACGCCGGTCTGGCCGAAATGTTCGCCGCCGAAGCCGACGGCCTGAGCGCGCTGGCCGGCTGTTCGGCAGTGCGGGTGCCCCGTGTTTTCGGGCACGGCGTCGCTGCCCGGCAAGCCTATCTGGTGCTGGAATACCTGCCCCTGCAAGCCTTGCGCGAACGAACCCAGGGTCGCGCAGCCGGGCATGCCCTGGCGACCCTGCACCGCATCCAGGGCGCACAACATGGCTGGCACCGCGACAATTTCATCGGCAGTACGCCGCAGTCGAATGCCCCGCATCGCAACTGGCCTTTCTTCTTCGCCCACCAGCGTCTGCTGCCGCAGCTCGAACGGGCCAAGCGACACGCACAGCACGACAAACTGATCCGTAGCGGCGAACGTCTGAGCGAAAAACTGGCGGCGCTGTTCGTCGATCATCAGCCACAGCCGAGTCTGCTGCATGGGGATCTATGGCATGGCAACGCCGCCACCGACACGTCGGGAACGCTGGCATTGTTCGATCCGGCGGTCTATTTCGGCGACCGCGAGGCTGACCTGGCGATGAGCGAGCTGTTCGGAGGTTTTCCGGACAGCTTCTACGCTGCCTACCGCGAAGCCTGGCCACTCGACGACGGTTTCGAACAGCGCAAGACGCTCTACAACCTCTACCATGTACTCAACCACCTGAATCTGTTTGGCAGCGGCTATCTGCACCAGGCCGAGCGCATGATCGCCAGGCTGTTGGCAGAAATCGCCGGCTGAAGCCTGCGGCCTGTACATGGCCTGTACATTTTTCCTTGCTGACTGCAATACCTGCCGTTCGGCGGGCTCATCTGATCCGGAGAGATGCCCATGGAAATCGCAACCAACCTTGCCAAGCTGCGAGTCAGGCATTTCCGCCAGATCCTCCTGTGGCCGCTGCAGTTGATGCCCCTGCCCGACGATGGCCCGTTGCAGAGCCACAGCCAGTTGCTCGAGCAGGTTTCGGCCGATAACCCGTGGCGCGAACTCGCGGACGAATTCTGCGGCGACCCGGAGCAATTCCACGAGCGCCATTACAGCGAATTCGTCACTTTCCTGCCCTATGTTCAGCGTTTTCTGTACGGCGAGAGCGGTGGCCAGGAGGCCTCGCCGCACGCTGGAGAATCGCCGATCCGCATCTTCCGCCGCCACGACGTGGCAAAAGTGCGCATGACCTTCAAGGAGATCGATCAGCCGATCGACTTCGACATCGTGCATCTCGACCTCTATTTCTTCTACGACATCGATGTCGTCATCCTGGTCGTCGAGATCGCCGCCGACGACCTCGAGCTGCGACAGGTACAGGACACGCTGTACCGCTTCGGTCGCGCGTATCCGCCGTACTGGGATGAGGATGGCAGTGGCGGCCACTGCCTCAAGCGTGCGGAGTGGATCGGGTCAGATGGCCAGGTGCTGTCCGTTTCCGACTACGAGAAGCGCAGCAAATACCTGTCGTTCGTTTCCCGCTGCCGGGCGCCGTGCATCTCCTCGCACTGGGAATTCCTGCTCCGCCCGCTGGTGCAGCACCACTCGGGCGAGGTGGGCCTGGTGCGCTACCGACAGATCGAGTATCACCGCATGCCCCTGCTCGCCTACCTGGCCGTAGACGATCCCCGCGTCCTGACGCGCGGCGACTTTGCCCGCCTGGTGCTGGTTGCCGGCCCGGGAAAGCCCGGCTCGCTGCCCTACTCCGACCAGCACCTAGAGGGTTTCGAATCACGCTATTGCTATGACCGCTACTGGCACCCGCAAGCCGAGCCACCGGGAACCCGGCTGATGTCCTGCGGGCACGCATTCGTGATGGTCGGCAGTGCGCGCGAGGCCTATTTCACCGGTCTGGAAAACGGCCTCCTCGGCCAGTTTCGCCACCAGTTCTTTTTGCTTTTTCTGATTCCCCACTTCCACAAGGCAGCGCTGCTGATGCTCTCGGATCGGCTGGTTGCTGCGCTCAACCGGCTCGAAATCGGTCACGCCGAATCGGTCAAACAATTCAAGCGCGCAATCCGGCAGATCCTCGAGGTCTTCCTGCGCTTCAGTCATCGCTACTGGTTCCACGAGGTCTCGGACCAGATGCAGGCGCGCGCCCTGTTCAGGATCACCAGCGACCATCTCGGCACGGAAAGTCTCTACACCGAGCTACGCGAGGAGATCCAGGACATGAGCCAGTACCTCGACAGCGACAGCCTGCGCCGGCAGGCCAATACAGTCGTCCGGCTCACCGTGGTGACCACTGCCGGTCTGGTGGCGACGATCACCACCGGCTTCCTCGGCATCAATCTGATCGATGCCGCCCACGATGAGCTGATCGACCGGATCCTCTTCTTCGCCCTGGTGGCCATCCCGTCGGTGCTGCTCACGGGTTTTGCGGTCGTCAAGTCGAAACCGCTCTCGGATTTCCTCGAGGCGCTCTCCGACGAACGCCTGTCGCATCGCGACAAGCTTGCTGCCTTGCTTCCCGTCTGGCGCAGGAAACAGCCACCGAGAGCGTAGAGTGGATTGAAAGGATCGTCCCGAATTGCGCATTCATTCTCTTGGCATCGAACAGGCGCTGGCCAGCCTGAACACCTCGGCTGCCGGCCTCGACACCAGCGAGGCGGCACGCCGTCTGGCCGAGTACGGTCCCAACCATCTTGAGGAAGTCGCGCGCGAACACCTGTTGCTGCGCTTCGCACAGGAGTTCACCCACTTTTTCGCGATCATCCTGTGGATCGGCGCCGCGCTGGCGTTCGTCGCCGAACATTTCGATCCCGGCCAGGGCATGGCGCGTCTGGGCGTGGCCATCGTCGGGGTGATCATCATCAACGGCATCTTCTCGTTCTGGCAGGAATACAAGGCAGAGCGGGCAGTCGCCGCACTGCGCCAGTTGCTGCCGCAGAAAGTGAAGGCGCTGCGTGGCGGCGAGATCGTCGAGATTCTCGCCAGCGAACTCGTGCCGGGCGACATCGTGCTCCTTGAAGAAGGCGATTTCGTTGCCGCCGACTGCCGCGTCACCGAGGCCTTCGGCTTGCGCGTCAACCTGTCGACAGTGACCGGCGAGTCGCTGCCCCAGGCTCGCAACATCGAGCCGAGCACCGAAGAGTCGCCGCTGCACGCCAGGAACATGGTCCTCGCCGGCACCTCGGTCGTTTCGGGGCAGGGACGCGCCGTGGTATACGCCACCGGCATGCGCACCGAGTTCGGCCGCATCGCCCATCTGACACAGACCGCAGGCGAAACCTCCTCGCCGCTGCAGCGCGAGATTGCTCGCCTGTCGCGCATCGTCGCCAGTCTGGCCACGGGCATGGGGGTGACACTGTTCCTGGTCGGTCAGGCCATCGGTCTGCCGACCTGGGAGAACCTGCTGTTCGCCATCGGCATCATCGTCGCCAACGTCCCCGAGGGGTTGCTGCCGACCGTCACCTTGTCATTGGCCATGGCCACGCAGCGGATGGCCAGGCGCAACGCGCTGGTACGCCACCTGCCGGCAGTCGAGGCGCTTGGCTCGACGACGGTGATTTGTAGCGACAAGACCGGCACGCTGACCCAGAACCGCATGTCGGTACATCAGATCTGGGTCAGCGGTGCTTTCCTGGCATGCGCAGAGCTGGGAGCACGTGCCCACCTGATCGGTGATCACCGCGAGCTGTTCGTCAATGCCGCGCTGTGCCACAACCTGAAGGAAATCGAAGAACAGGGTCGGCACACCCTGCATGGCGATCCGATGGAAATCGCATTGGCCGAGATCGGCCGGGAAATGGCCGGCGATCTCGGGGGATTCAGCCGCCTTGACGAAATTCCTTTCGACACCGACCGCAAACGCATGTCGGTGCTTTGCAAGACACCGCAAGGCCGCATGCTCTATTGCAAGGGTGCCCTGGAGACGGTGCTCGCCAGTTGCCAGTTCATTCACCTCGACACCGGCCTGGCGCCACTCGACCATGCCAAACGCGCCCGCCTGCTGGCGGCACAGGACGAGATGGCTGGCGCCGGACTGCGCGTTCTGGCCTTCGCCCATCGAACCGTCAGCGAGGAAGGCTTGCCGGAGGAGGAACAGGGAATGGTCCTCGCCGGGCTGATCGGCCTCGAAGATCCCCCCCGCGCCGAAGTACCGGAAGCCATCGCACGCTGCGTCGCGGCCGGCATCCGGATCATCATGGTGACCGGCGACCACCCACGCACGGCCCTCGCCATTGCCCGCCAGATCGGCATGGTCAGAGGCGAGCGGCCGGTAGTGGTGAGTGGCGAGCAACTGCGCCTGATGTCACCGACGCAACTGCAACTGGCGCTCGACGCCCCGGAAATCCTTTTCGCCCGCGTCGCGGCCGAGCAGAAGATGCGCATCGTCGAGGCCCTGAAGAAAAAGGGCGAGATCGTCGCCGTCACCGGCGACGGCGTCAATGATGCGCCGGCCTTGAAAACCGCCGACATCGGCATCGCCATGGGCATCGGCGGCACCGATGTCGCCAAGGCCGCGGCTGACCTGATCCTGCTCGACGACAACTTCGCCAGCATCGTCGCAGCGATCGAGGAAGGGCGCGCGGTCTTCGAGAACATCCGCAAGTTCCTCACCTACATCCTCAGCTCCAACATCCCCGAGCTGCTCCCCTATCTCGCCTTCGTCCTGTTCCGGATCCCGCTGCCGCTGACCATTCTCCAGATTCTGGCGGTCGACCTCGGCACCGACATGCTGCCGGCGCTGGCCCTCGGCGCCGAAAAACCCGACCCGGCGGTGATGACCAGACCCCCGCGCACGCGCAGCGAGCGACTGCTGTCGTGGGGTCTGATTGCGCGGGCCTACCTGTTCCTCGGCATCCTTGAAGCAGCGGCGGCGATGGGTGTATTCTTCTTCGTCCTCGATACCGGCGGCTGGCATTACGGTGACTTCCTCGACTCGCACCAGCCGCTCTATCTGCAGGCGACCTCTGCCTGCCTGGCGACGATTGTGGTCACCCAGATGATCAACGTCTATCTCTGCCGCCACCCGCAGCGCTCCCTGCTCAGCTACGGCCTGGGCGGCAATCGCTATCTGCAGATCGGCATCCTGGCCGAGCTGGCGGTGATCCTGTTCATCCTGTATACGCCGGCCGGCAACTGGCTGTTCGGCACAGCGCCGATCAGCACCGCCACCTGGCTGCTGGCGGCGGCCTGCGCGGCCACCATGTGCCTGCTCGAGGAGCTGCGCAAGCGCTGCCTACGACAGGCCGTGCAGGGCTGATCGATGCGCGCTCCCCTGCCACCGCTGATCAACGCGCTGCTCGATCCGGCACGCTATCCCGATCCGGCGCAGCAAGTCGAGCTCATCGAGACGCATGCCTCATGGCTGCTGCTGGCAGGTGATTACGTGTACAAGATCAAGAAGCCGGTCGTTCTGCCCTTTCTCGACTACGGCACGCTCGAGCAGCGGCGTGCCTGCTGCGAAGCCGAACTGCACCTGAATCGCCGTTTCTCTGCGCAGATCTACCTGGAAGTCGTTGGCATCACTGGCTCTCCCGAAAACCCGCAGATCGGTGGCCCCGGCACGGCCATCGAGTTCGCGGTCCGGATGCGCCGCTTTGCCGAGGCCGGCCGCCTGGATCACCTCTGTAGAAACGGCCGACTGCATGCTCGACAGATCTCCGAACTCGCCGCTACGGTGGCCGAATTTCACGAGCGTGCGGCATCGGCTCCTCTTTTGACACGCTTTGGCGAACCGGAACAGATACTCTCGCCAGTACTCGAGAACTTTAATGAACTGCCTGAGCTGCTGACCGGGAACGAAGAACAGGCGCGATTGACGCGGCTGGCAGCATGGACAAGCAGCGAGTTCGCGCGCCTGACACCGCATTTCGCCGCCCGCAAGGCCGCCGGACGGGTGCGCGAGTGTCACGGCGACCTGCACCTTGGCAACCTGGTATTGATCGACGGACAGGTGCAGCTCTTCGATTGCATCGAGTTCAGTGAGGATCTGCGCTGGATCGACGTCAGCAGTGAGATTGCCTTCACCTACATCGACCTCTACGACCAGGGTCAGGCCGGCCTGGCCGGCTGGCTGGTGAATGAGTGGCTCAGTTGCAGCGGTGATTACGATGCGGTGCGGGTATTGCGCTTCTATGCCGTCTATCGCGCGCTGGTACGGGCCAAGGTAGCCGCCCTCCAGGCCAGACAGGCGAACGCCGATCTCGACCAGGCGCTGGCCTACCTGGCGCTTGCCGAGCGCCTGGTGACGCCGCCGCCAGCACGACTGATCATCACCCACGGTGTCGCCGGCTGTGGCAAAAGCCGTGCGTCCAGACGCCTGTTGCTGGGCGACCAGGCGGCAGCGACGCTGCGCCTGCGCTCCGATGTCGAGCGCAAGCGCCTGTTCGGTCTCGCGCCCACCGCCAACAGTCAGTCTGCGCCGGGCAGCGGCATTTACGCAGGAAACGCCACTGATCTCACCTACCAGCGGCTGCACACACTGGCCAGCGAGTTGCTCGCCGCCGGCTGGTCGGTGATCGTCGACGCCGCTTTTCTCGAGCGCTCGCGGCGTGACGCCTTTCGCGCGCTGGCCGAGCGATCGGGAGTAGCGTTCCTCATCGTCGCACCGCAGGCCACGCCGGCACAATTGCGCGCGCGCGTCGCCGGCCGGCAGGCAAAAGGCCATGACGCTTCCGAAGCGACCCTCGCGGTGCTCGAACGGCAGTTGGTGCAAGTCGAACCCTTGTCTGCTGACGAACTCGAATCCCGGCTCTAAGGACCCGACCTGGTTCCGGCGAACGGGGTGTCCTGCCTGACGCGTATGCCCGCTACTGCCTGGTGTCGGAAAACTTTACACCGAGATCCCGGAAAAGCCTTTTATCATCAAAAAATCATTGATTTCATAAATGAATACCCTATATATCAAATATGGCGTGGTTTTTGCTTAACGTTGAATACTTTTGTCTGTCCAGCACGTTCGGACTCTGCCCCGAATCTGCTCCTCTTGGCAAAGACCAGGATGGAAATACCCACAGAATCGATTGATGGCTTGAAATTTTGCTTGGAATTTTTGAAGAACGCCACGGCGCTTGGCGTTTCGCATAGGGTGGAGCAGCGTAATGAACATTCTCAATAACTGGAAGATGCTGGACCTGATCACCCGTGACGGCGAGTCTCTGGTGTGCGTCGAAGGACGCGTGTATGGCAGCAATCCTCGCTTCCCGGCTTCCTCGCACATCCGGACCTCACCCGTCACCGGTTACAGTGTTGATGCCACCTCGATGGTCATCATGACCAGACGTGGCTCGGCGTACCTGCTTGGCAAACCTGATCCCTCACAGATCTTTGCTCAGCAGCGGCTCATTCGACGCCTGTCACGCCTGGGCCAGATACCGGCATCAGGTTTCAACGCACTCGAAACGCAGTTGACCGATTTCACCGTGCAACTCACCGATTTGACCAGCTTCAGCGAACACCCTGATGAAATCGTGAAGGAACCCTGATACGGACGAGGCCGGCGAGTCGTCAACGTCTTTTGCGTCGAAGAAGAATGCGTAACAGAGGAGAGGGCACGGAACGACAGGGAAGTTGACGACGACCGGACGGAAAATGGCGGCGGAAGGGCTGAAACCAACATAACGACGGGGGCCGAGGCCCCCGTCGATAGCCATTCTGTTTATTGGACGGCTACGTCCTCAGCAGGCCTAAGCGGCCAGTGCGAAACGCTCATCGTTGGCGTTTGTGGTTTTGCTCGGATTACGTCCGTCGCCTTTCGGGTTGCCTGCTCACCATCTGTCACCCTGTCGAAACCAGTACACCCCCGCAGTGGTGGAGGTGGCGGGAATCGAACCCGCGTCCAGAACGCTTCCGGGTTGCCGGAATTACAACCATGCCTGCCATTATGGGGACAGTGACCTGCAAACACAAGCGCGTCCCGCGAAATTTGCCTTGTGTCAGACCTGCATGTTCATTACGTCATGGTAGGCCGAGACGAGCTTGTTGCGGACCTGGATCATTTCCTGGAAAGAGATGTTGGCCTTTTGCAGCGCGATCATCACATCGTGCAAATTCTCGCTGCTATTGCCGGTGGCAAAATTTGCCGCTATCGCATCTGCCTTCTGCTGCGTCTGGTTGACCTCGGCTATCGAAGCCTGCAATACCTGGGCGAAGTCGGTTCCACCGCCAGAGGTGCTCTGCGCCTCGGCGACACGCCCAGCGGCCGCCGCCGAGTTCGCGCGCAACATGCTCAACATCTGATCAATACCCTGGGTATCCATTCACTTCTCCAAACTCGCTCCGTGATCTCGGAGCAAAAAATGCGCCAGGCCTTTCACAATCTCCACTCGGCCATCGACCAGCCCCATCAGTCCTTGAGAAAGCCCTCCAGACGATACTGTCGCAACTTGTAACGCAGGGTTCTCTCAGGCATCCCGAGACGCTGCCCGGCCAGTTTGCGCGAACCACCCACCGCCTCCAGGGTTTGCAGGATATGCTCGCGCTCCACCTCCCGCAAGTCTTCGGTTGGTCGGGCCCGGCAGGGCAGGACACCCACCGTCGGGACGATTTCGGTCGGTCGCCCTGCCGTCGGGTCGACGCGACGTTCGAGCGCGAGAGGCAGGGCATCGACGTCGACGAGGTCGCCAGCGGCCAGAATGACCGCCCGCTGGATGATGTTTTCCAGTTCACGGACGTTGCCCGGCCAGGCATGGCACTGCAGGGCAGCCTCGGCGGCGACGGACAGGCGCAAGTGCGGACGACCCGATCGACTGCCATGGGTGGCCAGAAAATGACGCGCCAGGGGAATGATGTCCTGGCTGCGCTGCCGTAGGGCCGGGATCAGTAGCGGAAAGACGTTGAGCCGATAGTACAGGTCCTCGCGAAACAGGCCCTTCGCCACGCTGTCGGCGATATCCCGATTGGAGGTGGCGACGATACGGATATCGAGGCTGACCGGCTTGCTGCCGCCGACACGCTCGACTTCGCGCTCCTGGAGAACGCGCAGTAGCTTGGCCTGCAGGCCAAGCGGCATTTCGGTGATTTCGTCGAGCAACAATGTCCCATGCTGGGCCTGTTCAAACTTTCCAGCCTGCGCGTGCTGAGCACCACTGAAGGCTCCCTTTTCATAACCGAAAAGCGTCGCTTCCAGCAGACTATCCGGAATCGCCGCACAGTTGATGGCAACGAACGGGCCCTTGCGGCGCCCCGAGTGCTGGTGGATATAGTGCGCCACCACTTCCTTGCCCACCCCACTCTCCCCGCTCAGCAGGACCGTGGCGTCGGTCTGCGCGACTCGCCTGGCCAGCGCGAAGAGATTGCTGGTCATCGGGTCGATGGCGATCACCCTGTCGTCGTCGGGAGTTTCCGGCAGGCGATAGCGCAGCACATGTTCGAGCAGCGCCTTGGGCTCGAAAGGCTTGAGCAGGAAGTCACAGGCACCAGCCCGCATGGCCTCGACAGCGCGGTCGACGTCGGCGAAAGCGGTCATTAGGACCACCGGCAGGGACGGGAAGCGGCTGCGGATTTCTTTGAGCAGGGCAATGCCATCGACCGGCAACATGCGCACGTCGCTGACGACCAGCGACACGGCATGCCTGACGAGCAGTTGCAGCGCCTGCTCACCTCCGCCAGCAGAGATCACCGTCTGCCCCGCCAGTTCAAGGGTATCGCAGATCGCCTCACGCAGTGCGGCGTCGTCTTCAACAACCAGAATCGGCAATCCTTGAGCCATGATGTTTCTGTTTCCTCAGTGTGTCCCTGTTTCCTCAGTGCAGTTGCGCTGCCGCCGTTTCGACCGGCAACAGGATCACGAAATCCGAACCCTCACCAGGGATCGAACTGACACTGATGGTCCCGCCGTGTGTGCGCACCACGCCCAGGGCGATGGCCAAACCGAGCCCGGTGCCCTGTGCTCGTGTGGTAAAGAACGGATCGAAAACGCGCAGTTGTACCTCGGGTGCGATCCCGGAACCGGTATCACGCACGCTGATGCGCAACTGCCGACCGCACTCACTTGCCGAAAGGGTGACTTGCCCGCCTACCGTGGAGGCTTGCAAAGCGTTCTCAAGCAGATTCACCAGGGCTCCGGCCAGGGCTTTTCGGCTGCCGGTGACGATGACCCTGGCAGCGTTACAGATCACCCGGAAGGCAACCTGCTTCTCCAGAAACAGTGGCTGCACGGTCTGCGCGGCGTCACCCAGCAGTTCTGCGGCAGACATCGTATCGCAGCCGATGCTCTCGCCGCGGGCAAACAGCAACACCTCCTGAATCAGGCGCTCGAGGCGTTGCAGTTGCGCCGTCGTCTTGCCGGCAAAACGGAGGCGCGCTGCATCGGCGAGATCTGCCTGACCGAGATTGGCGCTGTAGAGCAAGGCCGTCGCCAACGGGGTTCGCAACTGGTGTGCCAGCGTAGCCGCCATCTCGCCCATGGCCACCAGGCGCTGATGACGTTCCAGTTCGGCCTTGAGGTCGTGCGCCGCAGTCACATCATGGACCAGCAGGATTCGTCCGCCGGCCGAATCGAGCGGACTCTCGACGACGGCCAGGCGACGCGCATCGAAATGCCATTCTCCCGGCGCTTCGGTTGCCACCAGTCTTTCCTCCAGCACGACCGGCCAGAACTCACCGATGATCGTCGCTCCGAACATCTCGCAGGCCGCCGGGTTGGCCTCGCTGACACAGGCGGCACTGTCGAGCACCACCACACCGGCAGGCAAGGCATCGAGCAACAGCGAAAGACGTTCGGAAAGCGCCTCCTTCTCCTCGTATTGCCGGCGCAATTCGCCATTGGCAACCGCCAACTCGGCCGTCAGCGACTCGACACGCCGCTGCAGCCCCTGATACGCCTGCGTCAAAGCCTGTGAAACCTGGTTGAAGACATCGAAAGCCCGTTGCAACTCCTGTGCTTCATGACCCGGCATGGGTGCGACTTCGCTCATCGGTTGGCAGCTCCCGTACAATAAACGGCTACAATAGCATTGCAATTATCAGCTTTTTTTCGCTTTTTGCCTGCTTGATCGTAGTTGATCGCAGGCTCATCACCGTATCACAAGCATGGCGACAGCCGAAACCACTCCGACAGAAGCCGTGGGCAGTCCGCTCGATCGCGTTCGCGAGGCGCTGGGACGCCTCGACAACAAGCAGAAAGTACTGCTGATGGTCTCGATCGCGGCCGTCATCGCCCTGCTCGTCGCGGCGGGAACCTTGTTCAGACAAAACGAGTTCAAGATACTTTTCTCCAACATCTCCGAGCGGGATGGCGGGGCGATCATTGCCGCCCTGGAGCAGATGAACATTCCGTACAAGTTCAACGACTCGGGCAACGCCATCCTGGTGCCCATCAACCGGGTTCATGATGTGCGCCTGCGGCTGGCCTCACAGGGGCTGCCCAGGGGCGGAGCGGTTGGTTTCGAGCTGATGGAGAGCCAGAAATTCGGCATCAGCCAGTTTGCCGAACAGGTCAATTATCAGCGCGGCCTGGAAGGCGAACT
>NZ_JAZKUD010000066.1:0-22303 GCF_036625275.1 Accumulibacter sp.
TCCGGTGGTAACAGCTTCGCTACCACCCGATCCTTCATCACTTGTCCGTATCTTGCCATTTCCTCACCTCGTTATTGCCCCCGGTTTCAGATCCTATCGAGGCGACAACTAGTCTGACACAGGGGGACGTCCGCGCCGCTCGTCCGCACACCGCCGTCACGACCCATGTGCGGGCGGATTTCCCAAGTCAACGGTCGGGTTCCCAAGGACTGTGGTCGGCCCAGCACCCCCTGCAGAGCAAACTGCATGTTCTTGTCGGCAACCAGCACCACAAGGTCCTGCAAGGTCGTCTCAGCTCAGGATGCCGGCAGCAAATAGCACACCGAGATCCGACTGTCCTTGCTTCCAATGCTGCAAGGCGGGATGACGGTCGCCGGCAACGATGTCCGTCGCGCCTGTGTGGTCCTTTGCAAAACAAAGGATCTGCCTGGGGTCGAGCATGTTCAGGGCAACCGGGCTGTGCGTGGCAACGAGCACCTGACCGTCATAGATCGACGATAGCGACTGGATGACTGTCTCAATGGCGCGCGGATGTATGCCATTTTCCGGCTCTTCGATCAGGAAGACGCCGTCGAGATCTTTCAAGTAAGCCGTTATCGTCAATGCCAACAGGCGCAGAGTGCCGTCGGAGGCTAGCCACGATGGCACGACGGCACCGTTTGCGTACTTGATGACCAGATAGCGGTGGCGATCGTCCTCGCGTTCAACCGTGTCGATGTCGGTGATGTCTTCCAGTGCGGTTCGTACATGATCCAGCCAGTCTTCGAAGCGCTGTCCGTCGCGCCGTAACTCGGCGATGACCCATGGCAGGTTTGCGCCATTCGTCTGGAAGTCGAGACCCAACCCTGGAGGACTCGCTCGGCGAATGATCTGACTGTTCAGAACCACCTTCCGCACCCCCGTCTCGAGCAGATCGCGAAACCACGAACTGACCGGAAAGCTGGCCTCATCCGCAGGTATGTGAGCCAGGGCCAGCTTGCCTCGCCCGAGACGAAACGACGGGGAATACGATTTCGTTCCCTCGGTGTAGTAGTTGTCGTTGCCACCGGGCGTCTTCTTCATGACCACCTTGAAACCCGGTCGTCCCTTGCCCACAAATACTGACGGTGCGTCTTGCCGTGCCAACGGAAACAGGTCCCTTTGTGCGGGCAGTTCGTCCTCGTTGCCTGAGCGTAAGGACAGCGTTTCGTGGTTAAGACCGAGTTCATTGCTCGCCGTGTCGAAGCCGATTTCCAATTCGTAGCGCACCACCGTAAAGCGGCGTTTGTCCTCGGCCATGCGGGCGCGGACGGCCGCCGGTATGGGTGCCTCGACGGCAAGCTGGAACGCGTTTCTCGGGCTGGAGTCCCGCTCGGGTCCCTGCCAGATCAGTTTGTCGAAACTCGCGCTGCGTGACAGGATGGTCTGACGCACGTCGCCCCGTTGGCGTACCAAGTCGCTCAACAAACCGATGACGTCAAGAAAGGTCGTCTTGCCACTCGCATTGGGTCCGACCAGCGCCTGCATCGGTGCCAATACCTGGTCGATTGCCTTGAGGCTGCGGAAATAGCGCGTCTGAATACGGGAAAACATCGAAGCGAGGGAAAGGCCGATTGATTTGACGATATCGGCGAGTATAGGTGCCTTTCGGCTACGATGAAAGTCGCGAGCGACTCACGAATTTCCCCTCTCCCTCGCGTGGGAGGGGGAGGGGAAAACGGTCATGACTTTCATCATCGGAGGTGTCTTGAAAGTCATGACGGTTTGGAGAATTCGGATAAACCCGTGCCCGTTTCGCCCTACGCCCGCTCTTCTCAGGCTACGGGCGCCATCGTCAGGCGGGCCTGATCTTCGAGGTCCTTCTTGCGCTGCGCTACCCGCCGCAGGTAGCTGGCCTGGTTCTTCGTACACACCAGCGCATAGGGGCGACCGCGGCGGTCGGTCTCCAGATTCAGGTCACAGTCATGGTTGCGAATCGAGCTTTCGACATGGCTGCGGTGAATCTCGGCGGCCTTGAATGTCCAGACCTTGCGCATCGGATCGGCGAGGAAGGCGGAGAGTTCGGCACAAGGGTTGCACTTGCAGGCAATCCGGCTCGGACGGGAGAAATCCGCCGGCGCAGTCAGCGGCTCGGCGATGCGCTGGTCAAGGTGGTCGAGGCAGGCGGCAGCAAGACGCCGGGTCGGCGGCCAGTCGCGCACATCACCGCCCTGTTCCGCCAGCCGCAGGGCGGCGGGAACGAGCATGTCGTCGACCGCGAAGGTGGCGGGCCACGCCAGCAGGTGGTCGACAGCGCGCTCGGCCAGCGGCAGTGCGCCGAGAAGCCGCAGGGCGGTGAGCAGATCGACGACCATCGCCGGGGTCAGCGCGAACGGTCGTGACCAGGCTGGTGCTTGGCGCGGCCTTGCCGGGTCACCCGGCAAGGCCGCGAGCAGCGCCGTCGCTGCGGGTCCGAGCAGCGTGTCACCGCCAGCGGCCGTCGGGTCGGCCGAAAATCGTACAGCGATCCGGTTGAGCAGTTCGGCGCAGGCGCTCGGCTGGTTGGGCGCGTTCCTGACGATGATGCGTTCGATCAGATCGGCCGCCTGTGCGGGCGGCAGCAACGCAACGGCGTTGGCCAGGGGCTCGTTGTCGAGGCTGTCGTAATAGCCTTGGGCGGTCAGGTTGGCCAACAACAAGGCGATGTTTTCGGTGTCCTGCAAGCGGTTCAGAGTGGCCAGCAGGGTGGCCGACCTGCCCGTGCTGCTGGTCGACGGCCAGCTCGGGATGGGCCAGTTGGCGGCGTTGTCGATCACCAGCCGGGCCAGGCGATGGGCCTGTTGCCACTCGGGCGCCGCCGGGTCGTCGCCGCTCTCGGCCCAGAGCCGGGCCAGTCCTGCCAGGTAGGGCAGGAACACGGCGCAACCCGCTGCGGCGATGACCCCGAGTTTTCCAGCCTGCGGCCACACGACGAGGGCGGCGCGGTGATAGGTGCGCTCGAAGCTCGCGCCGGCGTTCCCCGTGGCTTCGAAGAACTGCTAATCATCGGGCTCTTCGTCGTCGAGCGCATCGGGTGGGCAGATCTCCTCTTCGCTGAACGGCAGGTCGGCGAGTTCCGGCTGGCTGCCGTCGGGCGTCTGCCATTCCGAGAGCGTCAGCGAGCGATCGTAAATCTCGCCGACCTCGAAGTCGTCGTCGTCCGGTTCCGAATAGCGGCCGCGCCGCGACCCCGAATACGAGTACTCGGCGCTACCGCTCTCTTCGATCGTCAGGCGGGCGAGATGGAGTTCGCAATTCGCTCGCCGGGCAGCAGCGACGAGTACCGTCGCGACGGCTGCGTCAGCGTTCTTCAGGGTGGCGAAGCTGACCTCCGCCGGAGTATAGGCATGTTCCAAGGGGTAGATCAGCTTGTCGGGGCAATCGCCTAGCGGGTCACTCCTCGCCGCCGCGAGCTTGGCCGCCCAGCGGCCCAGCAAGTCCGTGACCCGATCTTCCTCGGCGTCGTAAGCAGGCGGTTCGGGTAGCTTCCCCGAACCCTGGCGGATCAGGTTGTAGATCAGCACCAGACGGTAGCCGGAGCTGATCGGCCGCACTTCGTGCCAGCAGTCGGCGTAGAAAGCGGCGAAAGCGACCTCCGAAGCGTCTTCGCACGCGAGGTCGAGGCAAACCTCGCGGTCGCGGTGACGGATCAGCAGCTCGCCACCGGTATGCAGCGACGGCAGGACGATGACCAGGGTGGCGAACATCCCCGGCGCCTTTTCGGTGTCGCGATGCCGGACGAAAAAACTGCCGGCATCGTAGATCAGCATCTTGTACAGCTCGGCCGCAACGGGCTCCATCACGCCGAGACCTGCGGCGCTGCGGGCAACGATCGTCGCCAGGCTTTGCGCCCAGTGGCGGCCGCCGATGTGCACGTGCTCGGCGCCAATCTGCCAGGTCCGCCGGACACGGGTGTCGATCAGGGTGTCGGCACCGCGGCCGTAGGGCGCGTGCTCGGCAACGGCGACCAGTTGCTCGGCCTGCGCCGGCAGGAGCGGTAGCGCAACCGGCCCGACGCCCGTCACTTCGAGCTGCGGGGTGAAAATGTCGATTCGGCCGGTGGCATGGAAATCGCCGGGGCGCTGGACGGACTAGAGGATGCTGGCCAGGGCCAGTGAGAGGTCTGACATCGGATTCGGTCTCGTTCGAGGGGTGGGTGGAGAGGGCAGATCGGGTGGCTTGCAGGAGCCACTCGGAACAGCGATCTGGGTGCGCCATGATAAGGCAAGCGGCGTCGACGTCTAAGCATTTCCAGGCGATCCCTCCGCCTCTCTGCACTCACGAGTATGAGTTAACGATCACCAGGCACGGCCGAGGCTGTCAGCCTTGGCCGGTGTCCCGATTCTGCAGACTCAGTCGAACGAGGTCGGCGATGCTGTTGACGCGCAACTTGGCCAGCAGTCTCGCCTTGTGAACCTCGACGGTTCGCGGGCTGATGTCGAGTGCGCGCGCGATGTCGCGGTTATGCCGGCCGGCAACGACTTGGTCCATCACTTCTCGTTCGCGGGGGGTCAGGGTCGCCAGCAGGCGTGTGGCCTCAGTCTGCCGATCGCGCTGTTCCTGCGACGCGCTCTGGCGGCTGAAGGCCTCGTCGATCGCGCGCAGGAGCTTGTCGTGATCGATCGGTTTCTCGATGAAGTCGACCGCCTGTGCGCGAAACGCCTGTCGCGCCGATTCGACATCTCCGTGGCCGGTCATCACGATCACCGGCAGCGAGCACCCACTTTCCAGGAGACGCTTCTGCAGCGTCAGTCCGTCCATCCCCGGCATGCGGATGTCGATCAGCAGACAACCGGACCAGTCGGCATGGCGGGCGGCGAGGAAACCCTCGGCGTCGGCAAACAGCACGACCGAAAAACCCTGCAGGCCGAGCAGAAGTCCCAGCGCATCGCGCACCGACTGATCGTCCTCGACGATGAAGACAGTATTCAGGCTAGTTCCCATCGGCAGCTTTCTCCTCCAGGGGAAGGACCAGTTTGAACACGCCGTGTTCGGCTACCTCTGCCCACAGGCTGCCGCCGTGCGCCTCGATGATCGCCCGGCTGATGGCGAGGCCCAGGCCAAGGCCGCTGGCCTTGGATGAATGAAACGCTTCGAACAGATGCTCCACCATTTCCTCGGAGACGCCGGGACCGCTGTCTTCAACCATGACACAGACGCGTCCGGAGCCTTCCTGATAGGCCGAAACGCGTACCTGACGCTGCTCCCCCTGCGGGCGTTCGGCAGCCGCCTCGAAAGCGTTGGCAAGCAGGTTGCGCAAGACCACTTCGAACTGCAGCCGATCTGCCCATAAGGCACAAGGGGGTGCCGGGTGGAGCACCAGTTCAATCTCCTGCTGCTTCGCCTGTGCGGAGAAACGCGCCGCCACCGAGGACAAGATCTCGCGCAACCAGATTCGCTCGAGTCGCGTCGTGCCGGTACGAAAGAAGTCACGCAGGCGACTGACCACATCGGCCGCACGCTGCGATTCGGCGACGATGCGATCGATGACCGCGCGCAAACGCTCGCCGCTTTCGCCCTGGGCGAGCAATTGCTGGCATGCCCGGGTGTATGCCAGCAGGGCAGTCAGCGGCTGATGCAGTTCGTGTGACAGTGCGCCGGCCATTTCGCCGGCAGCGGCGAGGCGCAGCGTCTGCTGCAGTTCGGCAGTCAGCCGCTGTTTTTCGTCAACCACGACGCCGATGAAAAATCCCGATAGCGCGAGGACCAGAACCAGCACTTCCAGCTCAAGCAGGGTGGGGGCGGAAAGACCGAGCAGGCGGCTGGCGACGATCACTCCTACCTGGGTCAGTCCGATGGTCAGCACGGCACCCACCAGGCCCTGCCTGGCGGCTGCCCAGGCGATCGGCAGAAAAAACACCGAAAAGTACTTGAACTCGGTCATCTCGCCGGCGACGAAGGCCAGCGCCAGGACGCCGCCAGTGCTCACCAGACTCAGCGATTCCCGGCCCAGCAGCAGCCGGCGCAGGCGGGCTCGAGCGCGCGTGTCGAGCAGCATCGACAGTAGAGGCATCGAAACCAGAACGCCGACAACGTCGCCCAGCCAGTAGTGCAGGAAAGCCTCGACTACTGTTGCCGGCGGCAGGAAGCCGGTCAGGGCCAGACCGGCAATGAACAGCAGGCTGTTGAACAGGGTGCCAATGACCGCGATCGTGACCCAGTTGATCAGGCCGCGCCGATCGGCAAACATCCCTTTGCTGCCCAGCCGCTGCCGCAGAATCGTCGCGATCAGCCAATAGCCGGCGCTGAGTTGCAATGCAAGGCCGCAGGCCAGGAGCCAGGGCAGGGGCAGGTCACGCACCCAGGCATCGGCAGCCAGAATCGCCAGCGCCAGCGGTGGCACGGCCCTGCCGCCGTAGCGCACGAGAAAAATCAGGCCAAGCGCCGGCGCCGGACTCCATGGCGTGACATCGAGACCGTGCAGGGGATGGAGGTGACTCACCCAGTCGAGCGCGACATAGCCGACAACGAGCAGCCAGGTGTCGCGCCAACCGAGTTGCCGGGTTGCCAACTTTGGCATTTGGGGTCGCTTCAGGTCGATCGGACACTCATTGTGCCCGTGCCCGGGCGGTTTGGATATTGCCAGAATCACGTACGGGTTCCCCTTATTTTCTTGCCAAACATTGGCCGTCAGAGCAGCCGATGAGCTCGTCGCATGCCCAATCCGCTAACGGTATCCCGTACGGTGCCGACCGAATTTTCAGGCTTCAAAGAGTCTTCTATGATGCTCCTCCATCCTGTCATCGGCAGGCGACCCATGACCAACGACAACGACCACACTGAAATTACCCGGAGAATCTCATGACCTCTCGCTCAATGTTGCGCAAGCTGGCTGTCCTCACTGTCGGCGCGCTGGCTGCCACTGGTGCATCCGCCAGAACCGAGATCCAGAACAAGGGCTCGGACACCCTCGTCAATGCGGCCCAGTCACTGGCCGAACAGTACGGCAAGGTCAATCCCAAGGTGGCCGTGGCGGTTTCCGGCGGCGGTTCTGGCACCGGCATTGCGGCGATGATCAACGGTACCGTCGACATCGCCAACTCCAGCCGCAAGATGTCGGAGAAAGAGATCAAGGAGGCACAATCCAAGGGCCGGCAACCGGTCGAGCACATCATCGGTTACGACGCGCTCGCCATCTTCGTGCACAAGAACTTCCCGGCCGACTCGATCACCGTCACCGACCTGGCGAAGATCTACGGCCGGGACGGCGGCGCCAGCAAGTGGAGCGATCTTGGCGTCACCATTCCCGGCTGCAAGGGCGAGATCGTCGTCGTCAGCCGGCAGAACAATTCCGGTACCTACGCCTACTTCAAGGAAGCAGTGCTCGGCGAGAAGGGCAAGTTCCGCCAGGGGACGCTCGACATGCACGGGTCCAAGGATGTCGCCGACCTCGTCGAGAAGACTCCCTGCGCGATCGGCTACAGCGGGCTGGCCTACGTCACCGACCATATGAAGGCGCTCTGCGTCGCGCCGGCAGCCGGCAAGCCCTGTGTCAAGCCGACCGAGCAGACGGCCTTCGACGGCACCTATCCGATCGCTCGGCCGCTGTTCATGTACACCAACGGCGAGCCGGCCGGCGAGGTGAAGAAGTATCTCGACTGGATCAAGAGCAACACTGGCCAGTGCATCATCGAGAAGGAAGGCTACGCGCCGATGAAGAAGGTCACCTGCAAGTAATCACCGTTTGTGGCAGGACTGCCGGCGCGCCACCGGTGCCTAGCCCATGTTCCAGCTCCCGAGGAAGAAGCCAGCGATGAGTCATTACGAAGAACGTATCGAGAAGGATCTATTCAAGATCAGGCAACAGGTAGCTCTCCTTGCCGGACTCGTCGAGAAGGCCCTCGGCGACGCCGTGCATGCGCTGCTGGCCGACGATGACCCGTTGGCCTACGCCACGATCCTGGCCGACAACCGGGCCAACGCCGCCAGCAACGAGCTGGACCGGATGTGCAATGCGTTCATCGGGGTACACCTGCCAAGCGGCGGGCATCTGCGTCTGATGTCGGCAGTCGTCCATACCAACGTCGCGCTCGAGCGCGTCGGCGACTACGCCGTCACGATCTGCCGCGAGGCGGTGCGCCTGGCCCGCCCGCAGGGGCTCATGGCGCGTGAGATCGAACTGATAGCAAGCGAGTCGCGGCAGATGCTGAAGCAGGCCGTCGACGCTTTCGTCGATGGCAATGCCGAGAAGGCGAAGGCGACGATGAGCATCGCCGATCAGGTCGAGCGAACCTTCGACCTGGCTTTCGGCGAACTGCTCGGCGAGGGGGAGCACTTCAACATCAAGGATCTGTTCGCCTACCTGACGGTGTTCAACTCGCTGGAGAGGGTTTCCGACCAGGCGAAGAACATCTGCGAGGACGCAGTGTTTGCGGTCACGGGTGAGGGCAGGGGGCCGAAGTTTCATCGCATCCTGTTCCTCGACGAGGACAACAGCCTGCTCGGCCCGCTCGCCGAGGCGATTGCGCGCAAGAACTTTCCGGACGCCGGCGAATATCACAGTCGCGGCCGGATCGCCGGTGTGACGGACCCTCAGTCGATCGCTCTTCTGCAAGCACTTGGGGTCGACCTCGACCGCCACCAGCCGCAGGCACTCGCCAGCCATCACCAGGAATTCGCCGCTTATCAGATCATCATCAGCTTGCAGGGTCCGGTCAGCTCTTACATCGAGCAAATTCCCTTTCATACGGTGGCGCTCGAGTGGCAGACCGGGCAGCCTGCCAGCGGGCAGGCGGACCTGCGGCTCCTCAGCCGCGAGATCGCTGCGCTGGTCAGCAACCTGATGACCACCCTGCGCGGTCAGGAGAGCGACTGAAATGGCCACCAGCATACAGGCGCTCGATAACCGCGCCACCGACAATCGCCTCGGCGATGACTTCGACCGCCGCAACCTCGACTGGTACATCGACAAGATCGCTGCCTGTGTCGTCTTCGTCTGCGGCATTTCGGCCATCCTCTTCGTGCTCGGGATCTTCTTCTTCGTCACCAAGGAAGGAATCGGTTTCGTTTTCGAGAAGATGGATTTTCGCGAGTTCTTCCTCACTCCCTACTGGTCGCCGAGCGATGCCGAGGACCCCGAGTACGGCATCCTCGCGCTGATGGCCGGAACGGCGAGCGTCACCGGGCTGGCGATGCTGGTCGCGGTGCCGTTCTCGCTCGGCGCCGCGATCTACATCGCCGAGTTCGCCAGCGGCAAGACGCGCGAGGCACTCAAGGTGCTGGTCGAACTGCTGGCTGCGATTCCGTCGGTGGTCTGGGGGTTCATCGGCCTGGTGATCATGAATCCGCTGCTGATCAAGTGGTTCGACATTCCGGTCGGTCTCTGCGTCCTCAACGCCGGCATCATCCTTGGCCTGATGGCGGCGCCGATCATGACCTCGATCGCCGAGGACGCTCTCAAGGCGGTCCCCGACCGCTACCGCGAGGCGGCCGAGGCAATGGGCGCGACCCGCTGGCAGGTGATCTACAAGGTGGTGCTGCCGGCGGCGAAGAATGGCCTGCTCGGCGGCGTCCTGCTCGGTGTCGGTCGTGGCTTCGGGGAAACGATGGCGGTGCTGATGGCCACCGGTCACGCGGTGAACATCCCGGACAGCCTCTTCGACTCGGTGCGTGCGCTCACCGCGACGATCGCCGCCGAACTCGGCGAAGCGGTCGTCGGCGGCGAGCACTACCAGGTGCTGTTCACCATCGGCATCTTCCTCTTCCTGGTGACCTTCATCATCAACCTCAGCGCCGATCTGATCGTGCGCGGCATCCGCAAGGGCTAAGCACAATGAATACCGCCAATCCCGCCCTGTTTCAGGCCAGCGACCTGAATCAGCGCAACGCACGCGTGCAGCAACGCTACCGCCTGCTCTTCGGGCTGATGACCCTGCTCCTGATCACGCCGGTGCTGCTGATCCTCGGCACCCTGGTGGTCAAGGGCGGTGGCGCGATTTCCTGGGAGTTCCTGTTTACCGCGCCGACCGACGGCATGCGCACCGGCGGGGTTTTCCCGGCACTGCTCGGGACCGTCTGGCTGGTCACCGTCGCCTTGCTGCTGTCGGTGCCGATCGGCGTCTTCGCGGCGATCTATCTCAGCGAGTATGCCGGGGACAACTGGTTTACACGGGCGATCAACCTGGCGATCATCAACCTCGCCGGTGTTCCCTCGATCGTCCATGCCCTGTTCGGCCTGGGTGCCTTCGTTCTCTTCTTCAAGTTCGGCACCAGCATCCTCGCTGCCAGCCTGACGCTGGCGGTGATGACCATGCCGGTGGTCATCGTCGCCACTCGCGAGTCGCTGCAGGCGGTGCCGCAGGCCTTTCGCGAGGCGTGCTGGAACATGGGCGCGACGCGCTGGCAGACGATCCGCCGCGTCGTTCTCCCGAACTCGATCACCGGCATCCTGACCGGCGTCATTCTCGAAGTCTCGCGCACCGCCGGGGAGACGGCGCCGATCATGTTCACCGGTGCGGTGTTCTTCACGCCATTCCTGCCGCAAAGTGTCTTCGACCAGACCATGGCGCTGTCCCTGCACCTGTTCGTCGCGGCAACGCAGGTGCCGGGAATCTCCGAGGAGGTCCCGTTTGGCGTCGCACTGGTGCTGATCGCTCTCGTGTTGACGATGAACAGCGTCTCGATCGCCTTCCGCATGTGGCTGCGGGGGAAAAAGAAATGGTAGATCTGGCCACTGCTGCGCCGGCAACCGGCGCGACCACGGCGGCGGTCGCCGCGTTTATGAACAAGCTCGAAGTGAGCAGACTGACGATCCGTTACGGCAGTACGGTGGCGCTGCGCGACGTCAGTCTGTCGATTCGGGAACACGAGATCTTCGGCGTCATCGGCCCTGCCAACGCGGGCAAGACCTCGTTCCTCAAGGCGATCAACCGCATGGACGTGTTCACCACCGGCATGCGGGTGGACGGCGAGATTCGCTTCAACGGGCGCGACACGCGCCGCCTGAACAACGACTATGCGCTGCGCAGTCGCATCGGGGTGGTCTTCCCGCTGCCGGTGGGTCTACCGATGACGGTCTACGACAACGTTGCCCTGTCGCCCCGCCTGCGCGGCATCAAGGAAAAGGCCGAACTCGACGTCATCGTCCAGCGCTGCCTGACCCGCGCAGCGCTCTGGGACGAGGTCAAGGACCGCCTGCACGCGCTCGGCAGTCTGCTCTCGGGTGGCCAGCAACAGCGGCTGACGATCGCCAGGGCACTGTCGCAGGACCCCGACCTGCTGATGCTCGACGAGTTTTCGATTGCCGTCGACCCGGTGACGACGATGCGCATCGAAGACGTGCTCAAGGAGTTACGCAAGGAAGTGACGATCATCCTGGTGACCAACCTCGTGCAGCAGGCGCGGCGGCTGGCCGACCGGACGGCTTTCTTTCTCAACGGCGAGTGCGTCGAAATCGGCGTCACCGAAGACCTCTTCACCGGCGAGGTCAAGGACCAGCGAACGCGCGACTATGTCGAGGGAAGGTTCGGCTAGACACCGGGCGCCCCCGTCGGAAGTGGCCAACAACAGGCGTCGAATCGCCGGCGATGCCGGCATTGCCAACGAAGGATATGATCCAGGATGAAAATCGAACAGACTGCTGCGCTCCTGCAGCCGACTCCCCAGTATGCGATCGACAGCCAGCGACTCAACCTCTGGTACGGAACCTTTCAGGCCCTCTTCGACGTTGATCTACGCATTCGCCAGGGCATCATCACCTCGATGATCGGGCCGTCGGGATGCGGCAAGAGCACCTTCCTGCGCAGCGTGAACCGGATCAACGAACGGCTGGGCTACGTGCGCATCGAGGGCAGCATCCGGGTCATGAACGAAAACATCTACGACCCTGGGGTCGAACTCGTGCAGGTGCGCAAGCAGGTCGGGATGGTTTTTCAGCGCCCGAATCCGCTTCCCATTTCGATCCGTGACAACATCCTGTTCAGTCATCGGTTGCACGCCGAAGGCGGTGGCGAGGTGGAGCAGGGGACGCCCGACGAGATCGTCGAAAAATCGCTGCGCCAGGTGCTGCTCTGGGACAAGGTGAAGGACCGCCTGAAGCGCAAGGCGACCGAGCTTTCGCTCGAAGAACAGCAGAAGCTGTGCATCGCCCGCCTGCTGCCGGTGAAACCGAAGGTTCTGCTGATGGACGAACCGTGCTCGGCGCTCGATCCCAAGGGGACCGAAGCCGTCGAGGAGCTGCTCTGGGATCTGCGTGGCGAATATACGATCCTCATCGTCACCCACAACATGGCGCAGGCGCGGCGTGCCAGCGAGGAATGCATCTTCATGCTGATGGGACGTGTCATCGAACACGCACGCACCGAGGAGATGTTCGTCACCCCGGCGCACAAGGAAACCGCCGACTACATCGAGGGGCGGTACGGTTAATGTGAGCGTCGCGCCGGCGACTCACGAATCTTCCCTGGCTTGCGCCGCAGGCGGGTTTGTTCTTGCCCGTGACTTTGCGCGGAGCGGTGCTGGACCAGCATCGTTGCGGCCTCCCCGGCCGCTAGCGCGACGGCGAACCCGGCAGACCCGCTGGCTGGGCTTGGCATCACTCCGCGACTTCGTCCGGGGAGTCGAGTTCATGCGATCCATTGATGCTAAAATTTTTCCTGCAGGTGACGCGTATCATTGAGCCTATTCAAGGTTACCGAAATGACTGATATCTTTCCGTCCTGGCCACTGTTCTCGGCATTCCTTCTGGCGAGCTTTGTCCTCGCAATGACGCCTGGGCCGGGCGTGCTGTACATCGTTACGCGCAGCCTTGTGCAGGGGCGCCAGTCTGGTTTGGTGTCGGTGGTGGGTGTCGCTCTCGGCAACCTCGGCAACGCGCTTGCTGCCTCGGTTGGCCTGGCTGCTCTGTTTGCGGTTTCGTCCCTTGCCTTCTCCGTGGTCAAGTATGCCGGCGCGCTATACCTTGTGTATCTTGGTGTGCAAATGCTCCGCCCCTCCGCCATCGAGAATCTGGTCGCCATGCCAGCCGCTACGTCACTCACGCGCGTCTTCCGTGACGGTTTCGTCGTTGCTCTGCTGAATCCCAAGACCACGGTTTTCTTTGCTGCTTTTCTGCCGCAGTTTCTGAGTCCCGATGCACCGCCCATGTTTCAGAGCATAGCGCTGGGGTCTCTCTTCGTAGCAATTGCCGCACTAACCGACAGCGCCTACGCTTTGGCCGCCGGTGCGGTCGCGCCCGCGTTGCGCGGCAGCGTTGCTCGCCGCATGGGTCGGCGCCTTGGTGGCGGCCTATTCATCGGTCTTGGTGTCTTTACTGCGCTCGCGGAGTCGCGCGCTGGCAAATAGGCCCAAGACTGCAGTCAGGGCGCTCCGGTGACTGGTTATGGAGAATCGCGGATAGGAGTGCTCTTGCGCGAGGAAATGACCATGATTTCCAGGTCCAGGTGGTCATTGATCCGACGATAGGTTGGCCGGCGGGCGTGGCAAGGGCCGCTCCATGGCCGGTAACTGCAGCCGGTGCGCGGCTTCTGCGGGTGTCGTGCCATGTGCGACGACGCCGAGCAGTGGCGCTGCCAGCCGTTGCTGCAGTGCCGCCAGGTTCTCGCTGAAACGGGACATCGCCGGATCGATATGGTTCGCCACCCAACCGGCCAGTGACAGGCCGCAGGCAACGATCGCCTGCTGGGTCAGCAGCGCATGGTTGATGCACCCGAGGCGCATGCCGACGACGAGAATCACCGGCAAGCGGAGCATCACCGCCAGATCGGCGGTGTCGCAGTCAGCGCCGAGCGGCACACGGAAACCGCCGACCCCTTCGACGAGAACCACGTCGGCGAGGGTCTGCAGTTCGGCAAATGACGTGGCGATGCGCGGCAGCTCGATGCTCCGGCCTTCTTCAGCAGCGGCGATGTGCGGCGCGATCGCAGCGCCGAATCCGTAGGGATTGACCAGCGAACGTGCGGGCTGGATCGACGAAGCCGCGAGCAGGCATTCGACGTCCTCGTTGCGACCCTGCGCATCGAGGCCGGCGGCGACCGGTTTCATCGCCACTGCGCTCAGCCCGGCCTGACGGCAGGCGTGCAGCAGCGCGCAGGCGACGAAAGTCTTGCCGATCTCGGTATCGGTGCCGGTGATGAACCAGCCGCGTGGGTCTGTCACGGTCATTTTCTGGCGTAAGCAAGAAGCACGTCGTAACGCGCCGGCAGGCCGGCGGCCGTGCGGTGCGCTTCGTAGGCGATCTGCACCCGTTGCCAGGCGGCACGTCCGAGCAGGCCGCTGCGCGCACCTTCGCCGACCGAGTGGGCACCGATGTCCTTGACCGCGCGCAACAAAGTTTTCAGGTCGGGGTAGTGCAGGCTGATGGTCTCGCGGTGCAGGTGGATTTCGCAGAAGCCGGCGCCTGCCAGCGCCGCTTCGATCGTCGCCGGTTCGCTGAAAGTCAGGGTGTGGCGGTAGCGGTCGATGCCGCTGAAGGCCGTGCGCAGCTCGTCGAAGGTGCCGGGACCGAGCGTGCTCAACGCCAGTTGTCCGCCTGGCTGAAGGACACGCCACGCTTCCCGGAAAACCGGGTCGACAGCGCACCACTGCACGGTCAGATTCGACCACCAGGTCGTATAACCGTCCGTCTGGCAGGGCAGGGCCTCGATGTCGGCAGCCAGGCAAAGGTCAGCCTCCTGGCGTGCCCGGGCCAGCATCGCCGGCGCGAAGTCTACCGCGGTAATCGTCGCGTCTGGCCAGCGCTTGCGCAACAGGCGGGCGCCGTAACCGGTACCGCAGCCGGCGTCAAGGATGCGGGTCGGTTCCGGACTGGATGTGAAACCTGCCAGCAACGATTCGCAAACCTGTCGCTGCAGTACCGCAGCATCGTCATAGGAGGCTGCAGCGCGGTCGAAGGATTCGCGGACACGCTGCCTAGAGGGCGGTGCGGGCATGGCAGAAATCGTCCAGCAGGGCGACGAAGCGATCGGGATCGGCAAGGAAGGGGGCGTGCGCGGCGCCGGCGAACACCGCCAGGCGCGCGTTCGGCATCACTTGCGCCAGGGCCTTCGCCGCCGCGAGCGGGTTGAGCGGGTCCTGGTCGCCGTGGATGAGCAGGCTCGGTGTCGCAATCTTCGGCAGCAGCGAACGCAGGTCGATATCCCGAAGCCAGTCAAGGCCGCGGCGCAGCGTTTCCGGGTCAGGCAGCCGGCCGGTGCGCAGGCCGGCGCGCAGCGTGCGGCCAAGCGCCCGTGCCTGCCCATCGCCCTGGTTCAGCAGCCCGACGAAACGCTGCAGGGCCTGTTCCGGTTGCTGCCGGATACTTTCCGAGAAGCTGTCGAGCAGTTCCGGTGCCTGCGCCTGCTGCCAGTCGTCGCGCTGGATGAAACTGGCGGTGGCGCCGACCAGCACCAGGCCGGCGACGCGTTGCGGTGCGAGCAGGGCGGCGCGCATGGCCAGCATGGCACCGAGTGACCAGCCACAGAGGATCACCGAAGCGGGGAGTGCGTCGATCAGGTTCCGTGCGGTTTCGGTGAAATCCGCACCGCTGGCCGGTAACTGGCCGTAGCCGGGGAGATCGACGGGGTATACCCGGCAGGATCGCGACAAGGGCGCGAGCAGCGTTTGCCAGACGGCGCGGCCGAGCCCCCAGCCGTGCACCAGCGCGAGGTCAGGAACCTGGCCGATGAGCATGGTCATGCCAGCGCTCGCAGGGCGTCGATCAGCCGGGCCAGATCGGCTTCGTGGTGGGCCGCGGTCAGCGATACGCGCAGACGCGCGCTTCCCCTGGGCACCGTCGGCGGTCGGATCGCCGGTACCCACAGGCCACGCTCGAAAAGTGCGCTGGCAATCCGCAGGGCATCCTGGTTGTCGCCGATGATCACCGGCTGGATCGCCGTCGGTGAAGGCAGGAGCTGCCAGCGCGTGTCGGCGAGTCCGGCGCGCAACTGCGCGACGAGTTGCCACAGATGCTGGCGACGGGCATCTCCGGCAGCGATCAGGTCGAGGCTGGCGGCCAGCGCGCAGGCGATGACCGGACTGGCGGCGGTGGTGAAGATGTAGCTTCGCGCGCGCTGCTCCAGCCATTCGATCACCGTCGCGTCACCGGCGACGAAAGCGCCGGCAGCGCCAGCGGCCTTGCCGAGGGTGCCCATATAGACGAGGCGCCTGGCTGCAGGAAGGTTGAAATGGTCGAGGCTGCCGCGTCCCTGCCGGCCGAGGACTCCGAAACCATGCGCGTCGTCGACCACCAGCCAGGCATCGAAGCGCTCGGCGAGTGCCAGCAGGCCGGGCAGGGGGGCGAGATCGCCGTCCATGCTGAACACCGCGTCGCTGAGGATCAGCTTGCGTCTGGCCGGACTCGCGGCGAGCAGGCGTTCGAGTGCCGTCAGATCGCCGTGCGGGTAGCGCTGGCTGTCGGCGCGCGAAAGCTGCACGGCGTCGATCAGGGAGGCATGGTTGAGCCGGTCGGCGAACACCGCGTCGTGCCGACCGACCAGCGCCGGAACGATCCCCAGATTGGCCAGGTAGCCGGTCGAGAAGAGCAGGGTACGCGCAAAACCGGTGAACACGGCGAGCTTCTCCTCGAGCACGGCGTGTGCGCCGAGATGGCCGCTGACCAGATGCGAAGCACCGCTGCCGACGCCCCAGGCTCTGGCACCGGCGCAGGCGGCTTCGATCAGCGCCGGGTCATTGGCCAGGCCGAGGTAATCGTTGCTGCAGAAGCTGAGCAGTGAGCGACCGTCAAGCCGGGCTGCCGGTCCGCAAGGGCATTCGAGAGTCCGGCGGTGGCGTTTGAGCCCGTCGCGCTGCAGCGTATCGAGTTCGCCTTGCAGTTCTTCCCAGATCATCTGCCGAGCGCCGCCTCGAGTGCAGCGCGGGCGCGATCCACGAGGAACGCGCATTGATCGCGGCTGATCACGTAGGGCGGCATGAAATAGACGGTATTGCCGATCGGCCGCAGCAGGATTTCGTTGGCCAGGGCCTGCCAGTAGAAGCGTTGCGAGAACTCCGGATCGTCGGTGTGCACGTCGAAGGCAGCGATCATGCCACGCTGACGGAGATGGCGCACCTGCGGGTGCCCGGCCAGCGCTGCCAGGCAGTTGCCGAGATGCTCGGCGAGACTGCGATTGGCGTCGATCACCTGCTCGTCGGCGAAGAGGTCGAGGGTTGCCAGGGCTGCCCGGCAGGCCAGCGCGTTGCCGGTGTAGGAGTGCGAGTGGAGAAAGCCGCGGCTGGTCCGGTCGTCATAAAAATCCGCATAGACCGCATCGCTGGTCATCACGATCGACAGCGGCAGGTAGCCGCCGGAGATGCCTTTCGACAGGCAGAGGAAATCGGGCTGGATCGCTGCCTGCTGATGAGCAAAGAAGGTGCCGGTACGCCCGCAACCGACGGCGATCTCGTCACAGATCAGATGCACCTGGTAGCGGTCGCAGAGGATCCGCGCCAGACGCAGGTATTCCGGATCGTACATCGCCATGCCGCTGGCGCACTGGATCAGCGGCTCGACGATCAGCGCGGCGATGCGCCGATGGTGTTGTTCGAGATGATTTTCGAGTGCGGCAGCCGCGCGGTGGGCGACCTCGACCGGGGTTTCCCCCGTTTCGGCGAGGCGTGCATCGGGCGTCGGCACGATGCCGGCCGGGCGGATCAGCGGTGCATAGGCATCCTTGAACAAGGCGACGTCGGTGACCGCGAGTGCACCGATGGTCTCGCCATGATAGCTGCCGGCCAGGCACAGGAATTCCTGCTTGTCCTGGCGACCGCGGTTCTGCCAGGAGTGGAAAGACATCTTGAGCGCGATTTCGGTGGCCGAAGCACCGTCGGAAGCATAGAAACAATGGCCGAGCATGCCGCCGGCGAGTGCCGACAAGCGCTCCGAAAGTTCGACCACCGGCCGGTGCGTGCAGCCGGCGAGGAGGACATGTTCGAGTTCATCGAGTTGTTCGCGCAGCGCCGCATTGATGCGTGGATGGCAATGGCCGAAGAGGTTGACCCACCACGAGCTGATGCCGTCGAGGTAGCGCCGGCCGTCGAAGTCATACAGCCAGACTCCCTTGCCGCTGGCGATGGGAATCAGCGGCAGGGCCTCGGTCGCATGCTGCTTCATCTGGGTGCACGGATGCCAGACGGCATCGAGGCTGCGTTGCAGCAGATCGCGATTGCTCATCATCGGTTCAATGCAGGGTCTGCGATGGCGCGTTGTTCTGCTCCGGCATCTCGGCGTGTACGGTATCGCCGTCGATGTTCGGATAGAGCGGCGCACCACAATCGTCACAGAACTCGTAGGGAAACTGCTGGTCGAGCGCGACGACATCCTTGATCCCGGATTTGCGCAAAGCGGTTTCGATCTCGCCGGCGACATCGGTGGTTTCATCCTCGATGCCCAGCAATGGCCAGACGACACCGTGAAAAACCAGGTCGCTGTCTTGCGGGCCGAAACCGATGCGGTACTCCTCAAGCCGCTTGTCATGGAAGCCACCGATGACTGCGCGCAGGCTCTCGGCGGGCTGCCCGAGGGTGGCCTGCAGAAATGCTACCGAAGCCTTCAGCGAATACGGGCGCGAAGCGCTGTCGGCCGCCCGGCAGGCGGCGTGGTAGGCGTCAGCCAGCAGGGGTTCATAGGCACAGCCGGTGAGCAGGGTTTCGAAGCACGGTCCGCCCTGTCTCAGCCATTCCTTGAGGGCGCTCTCACGGGTGCTCTTGTCGGCCTCGTTCCAGCGAAAGAGGGACTGTCCACGGCGAACCGCCAGTGCGCCGACGAGGTAACGGGTATCGGAAAGGAAGCGATTGGTTTCGGGCATGCCCGACGCATCGATAGCGAGGTCGCTGCCGGCCATCGCGGCGCTCCCCAGTTGTTGCATCAGTTGCCAGGTATCGGTGAAGCTGTGTGGCAGTTGATCCGGGCTATACAGATAATCGGCGAGCGCCAGCCGGGCACCCGCAGCGAAGACATGCGCGCCGAGGTGCACTTTCAGCGTCTGCAGGAGGCTCCTCGGAATCGTCACGGTGGGAATCGAAAAGCGCGACCAGGCCAGCAGTGGTGCCGCAAAGAGCAGAATGTCGAACTCCTGCCCGAGATGCGACAGCACGCATGACTCGGCGTGTGCCTCGATGGTGTCTGCGAGATCGTCATGCGCCATGGCATGTGCGTCGAACAGACGGTCCAGCGAACCCGTGAAGTCGTCCTCGGCACCATCATGAAACAGCTTGTCGACGAGTTCCCCGAGACGGTTTTGCCAGAACAGGTCCTCAAGCTTGCTGCCGGATTCGGCAAGACCGATGGCCAGACGGCTCAGCTCGGTGGCGTCAGCCGAAATGCGCTTGCGGGAAGTAAAGCGGTTGCGTTTCATGGTCGGGAGCCTGCAGGACGGTCAATTCGTCATTGTACCAAGCTGGCGGGCTGGGCGTTGGCGCGCATGCAGCTTCGGGGAGCAACGAAAGTGTTGGGTGGATGGCGATGTGTTCCCTTTTTTCCTCGCCATTCACGTCACAGCGGCAATTACACCAGGACCTGGCAGCCACACTCCAATTCCAGGACGACAGGAGATACTTGCCGCGTCGTGTGGTGTTTGCGTACATGGAGGACCAATAGCGTCAGCGGATCGAAGACGATCACATCCTTGACGCCTTGCGACAAATAAAAGGGCGGGCCAATTTCCAGATCCTTGGCTTCAAATCCTTTGCTGACCACCTCGATGACCGCCTCGGGAATCATGGTCAGTGCCGAATCCTGCTCTTCCTCGCTGGGCTCTCGACAAAAGATCGAGATATCGGGCCGTTTTAGTCCATTAGGGAACTGGATATAGACATCCACGGCATGGATGCATGCACATCCCGATTTAAGCTGATCATTTCTGGTGATACCCTGGACAATGCGTTCGATCTGTTTCTGATGACGATATACAGGCTGAGCCTCCCAGATTGGCAGGCCGTTGACGATTTCAAGGCGAATCCCAAGCTCGCTGGCTTGAAGAAGGATGGGTGATAGACTCATGATTGCCAGATGCCTTCAAGTTAATAACTTTGCCCAGGCCGGACGGGGTACCCATCCTGTCCGCAATGCTTGATGTAGGCACACTGCCAAGTCTCACTGGAAAAGAGATAGGAAATCCAGCCATACCCCGGCGAGTATAGGCTCCCCCAACAACCATGGTCAATCGCTCATCACCTATCACTCTACCCCGGTCCACAAACGGTCATGACTTTGCAAGATACCCCCGATGATGAAAGTCATGACCGTTTCCCCTCCCCCGCGAGGGGGAGGGGAGATTCGAGAGTCGCTCACGACTTCCATAGTAAAGGTGGGCAAAGGGAGGCTGTTTTGCAGGCAGCGCTTCAGGCGGCGCAAGCCCGTGTGAACCAAGACACCGAGCTGCGTTGGAGCTTTCTGAAACTCCAATGCTCCGGGTCACTTATTGATAGGCGATGAGCTTCAAGCGCTTTATTGCCAACCGGGAGTGTGGCATTGTCTCGCCATCATTGATCAACGGGAGCGCCATGAAAACATTCCATCCGAAGCTGGACCACAACGGCCAGCCGGTTGCACTGCACTCGCCGAGCGCCGACTCTGAGCCAGAGGCATGGCTCGGTGAATCCCACGTCGCCACGGTGACGCCTGGCGGCCGGCTTCCGAAGGCCATCAACGGAATCCCGTTCTCGCCCTGGAAAGATGCGCCGACGACACCGACGGGCTGGGAGAACGTGCCCGGCCAGAACGACAATCTGATCGAGCCGATGTTGCATGTCGGACTGAACAAACATGCTGCGGCTGGCGTCGTCATCGAGGAGCCGGACGGTCGGGTATGGGTTATCCACCCGAGCAACGCCTTCGGTGGCTACAAGGCAACCTTCCCGAAGGGCACGATTGAGCCGTCAGAAGACTTGTCGTTCCAGGCGGTCGCCATCAAGGAAGCCTTCGAAGAGTCTGGCCTTCAGGTCGCGATCACCGGTTACCTGATGGACGTGGAGCGCACCACGTCGGTCTGCCGGTACTACCGCGCTCGCCGTATCGGCGGCACGCCGGCCGCCATGGGCTGGGAATCGCAAGCGGTCTCCCTGGTTCCGAAGGACAAGCTGTACAGCGTTCTGAATCGGGACGTCGACCACCCGCTGGCAAAGATGGTCGGTGCCGGGCTGGTATCGAGGAAGGCTACGGCAGCAGACTCGAACGGCCCATCTATTCCGGTTCCGGAAGGGAAACCCTACTTGGGAACCCCGATGTCGTCGAGAAGGTCCTGAGAGAGGGTCTGAAGCGCGTGGTCGATTTGCGACACCGGCAGCTTACCGGCCAGCCGGTCGATGTCGTTGCCGAGGTTTCGAGTATCGCTTCGTCGCTGCAGAACGTGTTCTACGGTCAAAACCCAAAGTTCAGTGCATCGCCTTGGTTCTCTGTCCGTCACTTGGGCGTCGCGCTGGTGAAACGCGCCGGGGTCGAAGGCGATCCAGCAGACGCGGTGGAACGGGTCATGCTCAAGATGCTTGGGGGATTCATCGGGGCGTACATCCAGTACGAGTCCGATAAAGCCGGGAGATGAAGCGTTTCAGTCAGAGACAGACCGGATCGTTGCGTTTTATATCACAGCGATTTTCGGTCTTCCTCGGGGAAGTGCGACGAAATGACCCAGCACATCCTACTCATGAAGTCGCACAACCCCGGCTACGTGAAGAAGGGCGGTACCTGCGTGGCACCGTTCAGCGCCGGATAACTGAAAGAGGTAACAGCATGTGGATTTTCCTGGCCGATTCATTTCTCTCAATCGTCGATAAGGGCGACCCAACCGGCGACACCTTGCTGGTTCGAGCCCGCAGGCAGGGCGACATCGAGCGGGTATTCCCGGACGCCAAGGTCGTCGAGGGTACCGGCACGGACTACCGATACCGCGCTCGAATCCAGCGCGACCAGGTCGCGGATGCGATCGCTGAATCGGTGCGGAGCATCCGATACGGGAACTTCAAGAATGAGGTGACTGAGCACGACCGGCACGACGCTTACTTAGACGTTTGGCGAGCGATGAACAGATTCCAGGAGTGCGTACGCAGGAAGTAGCGCTCGGGACCATCCACGTGGAGCCTCCACGGCCGCCGCCGAGCCCACCTGCCGAATTGACAACGGTGTCGTTGGTCAGCGTGACGGCCTCCTGCCGGATTGGGTCGTAGGCACCCCAGACGTTGTAGCGTTGCGCCCACAGCTTGACGGCAACCACTGGCGCACAAAGCACCGGGTGTGATTCAAAGTGATGCGCGGCATACAATTCCCCTCTTGATGTCCGTCATGATGTCCTTGAGGAGCCAACTATGCCCCCCTGCCAGAACAAGACCTTGCCTTTTTACAGCGGCTCAACGATCACCCGGTGCTACGTGCCCGTTTTGAAAGCTTGCTCGGGGTGGT
>NZ_JAZKUD010000067.1:0-22059 GCF_036625275.1 Accumulibacter sp.
TCAATACTTCAATTTCCACATACACCTCCTTCGTGATCATCGGCGCCCAAAAAAATCGCCGATCTTCTCAGTTCGGTGTATCAACTTTCAATCGTTGCGCTGTATCAATTTACTTCCGTTGCTGACAAAGCTCACGACCCGCCGCGAGGGAAAGATCGCCTGGCTTTGCTCGACCATGCGGACCGCGACGGGGTCGTCCGTCTGTTTTTCCAGGGTTGGGGGGTGAAGAATAAAACCGTGTGGGTCTTTGAGAAGGCTCACCCGCAGTCCCCCCGTTCCACGGGCACCCCGGCCCTTCCTTGGCTGATCCCTTCCGTGGGGGGGTCGAAAATCGAGCAGACTTTCTCGGGGTGTGGAATCACTTCGCTTGCCAGCACCCGACGGCAAATCTGGTCGATCTGACGTTCGGCAAGGGTCCGGTTGCCGTCTAACGAACGGAGCCTCGCCAGATCACAGAGCGAGACACTCGGCGTGGCGAGCTCTTCGATCCGCGTCTGCTCGGCGCGTTGCCGAGAAACGGCAGCCGCTGCCAGGTCACCTTGGTGGGCGTCTCGACTCTCTGCTTTTCTGGCCTCGCGAACGGCTTCGTCCTGGGACGGGGAACGTTTGAGCGGTGGGGTCTTGCTGGACGATTTCTTGAACGGCCGCCGGTGGTAGCGGCTTGGTCGCCCCCCTTTCAAGCCCCGCTTCTCGCTGACCTCTGCACTGCACTCGAGGGTCTTGCGAATCGCGTCATGCAGCAGGGGGGATGTCGGTCGGACAATGAACGTCCGTTTCGACCCCAAAGGAGTCACCACGTCCTTTGAGGACCTCTTCTGGGCTTTTTTTGACCAGGCGGTGACCGGCGCGGACCCCGACGGCGTCGATCCGTCCGAGGACCTCCGGCGTGAACCGCCGCAGCTTGTCTTTCAGGGTCTGTCATTCGTACCTGGACAGATCGTACCCGTCAGCCGGCCCCAACATCTGGCGCAACGTCTTGGGCTGATTGGCCAGTTCCTGTCACCGGTCGTCGTCCGCATCAAGCCCGAGACGCACGACGCCCAGCACCCGGATCGTCCCCGGCTCCATGCCGGGTCGCCCCAGGGCATTGCGGGCCAGCTTGCCATCAGCATGGCAGGGAAGCCCTTCCTCGAGGATCGCAAAGACTTCGTCTCACAGTTCGCGAGGCGCCGAGATGGACGGCCGCCCGACGAGCAGTTTCGGGCTGTCGTCCCGCGATTTGGGATCGAGCACGAGGGCTTCGATCGGAAACTCGCCCAAACTCGCTTGCCGCGTCATGACTTCCCGCATCGCTTGATCCCTGAATTCCTCTACACACCGCGCGGAAAGATGGTTCTTGAGGCGGGCCAAGTGTCTGGCATAATGTCTGCCGGACAGGGTCACGAAGGCGTGCAATGGATCTCGATCTACTGGGCAGTCTGGGTTGGCGCGAAGGCCTGATCGCGGTCATCGTGCTGCTGGTCGCTTACATCATCGTCCTCTATCTGCGCATGCGGCGCCTGCAGCGCGGCGTCATCGCGTCGCCACCACTGGCGGCGCAGGCGGCGCAGGCAGCGGCTTACGCGGCAGTCCAGGAATCGGCGACGGCGCAGGGGGTAGCCGCGGCAACGGTCGATCCGGTCGCGGCAGTCACTGCGCTCCCGCCCAGCGCGCTCCCGCCCAGCGGAGGCGCGTCCGTTGCCGCACCCGACGCGCCGGCAGGTGCCGAGCCGGCGCCGCCGGAATTCGCCTGGAACGAGCCGCCAGCAGGAATGCCTGGGCAAGCGTGGATCGATTCCTTGCAGCGCGAAGTCTATCAGTTGCGCTGCGAGGTGGACGAGTTGCGCACTGAAGTGTTGGCCGCGCGCGAGGACTTTCGGCAACAGAGCAGGCAATCGACCGGGTCGGCGCCGGCGGCGGCGCCGCTTTACAACGATGCGATGCAGATGGCGATCCAGGGGCATGATGCGACCACCATCGCCCATCATTGCGGCATTGCCCGTGCCGAGGCGGATCTGGTGGTGGCGCTGGCGCGCAACCGCTACGAGGGTGTTTAGCCGCGGAGCCCGGGAAGTGGCGAAGCGACCGGCCAACAATTTGCCTCGTACCCTGGCTGCGCCTGCCGTTGTCACACCTGTGTGGTTGGGGCAAGCCGATCTGAAGCGCCAACTGTGGCGGCAAATGGCCGTTGCTGCGCTCTTGATCGTAGCCGCGCTGGTGACGCTGATCGTGCTCGATTACCTGAGCTCGCAGGAGGAAGAGATGGCTGTGGGTCCGCAGTTCACCCAGCCGGTACCGGTCAGAAGACCGTCACCTCCTGTCGAAGCCACGCCATCGCCTGCCGAAACGCCGCCATTCGAGCCTCTCGCGGCGGGGCCGCAGGCCAGTGGTGCGGCGCTTGAGAGGTGGCTGCCACCGGCGGAACCATCGTCGCCTGCGAGCCCTCCGGGCGATGTCGCGGCGGCCGCAAAAGCAGGCGCGCCGCTGGCCGAACCGTCCGCTGCGCCGATGCCACGCCTGCTGGCGGGGCTTGTCGTGCAGTCCGGAGTCGTGCCGGATGTACGTCAGGCCGAAGCGATGCAGGCAAAGTTTGCCGCAGAAGGCATCCCTGTCAGCATCGAGGTGCGTCTGCAGCTTGGCCCTTTCAGGACGCGCGCCGAGGCCGAGGTCGCGCGCCAGAAGATCAAGGGACTCGGGGTCGACGGACTGATCACGGTTGGCAAGGTCAGCAGGCCTTGATGCGTCAGTTCTCCGACGCGGGCAGTTGACGGCGCAGGCGCCGGGCAAAAACGGTCATCTCCCTGGCCGCCTGAATGTCCCCTCGGCTTTCGGCAATGACGATCCCTTGTTCATAGGCCGCGAGGGCTTCGGCCTGGCGACCGCCCTCGCTCAGGGCTTTCCCGAGCAGCTTCCACGCCGCCGAATACTGGGGGTCGCTCTCGATCGCCGCGCGCAGGTGGATTGCGGCTTGTTCAAAGTGGCCGGTCTTGAGATACTCGTTGCCCAGTGAATAACGTAGCACGGCACCGTCACGCGGGCCGCCAAGCAGTTTTTCGAGATTGGCGATCAGCATTGTCGTCATTTAAGATCCCCTTTTTCAAGCCCCCATTGTAAAGGACAGCAGCATGGCCAGAACGATCATTTCAACCCCACACGCGCCCGCAGCGATAGGGACCTACTCGCAGGCGGTCAAGGTCGGCAACACTGTCTATCTCTCCGGCCAGATCGGACTTGACCCGGCCAGCATGCAGATGGTCGACGGGATCGACGCGCAGATCGTGCGTGTTTTCGACAATCTCAAGGCCGTCGCGGAAGCGGCGGGCGGCTCGCTGGCCGATGTCGTCAAGCTCAACGTTTTTCTCACCGACCTGGCGCATTTCACGACGGTCAACTCGGTGATGGGTGGCTATTTTCCCGAGCCTTTTCCGGCTCGTGCCGCGGTTGGCGTGGCCTCTCTGCCGCGTGGCGCGCTGGTTGAAGCCGACGCGGTGATGGTCATCGACGGCTGATGCCGACAGCGGACGCCATCGATGCGCCGCCAGTCATCCGGAGCCGGCTGCAAAAGCTGGGTTTGCATCGGCGCGACGATCTCGTCCTGCATCTGCCCCTGCGCTACGAGGACGAAACGCGCATCACCGCCATCGCCGATGCCCCCTGCGGGATGCCGGTGCAGGTCGAGGTCCGGATCATCGATCTTTCGGTCAGGCCGGCACCGCGTCGCCAACTGCTGGTCCGGGTTTGCGATGCGCATGCTGATGGCAGTGTCCTCGATCTGCGTTTCCTGAGCTTCTACGGCAGCCAGCAGCGGGCGCTGGAGAACGCGCGCAAATGCGGGTTCAAGCTGCGTCTTTTCGGCGAAATCCGGGCCGGTTTTCTGGGTCCCGAGATGGTGCATCCCCGTTACCGCATCCTCGCCGGCGACGAGAAACTGCCCGACTCCCTGACCCCCGTCTACCCGACCACTGCCGGGTTGTCGCAGACCAGCCTGCGCCGGCTCATCGCGCGCGCGCTGGACAGCGCCGACCTCGCCGAACTGCTCGACCCCGACTGGTGCAAGCGTCATTCCCTGCTGCCCTTTGGCACCGCCGTGACCCTGTTGCACGCGCCACCGCCCGAGGCTTCGGAAGTGGCCCTGCAGACCCGCAGTCACCCCGCCTGGCGGCGAATCAAGTTTGATGAACTGCTGGCGCAGCAGCTTTCGCTGCGCCGTGCCTACCTGGCGCGCCGGCACAAGGGTGCGCCGGTGCTGGCCGGCGCCGGCCGGCTGGGCCACCGTTTCGAGGCCTCACTGCCCTTTGCGCTGACCGCGGCGCAGCGGCGTGTCGTGGCCGAGATTGCCAGCGACCTGGCCGCGCCTTACCCGATGCAGCGTCTGCTGCAGGGGGATGTCGGCTGTGGCAAGACCATCGTTGCGGCGCTGGCGGCTTGTCAGGCCATCGAGGCGGGTTATCAGGCCGCGTTCATGGCGCCGACCGAAATCCTCGCCGAGCAACATTTCCTGAAGCTGCAGGCCTGGCTCGAACCTCTGGGGGTCGAAGTGGTCTGGCTGACGGGCAGTCTCAGGAAGAGCATCAAGCAAGCCAAGCAGTTACAGGCCGCGACGAGCGCGCAACTGATCGTCGGAACACATGCGCTGATTCAGGAGCGAATCGATTTCGCCCGTCTCGGCCTCGCCATCGTAGACGAGCAGCACCGCTTCGGCGTCGTGCAGCGGCTCGAGTTGCGGCGCAAGGGCGGCAATCCGCACCAGTTGATGATGTCCGCGACGCCGATTCCGCGCACGCTGGCGATGAGCTACTACGCCGACCTGGACGTTTCGGTGATTGACGAAATGCCGCCGGGACGCTCACCGATCAGGACGCGAATGTTTTCCGACAGCCGCCGGGAGCAGGTCATCGCCGCAGTGCGCGCGGTCATTGCCGGCGGACGCCAGGCTTACTGGGTCTGTCCGCTGGTCGAGGAATCGGCGAAGCTGGAGTTGCAGGCAGCGCTGGAAACCTGTGCAGCGCTCAGTGCCGAACTTCCCGATCTGCGCATCGGTCTCGTGCATGGCCGTTTGCGCGGTGATGAAAAGGCGGCGGTGATGGCTGCCTTCGCTGCCGGTGAAATCGATGTTCTGGTGGCGACCACCGTCATCGAAGTCGGTGTCGATGTCGCCAACGCTACGTTGATGGTCATCGAACACGCCGAACGCTTCGGACTTTCGCAACTCCACCAGTTGCGCGGCCGCGTCGGTCGTGGCAGCCACGATTCGGTCTGTGTGCTGCTCTATCAGCAGCCCTTGTCGCCGACTGCACGGGCGCGCTTGAAGATCATTTTCGAAAACACCGATGGCTTCGAGATTGCTCGTCAGGACCTGCATCTACGCGGTCCCGGCGAGTTCGTCGGTAGCCGCCAGTCGGGTGTGCCGCTGCTGCGCTATGCCGACCTCGAAGGGGATGCCGATCTCGTCGAATTGTCGCAAGCCCTGGCCGTGCACCTGTTGCGCGCTGACCCTGGGCGCGCCAGGCAGCATTTGCGGCGCTGGCTGGGGAATCGGGAAGAGTTGTTGAAGGCCTGACTCGGGCCCACACACTCGCGCGCCGGGGAAGATGGTCCGGATTATCGAGGAAACAGGCCGGTGATCGAGGGCGTGGTCCGGATTGCCTCTGGACCTTGTCGGATCGGCATCGGCGAAAGCCGTTACCGGTTCCTGCCGGGGGAAAACCAATTTCAAGCATCAGCAGGATGGCAAACTCCATCTGCACGTGCATCCGATGCCTCGTGAACATTTCCCTTCCTCCTCGGAGGATCGTCTGATTTCGACGATAACGAGGCAGGAGCGTTTGTCGACGATACGCCCGGTGTCGCCGTCCGGGTGGGGTGATCGGGGTCATGGCCGGAGTCCTCCTCAGAAACGTTCGAAGTCGTGCTCGGCCGGCGTCGGCGCGGTGCCGTGGGCCGGTGCCCTGGAACGTGCCGGCATCGCCTGCCGGGCGGGCGGGGCGGCGCGGCGCGCCGTGGTGGCGCGGTGGTTCTGCTCGGCGAATCGGAAGAAAGTCATCAGCTCCTGCAGTTGCGCCGCCTGGCTGCCGAGTTCCTCGGCGGTGGCGGCGAGTTCTTCGGAAGCCGAAGCATTCTGCTGCGTCGCCTGGTTGAGCTGCCCCATCGCGCCATTGATCTGGCCGACGCCCGAACGCTGCTCCTGCGAGGCGGCGGCGATCTCCTGCACGAGACCGGAGGTCTTCTGGATCGACGGCACCATGTCGCCGAGCAGCGAGCCGGCGCGTTCGGCGAGTTTCACCGACTCTTTGGCGACATTGCCGATTTCCTGCGCGGCGACCTGCGAGCGTTCCGCCAACTTTCTCACCTCGGCGGCGACGACGGCGAAACCCTTGCCGTGTTCGCCGGCGCGCGCGGCTTCGATGGCCGCATTCAGGGCCAGCAGGTTGGTCTGGTAGGCGATATCGTCGACGATGCCGATCTTGTCGGCGATGGTCTTCATCGCTTCGACGGTTTTGCTGACGGCTTCGCCGCCTTCGAGGGCCTGCCGCGAAGCGGTCGAAGCCATGCCGTCGGTGACTTTGGCGTTCTCGGTGTTCTGGACGATCGACGCGCTCATCTGTTCCATGCTGGCCGTCGTTTCCTCGACCAAAGCGGCCTGTTCGCTCGACGACTGCGAGAGCGACTGAGCGGTCGCCGAGACCTGGCCCGAGGCATTGCCGAGGTTGTCGGCGGCGGTACGGACTTCGCCGATGATCTCGCCGAGCCTGGCGGTCATCGCCTGCATTGCCGACATCAACTGGCTGACTTCGTCCCGGCCCTGGGCTTCGACCCGAACCGTCAGGTCGCCTTCGGAGAGGGCGTTGGCGGCGGCAAGCGCCTGATGGATCGGGCGGGTGATCGAGCGCGTGATCCAGAGGGCACAGCCGATGCCGGCGATGAGTGCGGCAATTGTCAGCACGAGCACGAGTTGCGCGGCCTGTGTGGCTGCCAGATCCGCCGTCTCGCCGGCCTTTTTCATCGACTCTTCCTGGAATGCCATCATTCCGTTGATCGACGCGAGGTAGTCACGCTGAGCGGTGCGCATCGATCCCAGCAGATGTGCGATCGCTTCGTCCCGCTTGCCGGACTGCGCCAGCTCGATGAAGCGATTGAGCTCGGCAACGTAAGCCTTGCGCTTTTCCTCCGCGATGCCGAGCACCTTCCTGCCGGCCTCGGAATGTGTCGCCTTCTCGAGTTTCTCGTAGCGATCGGTGATCGTTTTCCGCGCTTCCGGAATTCGGTCGAGTTCCTTCTGGACCTCGTCAGGCTTGGCGACCAGGAGCGCGTTACGCATGACACGTTCGATCAGCAGGACCTGCTCGTTGATGTTGGAGGTCATGACGATCTTGGGGAATCGGTCCTTGACCATGTTGCTGATCTCGTCGTCGAGCATGTAGATACGGGTGTAGGCAATGGTCGAAATGACGAGCAGCAGGATGAACACAATGCCGAAGCCAAGGCCGAGACGAGCGCCGATTTTCAGGTTCTTGAACATGACGACTGATACCATGGGATTTGCCATCGGGAAGCTTTCTCCTGTACTCAATGGCGCGCGCGGCAGGGGGCGAACCCATGGGCTTCCCTGGGCAGGCGACCTGCAGTGCGGCCGGAATCGGTATAAATACTGAGAGGCTGCCGTCAGTCCAGGCTTTTAGGAGGTTTCTGGTAAGTACTGCCACCGAGCAGACGGATAATCTCCATTACGGCGTTCGGCAGAACAAACTTGAGCCTAATCTCGATATTTTTTGACTCTTGGCCGCACGGCTCGAGCAAATCCATCTGGGCTGCCGAAAAGAAGCCCTTGCCGTGCCTGTCGTGCACGGCTCACAGAATCCTGCACAGGCAGTCGTGGTTGAAATTTCCAGCAACAGAAGGTGTCATGGGCATGCTGAGTGTCAGTTGCCCGACGACATCCAGGACGACTTCAATCGGACGTTCGCCGATGGGAACAGGAGCGCTGTGGCCGTAAAGAAGCCATGGCAGGAAGCCGTCGCTCAATCGCTGCCGTGCCGGTTCGCGAACGGTTCGGGGGTGGGGGGGCCACGATAGGATTCAGTCAAGATGGGCATACGGCCATAGTCGGCAGGTGGTACCCCTATTCACGGAAATCTCCTGAGAGGCTGGTCTAGAGTCCTTTCCGGACCAGTGGAGCCTCGATGTCTTCAGTACCGGTTCGCCGTCTCGTCGGTGGCGACGGGCGTGCCTGCTACTGCGCAGTCACGCCCGGACTGTGGTGTGGCTACTTGCAGTGTTTGGGCTGCGCAACGCCGGTCTGCACCGCGGGATTGTAGCCGGCGCCGTCGCCTACTGCTTTTTGCGCCGCGGGGGCTGCCGCTGCATTCATCGCCGCAGGCAGCGCCTTGCTGAGCTTGTCATACTGATTGTCGAGGCACTGCGTGTTCAGGGGGGTTTGTTGCGAGCAAGACGCCTCTCCCGCCAGAGCCTCCCTGACCTCCTGGACGCTGCCCAGATAGGCGCCCCACTTGAACTCGAGGAAATAGGCGTCGGCACAGGTCACGTTCGGAAACTTGTCCGCGCAGCTCAGTTCGTCGTCATCCTTGGCGGCTCCCGGAGGATCGCATTTGACATAGCCACAGCTTCCACGCACCCAGGCCGAAAGGGTCCGCAGCGGGTCGTCCTGCAAGGCACCGATGGTCTTGGGAAGCTGGCTGGGCGTGATGTCATTGCCGGCAGGATCCTTCAGCCAGGTATCGTGCTGTTTGATCATCTCCTGCCAGAAGGCGTCTTCTTTCATGTTCGACCAGTCGGCGATCAGGAATGCATAGACCTTCTTGTCCTTGTCCTTGATGTCGGCATTCCAGACGGCGGTGGAGAGATGGTGGTGGTCGGTCAGGTAGAAGACGCCACCCGGCCCGCGCACCATGGGAACCCAGCGATTGTCGGCGAGCAGATAGTCGTCGAGTTTTCCTGCCTTGGCCTTGCTCGATATCTTTTCCGCCTTGCATTCGACCGCATCCATTCCCACTGCCGATTGCGTCGGATGGAACGTTTTCACGTCGATGATGCACCCTCTTTTCTTCTTTTCCTTGAGCGTGATGATTCCCTCGTCATTAGGCCGGGCGACCCTGGTATTCTTGCCGCATTGCGGGATGGCCGCATCCCCCTGGTCCTTGCCTTTCTTGGCCTCGGCGGTCCCCGCCAGGCCCAGCACCAGCAATCCTGAAAGCATGATCGTGACTGTGCGCATCTCTTTCCTCCTTTGTTAAACCAATGGGAAACAAATCACCGTAGGCATTGCCGCCGCCCGCGCGCAGTATCGGCGGCGTAGCCGGCGAAGTCAATTCGACGAAGGCGTGGAAGGGCTCGATGTGGTGCCGTTCCGCGGTATGATTACGGACGCCTGGCCGGCCCGTCGCCGGGCAGCGGCGACGGGCCGGCCAGCGCGATGCACATCCGGTCGAACCGGGCCATCCGCCAGCATCGCGGTTGCCACGTTTCGCGACACGATGAACCTGCTTCAGGAGTGCAGGAGAAAACGCATGAGCTATACGATCCGAACCCGCGACCAGCATCTTGCCGCCGACGGTCTGCCGAAGCGCATCCTCGCGCTCGACGGCGGCGGCTTGCGCGGCATCCTGACGCTGGGCATCCTCGAACGCATCGAGCGGATGCTCGCCGAGCGGCATCGCGCCGGCGACGACTTTCGCCTGGCACACTACTTCGACCTGATCGCCGGCACGTCTACCGGCGCGATCATCGCCGCCGCGCTGGCTAAGGGAATGCGCGTTGCCGAAGTGCTCACCGAGTACCGTCAGCTCGGCAGCAAGGTCTTCGCGAAAAGCCTGTTCCGCCAGGGCGTGCTGCGCGCCAAATACGACGCCGGCACGCTGAGCAAGGAACTGCAGCGCGTCTATGGCGCCGGAACGACCCTGGGCAGTGACCGCCTGCTGACCGGCCTCGTCGTCGTCACCAAGCGGCTCGACACCGGCAGCCCGTGGCCGCTGATGAACAATCCGCGCGGCCGCTATTTCCATGGCGACGGCAAGGGACGCATCGGCAATGGCGACTACCCGCTGTGGCAGGTCGTTCGCGCTTCGACCGCTGCGCCGTCGTATTTCGACCCTGAAAAGCTGACGATCGCCGCTGGCCAGGGCAATCCCGGGCAGGAAGGCCTGTTCGTCGATGGCGGCGTCAGCCCGTACAACAACCCGGCGCTGCAGGCGCTGATGGTCGCCACGCTCGACGGCTACCGCGTCGGCTGGCCGAGCGGCGCCGACAAGCTGCTGCTCGTCTCGCTCGGCACCGGCCGGCCCGACCCTGCCGTCGCCGAGGTCGGAATCGCCGCCGGACAGGCGATCCAGGCGCTGCTGGCGATGATGGAGGACGTCGCGACGATGCAGCAGACGCTGCTGCAGTGGCTCAGCTCGAGCCCGACCGCGCGCACGATCGACCGCGAAGTCGGCGACCTGCGCCACGACCTGCTCGCCGGCGCGCCGCTGCTGACCTATCTGCGCTACGACCTTGAACTGGCCGCCGAACAGGTGCGCGCGCTGGCTCCCGAGCTGCGCGACGACCAGCTCGTCGCCTCGCTCAGCGAGATGGACGCGCCGGAGAACATGGACGTGCTGCACCTGCTCGGAACGCGCGCCGGCGCACGCGACGTGCAGGCGCATGACTTCCCCGCGCATTTCGACCTGCCGGCTGGGTAATTCCCCGCCTGCCCCGCGCCTACCCCGCGCACCTCGTGCACCATTCCCTCTACCCCCTGTCTCCTGCCTGCCACTTCTTGCCGATGAACGCTCCCGCCACCCGCCGTCGCTACCGCCGCCGCGCCGACCAGGCCGTCGCCGCCGTCCAGCTCAACCTTGAAACGCCGGGCCTGCGCTACCGCAAGTGGGGGAACGAGCAATTCGCCAAGCCCGGCGACTGGCTCGTCGACAATGGTGGCGACGTCTACACCGTCGACGCCGGGACGTTTGCCCGCACCTACCGGTGCGTCGGTTGCGGCGCCTACGTCAAGAGCACGCCGGTCTGGGCCGAACAGGCCGCGTGTGCCGGCAGCGTCGCGACCCAGGAAGGCCACACGGCGTACGAAGCTGGCGACTGGCTGGTCAGCAACCGCGAGGACGGCGGTGACGCGTACGCGATCAGCGCCGGGAAGTTCGCGCACCTCTACGAACCCGACGAATAACCGGCTCACAGGCAGGAGGGTGCCATGCGCTATTTCGTCATTCGCGGTTTCGGCGTCAAGCGCGACAGCTCGGGGAAAGAATTCGACTTCGACCGCGTAGACCGCGAGCTGATCGCGCCGGCGCTGGCGCAATGCGACTTCGAGGGCGGCACGACCGGCGAGATACCCGACTCGGGAAGCATCCATGACGACATGTACCGACTGATCCTGCAGGCCGACGTCGTCGTCTGCGACATCAGCGTGCATAACGCCAACGTCTTTTACGAACTCGGCGCGCGGCACGCCCTGCGCAGGAAGCGCACGGTGCTCCTCAAGTGCAGCGAATCGGCCGACCGGACGCCCTTCGACCTCGGCGACTTCCGCTACCTGCCGTACTCGTGCGAGCGCCCGGCCGACGCCGTGCCGGCACTCGTCGCGGCGATCCGCCGCGGCGCCACGAGCGAACGCGAAACCGACAGCCCGATTTTTCGTGCGCTGCGCGACCTGCCCGAAGCACCGTCCGACGCCGCGGTGCCGAACGACTTTGCGCAGGAAGTGCAGCGCGCGAAAGTCGCGCGCGACCGCGGCTGGCTCCTGATGCTCGCCGACGAGCTGCGCAACCTGCCTTTCGAGCGTCCCGGCCTGCGCCTGGTCGCGTTCGCCCAGCAGGCGATCGAAGACTTCGAAGCTGCGCGCGACAGCCTCGAACGCCTGCTGCGCCTCGGTGACCGCCAGACTGGCGTGCGCTTCGCGCTGGCCAACATCTACGAGCGCAGCTACCGGCGCAGCGGCAGGCCCGAGCTGATGGATCGCGCCGAACGCGCGCTCGACGAAGTCCTGCAGCATCCTGAACTGCCGGCCAGCGAGCGCGCCGAAGCGCTCGCGCTGCGCGGGCGCAACCTCAAGACGCTGTGGCGCCGGGGTTTCGAGGGAATCGCCGACGTCGGCGAGCGGCGCGCACGCGCGTGCAAGCGGCAGTTGCTCGATAGCTGGCAGGCCTACCGCGAGTCGTTCCGGCGCGATCTCAATTCGTTCTACTGCGGCATCGCCTGCCTGCAGGTCGGCCACACGCTGCTCTCGCTGGCGGGCGAAAGGCGTTGGCAGGCGATGTTCCGCAGCGCGCGCGAGGCGGCGCGGCAGCGCGGCGAGCTGCACGACGAGCTGCGCACGCTACGCCACGTCGTCGCCGCGGCGATCGAGCGCGGCCTCGCGCACGGCAGCGAGAGCGACCGCTGCTGGGCGCGCATCAGCCGCGCCGACCTGCGCTTCCTGACCGGCAATGAAGCCGCTCTGCGCGCCGATCCGTCGATCCTGCTCGACGACTACGAACACGCGCTGCTCGGCCTCGAACCGTTCTATCGCGGCGCGGCGATCGGCCAGTTGCAACTGTTCGCGGCCATCGGCCTGCGCGCGGCGATCGCCGAAGCGCTGATCGCCGCGCTGCACCGCGACGAGCCGCCAGCGGCCGCGCCGCCGCACCTCGTGCTCTTCGCCGGCCATCAGATCGACGAAACCGGCCGCAGGCCGCCGCGCTTCCCGGCATACGCCGAGCAGGCCGCGCGCAAGCTGCTGCGCGAGCACCTCGTGCGCCTGCGCGCACAACACGGGCCGCTGCTGCTGCTCGCTTCGGCGGCTCCCGGCGCCGACATCCTGGCGCACGAAATCTGCGCCGAACTCGGCATCCCGACGCTACTCTGCCTGCCGATGCCGCTCGAAAACGTTTCTGCGCTGGCTTTCGGCAAGCGCGACGACTGGCGCAACCGCCTCCTCATGCTGGCCCGCCAGCACGCCGAAGCGATCCGCGTGCTGCAGGACGGCCCCGAGCTGCCGCGCTGGCTCAACGAACGCAACCCCGAACTGTGGCAGCGCGGAATCCGCTGGATCGTCCGCTCGGCGCAGGCGTGGCGCTGCAGCGCGCGCACGCTGCTCGCCCTGTGGGACGGCGACGAGAACGACTCCTCGACCGGTGGCGTTGCCGAAGTCGTGCGCCAGGCGCGCGAAACCGGCGCCTTCACGATCGAGTGGATCGACAGCCGCCAACTGCTCGCCGCCAACGGCCAAAGCGCAGGACGAAGCCTGCAGGCCTTTACCCAATCCCTATCCCCCAGCCCCTGACTCTCCACCCATGCCACTCTTTGATCCGGAATCCAGTTCGTTGCTCAAACGGCTCCTTTAAGATTTTGATCAGATGAACGAATCTGGATTCCGGCGGACGCCGGAATGACGGTGGGCTGTCATCACCAATTTGCCCTGCCTTCCCTGGCGGCTGTCGAAGACACCGGTATGGGGTTTGCGCTACCATTGCGCTGCTTGGAGACCATGGGACTACCCAGCCTTGCGCGACGGCAGGTCCAGTCCCCGACCCCTGCCACGGCCCGCGCGGCATCGCGGGCCGGCTACGGCGGCGCAAAGCAGTGCCCCGCGAAACCCGGCCTTTGCTCCGCGAGGGGAGGGGAGATTCCTGAGCCGGATACGCGACTTCCACGTTAACCTACATTAGGAGCGCTCTATGAAATCGAAATCGTTTGGTTTGTTTTTTGTTGTCGCTGCACTTGCAGGCTGCGCCTCAAACCAAGTCGCGCAGAACAGTGCACAAGGCGCTCGCACAGAGAACTGCCAAGCAGTTTCCAAGGCAGAAATTGAGTCACTGTTTGATCGCTGGAACCACTCCTTGCTAACGGGTGATCCGCATAAGGTGGTCGCCAACTACGCAGAGCGTTCAATTCTTTTGCCGACAGTTTCAAACAAGCCACGTCTCACGCCAGCCGAGAAGGAAGATTACTTCCACCACTTTCTGGAGAATCGCCCTTCCGGAAAGATTGACTTGCGATTCGTTGAGCTCGGTTGTAACACTGCACTTGACGCGGGCCTTTACACCTTTACGTTTGCCAAGACAGGAACGTCGGTCAGCGGACGCTATAGTTTTACCTACCGTTGGAATGGTTCGGAGTGGTTGATTACCAGCCACCATTCCTCGGCCATGCCTGAGAAGAAATAGTACAGAGAGGCCTGCGGCGATTTCCGTGAATGGAGATACCGCCGGCCGGCGCTGGCCGTCAGTGCCCATCTTGCCCGAATCGTATCGTCGAATCCCCGTACCCGCGTATCATGGCGGTTACTATTGCGACTTCGAATCGGGAAACCAGGGCATGAACAGTCACCAGGAGTCTGTCGCAGGGCGGCGCAAGGGGTACGGGCAGCGTCAGGGCCGACGGGTCGATGCCGACCGGCGTGATGCCGTCGTGAAGCTGCTGGCCGACTTGCCCCTGCGCCGCGACCTGTTGCTGGAACATCTGCATCGATTGCAGGACGAGCACGGCTGCCTGCGCGCGGGAGACCTCGTGGCGCTGGCCGACCTGTTGCGAATCGGTGTCGCCGAAGTTTATGAGACGGCCACTTTCTACGCCCATTTCGATCTTTGTGACGATGACGATCCGGCGCCGGCGCTCGCGGTTCGGGTCTGCGACGGCCTCGCTTGCCGACTGCAGGGGGCGCTGCAACTGACGGCGTCGCTGCGCGAATGGCTCCCGCCGTTGCGCGCCAGAGTGCTCCGGGCACCCTGCATGGGTCGCTGCGACCTTGCGCCCGTGGTCCAGGTCGGCAAGCGCCATGCCGATCGGGCGAGCACCACGGAGGTGCTCGCCCTGATCGAGGCGGGGGTCCTGACACCGCTCCCGGTGGTCAGCGAGAGTTTCGACGCCTACCGCGCACGCGGCGGCTACCAGCCGTTGCAGGCGCTGCGCAGCGGCGTTTTGCCGACCGGGACGGTCCTCGACGAAGTCGAAGCGGCGGGGCTGCGCGGGATGGGCGGCGCCGGCTTTCCGAGTGCCCGAAAATGGCGGCTGGTCAGCCATGCGCCAGCACCGCGCTACCTGGTCTGCAACGCCGACGAGGGCGAGCCGGGAACGTTCAAGGACCGCCTGATCCTGGAACAGCAGCCACACCAGTTCCTTGAAGGCCTGCTGCTGGCGGCCGCCTGCATTGGCGCTGCCCGTTGCTGGATCTATCTGCGCGACGAATACCCGGCCGCGCACGCCATTCTGACCCGCGAAATCGCCTTGCTCGAACGACTGAAACTGGTCGAAGCGGGCTTCATCGAGTTGCGCCGCGGCGCTGGCGCCTATATCTGCGGCGAGGAGTCGGCGCTGATCGAGTCGATCGAGGGCAAGCGTGGCTACCCGAGACAGCGCCCGCCCTACGTCGCCGAGGCCGGCCTTTTCGGGCGGCCGACCCTGGTCAACAATGTCGAGACGCTGGCGCTGGTGCCGGGAATTGTCGCCGGTGGAGGCGCCCGCTTCGCCGCGCTGGGCAGCGAGGGTTTTGCCGGTCTGCGCAGTTACTCGGTCTCTGGCCGGGTGCGCGAACCAGGGGTCAAGCAGGCGCCGGCGGGAATCAGCGCGCGCCGCCTGATCGACGACTATTGCGGCGGCATGGCCGAGGGTCATCAACTGCTGGCCTACCTGCCCGGCGGTGCCTCGGGAGGGATTCTGCCGGCGAGCATGGCCGATCTGCCGCTGCAGTTCGGCGAACTCGAGAAGGTCGGCTGCCTGATCGGTTCGGCGGCAGTGATCGTTCTCTCCGATCATGATGACCTGCGCGCGGCGGTGCAGGCGCTGCTCGAGTTCTTCGCCGACGAGAGTTGCGGCCAATGTACGCCCTGTCGGGTCGGCACCGAGAAGATGCTGGCCATGTTCCGCGCACCCGAACCGGACCTGGATCTGCTCAATGAACTGGCCACGGTGATGCGCGATGCGTCGATCTGCGGCCTGGGCCAGGCGGCACCGAATCCGCTCATGACCGCGTTGCGCTATCTGCCACAGCATCTGATGACAGGTCACGGCGATGGCTGAGACCGGATCGGCAGAGCTTTGCTTCGTTCTCGATGGCCGCCCGTTGACGGCGCTGCCCGGTGAAACCATCTGGCAGGCAGCTCGGCGCGCCGGTACGACGATTCCTCATCTGTGTACGCGCGCAGCGCCAGACTATCAGCCGGGCAACAACTGCCGCGCCTGCATGGTCGAGATCGATGGCGAGCGAAATCTCGTCCCCAGTTGCAGCCGCCAGGTCAGCGAGGGGATGCAGGTGCGCAGCGATACTTCCGAGCGTGCCCGACAAAGCCGGCGCATGGTGATCGAACTGCTGCTCACCGAACAGCCGCCACGCGCGCAGGCGTACGACCGCAACTCGGCGTTCTGGTACTGGGCCGGGCAGTCGGGTGTACACGCCAGCCGCTTTCCGCCACGCGCGACGACTCCCTGTGCCGACCGCAGCCACCCGGCGATGAGCGTGCAGCTCGACGCCTGCATCCACTGCCAGCTCTGTCTGCAGGCTTGCCGCGACATCCAGGCAAACGACGTGATCGGCATGGCTGGTCGCGGCGCAGCAGCGAGAATCGTTTTCGATCTCGACGACCCGATGGGCCGATCGAGCTGTGTCGGTTGCGGCGAATGCGTGCAGGCCTGCCCGACCGGCGCACTGCTGCCGACCGCAATGCTTGCCGACGACGGCAGCGGCCTGCTCGGAGCAGGTGAGACCGTCGACCGCGTCGTTCCCAGCGTCTGCCCTTACTGTGGTGTCGGCTGCCAGGTCGACTATCGGATTCGCCATGATCGGATCATCGCCGTCAGCGGCCGCAACGGGCCGGCCAATCGGGAGCGCCTGTGTGTCAAGGGGCGCTTCGGCTTCGACTATGTGCACTCGCCACAGCGCTTGCTGCAACCCCTGATCCGCCGCGATGACGCGCCCAAGGTCGCCGATGCAGCCTTCGACCCGGCCAGGCCCGGCACGCATTTTCGGGAAGCGAGCTGGGAAGAGGCGCTGCAGCGGGCCGCGTCGGGGCTGCTCTCGATTCGCCAGCAGCACGGTGGCGGCGCACTCGCCGGTTTCGGTTCGGCCAAGTGTAGCAACGAGGAAGCCTACCTGTTCCAGAAACTGGTACGCACTGGTTTTGGCACCAACAACGTCGACCATTGCACCCGCCTCTGCCATGCCTCGTCGGTGGCAGCCCTGATCGAAGGCGTCGGTTCCGGCGCCGTCTCGGCGTCGTTCATGCAGATCGACCACGCCGAGCTGGCGATCCTGATCGGCTGCAATCCGGAATCCAACCACCCGGTCGCCTCGACTTTCTTCAAGCGCGCCGCACGTCAGGGCACCCGCCTGATCGTCATCGATCCGCGCCGCCATGGTCTGGCGCGCTTTGCCGACAAGACGCTGCAGTTCCGGCCCGGTACCGATGTCGCGCTGCTCAACGCGCTGCTGCACACGATCATCGACGAGGGCCTGTTCGACCCGGCGTATATCACCCGCCATACCAGCGGCTTTGCCGAGATGCGAACGCACCTTGCCGCTTTCAGCCCGGAAGCGATGGCCTCGGTTTGCGGCATCCTGGCCAGCGAAATCCGCGCGGTGGCGCGACTCTACGCCCGCTCGAAAGCGTCGATGATCTTCTGGGGAATGGGGATTTCACAGCACGCGCATGGCACCGACAACGCGCGTTGCCTGATCGCTCTGGCGCTGATGACCGGACACATCGGCCGTCCGGGCACCGGTCTGCATCCGCTGCGCGGGCAGAACAACGTTCAGGGCGCATCGGACGCCGGTCTGATCCCGATGGTCCTGCCGGACTACCTGCCGGTCTCGGTGGCTGCCAATCGCCGACGTTTCGAGCAGCTCTGGAACGTGACTCTCGATCCGCGGCCGGGGCTGACCGTGGTCGAGATCATCAACGCCGCTGCCGCCGGCGACATCCGCGGCATGTACATCCTCGGAGAAAATCCGGCGATGTCCGACCCGGACCTCGGGCATGCGCGGCAGGCGCTGGCGTCTCTCGAACATCTGGTGGTGCAGGATTTGTTTCTCACCGAAACCGCGATCTACGCCGACGTCGTCCTGCCGGCGTCGGCCTGGCCGGAGAAGGAGGGCAGCGTGACCAACACCAATCGCCAGGTGCAGCTCGGTCGGCAGGCTCTGCCCTTGCCCGGCGATACACGGCCCGATTGGTGGATCATCCAGGAGCTGGCGCGCCGGCTCGACCTCGACTGGCGCTACGACAGCCCGCAAGCGATCTATTCCGAGATGCGCATGGCGATGCCCTCGCTGGCCAACATCAGCCACGAACGCCTCTTGCGCGAGGGTTCGGTGAGCTACCCCTGCGCCGGTGCCGACGTGCCGGGTGCCGACGTCGTGTTCGAGGACGGTTTCCCGACGCCCAGTGGTCGTGCCGGCTTCGTTCCCGCCGCCCTGCTGCCGCCCGACGAACAGCCGTCCGGGGAGTATCCGCTGATCCTGTCAACCGGGCGCCTGCTGGAGCATTGGCATACCGGCGCGATGAGCAGACGCAGCGCCACGCTTGACGCCCTCGAACCCGAAGCAGTGGTGACCGTCAGTGACGAGGACCTGCGTCGGCTGGGCATTGCCGACGGCGAGCGTGTCCGCCTGAGTACCCGGCGCGGTGCAATCGAAGCCACGGCTCGCGCCGATCCCGCCGTCGCACCCGGATCATTGTGGCTGCCATTCTGCTTCCACGAAGCCGCCGCCAACCGCCTGACCAACCCGGTACTCGACCCCTTCGGCAAAATTCCCGAATTCAAGTACTGTGCAGTACGCCTGGAGCGAGCCTGACGGTCATGGCTTGTCCAGGCACCCCCGATCAGGAAAGTCACGACTGTTTCCCTCCCTTGCAGGGCGCATTCCGGCTTGCACGCCGGAATTGCTCGATGGGCGCGGAGCAGGCTCCGCGAATTCCCCATCTCGCCCCCCAACCCATCCCACGGCCCGCGCTGCATCGCGGGCCGGCTACGGCGGCGCGGAGCAGTGCTCCGCGAAACCCCGCCTTCGCCCCCCGCAAGTGGGGAGGGGAGATTCGTGCGTCGCTGACGCGACTTTCACATTGATGAATCCCTTCGCGCTGGCGCCCGACCCCGACGATCCGGAACTCACACGCCACGTCGAAGGCTGCGACCACCGCGGCCAGGCGGTGGCGCTGAGTGTCGTCGTCGAGCGACCGCTGACCCTGTATCTGAACGGTACCGAGGTGGTCACGCTGATGACCATCGGCGACCACCCCGAGCTACTGGCCCTGGGCTTTCTGCTCAACCAGAACATGCTTGCCGGCGACGATGCGGTCACCGCCGTGGATTATGACAGTGAACTGGACGTGGTGGTCGTTCGCACGCGCAGCGAATCGAGCTACGAGCGGAAGCTGCAGCGCAAGATTCGCACCTCGGGCTGCGCGCAAGGGACGATCTTTGGCGACATCATGGAGCGCTTCGACGACATCCGCCTCGACACTGCCGCCGAGGTACGCTGCTCATGGCTGCAGAGCCTGTTCCTACAGATTGGCCGGCAACCGAGCCTGTACCAGAAGGCCGGCGCGATTCACGGTTGCGTCCTCTGCGAGCGTGACCGCCCACTCGTCTATATGGAGGATGTCGGACGGCACAACGCCGTCGACAAGATCGCTGGCTACATGCACCGCCACGGTCTCGGCGGCCGCGACAAGATCTTCTATACCACCGGACGCCTGACCAGCGAAATGGTGATCAAGACGGTTCAGATGGAGATCCCGATCCTGGTGTCGCGCTCGGGTTTCACGGCCTGGGGCGTGGACCTTGCCCGGCGCGCTGGACTGACGCTGATCGGGCGTGCCAGGGGACAGCGCTTCATCGTCCTGTCCGGCGGCGAAAGGCTGGTCTACGACACCGATTTCGCCAAGGCGACGGGCGACGATGGCTTCGATCCGTCGGAACAGGGCAGAAGCAAGCGATCCGGGGAAAGATCCACCGATTCGACACCATGACGACATGCATTTCCAGGCTTGTGCTCGTACTGCCAGCAGTGCTGCCAGTGCAAGTTTTGCGCTGGATCAAGATACGGACGCTGATTCCGGTGTGAAATCGCAACACTGACGGTACAAGACACCGGAGCACCGACATTTTGAGGACAGACACATGGCCGAAATTCAGTTCGCCAGAAACTTCAACGACCTGTCGCACGCGCAGGGGGTCGATGCAGGTTTCCAGTTCGAGTTCTACTGCGAGCGCTGCGCTGATACCTGGCGCTCGGAGTTTGCTCCCTATCGCAGCGGTCAGGCTTCAGGCTGGGTCGGCAAGGCGGCGAGCATTTTCGGCGGAGTCCTCGGCAGCGTTGGTTCGGCGATCGATGGACTTGCGCAGCATGGCTTCGGCGAAGCCCGCGATGGCGAACTCCGGCGTGCGATCGAGCAGGCCAAGGCGCATTTTCACCGCTGTGGCAAGTGTCACGCTTACGTCTGCGACCGTTGCTTCAACTCCGGTAGCGGCCTGTGCTACAACTGCGCGCCGGACGTCGAGGTAGAGATCGAGGCTGCGCGCAATCAGGGCGAGGTCCAGGGTGCGACGGAGAACGCGGTCGCCGAAGGTGTCCGCCACGGCAGTCAGCGCGAAGTCGGGCGCAGTCGGCAACTCGTCTGTCCGGCCTGCGGAGCAGAAACGCACGCTGCGAAGTTCTGCCCCGACTGCGGTCAGCGCCTTGGTGTCCCTGGTGTGTGTGCCTGCGGAACGAGGATTCCAGCGGGTGCGAAGTTCTGCCCCGAATGCGGCGCCAGGACGAGCGGCTGAGTCTGTTGCATCCGCTCGGCAGCGTTCGACCTCGCATCGCCCAAGGGTCATGGCGGTTGCAGGCAGCCCCGATCATGCAAGCCATGACCCTTTTCTTCTCCCGCTTGCGGGCGGGGGGAGGTTCGTGAGTCACTGACGCGACTTTCACATTAACATCAGCCGAAGCCAAGAAGGATCTGCCAGACATGCCGTACGCCCTTCTTCCCCCTCTCCTGGTGCGCTGGACGATGGTGGCGGTGCTGTTTCTCTCCGTCGGCATGCCCGTCGTGCACGCCGAGTCCGGCGAACCTGAGTCCTTCGATGCCCTTGGCGAGTTCCTGAAATCGGCCACTCCCCTCGAGCCTGCTTTGCTTGCCGAGTCCACCCCGACCCCCACGCGCACTGTTGCCGCGCCCGTGCAAGAGCGCCGTGTTGCCTTGGTGATGGGAAACAACGCCTATCAGCACGTCAATCGACTCGACAACGCCGTCGGTGATGCCCGGACTATGGCACGGGAATACCGTTCGCTTGGTTTCGATGTCATCGAGAAACTTGATGTCGATCTGCGCGGCATGAAGGCCGCCGTCCGCGAGTTCGTGCAGCGGATCGCCAATGGTGGCGTTGGTGCTTTTTTCTTTGCTGGCCATGGTGTTCAGGAAGGTGGCAACAACTACCTGCTGCCCGTCGACATCGGCGCGCTCACCGATCCCGCAGCGCTGTCGGACGAGGCCATCGAACTCAATGCTGATATCATGGCGCGCATCGGTCAGAGCGGAGCCAAGTTCAGCCTGCTGGTGATTGATGCCTGTCGGGACAATCCCTTTCCCCGCAGAGCCGGCCGCGGCGTCGGCGGCACGCGCGGCCTGGCCATGCCCGGCACACCGGATGGCATGGTGGTCGTTTATTCCGCTGGCGTTGGCCAGCAGGCGCTCGACCGTCTGGCCAAGGATGGCCGCGATCCCAATGGCCTGTTCACTCGCGAATTTATCCGCGAGATCCGCAAGCCTGGGCTCGAAGTCGCCGAAGTGGTGAGGAATGTCAGACAACGGGTCAGGGACCAGGCGGCAAAGGTGAAACACGAGCAGACGCCGGCGATCTACATCCAGGCCGACCGTTTTTACTTGATCCCTGACGCCGGGAGTGTCACCCTTCAGACGACCGCCAGCCTCGAGGAAAGCCTCTGGGCCGCGCTCGACCCTACTCGTCCCTGCGAATATCAGGTTTAAGCGCTCAGCAAAAAGTCATCCGATAATCAGAGCCGAAGCCGGCCAAAATTTTGTCGACGTCGGCCTCAAGCGTCGCGGCGCTCCGGGCTTTGAAGGCCATCCACTCGTACTTCATCTGGTGCCA
>NZ_JAZKUD010000068.1:0-21594 GCF_036625275.1 Accumulibacter sp.
CAAGGGTCCAGACTGAAGCATGACGAGTGGTCATCGCCCGTCGTGGGAGGACTCGTGCCTGTGCTCATCCGCCCGGCCGGACCGGCCAGGCGGATGAGCACAGGCACTGCGCGGGGCGGGATTCGGATGACTTTTCAGGGGCTTCCGGGCCCAAATTCGACATTGACGCTGCTTGATGAAGACTCATGTACTCTCGTCGGTGCCGTTGGATTTCTTATCCTTCGCTGCTTGCGCGCCCACTGGCAGTTCATGATCGTGCTCAAGGACCAGGATTTGCCCACGGTCTGGGAGGAGTTCCGCGCGCTGCGGCCCCGGCAGTTACCAACCCTGCAGCAGGACTAGGGACGACGTCAACAGCACTTCAGCTGGGTCAATGACATCGAATACGCTTACGGTTCGAACGGTCGTCGCCGGCTCAAGCTGCACGTGGTCGTCTGTGAGGAGCGCTGGCAACGCGTCGATCAAGAGGCCAGGATCGTGACCGAAATGGCGCGCCACGCCTGGCTCTCCAGCCAGCCCCGCTCAGCCGCGAGAACGTTCATGAGCGTTGCAATCTCGGCGCCCGCCACCGCTGGGGCATCGAAGCGGGCTTCCTCATCGAAAAGCACCAGGGCGACCACTACGAGCATGCCTTTGCCCTCGACTGGAATGCCATGCGGGGCTACCACCTCCTGATGCGCCTGGCGCATGTCTTCAATACCCTGGCGCGCTTCACGCGACAGCTCCGCGATCTGTATCGCCAGTTCGGCGTGCGCGGGGCCATCGCCTTCATCCGAAATTCCTGCGCTGCCCCTTGGCTCGATCCGGCGCGGATGCGCGTGCTCCTCGCCAAACCCTTTCTCCTGCAACTCGAGTGACCTGCCCAGGACGGCCCCAGAAACCACCCCAAGCCGCGTCTCCCGTGCCGGGACAGGCTCGCCCAACGATCGGACCGGAGATCCTGCCACCTATCGACACCCTCTTCACGAACCCCACACCACCCGCGCATCCAGCCCTCACTTGCCGCCAACCTCCCGCGATCTGACCACTCCAGCGGCGAAAACCGGGGGTTCCGGCAAACGGGTCCGATTCGGCCAGGTCATGCGTCAGGGCTGCATAGGTAATAGGATGATTGCAGACAGTGGAAAAATCGCTGATAATGATGATTTTTGATGCCTCATGCTCTGCTTGTCACCTGATCATGACAGCCTTAACCTACAGGAAAAGCACCAGATGAAAGACAAAATCCATCCTGCCTACGGTGAAATCGCGGTGACCTGCTCCTGCGGTAATACCTTCACCACCCGGTCGACAATGAAGAAAGCGCTGCACGTCGAGGTCTGCTCGGCCTGCCATCCTTTCTACACCGGCAAACAGAAAATCATCGATACGGCTGGCCGCGTCGAGAAATTCAACCAGAAGTATGGCGCGATGCGCAAACCTGTCTAGGTCGAACAGCGGGGTCGACAGAACAAGGCAGCCCTATGGCTGCCTTTTTCGTTTCCACAATAGCGGTTTATCAGTATTCCTTTCCAGATGCCGGCGCAGGCGGAGCATGCTCACTTTCGGGGGATTCCATTGCCGCCCAACGGCTGGACTCTGGCAGTTCTCCTCATCCTCTATATTTGCACGGGGCTGATCGGTCACGACCCCTGGAGAAATGATGATGCAGTCACGATCGGCGTCGTCCATGATCTGGTCACGAGCGGGAACTGGCTGACACCAAGCCTCGCTGGTCGCCCTTACCCCGATGCGCCTCTCTACTACTGGGTGGCAGCCAGCGGCAGTCAGATGTTGTCCTGGATCTTGCCGCTGCATGAGGCGACGCGACTGGCCAGTGGAGTATTCACCCTGCTCGCCCTTGGCTTCATTTTCCTCGCTGCACGCGAACTGCACGGTCGCGAACAAGCTCCGGCCGCGCCGCTGCTGCTTGCCGGCAGCATTGGCTTCCTGTTCCATGCGCATGAAGCGCAGCCCATGCTGGCGACGTTGACGGCGCACACCGCCGCCTACTGGGGACTGACGCAGCTTGACAGGCGACCACTGCGAGGCGCTTCCTGGTTTGGTTCGGCGCTCGGATTGGGTTTCCTTGCCAACGGCTTGGCGGCGATGTTGCCGCTATTGCCTGTGGCCGCGTTCGTGGTCTGGCGATCCGCTCATCGCCAACGCTCGGCGCTGCTGCTGCTTGGCTCGCTGCTGTTTGCCTGTGCGCTTGCCGGCGGGTGGCTGGCCGCCTTGTTTGCGACCTCGCCCGAGTACCTCGCCGCCTTCTCGCAGGGCGAGTTGACCCAGCTCGGGGCCAGTGGGCAACCCCTGCTCGCTGTGCAGCGCCTGCTGCTGATGCTCCCCTGGTACGCCTGGCCAGCCTCCCCTCTCGCCTGCTGGGCGCTCTGGGCAAAACGGCGCCAATGGGCAACGACCCCGCTGGCCTTGCCGATGTTTGCTTTCGTGGTCTCGCTGCTGATGGTCGGCATCGCTATCGGAGCACGCAGCGCACCCGCTTTGCTGCTGCTGCCACCGCTGGTTCTGCTGGCCGTGCCGGGTGTCGCTTCGCTGCGACGTGGCGCGGCGAACGCGTTTGACTGGTTTGGCATGATCACCTTCAGTCTCCTTGCCCTGCTGGCCTGGATTGGCTGGTGCGCAATGGTTTTCGGCTGGCCGGAAAGGCTGGCGCGCCAAGCTGTTCGACTCGAGCCTGGATTCGTCGGGAACTTCAGTCTCCTGGGCACCAGCGTCGCCTTGCTGGGAACTTTGGTCTGGTGCTGGCTGATTGTCACCAGTCCGCGTTCCCCCATGCGCGGGATCATGCACTGGATGGCCGGTCTGACCTTGTTCTGGCTGCTGATCGTGATGCTCTGGATGCCCTGGATCGACTACGGCAAGACTTACCGTCAGGTATCCGCTTCCCTGGCCCAGGCATTGCCCGAGAAACGCAACTGCATTGCCGGAGCCAACCTCGCTGATTCGATCATCGCCTCACTGGACTACTTCGACGGTATCCGTACGATTGCGGCAAACTCCGCCGCCGGCAGGAAGTGTGACTGGCTGCTGATCCATGGCGCCCCCCGTGATGGCAGCTCCCCAGCAGCCGGCGGCTGGCGGAAGGTCTGGGACGGCGGTCGTCCCGCTGAGCGCCGGGACACTGACCGACTGCACCTCTATCGGCGCGATGCCAAGAGAGGTTCATCGTCCGGCAGGTAGATGGGCAGGTCCCGATCACGATCAGAGTCTGATGAAATGCTCGCGGTAGTACTTCAACTCGTCGATCGATTCACGGATGTCAGCGAGCGCAGTGTGCTCGGAACGCTTGACAAAACCTCTGGCCACTTCGGGTTTCCAGCGCCGACAGAGTTCCTTGAGGGTGCTGACATCCAGGTTTCGGTAATGGAACCAGGCCTCAAGCTGCGGCATGTACCTGGCCATGAAGCGTCGATCCTGGCCGATCGAATTGCCGCACATCGGGCTGACCGACCGGGGAACATGAGCCTGCATGAACTCCAGCGCAGCCGCTTCAACAGCCGCCTCGTCAAGAGTGGATGCCCTGACCCGATCAACCAGTCCGGAGCGGGCATGCGTCTTCCGGTTCCATTCATCCATTGCATCGAGGCAGGCATCCTCCTGGTGTACAGCCCACACCGTTGATTCGGCGATGGTCACCAACTGGCTATCAGTGACCACCATCGCCAATTCGATGATACGGTCGCAGTCAGGTGCCAGCCCGGTCATTTCCATGTCCAGCCAAACAAGGTGGGAAGCGTCCTTTGTCATATAATCCATCTGAACCGTAAAGTTTTGATTGTGTCACAACTCCATGTTGAATACCTTCTCCCTGGTCTTTCTTGCCGCCTTGTTGGTCATGTGCGCCTTGCGCCTCTGGCTGGCGCAGCGGCAAATCACGCATGTCATGGCGCATCGTGGCCACGTACCCGAGAACTTCGCTGATCGTGTCGATCTCAAGACTCATCAAAAGGCCGCCGACTATACCGTGGCACGCAGCCGCTTCGGCCGGGTTGGCTCGGCCGTTGAAGTGGTGATGCTGCTCGCCTTCACGCTGGGTGGCGGCTTGCAAATACTGCATGACTTCTGGTCAGCACGACTCGATGGCCTGCCCTACGGGGTCGCACTGATCTTCAGCGTCCTGCTGATTTCCGCCATCGTTGATCTGCCACTCGGCCTGTATCACCAGTTTGTCATCGAAGAAGAGTTTTCCTTCAACCGCATGACTCTCCGAATCTTTCTCGCGGATCACCTCAAGCAGGCCATCCTGGCCATCGTCATCGGCACGCCGGTGCTGCTCGCCGTGCTCTGGCTGATGGCAAGAATGGGCGAGCTGTGGTGGCTCCATGTGTGGATCTTCTGGTGCGCTTTCAATCTGCTGCTCCTGTTCATCTATCCAACCTGGATCGCGCCGCTATTCAACCGGTTCGTCCCGCTCGACGATGCCCAACTCAGAGCGCGCGTCGAGGCACTGCTGGCACGCTGCGGTTTCGCCAGCTCGGGCCTCTTCGTGATGGACGGGTCGAAGCGGTCGAGCCACGGCAACGCCTACTTCACCGGTTTCGGCAAAACGAAGCGCATCGTCTTCTTCGACACCTTGCTCAGCCGTCTGCAGGCTGTTGAGGTCGAAGCCGTGTTGGCGCACGAACTGGGGCACTTCAAACACCGGCATGTGCAGAAACGGATCGGCATGCTTTTCGTCATGTCACTTGGCTTTCTCGCCATCCTCGGGCAACTGATCGATGCCGGTTGGTTCTACAACGGTCTTGGTCTGACGAGCCAGAACACGGCCCTTGGGCTGGTCCTTTTCTTTCTCGCCGGACCGGTTTTTGCCTTTCTGCTGACCCCGCTGTTCAGTCTCCTCTCGCGTCGTGATGAATTTCAGGCGGATCGCTACGCGGCAGCCCACGCTTCGGCAAGTGATCTGGTAGACGCACTGGTCAAGATGTACGAAGACAATGCCGCGACCTTGACCCCCGACCCGCTACACTCCTTGTTCTACGATTCACACCCACCCGCCGCCCTGCGCATCGCCCGCCTGCAGGACGCCTAAGCAAAAAACAGGAGGCCCCCATGCTGACCAAACTTGCTCTCGAACATTGCCAGCCGCTACGCGGCAGCGAACACGCACTGCATCCCGCGCAGGCCTTGGCCCTGCTAGCCGACCTGCCAGGCTGGCAGATTGCCGAGAACGGGCTGCTCCAGAAGGAGTTCATCTTTGCCAGCTACGCGGCCACCCTGCTATTCGTCAACACCGTTGCAGGGCTCGCCGAACGAGAAAACCATCATCCTGACCTTGAAGTCGGCTATGGCCGTGTGCAGGTCAGCTACAGCACGCATGACGTTGCCGGCCTGTCGCGCAACGATTTCATTTGCGCCGCCAAGATCGAAGCACTGGCACAAATTTGAGACTGGCCGGCAGCGTCATCGCCGCTTACGGGCGGCAGTACCGGGTCGAGCTGCGCGATGGCGAGACGCTGCTCTGTGTTCCTCCCGGCAAAAAGAGCGAACTGGTCTGCGGTGACCAGGTCAAGGTGCAGCGAACGAGTGCCAACCAAGGCGTCATCGCCACGCTTGAACCGCGGCGAACGCTACTCTATCGATCGGATCACTGCAAGCAAAAACTGATCGCCGCCAATGTGACACAAATCATCATCGTCGTCGCCACCGAACCGCCGTTCTCGGACGATTTGGTCACCCGCTGCATCGTCGCTGCCGAAAGTCAGGATATCCGGGTTCTGATCGTTCTCAACAAATGTGACCTCAGTGAACGGGTACCGGCCGCTTCGGCAACCCTGCTGCTGTACGAAAAACTGGGTTATCGGGTTCTGAGACTCTCTGCGCACAACGACGGCGAACGCCTGTTGCCGTACCTGACCGACCATACCAGCCTGCTGATCGGCCAATCCGGGATGGGCAAATCAACGCTGATCAATGCCCTGATTCCCGGCGCCTGTACGCCCACCCGGGAAATCTCGCAGGCACTCAACGCCGGCAAGCACACCACTACGCATGCCCGCCTCTATCACCCCAGTACGGGTGCTGCGCTGATTGACTCGCCGGGATTGATGGCATTTGGTCTGCACCATCTCTCGTCGGAGGAGATTGCTCAGGCTTTTCTCGAACTGCGGCCGCTGCTCGGCCAATGTCGATTTCGCAATTGCCAGCACGACCGCGAACCCGACTGCAGTATCCTTGCCGCCGTCGAGCACGGCGCCATTGACCCGCGCCGCTATGCGACATTCCGCTCACTCTGTGCCGAAATCGGCTGACCCTCAAAGGACTTCTCACATGAGCGAAATCATCATTCGCCGCCAGCATGACAAGAGCCTCGCCGAGGCGCGTACCGCCGCCGAGCATATGGCCCGCGAATTACAGGAAGAGTTTGACCTTGACTACGCGTGGGACGGAAACCGGATGCGTTTCAAGCGGCCAGGGGTGACCGGCGAACTGACCCTCGATGCAAAGGAAGTGTTGCTCAGCATCCGTCTCGGACTCCTGCTCTTCGCTGTCAAACCGGCCATCGAACGCGCAGCCCACAGATACTTTGACGAGAACTTCCCGGTCTGAACCGGCCTGTCGGACAAGCCGCCAGTTCTCGACTCTCAGGCGGCTTGCAGTTTCTCGACCACGGCAATGTACTGCTGCATCGCAGCGTCGGCTGCAGTACCCTTGATCGCAGCCCAGGCATCGTACTTGGCGCGGCCCACCATATCGGCAAAGCCGGGGCGCCGGCCTGCAACATCGCCTTCGGTTACCTGCTTGTATAAGGCATAGAGCCTCAGCAAGGTGGCGTTGTCCGGGCGCTCGGGCAGGGTCTTGGAGCTGGCCACGGCGGCCTCGAACTGGGCTTGCAAGTCACTCACGTTGATTCCTCCGGTCGATGATCGCTTGAAATGACTTGCTATTATATGGGCTGGCCATTTTTCCGGGAGCACCTGCGATGAACCCACGCGAAAGAATTGCCCACGTCGACAACGCCTGGCTGCGCATGGATCGCCCGGAAAACCTGATGCAGATCGTCGGGGTCATGATTTTCAAGGGCCGCATCGACACCGAACGTTTCAAGCGCACCGTCGCGCAGCGCATCGTGCGTTACCGGCGCTTCCGGCAAATTGCCAGGCAGGATGCCGATGGCAACTGGTGGGATGACGACCCCGACTTCGACATCGACACGCATGTCCGCCATTCTTTTCTCCCGGCGCCGGCCGGCAAGAACGAACTGCAAAAATTCGTTGCGACCATGGCGGGCACCCCACTCAACCCGTCACGACCCCGCTGGGAATTCAACCTGGTCGACACTGCCGACGGCAACTCTGCACTGGTGGTCAGGATTCATCACGCGATTGCCGACGGCATTGCCCTGATTGGCGTCATCAAATCGCTGACCGACAACGACATTGACGCTCCCGAGGAGGGCGGAACGCAGGCAGCGACTCATCAGGATGATTCCGCCAACGACCAGGGGAGCGATACCGGTGACGCTTTCTGGCGAACGATCTTGGAGCCGCTCAGCGAAGTCGCGCTGGCATCGATCCGCATCGGTGGCCAGTTGTGGGGACACTACCTGGGCCTGCGTAATCACCCCGCGACGATCCGCGACTACGTGCTCGTCGCCAGGGCCATCGCCGAGGAAGTCGGCAAGCTGGCGTTGCTGCCCAACGATACCCCGACACGCTACAAGGGCAAAGCGGGAACGGTCAAACGGGTCGCCTGGTCCGAGCCAATCTCCTTGTCCGAAATCAAGACCGTCGGCAAGGTTCTTGGCTGCTCGGTGAACGACATCCTGCTGGCTTCGGTGGCGGGTGCCCTGCGCGGCTACCTGATGGCCCAAGGTGATCCGGTGGCGGCCACCGAGATTCGCGCCATGGTCCCGGTCAATCTACGCGCGCCGGATGACATCGAGGATCTTGGAAACCGCTTTGGTCTGGTGGCTCTCGAACTGCCGATCGGCATCGACAACCCGCTGGCCAGGCTCTACACCACCCGCGCCAGAATGATGGCGTTGAAGGGTTCCCATCAGGCGATGCTGACCTTCACCCTGCTGGGTGCCGCCGGCATGGCGCCCAAGTTCATCCAGGACCAGATTCTCAATCTGCTGGCCAGCAAGACCACGGCAGTGATGACCAACGTCCCCGGCCCGCAGCAGCCGCGGTTTTTCGCCGGCTGCAGGATCGAGCAGGAAATGGTCTGGGTCCCGCAAGCCGGCGACATCGGCATGGGCGTCAGCATGCTCTCCTACAACGGCCGGGTACAGTTCGGACTGATTACCGACAAGAACATGGTTGACGACCCTGCGCAAATCGTCAATCGCTTCGCCGACGAATTCGACAAGCTTCTGTGGCTGCTGCTGCTTGAGCCTTGGGATCGGCTCGGAGACCCGGCAGCGGTGGAAGAAGACCTGGGCGCCCTGACCGATCGTTGATACTTGGCAACGCTGTACTGACGGGCATCCGAGTGGCCTCCTGGCAAGCCAGTCGCTTAGTCCGCAAGCTCGGCCTTTGCCGCTTCGACATCGAGCCGCTCCATGGCATCCATCGGCACGCAGGCGGCAGCCTCCTGATAAAGGCGCTCGGCGTCCTTCATTTTCGCCTTGCCGAACATCAAAACCAGCGCGTTGGCAAACTCGATGCGGGTGATGGCCGAGTCGGGGTTGAGTTTCAGAGCGGTTTCAAGCAAGTCCTTGCCGGTATCCTTCTTGACCCCATAGGTGATTCCCCCAACCAGCGCTCCCACCTTGTCGATCACCTCGGCGTGATAGGCACCAAGCGCGATATGCGCGTCGGCATGCCGGGGTTCCAACTCCAGCGCCTTGGTCAGGCTGTTCTTGATCTTGCCGCCAAGGCCCTGGGCAAGCGCCTTGACAACCGAGATGCTCTGGCTGTAGCGACCGAGTGCGAAAGCGTGCAGGTACCACGCGTTAATATCAGTGGGGGTCTTTTCCTGCTGCTGCTCACAGCGCTGCGCAACCTCCAGCAGCAGGCTGCACTTGTGCTCATCATCGGTTTCAAGGTAAGTCGCATAGACCGTGGCCGCCTTGTTGGCGGCATTGTAACCCGCCATGCCACAGGCCACACCCGCCTCGACGGCCCGGCCAAAGTCGCCGGCGTGATAACTCCGCCAGGCCTCCTGAACCCGTGGATCATCAGGAAAAGGTTCGCAGTCACCGCGATGCAGCCGCGCCCAGTTTTCTTGCAGTGCCGACCCGGCATAGAAATATGCCTTATCGGGATAGGGAAACTTGTTCCAGGCCATTGATCGTTCTCCAGATTAATTCAACATGACGTCAGGCAGGACGCTCTGCGCCGAGGTATTCCTGTGACAGCTTTTCGAGCAGTTTTTTGGATTCACCCAGCAGAAAGGGCGAAACCATCGCCATCACCTGGTAGACACCGCAGCCGATATGATCACTGTCGAGTCTGCCGCGTGGATCGCGAACGTACTCGAAAGAGAGCCAATAGGTTGCAATCACCGTCATGTTTATCGTCAGCGCACGCAACTCCCCGGTGTTGGCACGCATCGCACCTGCCGACACCAGACCTTCGCATAGGGTCTTCGCAGTGCGCACCTTGTGCGCCAGGATTCGCTGGAAATGGATTTCCAGCAAGCGGTTGCGCGTCAGCAGATCGTTCAAATCGCGGTAGAAAAAACGGTACTGCCAGATCTTTTCGAAAAGGAGATGCAAGAACAACCAGATATCTTCCACGTCGGCGGGTCTTCGTGTCGGTACTGCCAGCGTATCCTCGATCTCCCGCTCAAAGACCGTAAAAATCGACTCGAGGATCTCATCCTTGTTATTGAAATGGTAATAAAGATTGCCGGGACTGATATTCATCTCGTCGGCAATAACCGTGGTCGTCACGTTTGGCTCGCCAAAGTCATTGAACAGGCGCAGGCTGGTCTCGATGATGCGTTCACGCGTTCGCCGTTTGGGTTTTTTTTCCATCACCTGTCCGCCATGAGCTACCCCGGATGGCCAGCATAGCACTGCTGCAGGTGTCCGGGAATGGCCGGGTCAAACCTGCTGCGCCTGCAGCCAGGCTTCAAGATCGCCCAACGAAGAATCCAGTGCACCGGCACTGGCTGCCAGATCCGGGTGGCGCTTGTGTGACAGCAGCGAACGACTGTGGTCCTTGAGCACGCCGAGGTTCAGTTCGATACCGTGCCGCTCGAAAATTGGCCGTAACTCATGGCGCCGCCGATACAGATCGCTACGGGTACGCTGGTAAGCATGCTCGCACAAGCGGCGACGGCCGCGATAGCTGAACACATTGGTGAAGAACATGTCTGCATCGTCGCGCGTCGGTTCAAAGAGGACCACATCCCTGCCTGCGAACTCGTGCCCATAGCGGTCCATGCCGGTTCGCATTCGCGAGTGGATGATGGCGCGAAAGGTCTGTGACAAGACAACCGGCAAGCCCCCTTCAATCAGATGGTCAGGTACCGGCGTCGGATCTTCATGCCGCGGACGCTGGGCAGCTAGTTGTGAATCGAATGGCACCAGCGGATTGATGCAAATCAGGAGTTCAGCGCCCGCGTGCAGCGCAACCGAAGCATGCAGGGTCTTGATCAAGGCGCCGTCGACGAAATAACGCTCGCCGATCCTGACCGGTGGAAACAGTCCCGGCAAAGCGGCACTCGCCTGCACCGCCAGCGAAATGGGGATATCGTCATGCCCCGGTGAGCCGAAGGCAAGCGACTCACCGGTGTCGAGATCGGTCGCCACGATGAACAGCTGGTGCTTGAGCTGACGGAAATCATTGCTTCGCTCGCCAACCGAAAACAGTTTCCTCAACAGCTTGTCGATTCCGGCACTGTCGAAGATCCCTGCCGGGATGGCATGACTGAGACCCTGAAAGGCTTCCACCAGGCGAAGATGCCACGGGTCCGACAAATACTGTCGCAAGGACGACCAGAACAGGACGGGAACCTGCAGCACTCGTCGCAGGTATTCACCGAAAGCAGGGCGCAGCAGCATTTCGGGGTCGAAAACCTCATCGCTTTCGTCTTCCACCAACATGCGTGCCAACTGGGCAGGCTCCATGCCATTGGCCACTGCGGCTGCCATGAAAGCCCCTGAACTGACCCCGACATAGACATCGAAGTTAGTTAAGTCGACGCCGTCAAGGGCTTCCGCCAATGCAGCCATCGCGCCGACTTCATAGACACCTCCCACCGGCCCCCCCCCGGCCAGCGCCAGCCCGAGTTTCGAACATTTCCTTGCAGTATCATCCATTGAACGCCATTCCTTTACCTGGAAAGCGCCATTGATGACAGCGTCGAGGAACGCTGCCGGCGCCTGGTTGTAAGCGCGTACCATCTCCGTGCCGGCCACGCCAAAACCCGGACGGACGGCCAAGAACCCCTCGCGGGATCTCTCCCTTCCCGGTCGGGAGGGAACCCTTGCTCTCTGGCAGCCCTGAGCGCCTGGCTTGGTCCAGCTCGCGCCAAGCGCGGGGAAAGACTTACTCGTCGCCCGCCTTCGGCAGCGTGTTCAGCACGTCGGCTGGCGTGACCGGGGGCACCGGCTTCGCAGCCGCAGACCTGCGAGCGGCTGGTTTGGCCACGGCTGGTTTGACCTCAGCGGACTCAGCCGGAGCAATCTCTTCCTTGGCCACCGACTTGACGGCGATCTTGGGAGCTGCTTTTCCTTCGGTCAGGGCCTGCACGGCCGCGCTCAGGTCGACGACGCGCTTGGACAGACTGTCGATATCCTGCTTGCTCGGCACGCCGAGGCTGCCCAGGGCACGCGCGACACGATCCTCAAATACCTGTTCCAGGCGGTCCCAAGTCCCAGCCGCCTTGCCAGCCACCTGTGCGATCCGCTCGTCGGTCATCTTGCGGGTCCTCGACTGAATGCTTTCACCTTCCCTCACCAAAGCGTCGAACACCTTGCCACCCTCTTCCTGCGCTTTGGCAAAAGCGCCAAGTCCGGCCAGCCAGATCTGCTGAGCAGATTCCTTGACCGTCGACGCCAGTTGGCTTTCCGTCACGTCACCCGCCAATTCCTTGAGTTTCTTGCCCATTTTCTTCTCCTGTAAGGTCATCATCAAAAGGCCAACAAGTTTTTTGCTTGCCCTGTGGAGCCAGTCTAGTGACAATATCTAGAGGACGCACACTAAAGACCCAGGGAAGGCCTTGATCGCACGGCCGTCGGGCAGGCAGGGCATTCAGGAGAGGACCGTGAATTTCAGGAGACAGCAATGAATTACTTCGTTACCGGCGCCACTGGTTTCATCGGCAAGCGGCTCGTCAGAAAGCTGCTCGACCGCCCCGATACCACCCTCTATTTTCTGACCCGTGCCATCGAGTTGCCGCGACTCGATGAATTGTACGAGTATTGGGGCTGTGACGATACACGTGTCATCCCGATCATTGGTGATCTGACGCAGCCCGGGTTAGGCGTCGCCCCAGCCGACATTGACAGGCTGAAGGGCAGGATCGACCACTTCTTCCACCTGGCTGCGATCTATGACCTCAAGGCCAGCGCCGAAGACCAGCAGCGTGCCAATGTAGACGGCACCCGCAACACGGTGCGCCTGGCCGAGGAAATTGCAGCCCGGCACTTCCACCTGGTCAGCTCGATTGCGGCAGCCGGCCTGTTCGAGGGACTGTTCCGCGAGGACATGTTCGACGAAGCGGAGAACCTCGACAACCCCTATTTTCGCACCAAACATGACTCCGAAGGCATCGTCCGCAAGGAATGTCGGATCCCCTGGCGTATCTTTCGTCCGGCCATCGTGGTCGGCGACTCGCGCACCGGCGAAATGGACAAGATCGACGGCCCCTACTACTTCTTCAAGCTGATCCAGAAGATGCGCAGGATGTTCCCATCCTGGATGCCGACGATCGGCATCGAAGGCGGACGAATCAACGTCGTACCGGTCGACTTCGTGGTTGCTGCGATGGACCACATTGCACACCTCGAAAACCAGGACGGTCAGTGCTTCCACCTGACCGATCCGACGCCGATGCGTGTCGGTGATCTGCTCAACACCTTTGCACGCGCAGCGCACGCGCCGGAAATGGTGATGCGCATCAATGCTGCCCTGCTCGGTTTCATTCCGCGTTCGGTGCGCAAGGCGATGTTCGCCCTGACGCCGGTACGCCGCATCCGCACTGCCATCATGAAGGATCTCGGGTTGCCCGACGACATTCTCGAGTTCGTCAATTACCCGACCCGCTTCGACTGCCGCGAGACGCAGCGAGCGCTCAAGGGCAGCGGGATCGCGGTGCCCCCGCTCGACAGCTACGCCTGGCGCCTGTGGGACTACTGGGAACGTCACCTTGACCCGGATCTATTCGTCGATCACACCCTGCGCGGCCAGGTCGAAGGCAAGGTCGTCCTCGTCACAGGCGGCTCGTCGGGTATCGGCAAGGCCACCATTCGCAAGATGGCCGAGGCCGGCGCAATTGCCGTGACCATCGCCCGCGATGCGCAGGCGCTCGAAGAAGTCCGCCGTGAATTCGAAGCCGCTGGCCTGCGCCTGATCACACACGCGGTCGACGTTTCCGATCCACAACAATGCGCTTCCTTCGTCAAGTTCATGAACGAAGAGCACGGAGGCGTCGATTTCCTGGTCAACAACGCCGGCCGCTCGATTCGCCGCGGCATCGAGAACTCTTTCGACCGCTTCCATGATTTCGAACGTACCATGGAGGTCAACTACTTCGGTGCACTGCGCCTGACGATGGGCTTCCTGCCGGCAATGATTGCCAAACGCAAGGGACAGATCATCAACATTTCGTCGATCGGCGTGCTCACGAACGCACCGCGCTTTTCGGCCTACGTCGCCTCAAAGGCAGCGATGGATGCCTGGGCACGCTGCGCCGCATCTGAATTTGCCGATCGCGGCATCGAATTCACCACGATCAACATGCCCCTGGTCAGAACACCCATGATTGCTCCGACCAAGCTTTATGATCAGGTTCCAACGCTCTCCCCTGAAGAGGCCGCCGATCTGGTCGTCGAAGCCATCATTCACAAACCCGTGCGCATCGCCACCCGGCTGGGCATTTTCGGCGCCCTGCTGCACTCGCTGCTGCCCAAGGTGGCACAGATCACGATGAACACTTCCTTCCGGATGTTCCCCGATTCCAGTGCGGCAGGCATGCGCAAGTCTCCGGAACCCGAGCCACAAACCGCTGACCAGATCGCTTTCTCGCAGATCATGCGTGGCATCCACTTCTGAAGCGAGATCCATGAATACGCCCACCTCAGTTCCTGTCCCTGTCACGGGTCAGCACGCTCGACAGCTTCTGAAGGAATTGCAGGAGACCTACCCGGTCTTCCGCGCCGGTCTGCCACTGGCCATCGGGATCGACAAGCAACTCCTGGCGCGTCTGCCAAGCCTTGATCGCAAGGTATTGCGTACCGCCCTGGGAATGCATACGCACTCGCTGCGCTACCTGAAAACCATGGAAAAAGCCGCCGTACGCTATGATCTCGACGGCCAGCCGGCCGACGAGATCCCGGCAACGCATCGCAGCCATGCCTCGGAGCTGATCAAGGAACGGCTGCGCAAGCAGGCCGAGCTGCGCAAGGCACAGCGCGAGGCCGAGGCGCTGGCACGTGAGCGTACCGAGAAGCTCGGCCAACTGGTCGAAAAATTTGGCCGCAACCGCTAAGCCACTGACCATGCAGTGGTTCGGTACAGATCATGGACCATCTACTCAAGGACAGCAGCCCACTCGAGTTGTACGCCTGGCTGGACGCAGAGGCCACTTTGCCGGGCTGGGACATCCTGATCGGCAACCCTTTCGCTCAAACACTGCCTGAAGATCACTTCACGACAGTTCAAAACTACTTTGCCGAGTACCATCTGGAATATTATCGGCAGCGACTTTACCGGCACTTCCCGAGCCGCCTGCACGCGCTGTTGCTCTTCGCGACGCGCGTCGATGCGGAAACCTTCCGTACCAAACATCCGGCCCGCGTCTTCGGCAAGACACTGACCAGAGCGCGCAGCAAGGGAGCTTACATCTGCTCGTTTCATGATTCGAGCTGGCTGGATTATCTGCGGCTGCCACACAGTCTGAGTCTGTCGACGCTTGACCAAATCGCCAACCACTACTGGCAGGGCACGCTCGTCGAAGAAATCGGGTTAACCTTCCTCAACGAAAACTGGCGTGAAGCCCCTGTGATCGAAGCCCTCTTTCAGGGCACCCTTGAAGCCGTATCGACCAACCCGCAAAGCGATTGGCTCCCCGGCTTTTCTTAACGGCTACAGGCGTACCACCATAGCCCGACGGTGGGTCAGAAAAGCTGCTCCTTGCCGCCCATCCCCCCAACAGTTACAATCGCCGCCTCGCTTCGCCAAGCGAATAAACACCTTTATCCATCTGGCGTTGGCTCTATCAAACCGGGGCGGCGCCGTTTCCCAGAAAGAGAGTTTGACATGGCGATCAATGTAACGCAAAAAGCGCAAATCATGACCGATTACCAGCGTACCGTCGGCGATACCGGGTCTTCCGAAGTCCAGGTGGCGTTGCTGACCGCACGCATCAATGACCTGACCGGCCATTTCAAGGAGCACAAGAAGGACAATCACTCGCGGCGTGGGCTGTTGCGCATGGTCAGCCGTCGTCGCAAGTTGCTGGACTATCTGAAGCGCACCAATGTCGATTCGTACCGCAGCCTGATCCAGCGTCTCGGCCTGCGCAAATAAGCCCGCTCACCGATCCTCACCGCGATCGGATCTGCAGGCAACCCGAAAAGCAGTCAGCGGCCAGCCCTTCGCGGGCTGCGCCGCTTTTTCTGCTATTGCAGTTTGCCAAATCGGGCGTTGGTCGCCTGCCGGAGTCGCAAGCAGGCTCGCGCCAGACCATTGAGAAAGGGAACAATGTTTAATATCGTCAAGAAAAGCTTCGCTTACGGGGCCCACCAGGTGACCCTGGAAACCGGCGAAATCGCACGTCAGGCGGGTGGGGCCGTACTGGTGTCGATGGACGACACCGTCGTGCTAGTCACGGTCGTCGGCAACAAAATGGCCAAGCCCGGCCAGGATTTCTTTCCGCTGACCGTCGATTACATCGAGAAAACCTATGCTGCGGGACGTATTCCCGGTGGCTTTTTTAAGCGTGAGGGCCGTCCTTCGGAAAAGGAAACCCTGACCTCACGACTCATTGATCGTCCGCTGCGCCCACTCTTCCCCGAAGGCTTCTACCACGAGGTCCAGATCGTCGCGATGGTGATGTCGCTGAACCCGGAAATCGATCCCGATATTCCGGCCATTATCGGCGCCTCGGCCGCCCTGGCGATCTCCGGCATTCCTTTCGACGGACCGATCGCTGCTGCCCGCGTCGCTTATATCGAAGGTCAATACGTCCTCAATCCGAGTGCCACGCAACTCGCATCGAGTCTGCTCAATCTGGTCGTCGCCGGAACGCAGGCGGCTGTGCTGATGGTCGAGTCGGAAGCACGGGAACTCTCCGAGGAAGTGATGCTCGGTGCCGTGGTCTACGGACACCAGGAAATGCAGGCGGCAATCAATGCCATCAACGAACTCGCCGATGAGGCTGGCAAGCCGGAATGGGACTGGGCACCGGCGGCGAGAAACGAAGCCGTGCATGGCAAGCTCGATGCCCTGGTTGACGGCGAACTGCAGGAGGCCTACCGGATAACCAGTAAACAGTTGCGTAGCCAGCGGATCAAGGAAATTACCGCCTACGCGGTCGAAACCCTGACCGCCGGCGACGACGCCCCTGACGCCAATGCCATCCGCAACATGGTCTCTGCTGCCGAAGCCCGGATCGTCCGCGGCCGCATCCTCGCCGGCGAGCCACGCATCGACGGCCGCGATACGCGCACCGTCCGGCCGCTCGCGATGCGCTCGGGCGTGCTGCCGCGAGCACATGGTTCGTCCCTGTTCACCCGCGGCGAGACGCAGGCGCTGGTCGTGGCAACGCTCGGCACCGGTCGTGACGAACAGATCATCGACGCACTCTCCGGCGAATACCGTGAGCGCTTCATGCTGCACTATAACTTCCCGCCCTACGCCACGGGGGAATGCGGTCGTGTCGGAACGCCGAAGCGTCGCGAGATCGGGCATGGCCGGCTAGCCAAGCGCGCCTTGTTGGGCGTCCTGCCTTCACCCGAAGCGTTCTCGTACACCATTCGCGTCGTCTCCGAGATTACCGAATCGAACGGTTCCAGCTCGATGGCCAGCGTCTGCGGGGCATCGCTGGCGCTGATGGACGCCGGTGTTCCGCTCAAGGCACATGTGGCCGGAATTGCCATGGGTTTGATCAAGGAAGGCAATCGCTTCGCTGTGCTGACCGACATTCTCGGTGACGAGGACCACCTCGGCGACATGGATTTCAAGGTCGCCGGCACCGAGTCAGGGGTCACTGCGCTGCAGATGGACATCAAAATCCAGGGAATCACCAAGGAAATCATGCAGGTCGCGCTGGCCCAGGCCGGCGAAGCCCGCCTGCACATCCTGAAACAGATGCAGGATTCGATGTCCGGACACCGTGAGGAGGTATCGAGCTACGCACCGCGCCTGTACATGATGAAAATCAACCCCGAGAAAATCCGCGATGTGATCGGCAAGGGCGGTGCGGTGATCCGTGCCATTACCGAAGAAACCGGCACGACGATCGACATCAAGGACGACGGCACGATCACCATCGCTTCGGTCAGCGGTGACGCCGCCGACGCCGCCAAGGCCCGCATCGAAGCCATTACCGCTGACGTCGAAGTCGGCAAGGTCTATGACGGTACGGTCCTGAAGCTGCTCGACTTCGGCGCCATCGTCAGCATCCTGCCCGGTCGTGATGGCCTCCTGCACATCTCGCAGATTGCCAACGAACGCGTCAACGCCGTTGCCGATTATCTCAAGGAAGGCCAGAAGGTACGCGTCAAGGTTCTGGAAGCCGACGAGAAAGGCCGGGTACGGCTGTCAATGAAAGCCCTGAGCGCCGAAGAGGGCGGTGCTAACGCCGCACAGTCATAGGCCGCTGATCAACAAGCAAGCAGAAAAAAGGACGCCGAGGCGTCCTTTTATGTGACACGCACCGCTGGTCGACCGCCTGCGCGGTTCGCCCAGCGCCCGTCTGCCGATATCGCTTACTTGGCGATCTGCTTTTCCCGTACTTCTTCGAGCGTTTTACAGTCGATGCACAGTGTCGCCGTCGGTCGAGCTTCCAGACGCTTGATGCCGATCTCGACCCCACAGGCAGCACAATAGCCATAGTCACCGCTGTCAATCCGGTCGATGGTCTCCTCGATTTTCTTGATCAGCTTGCGTTCGCGATCGCGGTTGCGCAGTTCGATGGCGATGTCGGTTTCCTGGCTCGCTCGATCATTGGGATCGGCAAAAACCGTCGCTTCATCCTTCATGGTATGCACTGTACGCTCGATGTCCTCGATCAACTGCTGCTTGAGCGTTTCGAGGATGCCACGAAAATGAGCCAGTTGATCGCTGTTCATGAACTCTTCACCCGGTTTCGGCGAGTAGGGAGTGAAATGCTTGTGGAGCATGTCAGAAGTCATCCAGGTTCCTGTGTATTGATAGTTGTTCGTCTGACGATGAGCAAACCAGGTCGTGAGCCTTGAGTGATCCTTATATTGTGCCACATGACCCGAACACAAGTGCGCATACCACGCAGCATTTCTCGTGAACAGCGTCTACCGGGTCTCTTCGGCAGCCCTTGGCATGGCTGGCACTCCGGCACGGGTCGGGATAGGGACAAGTGCAGAATATCGATCAATCGCATCGGCACGATCCGCCTGCAGCCTGGGCAAGGTCGATCGCTAACCGGCAATCCCGGCAGGCTATAATGAACTTCCCATTGACGTTGGCCAGGGCTGTCATGCCAATCCTTCGCGCCGCTGTCTGTCTGTTGCTGCTGGCTGAACTGGCGATCGCGAACGCCGCCGGAGCCCCCCCGATCGCTGCCGCGGCTGATCTCAAGTTCGCACTGACCGAAGTTGCCGAAATTTTCGAGAAGGAGAGCGGACACGCGGTGAAACTGTCTTTCGGTTCATCGGGAAACTTTGCCCACCAGCTTGAGCATGGCGCCCCTTTCGAGTTGTTTCTCTCTGCTGACGAGAATCTGGTTTTCCGGCTCGCCGACCAGGGGCTGACACGGGATCATGGCGTCTTGTATGCCATCGGCCGCCTGGTGCTGTTCGTCCCACACGGCTCGCCCCTGCAGGCAGATGCTGCGTTGAGCGATCTCAAGGCGGCACTGGCCGACGGCCGCGTCAAACGCTTTGCCATCGCCAACCCGGAGCACGCCCCCTATGGTCGTGCGGCGCGGGCGGTGTTACAACATGCGGGGCTGTGGTCTGCGATCGAGTCCAGGCTCGTGCTGGGCGAAAATGCCGCGCAGGCCGTGCAGTTCGCGGTATCAGGATCGAGTCAGGGAGGCCTGCTGCCCCTGTCACTTGCCAGTGCGCCGGCAATCGCCCAATCGGGAAGCTTCACGCTGATTAGCAGCGAATGGCACACGAGCGAACCGTTGCGCCAGCGCCTGGTGCTGATGAAGTCCGCTGGCGATACCGCGCGTGCCTTTTACGACTACCTTCAAAAGCCTGCCGCTCGCGCCATCTTCGTTCGCCACGGCCTGGTTCTGCCGAATAAAGCAACGCATTAATGGACACGGCCGCAATCATTCTGTCGGTCAGACTGGCCTTGCTGACCTTGCTATTGCTGCTTCCCCCGGCGATTCTTGCCGCCCACTGGCTGGCGGTAACCACGCGCAAGCGCAAACTATGGATTGAGGGCTTGCTGGCGCTCCCGCTGGTCCTGCCGCCAACAGTGATCGGCTACTACCTGCTCGTGGCGATGAGTAACCAATCGCTACCGGGACGCTGGTTCGAGGCGCTTGCCGGCCAGACCCTGGCCTTCAGTTTCAGCGGCCTGGTCGTCGCTTCAGTGATCTTCAACATTCCCTTTGCCGTGCAGCCGATCCAGCGCGCCTTTGAAGCCATTGCACCGGACATCCGCGAAGCCGCTCAATGTTGCGGACTGACCTTCTGGCAAACCTTCCTCAGGATAGAACTGCCGTTGGCCTGGCCCGGCATTCTGTCTGCATCGGTGATGACCTTTGCCCACACCCTCGGCGAATTCGGCGTGGTGCTGATGGTGGGTGGCAACATCCCCGGTGAAACCCGCACCGTCGCGATCTCGATCTACGACAAGGTGCAATCCTTTGATCACGCTTCGGCAGGAGCGATGTCGCTGCTGCTCCTGCTGGTTTCGCTGTGCACCATCTCGGTCAGCTACGGGCTGGCCAAACGCCTGGCCAGGCGGCGCCGCGCAACGTGACTCTCAGCGTACAACTGCGTCATGGCGGTCCGCCGCTCGATTTTGCCGCCGAGTTTCCCGACGGACGGATCACGGCCCTGGTCGGCCCCTCCGGCAGCGGCAAGACCTCCATCCTGCGCGCCATTGCTGGCCTGTTGCCGGTCAGGCAGGCACGCGTGGCACTGGGGACAGAAATTTGGGCCGAAGGAAAAAACCACCGGCCGACACGCGAGCGGTCAATCGGCTTCGTTTCCCAGCATTATGGTCTGTTTCCCCACCTGACGGTGCAGGCGAATGTCGAGACCGCACTGATCCATTTGCCGATCGGCGAACGCCGGGAACGAGCGCTTCGTTGCCTTGCCCTCGCCCATGTCGAAGGTCTCGAAAGACGCTATCCCGACGAGCTGTCCGGTGGCCAGAAGCAGCGTGTGGCGCTGGCGCGGGCAATTGCCCGCCAGCCGCAGGTCCTGTTACTTGATGAGCCTTTCTCCGCCGTTGATCGCAGTACGCGCAAGCGTCTCTATATGGAACTGCTGCGCCTGCATGAGCAACTCGGCGCAACGGTGCTGCTGGTAACCCACGATCTCGACGAAGCCGCACAACTGGCTTCGCACCTGCTGCTGCTACGGCGTGGGCGACTGGTGCAAGCCGGGGCCACTTCCGAAGTATTGACGCGCCCCGCAAGCGAGGAAGCAGCACGCCTCCTCGACATCCCCAACATCTTCACTGCCAGGGTGGACGGCACGGCCAGCGGGCGCAACCTGCGACTGCGCTGGGGACCGCATGCCCTACGTGCCGCCGGCCCGCTACCGGTGGGCATGGAGGACAACCTGCGCTGGGCTATCTTGCCGAGCAACGTACTGCTCGTTCGCCCGGACAAACCCTGGGGAAGTCACCTCGAAAACCCGCTGGTCGTCGTCGTCGAGGAAGTCATCGAAATGGGCACTGAGGCCGTCGTCCGCTTACAACCGCAGGGTCTTCCGGAAGCCTGCCTGCAGATGCGCCTGCCGGTTCGCGCCGTCCATCGCTACGGGGTTGCGGTCGGCCGGGAGGTCACGGTCTCTCTGCGGGCAGGCGATATCGTGCCGCTACACACGGGACGCTGAGCACAGCCCAATTCTGCGTCTGTGGGGCGAAGGCGGGATTTCGCGGAGCACGGCTCTGCGCCGCCGCAGCCGGCCCACGATGCAGCGCGGGCCGTGGAAAGGGTTTGGGCGAGGGGTAATCCGTTGCACAGTAATCATTCACTCCCCCTACACGGTTGCCGGGATGGCGGGGATGGCGGGGAGCTGCAAGCCTTTGCGAGCGGCTGCGATGACGGTGCCGAGGTACTGCCAGGCGGATGCTCCGCGACGGCGACAGG
>NZ_JAZKUD010000069.1:0-21255 GCF_036625275.1 Accumulibacter sp.
GCTTGCGCAGCGCTGGTCAAGCCTGGCGGGCATGTATTCTTTTCGACCATCAACCGCAATCCGAAGGCTTACCTGTTGGCGGTGATCGGCGCCGAGTATGTCCTGCGCATGCTGCCCAGGGGGACCCACGATTACGCCAGGTTCATCAAGCCATCGGAACTTCTGCGCTGGGCCAGAAATGTCGGCCTCGATGTGCTTGACTTGCGCGGGATGACCTACCATCCCTTGACCGGACGGTACACTCTCGGCCGCGATAGCGATGTCAATTACCTGCTGCATACCGTGAAGAATGTTTGAAGCGTTCCTGTTCGACCTGGACGGGACTTTTGCCGATACGGCTCCGGATCTGGCGGCGGCACTCAACCGCTTGCGTTCTGATCTCGGCCTGGCAGCGCTTCCGGCGGCCCGCTTGCGTCCTCTCACTTCACAGGGCGTCAGGGGCCTGCTAAAGGCGGGGCTCGACATGCAGCCGGGCGATCCGGACTATGCACAGTTCCATGATCGCTTCCTGCGCTATTACAGCCAGGACATCTGCGTCGAGACGACGGTTTTCCCTGGGATCGACGAACTGCTCGGCGGTTTTGAGCGCCGTGGTTTGCCATGGGGAATCATCACCAACAAGGCGCAACGCTTCACCCTGCCGCTGCTGAACCAATTGGGCTACGCCAAACGTGCCGCCTGCGTGGTCAGCGGCGACTCTGCGCGGCGTGCCAAGCCCGCAGCCCAGCCGATGCAGATGGCTTGCGCGCTGATTGCCAGGGAGCCCACGTGCTGCCTTTACGTCGGTGATGACTTGCGTGACATCCAGGCGGGCCGATCTGTCGGCATGGCCACGGTGGCGGTTCGCTACGGCTATCTTGGTGATGGCGACCCGATCGAGGCCTGGGGAGCCGATCATCTCGTCGATGAGGCTCGGGAGATCGCCGCGCTGGCCGGCATCCACTGACCCGTGTCGCGGGTGTCGTGATGCGTTACAGTGCACGTATGCCACGCACAGCCTTGATCCTTTTCGCCCACGGCGCACGTGACCCGGAATGGGCGGACCCGATGCGCCGTGTCTGCGCGGCGATGCGCGAACAGGCGCCCGAACTGCGTGTCGAACTGGCCTTTCTCGAGTTCATCCCACCCGATTTGCGTGCGTGTGCCGAATCCCTGATCGCCGAACGCTGGGAACGCATCCTGGTCGTGCCGATGTTCATCGCTCGCGGTGGGCATCTGAAGCGCGATGTGCCGCTGCTGCTCGAAGAACTGCGACAGCGCCATCCGCAAACGTGCTTTGAACTCGCGCCTGCGATTGGCGAGGCCGAGCCCATCGTCCAGGCCATGGCCCGGCATGCGCTGGCGCTCGCCAGTCGCTGAGGTGGCGCGGTGGATGCATGGGATCAGCAGGCGCACGCGCCTTGCTGTGATGCGCGTGCGAGCCTGCATTCTTACGGACCCGACCGGTGGCTGACATCACCTTGTCGCCGATCGGCTATCTGGCGACGCCCTTTCGGGACCGCTTCGGCATTCCTCGTCAGCCACGTCTGGCACCGCATGCACGCGGCCAACTGCGCCTGCTGCGACCGTATGACCGGGAGGAAGCGGTGCGTGGCCTGGCGGCTTTCTCGCATGTCTGGCTCAGTGTCGTCTTTCACCACTGCCGCGGCGATTGGCACCCGACGGTTCGGCCGCCGCGGCTGGGAGGCAATCAACGCGTGGGTGTATTCGCCAGCCGCAGCCCGTTTCGCCCGAATCCCCTGGGGCTGTCGCTGGTCGAACTGTTGTCCATTGAAACGCGTGCGGGGGTGGTGTTGACTTTTGGCGGCGTTGACCTGCTGGACGGTACGCCAGTTCTCGACATCAAACCGTACCTTCCCTTTGTCGAGAGCGAGCCGGCGGCCCGCAGCGGTTTCGTCGAGGGTCCGCCGCCGCAACTGGCGGTCGATTTCAGCGGGCAGGCGGCGATGCAATTGTGCCGGCACGAATCTCGCTGGCCGGACCTGGCGGCGCTGCTGTGCGAGGTGTTGGCGCAGGATCCGCGTCCGGCCTACGCGAGCGATCCGTTGCGACGCTATGGCTTGCGTCTTTACGATCTGGAAGTCAAATGGCGTTGTACGGGGACGCGGGCCGTCGTTGAGGAAATTGTGCCGGCTGTGGTCGACTGATGGCCCAGCCCATCGGCGAGGTCTGCTCCGGTCAGCAAGCTGCGGGTGGGTTTTGTCGGGAGCACGATTCAGGGCCAGGCGGTGAGCGAGGTGGTAAGCTTTCCGGTTATTCCGACGCCCGCGCAGGTCACGGCGCCAGGCGTTCGCGAATCCATTGCTGATCGCTGTCCAGCCGGTAGCGCAGACGGTCGTGCAGACGGCTCTTTCTGCCCTGCCAGAATTCCCAGGTATCAGGACGCAGCCGGTAGCCGCCCCAGTGCGGTGGACGGGGTGGGTGCAGCAGGAACTTCGCGCCATAGCGAGCGGCATTGCCGACGAGTACGCTGCGGCTGGCAATCACCTGGCTCTGCGGACTCGCCCAGGCGCCGATGCGGGAATCGAGAGGGCGGCTGGCGAAGTAGGCATCGCTTTCGGCGGCGCTCACTTTCTCGACGCAACCCTCGATGCGCACCACCCGCTCCAGGTCGACCCAGTGAAACTGCAGTGCTGCCCAGGGATTGGCAGCGAGTTCGCGACCCTTGCGACTGTCGTAATTGGTGAACCAGGTGATGCCCTTTTCGTCATAGCCCTTGATCAGTACCACACGGGTGGACGGGCGCAGGCGGCTGTCTACCGTCGCCAGGGTCATGGCGTTGGGTTCGGGGACTTGCGCGCTGATCGCTTCGCTGATCCATTTCTCGAACTGCCTGAGAGGGTCGGCGAGTGACGCGTCCTCACTGAGTTCGGCGCGTTCGTAGCTTTTGCGGAGGTCGGCGAGCTTGGTCATCTGGCGTACGAGGAGGCAATGGGTGGAGCCCGGCAGGGCTGGAGCATACCGTGGCGGATTATCGTCGATGCGCTACCCCTGCAGCCAGTTCTTGCGCAGGGAGTTGCGTTTTCGCTGCAACTGCAACTGGTGGCGATCCTTGGCCGGCGCGCCGAGTTGGACCGTGAATTCCATCAGTTCGTCGCGTCGAAAGGCGTGTATGTGGACCGTCTCGCCGGCCTGACGGCGACTCAACAGGCGGTCGAGGGTCGATGGCGTGACTCGCAAGCCATTGATCGCCAGCAGCAGGTCGCCGGCCGACAGTCCGGCGACTTGCGCCGGGCTGCCTTCGTAGACGATCGTCAATCGGGCCTCGCTGCCGTCGCTGCCGGTTTGCACGCCGAGCGACGGGCTTGTGGAGCTTGCCGAACGCTTCAGCCGGATGCCAAAGGGCTGCAGCAACTGCGCCAGGTCCACGTCGGTCGTGCCATGGACGGCTTCGGCAAAAAAGTGTTCGAGGTTAAGGCCGGACAGTTCTTCAGCGAGCAGCCGGATGTCCTCGTCGCCAATGCCGCAGCGCTGCTCACCCTGGCCATGGCGTTGCCAGAGCGCGCGCATCACGTCGTCCAGTGAAATCCGGTTGCTGGTCTCTGCGCGCAGCTTCAGGTCGAGTGCCAGCGCCACCAGTGCTCCCTTGGTGTAGTAGCTGACCACTGCATTCGGGGTGTTCTCGTCGGGCCGGTAGTATTTCGTCCAGGCGTCGAAACTCGACTCGGCAAGCGTCTGCCGCTGCCGACCGGGGTTGTTGTGGACCTTGTCGATCGTCCTGGCGACCAGCGCCAGCCAGTCTTTCAACCGGATCAAGCCGCAGCGTAGCAGCGCCAGGTCGTCGTAGTACGAGGTGAAACCCTCGAAGGCCCAGAGCAGGGTGGTGTAGTTTTCGGCATCGAGATTGTAGGACGAGAATGCCGCGGGCTGGATGCGCTTGACGTTCCATGCGTGGAAATACTCGTGGCTGCACAGACCGAGAAAGCTGCGATAGCGCTTCGGTGTGCCGCGCATGCCAGGGTAGGGCAGGTCGTCGCGGGCGCAGAGCAGCGCCGTCGAGGCCCGATGCTCAAGTCCGCCATACGCCTCGTCGACGGCGGTGACCAGGAAAACGTAATGCGGCATCGGTGCCGGTTCGCCGAAGAAGCGGATTTGCCATTCACAGATGCGCTGCAGGTCGGCGCTCAGGCGCGCCAGGTCGCAGTCATGACGCCCGCTGATGGCGATTTCGTGCGGGACACCACAGGCCGTGAATGTGGCCAGCGTGAAAGTGCCCATGGCGACCGGATGATCGATCAACTCGTCATAGTTGGCGGCTCGGTAGAGGCCGAAAGCGTGTCGCCGGGCAGTCTGGTGACATGCCGGAGTGAGCGCGGTGGCGACACGCCAGGCTTCGAAGTGCCTGCCGATCGGCCGCTGGATATCGACCAGACACGGCAAATGTTCGTGACCGAGGGCACGCAGGAATACGCTGCTGCCATTGAAGAAGGCGTGTGTCTGGTCGACATGCGCAGCGCGTACCGAGAGATCCCAGGCGTAGACCTCGCAGATGACGGTAAGCGCCACACCCTTGCCGAGCGGCGCAGCCTGCCAGCTATGTTTGTCGAGCTTGGTGAGCGCGACCGCTTTGCCGGCAGCCTCGGCACGAATCGCGACGATGTGGCGTGCGAAGTCACGAATCAGGTAGCTGCCGGGGATCCAGGCCGGCAGCGCGAAACGCTGCCCCGCCGGGTCGGGTGCGGCCAGGCTGCAGCGCACTTCGAGAAGATGCGCTGCAGGCTTGCTCGGACGAATGCTATAGCGGATGTGCATAGGCCTCATCGCTTGAGTGGGTCTGGTCAGGGTATTGCCGGAATTGTACGGCTTGCGTGCGCTGCCATGCGCAGGCATGGGGTCAACATCGGGGCGATGCAGCGCGGGCCGTGAGAGAGGAAAACGCTCATCACTGCCATAAGCATGGCGGTCAGCCGGGGGAACTTTCCTTTCATGACCGAATCATCATTCAATTGGCGCTTGGCTGAATGCGCAAGTCATGCCAGAATCGAAACCATCCGGGAATCGGGAGATGGCCTGATTTCCCTGGATTTCACCCATCAATTACCCGAAGACACATGGAGGAGACACAATGAGCCCATATTGCAGAGGTCTTATGCTGGCAGCAACGCTGTCGGCGAGCCTGTTGTCGGCGCCGGTTCTGGCGCAGGAACTGACCGGTACGCTGAAGAAGGTCAAGGAAACCGGAGTCATCACGCTCGGGCATCGCGAGTCGTCGATACCCTTCTCGTATTATGACGACAAGCAGCAGGTCATCGGTTATTCGCAGGAGCTGATGATGAAGGCGGTCGACGCCATCAAGGCCGAGCTGAAGCTGGCCAAGCTGGAGACCAAGCTGATGCCGGTGACCTCGGCGAATCGCATCACGCTGGTCCAGAACGGCTCGGTCGACCTGGAATGCGGTTCGACGACCAACAACACCGAACGTCAGAAGCAGGTCAGTTTTTCCAATACCATCTTCATCATCGGCACTCGTTTGATGACCAAGACCAATTCCGGGATTACCGATTTCCCCGAGCTGGCGGGCAAGAATGTCGTGACCACGGCCGGTACCACCTCGGAGCGTCTGCTGCGCAAGATGAACGAGGACAAGCAGATGAAGATGAACATCATCAGCGCCAAGGACCACGGCGAAGCCTTTTTGACCCTGGAGACCGGCCGCGCGGTCGCTTTCATGATGGACGACGCGCTGCTCTACGGCGAAATGGCCAAAGCCAAGAAAGCCAGCGACTGGGTGGTGGTCGGCACCCCGCAATCATTCGAAGCCTATGGCTGCATGTTGCGCAAGGATGACCCGGCCTTCAAGAAGGTCGTCGATGGTGCACTGGCCAAGGCCATGACCTCGGGCGAAGCCGAAAAAATCTACGCCAAGTGGTTTCTGCAACCAATCCCGCCGAAAGGCCTGAACCTCAATTTCCCGCTCTCCGAAGCCGTCAAGAAGCTGTACAAGGCGCCCAACGACAAGGCGTTCGAGTAAGTTGTCGTGCCGGGGCTGGCTGATCTGCCCCTGGAACGGCGCATTCCGGGGGCCTGCCGGACCCCGGAAGGGAACACAGACCATAAGCAAAGGATGAACCATGCTGAATCAAATGGCAAGACGGTGGTCGATGGCAATGGCGGCGACGCTTCTCGTCTGCAGTGCGGCACTGGCTGCCGACCAGCCGAACGTCGTGATTCTCGCCACGGGTGGCACGATCGCCGGTGCGGGCGCCGATGTCACCAACAGCGCCACCTATCAGGCGGCGAAGGTGCCGGTGGACAAGCTGATCGCCGGCATTCCGCAGTTGAACACGGTGGCCGCGGTGCGCGGAGAACAGGTCTTCCAGATTGCCTCGGAGAGCTTGACCAATGCCAACCTGGTGACTCTGGCCAAGCGTGTCGCAGCGCTGGTCAAGCAGAATGATGTGGATGGTATCGTGATCACGCACGGCACCGATACGCTCGAAGAAACCGCCTACTTTCTCAATCTGGTGGTGCGCACCGACAAACCCATCGTCGTGGTCGGGTCGATGCGACCGGGCACTGCGATGTCGGCCGATGGCACGCTGAATCTGTTCAATGCGGTCAGTGTTGCGGCCAGCAAGGACGCGCGTGGCAAAGGCGTGCTGGTGACCATGAACGACGAGATCAACAGCGGTCGCGATGTCGCCAAGATGGTCAACCTCAGGACCGAAGCCTTCAAGAGTCCCTGGGGGCCGCTCGGGATGGTCGTCGAGGGCAAGAACTACTGGTTCCGTCTGCCCGCCAAGCGGCATACCCGTCATTCCGAATTCGACATCGACAAAATCGACACGCTACCGTCGGTCGAGATCGCCTATGGAGCGGGCAATGCTTCGGATACGGCCTACCGCGCTTTTGCGGCCAATGGCGCCAAGGCGATCGTTCATGCAGGTACCGGCAATGGTTCGGTGAGCAGCGCCGTCGTGCCCAGTCTGCAGGAACTGCGCGGCAAGGGGATTCAGATCATCCGTTCATCGCATGTCAATGCCGGTGGCTTCGTGCTGCGCAACGCCGAGCAACCCGACGACAAGTACGACTGGGTGGTCGCGCACGATCTCAACCCGCAGAAAGCACGCATTCTCGCCTTGGTGGCTTTGACCAAGACCCAGGACAGCAAGGAACTGCAACGGATTTTCTGGGAGTATTGAGCCCGCTTACCGCGAAAGTCGCTCTGCGACTCACGAACCTTCCCTCTCCCCTCGCGGGAGAGGGGCTGGGGGAGAGGGGAAACGGTCATGGCTTTCATGATCGGGGGTGTCTGGAAAAGACATGACCGTTAGGAGGAGAAACATCGATGGGTTACAACTGGAACTGGGGAATTTTTCTGCAGCCGACGGCAACGGGTGACGATACCTATCTCGGCTGGATGTTCTACGGCTTCAAGATGACCATCGCCCTGTCGCTATCGGCCTGGTTGATCGCGCTGGCGCTTGGCGCTGTGGTCGGCGTCCTGCGGACGGTCCCGAACAAGTGGCTGTCGGGGCTGGCCACGGCCTACGTCGAAATCTTTCGCAACATCCCGCTGCTGGTGCAACTCTTCCTCTGGTATTTCGTGATGCCCGAGCTGCTGCCCGAGGCCCTCGGCAACGCCTTCAAGCAGACCAACCCGATCATGCAGCAGTTTCTTGCCTCGATGGTCTGCCTGGCGCTGTTCACCAGCGCGCGTGTCGCTGAACAGGTGCGTTCGGGGATCAATTCGCTGCCGCCGGGACAGAAAAACGCCGGTTTGGCGATGGGCTTCACCTTGCCGCAGACTTATCGCCATGTGATGTTGCCGATGGCGGTGCGTTTGATCGTGCCGCCGCTGACCTCGGAGTTCCTCAACATTTTCAAGAATTCGGCCGTATGTTCGACGATCGGCCTGCTGGAACTGGCCGCCCAGGGCCGGCAACTGGTGGATTACACGGCGCAGCCCTACGAGTCGTTCATCGCGGTGACACTCGCCTACCTGCTGATCAATGTGGTGGTGATGTTCGGCATGCGCTGGGTGGAAGAGCATGTACGCGTCCCCGGCTATCTTGGAGGCAAGTGAGATGCATGAATTCGACTGGTCTTCGATTCCCAATGCGCTGCCTTTTCTCTGGGAGGGTATGAAGATTTCCCTCAAGATCACGGTCAGCGCGGTGATTTTCGGGATTGTCTGGGGCACCCTGCTGGCCCTGATGCGCCTCTCGCCGGTCAAGCCGCTGTCATGGTTCGCGGCTGGCTACGTGAATCTTTTCCGGGCCATTCCGCTGGTCATGGTGTTGTTGTGGTTTTTTCTGATCGTGCCGCATCTGCTGGAAAGCCTCTTCGGCTTCCCGCGCGGTTCGGACATGCGCCTTTCCTCGGCAATTGCCGGCTTTGCGCTGTTCGAGGCGGCTTACTACTCGGAGATCATTCGTGCCGGCATCCAGTCGGTTCCGAAAGGCCAGATGGGTGCTGCCAGCGCGCTCGGCATGACCTACGGCCAGGCGATGCGCCTGGTGGTGCTGCCGCAGGCTTTCCGCAACATGGTTCCCTTGCTGCTGACACAGGGGATCATCCTTTTCCAGGATACCTCACTGGTCTATGTGTCGGCCCTGGCCGACTTCTTTGGTGCGGCCTACAAAGTCGGGGATCGTGATGGGCGTCTGGTCGAGTTGCTGCTCTTTGCCGGTGCCGTTTATTTCGTGATCTGCTTCACCGCGTCGCGAATCGTTCGCTACTATCAGAACAAGCTCAAGACGGCCTGATGCCGCTTGCAGCCATGAATCGAGGAGACTTTTCGTGATTACGATGAACAAGGTGAGCAAGCATTACGGTTCCTTCCATGTCCTCTCCGACTGCACGACACAGGTGCACAAGGGCGAAGTCATCGTCGTCTGTGGCCCGTCTGGTTCGGGCAAGTCGACACTGATCAAATGTGTCAATGGCCTCGAACCCTTTCAGAGTGGCGAAATCATCGTCAATGGCGTGTCCGTCGGCGATCCGAAAACCAATCTTGCCAAGCTGCGCTCGACGGTGGGCATGGTTTTCCAGAATTTTGAACTCTTTCCGCACATGAGCATCATCAATAACCTGGCCATTGCCCAGACCAAGGTGCTCGGGCGTACCCAGGAGCAGGCGCGCGAGAAGGGTTTCAAGTTGCTCGATCGGGTCGGCCTGCGCGCGCAGGCGGAGAAATATCCGGGCCAGCTTTCCGGTGGGCAGCAGCAGCGTGTGGCGATTGCCAGGGCGCTGGCCATGGACCCGATCTGCATGCTCTTCGACGAACCGACTTCGGCGCTCGACCCGGAAATGGTCAACGAAGTGCTTGACGTGATGACCGAGCTGGCACAGGAGGGGATGACCATGATGTGCGTCACGCACGAGATGGGCTTCGCCAAACGCGTCGCCAACCGGGTGATCTTCATGGATCAGGGCCGTATCGTCGAGGACGACAGCAAGGAGGCTTTTTTCGAACACGCTCGTTCGGAGCGAGCACAACAGTTTCTGGCCAAGATTCTGCACCATTGAGTACCGTCTGACTCAGGGCCTGCCTGGAGTGGCGCAGGCGTCAGTGGCCAGCAAGGCGATACCCGATCGATTCGAGAGAAGGAGAACGGCATGGCACTGATCAGCGAGTCTACCCACAACCTGCGCCGCAATCTGCGCGAAATCGCCGAGCAGCAGCACCTTTCGGCGCGCATCGGCGAGTTCCTCGATGGCTACTTCGTCGATGTGGAATTGGGCGGCGCCACGGACGCGAGTCCTGAAGAGCTTCTCGGGGCGGCGGTCCAGCATTTCCGGTTAGGCGAGGTGCGCGCGCCGAAACAAGCCTCGGCCGCTCTCTATACCCCGGATTTTGACCGGCATGGCTGGCACTCTCCGCACACCGTGATCGATGTCATCACCGATGACATGCCGTTTCTGGTCGATTCGATCACCATGCTGGTTTACCACCATGGACTGGTGATCCATCGATTGCTGCATCCTCTGCTGGGCGCCGAGCGCGATGTCGATGGCAGGCTGCAGGCCACGCGGCCGCGTGGCGCTGCCGGCAGTCGAGCGGAGTCCTGGATCCACCTCGAGATCGATCGCATTGGCGAGGCCGGACTGATCGATACCCTGCATCAGGAAATTCTGGGCGTGCTCGCTGACGTGCGCGCGGCCGTCGAAGATGGCCCGACGATGCACGAGCGCATGCGCGAAGCACACACCGAGATGGCCGCCGTGACGCTTGCCGAAGCCGACGAAGCGGCGGCATATCTGGCCTGGATCGCGGCCAACAATTTTGTCTTTCTCGGTTATGCGGATTACCAGGCGGCCGTCGGCGACAGCAAGCTCGCGCGCGTCGCCGGCAGCGGACTCGGCATTCTCCGAAGCGCCGACCATCCCCGCTTTGGCCGTTGCCTGGCGGGAATTCCCGGCGTCGTCGCGGAACTGGCCAGAGATCCCCTGCCCGTGATTCTGGTCAAGGCGGACGCGCGCTCGACGATTCATCGCTCGGCCTACCTCGATTTCATTGCCGCCAAGCGTTATGACGCCGACGGCAACATCGTCGGATTGCGTGCTTTCGTCGGCCTCTACACGGCACACGTCTACCATGTGGCGGCAACCGATGCGCCGCTGCTGCGGCGCAAGATTGCCGCCGTACGGGAAGATCTCGGCTTCCTGCCGCGCAGCCATCGCGACAAGACCCTGCTCAACGTACTCGAAACCTATCCGCGTGACGAGCTGATCGAAATCGCTCACCCGGATCTGGTCCGTATCGCCAGCGGCATCGTGTCCCTGCACGAGCGCGAGCAGGTGCGCATCTTCCTGCGCGACGATGCCTGGGGGCGTTATGTTTCAGCGATCGTCTATATGCCGCGCGACCGCTTCGACACCACCATCCGCGAGCGCATCTCGGCGCTCCTTCATGAAAGCCTCGCCGCCGAACGCGTCGACTATTTTGTCATGCTCGGCGAGTCGCGGCTGGCACGTCTGCATTTCATCGCCCGTACGCCGGTCGGCACCGACTACCGTTACGATGCCGACGCGATCGAAAGGCAGGTGGCACGGATCGTGCGCGGCTGGGCTGAAGAACTGAAACAGAATCTCGTCGGGCACTATGGCGAGGAGCGCGGCAACCGCCTGTTGCGTCGCTATTCGCCGGAATTGCCGCTGTCGTATCAGGAACGGGTCACACCGGCTTCGGCGGTGTCCGACCTCGAACATCTCGAAGCCGCCGAGCAGAGCGGCCGTGTCGAGGTGAAGCTGAGCGCAGCCCAGGGTGACGATGGCTCACACCAGCACCTGAAACTGTTCCGTCGCGGCAGGCCGAGACCGCTATCGGCGATTCTGCCGGTCCTCGAGAACATGGGACTGACGGTACTCTCCGAACAGCCGTTCAGTCTGCCCAGGAGCGACCTGCACATTGCCGACTTCGCAGTGCGCCTGCCGCAGGCTGCGGCGCTGAACGACGAGACGACCCGGCGATCCTTCATCGACCTGCTCGAGAAGCTGTTCCGCGACCAGGCCGAGAACGACGGTTTCAACCGCCTGGTTCTGCTGGCAGGTCTCGACGGGCGGCAGATCAGCATCCTGCGCGCCTACAGCCGTTACCTGCGGCAGGCCGGTTTGCCGTTCAGCCAGGCTTATGTGCAGCGCTGTCTGGCGACGCATTTCCGGATAACGCGGGCACTGGTCGACCTGTTCGAGGCACTCTTTTCTCCGGCAGCAGACGAGGCACGCACCAGAGCGTTTTCCGATGAAGTCAGCACGGCCTTGTTGCAGGTCGGCAATCCCGATGATGATCGGATTCTTTCTGCGCTGCAGACGGTCATTGAGGCAACGCTGCGGACGAACGCCTATCAACCGAGCCCTGACGGTCAGGCCAAGAGTTACCTGTCCTTCAAGTTCTCGTCCAGAGACATTCCCTTCCTGCCCGCGCCGGCGCCGCTCTACGAAATTTTCGTCTACAACGAGCGGGTCGAAGGCGTGCACCTGCGCGGTGCGCGGGTGGCGCGCGGTGGCCTGCGCTGGTCCGACCGCATGGAAGACTTCCGCACCGAGGTGCTCGGTCTGGTCAAGGCGCAGATGGTGAAGAATGCAGTGATTGTTCCGCTGGGATCGAAAGGGGGCTTCGTCTGCAAACGCCTGCCGGCGGCTGGCGAGCGCGAGGCCTTCCAGGCCGAGGGAATCGCCTGTTATTCAACCTTCATCCGGGGCCTGCTCGATCTCACCGACAACCGGGTCGACGGCCGGGTCGTGCCGCCGAATCACGTGCGCCGTCGCGACGGCGACGACCCCTATCTGGTCGTCGCTGCCGACAAAGGGACGGCGACCTTCTCGGACATCGCCAACGGCATCGCCATCGAGTACGGCTTCTGGCTCGGTGATGCCTTTGCTTCGGGTGGCTCGGTCGGTTACGACCACAAGAAAATGGCCATTACCGCCAGAGGTGCCTGGGAGGCGATCAAGCGGCACTTCCGGGAAATCGGTCTCGATACGCAGACGCAACCGTTCACCGTCGTCGGGATCGGCGACATGTCCGGCGACGTTTTCGGTAATGGCATGTTGCTCTCTTCCGAAATCCGGCTGCTGGCCGCCTTCGATCACCGGCATGTCTTCCTCGACCCGAACCCGGACCCGGCGCGCAGCTTTGCCGAGCGGCAACGCCTCTTTGCGCTGCCGCGGTCTTCGTGGGCGGACTACGATCCGGCTCTGATTTCCGAGGGCGGCGGCGTGTGGTCGCGAACGGCCAAGTCGATCCCGCTGTCACCCGAGCTGCGCGCGTGGCTGGGCAGCACCGCCAGCCAGATGACGCCCCCCGAACTGATCAAGACTCTGCTACAGGCGCCGGTCGACCTGCTCTACAACGGCGGCATCGGAACCTACGTCAAGGCCAGCTCCCAGAGTCATCAGGAAGCCAACGATCGCGGCAACGACATTCTGCGGGTCGATGCCGGTCAGCTCAAGGCGCGGGTGATCGGCGAAGGCGGCAATCTCGGCTTGACGCAGAAGGGGCGCATCGAGTTCGCGCTCAATGGCGGCCGGATCTTCACCGACGCCATCGACAATTCGGCTGGCGTCGATTGCTCCGACCACGAGGTCAACATCAAGATCCTGCTGGCCGGGCTGATCCGGCGTGGCGACATGACCGGCAAGCAGCGTGACGCACTGCTCGCCTCGATGACCGACGCGGTCGCCTCGCTGGTGCTGGCCGACAACTATCAGCAGACACAGGCGATTGCCCTCGAAGCGGCAGCCGGAGCGAGCCTGATCGAGGTGCATGGCCGTCTGATTCGCCACCTGGAGTCCCGCGGCGCCCTGCATCGCGGTATCGAATGTCTGCCCGACGACAAAGGTCTTGCCGAACGCGCGCAGCAGAAGCGCGGCCTGACCGCACCGGAAATCGCGGTGCTTCTGGCCTATGCCAAGATCGCGCTCAAGGAAACCCTCCTGGCGTCGAGCCTGCCCGACAGCGAAGACATGCATCAACTGCTGGTGGCCTACTTTCCGGCACCCCTGCTCGCGCATGCCAGCGAACTGCTGCCGGCGCATCCTCTAAGGCGCGACATCATCGCCACGCAGCTCGTCAATCGTCTGGTGAACCGCATGGGAACGACCTTTGTCCTGCAGCTCGGTGACGAAACGGGGGCCTCGGCGGCGCAGGTGGCCGGCGCGTGGTATGCCGCCAGCAGCGTACTCGACGCAGAAACGCTGTGGCACGAGATCGAATCGCTGGACCTGGTCGTCGACGCCACCCGGCAACTGGCGTGGATGACCGGGCTGCGGGCAATGCTGGCGGCGGCGACGCCGCTGGTGCTGACGCAGCATCTGCGGGGGACTCGCCTTGCGCAGTTGATGACCGAATACGGCAGTGCAGTCGCCACCACCATTGACCGCATCCGTCAGGGTCGGAGCGGCGCAGTCGCCATCACCGCGTTGATCGACGAGCGTGCGGCGATCGTTGCAGCGTTCGAGCGGGTGAATCTCGCGCGTGCCTGTGGCTATCCGTTGGACGACGTGACACGAGCACTCGCCGTTCTCGAAGGGCAGATCGATCTGGACTGGCTGGCCGCTGCCGTCTCCCGTCTGCCGGCCGGCAACCGCTGGCAGGCAAGGGCCCGCGCGCAGCTCGGCGGCGAGCTGGCCAGCCTGCGGCAGCACCTCCTGCGGCAGGTTCTCGGCGGCAGCCTGCCGACCACCACGGAAGCCGGCGCGGTGCTCGATGAACTGAAGGGCAATGAACCCCAGGATCTGGCGATGCTTTCGGCGGGGCTGGCAGAGGTCAGGCGACTGCTCGTCGTCTGAAGCGTCTGACGGGCAGGAAACCCGGCAAAACAGCCCAATCGGCCGGTACTGGGGTAGGTACGGCCTGCCCTGACCCTGGGGCCGGGACCTTTCGGCACGACGTGGCGACCGCTGCGCGCCGGGCAGCAACCGTGGTGACCCTTGGCCGGTCGCTGGCAGATCGTCAGCATTCCTTCCTCGGCCGGTGCATCTGCGCCAGCGAGGCCATCAACCATGAACGCATGCCGATGACGATGGTGTAGGGCCGACGCTGCTCGGGCGGCAGTTTGCGGTCGGCGAGATGCTGGTTGGAGAAATCCTGACCGACGCGCGTCAGCCGCTCGCGGAAGGAATTGGCCAGGCCGTGGCCGATCTCGCCATGCACCACCATCAGCATTTCCGATTCGCCATCGAAGCCGCCGGCGAAGTAGTCGTCGAGCACCTCGTTACGAAAGTATTCCATCACCGGCCCGTGCGGCAGCCAGCGAAAGCCTTTCGCCACTTTCAGGCGATAGCGGTTGCCCGGTCGCAGGTCGATGATGCCGATGCGGTCGAGCGCCACCAGTGCGCTTACCAGTTCGGCTTCGGTCAGTTCGTAAGTGGCAAGGATTGCTTCGGCCGACATCTGGCTGATCACGCAGATCGCCACCACCAGCAACTTGCGATCGGCGAGCACCGCTTTCTCCTGCGCCAGAGTCAGCTCCAGCATCAGTGGCCGACTGTCGGCCAGGCGCTGCGCCAGTTCGGCGAAATCGAGGCGAATGACGCGGCAGATGTCGTCGATACGTGACACCGGCATGTCACCCCCTCGGGCGAACATCCGCTTGACGCTGGATTCGGCCATGCCCAGCTCTTTCGCCAGCGCCGCGTAAGTCAGGCCTGCGGCTTTCAGCTCAGCTTTCAGCAAGTGGATCAGATCGGCCGTCGTGCTCATCGCGCCACCTCCAAAAAGTACCATATTACGATACTACGCGTCCGAAATTCTGGCACATCGACCGATTATCTTGTACTAGCGACGCCAATGGGCGAAAGTTCAGCTGTCGTTCAACGCACAACACAGGAGATTGTCAATGGACAGCGGACACAAGCACATCGTCGTACTTCGCGATACTGGCGCCTGGCGCATGCAGGTGTGGATTTCCTTCGCCCTCGCCATCCTGATCTGTGCCGGTGGCCTGCTCTGGCTGCCCGGCACCGATCTCGACCGTGCCTTCATGGTCATGGGCTATCTGTTCTGTCTTTCATCGGCCTTGGTGCTTGCCAAGGCCGTGCGCGACCAAGCCAGCGCCGACAGCGACACCCCCTGGTGGCCGCTGGTGGTGTGGGGCGCCTTCACCCTGGCGATGGCGCTTACCGGCTGGGGCTTGTGGCGCATGGACATCAGCCCGACCTGGAAGGCCTACCTGGTGGTCAGTTGGCTCTACCTGATCTCGACCGCCTTTACGCTGGCCAAGACGCTGCGCGACGGGCATGAGGTCGAACGCCTGGAACGCGAACTGAACGTCGCTGCCGGCAACGCGCTGCGCGAGCAAGCGGTGCCGGCGGCTGCTTCGGATGCGGTCCACACCGATTGACGCTCACTACCAATCACGTTCAGCCAAGGAGAAACTCATGAAAACTGTGGTATCCCGCCGCCGCTTGCTCGGCTGCATCGCCGCTTGCTGCCTCGTTCCCTTCGTCCTCAGCCCGCCGGCGCGCGCCCATGGCGGTGCCCCGGATGCCAGTGTCGCATCTTCACTGGCCCTCTCGCTGCCGGTGGCGGCCCTGAGCGTGGCGCCGCTGATGATTCTCGGCGCAGGCGTAACGCTCACAGTCGTTGCCGTCGAGGCATCGGCGACAGGAATGGTGTGGTTGGTGCGCCGGGTTTCCGATGGCGCCACCGCCAGCCTGCGTTTTTCCGGCGAGGCCGCGGCTTCCGCAGCGGTTGCCACCGGTACCGTTCTCTCGGCGACGGCGATCAGCGCCGGCTGGCTGCTTTCCGCCGCCGGCGAAGTGATCTGCCTGGTGCCCAACGCCCTGGGTGAATCGCTGCTCTATAACGAACGGGTGCGCTGATGGACGCCCGACGTCGTTTGCGCAGCCAACTGTGTCGTCGCCTGTGCTTGTGGGGGACCGCTGTCCTCGTCCTGTGTGCTCTATTGCCGGCCTGGGCGGGCCAGGATTGCACGCCGCGCAGGCCGACACTCGCGGCGATGGCGCGCGATCTGGATCTGGCCGTCAGCGTCGCGGCACAGCTCGACGAACTGGCTGCGCGCGACGGCTTGCGCGTCGCGCTGCTCGCCCGTATCGGGCAGGATCTGAGCGCGTACGGCCTGCGCTATACGCACCTCGGTTTCGTCTACCGCGACACGGCAGCACTCGACGGTCGCGGTGCCTGGCGGGTAGTGCATAAACTGAACCAGTGCGGCAGCGACCGCGCGCAGATCTACCGGCAGGGTCTGGCCGAGTTCTTCGGTGACGGTTTGTTCCGCCACGAGGCCGGCCTGCTGCCGCTCAAGGACGCTGACGCGCTGGCGCCTTTGCTCACCGACAACGCGCTGCTCGCTCTCGTGCACGAGCCACGCTACAACATGCTTGCCTACCCCTGGGCCGGCCCCTACCAGCAGAGCAACCAGTGGGTCATCGAAACCCTGGCCGTGCTGCGCGATCCCCACGTCAACAGTCGCGCCGAGGCGCGAGCCTGGCTGCGCGGACGCGGCTACCAGCCCGCGACGGTGCCGCTTTCGGCAGCGACCCGCCTCGGCGCGCGGATGTTTACCGCCCACATCAGCTTCGACGACCATCCTTTCGGCCGCCGCATGGAGGGGCAGATCGACACCGTCACCGTCGAATCGGTATTTGCCTGGCTGACGCGCACCGGTCTGGGCGAACCGCCGATGGCACTGCGTATTCGTCCGCCTACGGTACGGGCTCGACCTGGTCGGCCGGAACGTGCCCCGGTGCCGGCCGGTGCCAGCACGATTTCCCGAGCCCCTGCATGAACCCTGCGTCGCTCCTGGCGACGGCGCAAAGGCGAGCGTGTGCGCCGTGCATGGCGCATGACGAAGAGAGACGGGAATGCTTCTGACCACTTGTCACTGCAGACTGCGGCTACCCCGCAGGATCAACTCGTTGCCGGATGAACCCTGAGTCGATTCATTCCCAGGGGTTGCTGGCCCAAGCGCTGGATCGGGCCAATTTGCGTTGCGTCCTGCAGTCGGCGTATTCTATTACGTCGTATAATTGTATACGTCGTAAAGACTTTGGTTCGCGGAGCACTGCCATGCGCCGCCGTAGCCGGCCCGCGATGCAGCGCGGGCCGTGGAAGGGGTTGGGGGGCTTCCATGTCCTTGCCAAGGCCAGCAGAGCGGACTGACGGCTGTGGCGATGTGTTTTCGCACGGATTCGACGAATTCGTGTGCAACGATGCCCCCCAACCCTTCCCCCCGCGAGGGGAGGGGAGCATGCGAGAGGGGAGGTCTATCGGTTCCTCCCAACCCTTCCATTCATATCCGCCGGGATACGCAGCGCCCGGAATTTGCCCAGAAGAGGAGTCGGCAACATGGTCGATACAGCAAAACACCGTGATCAGGCGAGCACCGAGACCGGCCGCCGGGAACGCAAGCGGCGGCAGCAACTCGACCATATCGCCGCGACCGCCTGGGCGCTGTTCGAGGCCAGCGGCTTTGACACCGTGACCATGGAGCGCATCGCCGAGGCGGCGGATGTCTCCAAGATGACCCTCTATCGCTACTTCCCGGTCAAGGAAGCGCTGCTGCGCCACATTTTTCACACCGACCTACGGGAGGCCTGGCCGGCGATCCAGCCGGAACTGGCCCATGCAGCGCCGGGGCGGGTGCAGCTCCGGCGCTTTCTTGAAATACAGGCAGCTTGGTGCGAGGGGCGACGGGTTTTCCTGCTGCCCTACATCCGCCATCGCCTGGGCGACATGTGCGCCCCGGCGGAAGGGCGCGAGCGCAGCGGCATGGACGTGATCTTTACCGAGCTGATCGCGCAGGGGCAGGCCGCCGGCGAATTCCGCAACGACCTGCCGGCGCCGCTGTTGGCGATGCACTTTCAGTTCGCTCACCTGGCAACGCTGCTACGCTGCCTTGCGGACGACCGCCTGCCTCTGGCCGAGGAACTGTCCCGCATGCTCGATCTTTTCTGCGACGGCATGGCGGTGCGGCCATGAATGCCGGCTGCGAACTGATCGCAGCCGCTGCTGCCGCCGATGCCGCGCCGGAGGCGGTGGGTGGCAAGGGGCGGCAGCTTGGCCTCCTGCGGCGCTATGGCTTGCCGGTGCCGGATTTTTTCGTCATCCCCGCGGTGTGGAGCGAGCAGCGGCGACAAGACATGCCGGCGGAGTTGGTGACACCACTTCGGCACGAACTGCTGGCTCGCGGCTGGAACGACCGGCCTCTGGCCGTACGCTCGTCGGCAGTGGGCGAGGATGCCGCCAATGCGTCCTTTGCCGGCATTTTCCTTTCACGTCTCAACGTGCTGGGTGCCGACGCACTGGCCGAGGCCGTGGCGGAGGTCTGGACCTCGCTGGATACGCCCACCGCGGCGGCCTATCGGGAGCGCCTGGGCATCGGCGGCGAGCCGGCGATGGCGGTCCTGGTCATGCCATTGCTGACTGCGGTGGCTTCGGGCATCGCTTTCACCTGCGATCCGGTGAGTGGGCGCGAGGACCGTATGCTCGTCCACGCCAACCGGGGTCTGGGGGAAAGTCTCGTCGGTGGCGAAGCGGTCGGGGACGAAATCGTCTTCGCCGAGGATACGGGCGACACCTGGCGCGTGCTGGAATTCCGGCCCGGCGCCAAGGCGACCATGAGCGTTCCCTCCCCGGCGGGCGGCACCCGGCGTGTGCCGGTGCCGGTGGCGCAGGCGGCGGCGCCGGTTTTCGACACCACCCAGGCGGAAGCCCTGGCGTCGCTGCTGCGGGACGCTGCCCTGGCCCTCGACTTCGTCGCCCCGTTTTTTGACCTGGAATGGGTCTGGGATGGCCAGCAGTTCTGGCTCACGCAGATTCGCCCGGTGACCCGCCGGCCCCATTACACTTACGCCGGCCTGCGCAGTCAGCCGGCCATCTGGACCCGCGGCAACACCTGTGAGGTCATGCCCGCGCCCCTGCAACCCATGGACTGGAACTTCTCCCGCCGCGGCTGCAACGATCTGCTGGAGCAGGGCTGGAAGATCGCCGGCTGCCCGATTCTGCCGGGCGCCCAACGCGCCGGCCTGTTCGACGGCTACCTCTACCTCGAAGCTTCAATCATGCAGTGGGAGGCCTGGGACGGCATGGGCATTCTGCCCGAACATTTCAACGCCCTGATGGGTGGTCACCAGCCCGCCATCGCCACCGTGCCGCCCACCTGGCGCGACCGCTGGCGCCGCTTCGGCAACATGCTCCGCTATCTCCGCCGTGCCCCGGCCCTGGCCCGCAGGGGGGATGCCGAGGTGGCAGCGGCGCGGGCTCTGGCGCGGGAGCTGCGCGATGTGCCGCTGCCCAGGAGCCCGGACGACATCGGGAGACTGCTACGCCGCCTGTTCAAGCCGGTGCGGGAATTCCACGGCATGTTTTTTCTGCAGGGCTCCGGTGGTGGCAGCCTGAGCCTCCTGCTCGATACCCTGGGGCGCGTCTTTCCCGGCGAGAGCGAGGCCCTCGGGTCGGCGCTCCTGGCTGGTGGCGAACCCAGCGTCACGGCAGCGCAGGGCTATGCCCTCCTCGATCTTGCCCACCGCGCCAGACGGACCGCCGATCCGGCCTGCCCTCTCCATGACCCGGACTTCGCCGCCGCCTTCGCCGTCTTCCTCGAAGAATACGGTCATCGCGGCCATTACGAAACCTACGTTCGCAATCCTCGCTGGTCGGAGGAGCCGGAGTGCCTGTTGGCGCAACTGCCGGCCCTGGCCGAGGTGGACGCCGCGGCGTTGCGCGCGCGCCAGCAGACGGCGGCGCGCACGGCCTGGGCGCGTATCCGGCGAGAGATGCCGTTCTGGCGCCGGTTCCTCTTGCGGGCTCAGGTGCGCGCCGCCAATCGGGACTGCAACCGTCGGGAAGCCGCCCGTAGCGCCATGATCGCCCTGCTCGCGACTGCACGCCGCCTCTGGCTGCTGATCGGCGAGCGCTTTGCCGGCGAGGGCGCCCTGGCCCGAACCGAAGACGTCTTTTTTCTGCTGCCTGCCGAACTGGAACGCTACGCCAACGGCCTCATCCCTGCCGCTGGCCTACGGACTCGGGTGGCCGACCGGGCGCAGCGTTTCGCCACCTGGCAGGCGGCCACGCCCCCGGAATGGCTGACGCTGACTCCCTGCGGGGCGCCAGCGCTGCCCGACCAGGCGCGGCAGCCAGCCATCCCGGCAGGGAGCCGGTTCCGCGGCGTCGCTACCGGAACCGGCGTCGCCCGCGGCAAGGTGCGTCGCCTGCGTCACCCTGCCGAGGGTGTCGCCCTGCAGCCCGGCGAAATCCTCGTCGCCCCCGCCACCGATCCGGGCTGGACGCACCTTTTTCTCAAGGCCGGCGGGCTGGTGGTCGAAACCGGCGGCTACTTGTCCCACGGCGCCATTGTCGCCCGGGAGTTCGCCCTGCCGGCAGTGGTCAATCTGCCGGGGATTTTGGCGGCATTGCAGGACGGGGACGAGGTCGAGGTGGATGGCTTGCGGGGGGAGGTGCGGAGGCTGAGCAGCGGCGTGGTCAGGTAGCATCCGGCGGCGCTTGCCAATCGCCGGCCCCGGTGTTGTCAGTTTGATGAAACTGGCGCACCCCTCATCCCGTTGCAAATGGACAGCTCAACCGTCCGCCTTGCCTCAGATCCGCCAGTTTCACCTTGGCCGCTGCGGCGTCGCGGCGATATTCTCGCCCATGGGTTTGAGCACGGCTCCGTCCTGCGGCTTCTGAAGCTCGCGGATGGCACGCGGATTCAGGTTGTAGAAACCAGCCCTTTGCGGGTGCCCCGAACTTACTCAGGGCTCGGTGTCTGAATTCTGACGTGAAAGTCAGAAGGAGACGATCGTGATCCTGAGTGAGGTGTTGGAACGATTTACCAAACGGGCGCCGAT
>NZ_JAZKUD010000070.1:0-20579 GCF_036625275.1 Accumulibacter sp.
ACAATAAAAGCACATATAGCATTGTTTGTCAAACACAATTATTATAGTTACATGCCTACATCTTTGGCGATTTTCTGATGTTTTACATCAAATCAATGGCTTACTGGAAGGCCTCCGGGAAGGTCCGACTGGCCGCTGTTTGCAGTCCTGCTTGCGGTGCCCATCCTGCGGAGTGACGAACACGGGGGACAGCGGAAAAACCGACTCCTGCCCCGGCGCGACCAGGACCGGGGTGAGGGCGACATGGAAATGGCGCGTCTGGCCGTTGGCCTGCGTGCGCGTGGAGCCATTCGGACAGGAAATCGCCGACGAGGAGATGTATTCCACCCCATCCAGGGCCACTGCGAAGCCTCCGGTGAGCATGCGGTGATTTGCCAACCCGCCCAATCGGTGGGGCGCTTCCCCCATCTCCATCAACAGCGGCGTGACGTGCTCGGGAAAAACCGGATCCAGCAGGTAACGGATCTGAGGAGCGCAGGGAATCTGATTCATGACGGGCTTAAATTTGGAATTGCTGAATGCCGGCAGCGGGCAAAGACAAGCGATATAATCCCCGTCATGGCTGTACATCCTCTTCTTTTGCAGCAATTTCCGCTACTTAACTCGCTTCCCGCAGATCAGTTGGAACGGCTTGCCGGTCAGGCCAGTACCCAGACCTTTGCCAAACGGGAGGTGGTGCTGCCGAAATCCAGTGCCCCCCGTAACCTGTGTTTTCTGGTCAATGGTCGCCTGCAGGCGATCGACTTTACCCTCGACGGGAGGGAAGTCGGCCTCTATTTCATCGATCCAGGCGACTATTTTGCGGAATTGGCCCTGATCGACGGTCAGACGCAGCCGGAACTGGTGATCTCCAATAGCGCATCCCAGGTAGTGTTCGTCCCGGGCGCCGAGATTCGTCCTTTGCTGTTCTCGACGCCTTCGATGGCCGAGGCCCTGTGTCGGCGCTTGGCACAAAGAGTGCGCATCCAGGTGAACCATCGCCAGATTCTGGGTTTGAACAATCCCTTGCAACGCATCTGTGCACATCTGGAACTCCTGACCATGGGTAGCGATGGCAACCGGCGCATTCTCAAGGCACCGACGCACCAGGAGATCGCCATCATGGTCAGTCTGACTCGTGAAACGGTCACACGCACTTTTCAGGTGCTGCAAACCAAGGGGGTATTGACTCGGGAGGGAGAAGACCTGCTGGTGGATACCGCCAAATTGTCCGAACTGTCCAGCAGCCGTGGGACGGGCAGTAGCGATTGATGGCGGCGCGCATTGGCGTCTGCTTGGCGTTCCTGATGGTCGAAAGACTGTCGGCCAGGAAAGAACCATCTACTCATGACCGCTCAGGCCGGACGAAAGGCTCGCACGCCGAGAAGCACGCCACCGATCAGCAAGGCGATACCGATCAGTGCCGTGTCGCCGGGAAAGGCGCCTCGCCAGATGAAGGCGTAGGCAAAAGCGGCAAGCGTTTCGAAAACGATCAATTGGCCGGCAAGGGCGGTCGGCAGCAGTTTGCTGGCGCGATTCCAGAGCAGAGTACCGAGCCACGATGCGCACAGCCCCAGGGTCAGCATCAGGCCGATATAGCGTAGCGCCTGTGGTCCGAGCGGGAAGTCGAAGCCGCCTTGCTCACGGAAGTACAGACCGGCAACAGTCATGCCCATGACTGCCAGCGGCAGCGTCACCAGACCCTGGGCGATCGCCCAGGTACCGGAAGCGAGCGCTGGTCGCTGGCGCAACCAGCGGGAATTGCGGATTGGGTACCAGGTCCAGGCTACTACCGCGGCGATCGCGAGCAGCGCCCCCAGGAGATGGTCATGATGGCTGCGCTGCCCATCGAGCAGGGCCATCTCATGGCGGTTCACCAGCGCGATGCCCGTCGCGATGACTGCCAGTGAGGGCAGCAGGCGACGCCAGGGCAAAGCTTCCGCACCGAAGTTGGCGACGATTGCAATGACGATCGGTAGCGTGCCGATGAGCATCGTCGGCAAAGGGGCGCCGGCGAGCTGGATCGCCGCCGAGAGAAAAAGATAGTAGAGGAGGTTGCCGACCAGCGCCAGTTCGCCAGCCATCAGCCAGTCCTGTCGCTGTAATTGTTGCAGGCGTGGCAGGTCGGCCCAGGCAAGCAGTAGCGCGATGACTCCGAAACCGAGGTAGCGACCGAAAGAGAGCATGGCCGGCGGATAGTCGGGAAGCATCAGGGGGACGACGAACACCAGTCCCCACAACAGGCCGGCGCCCATTGCGCAGGCCACGCCATCGACGAGCACGCGACGGGCCGGCAACGCTGGCCGTGGCGTTCGCATGGCCGGCTTCGGCGCTGCTCGGTTTGCGCTGGATCAGTGGCGGAAAATCGGTGCTTTCGTCAGTAGCGGCCACTCGACGGCGTCAAGCATATTCTTGACCAGCAGGCCGAGTTCGGTGTCGCCAACGATCGACAGCTCACGGTTGAAGAATAGCGTGTCCGGGTCTTCCTGGCGAACCAGCAGTTGCAGAAAAGCCGAAAGGTTGGCGCGAAAGCACAGATCCGGGACTTCCGGAACTTTGAACAGCGGTCGGAAAATGCCCTCGCGATAGCTGAACGACGCCTGTCCACCGGCGTCCAGCACTTCAATGACAAAGCAACGTCCTTCGAGCAACTCCAGACTGTCTGCCGGAAGCAACCCCAGCTTGGCGGCCGCGTTGAGCGCTGCTGCCAGTGCCAGCGAGTGTGGCCATTGTGGCAGATGCGAGCCGATCGCCGAAACCAGGATCGGCAGTCTGAAACGGGGAATCGAAAAACTATGGCTCATTGAACAGTTCCTTGCCGTGTCGTGACGGTAGCCTGCGGGTGCTGCACGATGCCGGGCTTGCCGAACCAGTAACCGTTGACCAATCCTTCGCTGGCCCAGCCGACGGAACTGGTTTCGACCGCCAATGCCTGGCGTGCAGCGTCGAAAGCACTAATGACCGCAGCCATGGCCTGCGGTTGCGGACTGATACGGATCACTTCGATGCCCATGCGCAGCAGTTCGGGGACCTGCGCCAACAGGTTGTAGGTCTGTGCCGACATGGTCTGAATGCCGTTGATGGCCAGGAACGGTTGTCCCTCACGGGTGCGCAGGGTGATTCCTTCGGGATGGTCGAGACACTTGAACTGGCAGTCGTCCTTGTTGAGATTGTAGCGACGCGCGGTGAAACAGCGCGCCGAGAAGGCCAGCGGCAGCTTGCCGAAAACGAAGACCTCGGTCTCGACACCAGCCGGGCGACTATGATGCAGCGCTTCGATCAGCCGCTGGCTGCCCTCCAAGGGTGGCAGCCAGCGGCGCATGCCGTAGCGGGCAAAGGTGGCCAGTGCTGCTTCGTTATAGATATTCAGATGGGGGCCAGCGACAAAAGGACGGCCGGCGGCAAGGTTTACCGCCCCGAGGTCGTTGGCCTCGAACTGGCAACCGGGGATTTCGCCGAGTCCGTCAAGCAGGCGACGCAGTGCCTTCAGATCGCTTTCCGATTCGAGCAGCGCTTGCGCGGAGATGACCACCTCTTTGCCGGCGTCGCTCAGGTCGCGCGCCAGGCCCAGCCAGTCAGTGACGCGAAGCTGCTGGCGGCGCGAGCAGACCACCTCGCCGAGATAGACGATGTCGATCGCCGGATTCTGCGCCATCTCGGCATAGAAATCGAAAACCTCATGTTTGGGCCAGAAGAAGAGCAGTGGTCCAAGAGCGAGTTTCATCCGTCCTCCTAGCGCCACGGACGGTTATAGGCGCCGAGCGTCACCTGGCTGCCTTCGGCGACACGCGCCAGTTCAGCCTGCCACGCCGACTTGACGTGGAAGCGTTGCGCGTTCCTGGCAAGTTCATCGAGCGCAGCACGCAGGGTGCGTGTGACCTGTGCGACATAGGCCGGGCTGCGCTGCCGCCCTTCGACCTTGATCGCTGCGACGCCGATGTTGGCGATCTTCGGCAGGATTTCCAGGACATTGAGGCTGGTCGGTTCTTCGAGCGCGTAGTAGGTTTCGCCGTCCACCTCGAAACGCCCCTTGCACAGCGTCGGGTAGCCTGCCGCCTCGTGGTCGCCGAAGCTATCGATCAGAATACCGTTCAGGCGGGTCGTCATCTGTCCCGGCGACCGGTCCCACTGCACGTACTTTGCTGGCGAACATGCGCCGACGGTATTCGGCGATTCACCGGTCGCGTACGAAGACAGCCAGCAACGTCCTTCGTTCATCACGCACAGGCTGCCGAATCCGAATACCTCGATCTCCACCGGCGTGTTATCGATCACCGTCTCGACCTGTGCCAGCGTCAGCACGCGTGGCAGCACCGCGCGCCGGATAGCAAACTCGCGGTGAGCAAAATTGATCGCCTCGTAGTTGGTTGCCGAGCCCTGCACCGAGAGGTGCAGGCGCAGGTCGGGGTGGCGCCGGCTGGCGTAGTCGAGCAGTCCGACGTCGGCCAGGATCACCGCATCGACGCCGAGTTCGGCAGCGCCATCGACGGCGTACTGCCAGTCGGCGGTGCGTCCGGGTTGGGCAAACGTGTTGATCGCCATCAGCACCCCGCGGCCTTGCGACTGCGCATAACGGATACCTTCGACCATCGCCTTTGGATCGAAATTGAGGCCGGCAAAATTACGCGCGTTGGTGTCGTTGCGATAGCCGAGATAGACGGCGTCAGCGCCGTGGTCAACCGCCGCCTTGAGCGCCGGCAGGCTGCCGGCGGGACAAATCAGTTGGGGGATTCTCTGGCGTGACATACGCGACCTCGTCGAGCGAAATACGCAGTATAGGCATGCCTGCAATGCAGCCCTTGATTCTCGTCAATTTGCAGCCGATTGGCGCAAGCCAGCGGTCAGGGTTTCCTGCCGCCTTCCGGCATGACGATGTTGACCTCCAGCACCTCGAAGTTTCCCTGTTTCTCCAGCGACACCTTGATGTCCTCAGGGTTGACCGACACGTACTTCGCGATGACCGACATCAGCTCCTCCCGCAAGGCCGGCATGAAATCGGGCGTGCTGATGCTGCCATTGCGCTCGTGGGCAATGATCAGCTGCAGGCGTTCCCTGGCAATCGCTGCCGACTTGGGTTTGTTGCCGAAGATCAGGGAAAACAGGGACATGCTCATCTACCCCCGAACAGTCTCTTGAAGAGGCCTGGCTTTTCATAGTCGACGAAGCGCAAGGGAATGGTTTCGCCGAGAAAGCGACCCACCACGTCGAGATAGGCTCCGGCGACGTCGGTTTCCGTCAGATGGATCACCGGGGTCCCCGAGTTCGATGACTGGAGCACGGCTTCGGACTCGGGAATGACGCCGATGATCGGCACGCGCAGGATTTCCTGGACATCCTTGAACGACAGCATTTCACCTTCCATGACACGCTTGGGTGAGTAGCGAGTGATCAGCAGGTGTTCCTTGACGGGTTCGCCACCGAGCAGAGCGCGCCGCGATTTGGCCTGGATGATGCCGAGGATGCGGTCGGAGTCGCGCACCGAGGAGACCTCCGGGTTGCTGACGACCAATGCTTCGTCGGCAAAGGTCAGCGCCATCACCGCACCATGCTCGATCCCTGCCGGTGAATCACAGACGACGTAATCGAAGCCCATGTGCTCGAGTTCCTTGAGAACCTTTTCCACCCCTTCTTCGGTCAGTGCGCCCTTGTCGCGGGTCTGCGATGCCGGCAGCACGAAAAGATTGCCGTTGTTGCAATGCTTGTCCTTGATCAGGGCCTGGGTGAGTGTCGATTCGCCGTTGAGGACATTGACCAGGTCATAGACGACGCGGCGTTCACAACCCATGATCAGATCGAGGTTACGCAGGCCGACGTCAAAATCGATCACGGCAGTCTTGTATCCCCGCAGGGCGAGACCCGAAGCGAAGCTGGCGCTGGTGGTAGTCTTGCCGACTCCACCCTTGCCGGAGGTTACGACGACGATACGTGTCACGGATTATTCCCCGCAAATGAAAGAAGAGATTCTACCCGCAGAATGGGTCTTCTGTTGATTGACTCGGCTATTCGCTGATGCCCGTCCACACGCGCCATCATCGCTAGTCGATGCGCAAGGCTTCGACGAGCAAAGTGCTTGCCTCCTCGGCGGGTTTTTTCGAGAGCCTGATCTGCACCGGTTTATCGGCCAGTTCGACTGGAACTCCCCCATCGAAGGTTCGGTACAGCCCGGCTACCGAGACCAGTTCGGCATCGAAGCGGGTGCAGAAGATTCGGGCTCCGGCAGCGCCGCTGGCCCCGGCGAGTGCGCGACCATGCAGAGGCGCGTAGATGTGAATGTGGCCGTCGGCAATGACTTCGGCGCCGGCATTGACCGCCGCCAGAATCACCAGGTCGCCGCCGCGTGCATAGACCTGCTGTCCTGAACGCAATGGCCGGTCGATGAACAGTGTCGGCGCGCTCACGGCCGCAGGCGTCGGTGGCGATACTGCCTTGGGCGCGGATTCGGCGACTGTCGCTGGGGGTGCTGATTCGTCGTTCGCAGCAACCGGACGTGTGCTGGTCGCGTAGGTCGGCAAGCCGGCGAAGGCCGCGCTGTGGCGGAGCTCCTCACTGCCGCCGCGTACGCCGATGACGTTCAGACCGTGCGTTTTCAGCACCTGTTTGACACGTCGCCAGTCGGCTTCGGGCACATCGGCGAGTTGTGCCAGATCGAGCAAAGCGGCATCCCCGTCGAAAAAGTCGTCGTCACCGAATAGCCGGCTGGCCGCCTCGGCCAATGCTTCAGGCTGCAGGGAGCGCAGAGTGACGACGACGACTGGCAGGGTGGTGCCCTTGAATTCGATCAGTTGGATTGTCTTGTTTGTTCGCTGCATGGCACCGTCAGAAAGGGGATTGAATGGTCGTCAGCATCGCGTCAGCCTGCGGCTGGAAAACAGCGAAGTCTAGCCGAATCGACAACAAAGCGAAATACGCCGGCAGTCCTGCTGCTGGTTGGCTGCATGCACTGGATGGCGCGGCTGCCAGATCGGCAGCCTGTGGACCGGCGTCGCGTGTTCAAGGCCAGGCCCTGGCTCCCCAGATCATGCGGCGGGCGACGAAGTGGCGTAGCGGCGGCAGCAGGTCGAGGGCCAGCAGACTCAATCCGCGAGCGGCCCGCAGCGGTGCCAGATCGTTGGAAAAGACGCGCACCAGGCCATCGGTAAACGCCATGCTGCCGCTGCGGTCGATGCGCCGGCGTCGAGTGTAGGCGGCCAGGGTGGCCTCTTCACCGGCGTCGCTGCAGGCGCGCGTGCGCAGTATTTCGGCCAGTTCCCAGGCGTCGCGCAGGCCGAGGTTGAAACCTTGCCCGGAGACCGGGTGCAGACTTTGCGCAGCATTGCCGATCCACACCTGCCGGGGAGTGCTGAGTTGTTGGCGGATGCGCAGTGCGAGCGGAAAGCTGGCGCGCGGGCCACAGCCGACGAAATCGACGCGACCGCCGAAGGAGGTACGCAGGGCGGCGAGAAAGTGTTCTTCGTCGAGCTGCAGCAGCTCGTTGGCCTGTGCCGACGACACGCAGAATACCACCGCGTAATCCGGACCCAGGGGCAGCAAGGCGAGAGGGCCGTCAGGGGTGAAACGTTCCCATGCCTGACGAGCGTGCGCAGCGAGCGGGCGGACTTCGGTGACGACGGCGTGCTGGCCGTAATCGTACACCCTGACGCCGGCATCGTTGGCGGGAGTGCCCTCGGCATGGACGACCAAACGTGCCAAGATGCGGTGCGTGTCACCGCCGCCACCCGTGAGCATGATCTCGGCGGCCTCGCTGCTGAGACGGATGGCGACGACCTCATGGCCGTTTAGCCGTTGCGCAGCCTCGATGCGGGCATCCAGGCTGGCCGCAAGATCACGGTAACGCAGCACATAACCGAGCGCCGGAATGTCGTAATCCGCGGCGTCGATGAGCGTGCGGCCAAAGCCGCCACGTTGCGAGACATGGATGGTTTCGATGGATGTTCCGGCGTCGACATTCCATGCGCCGAGGCTTTCGAGAAGCTGTCGGGTCCCGTACGACAGCGCTAGCGCCCGTGGATCACTGGTCCAGGTGCCGCGCTGGCGGCTGTCGATCAGCAATACCCTGAACGGGCTACCGGCCAGCGCCAGCGCCAGCGCCATGCCGACCGGGCCGGCACCGACGATGGCAATGTCGACCGTATCGAGGGGTTCAGTCATGGCGCATCACTTCCTCGATTTCGGCGACCGTTTTGGGTGCGCTGCTGTAGACCATGCAGCCGTCGGCGGTCAACAGCAGATCGTCTTCAATGCGCACGCCGATGCCATGCAGTGCTGGCGGGACATTGGCGCCGGGACGAAAGTATAGGCCGGGTTCGACGGTCAGCGTCATGCCCGGCGTCAGTCTCACCCAGTCATCTGCAGCGGTTCCGTTGCGGTACTCGCCGACGTCGTGGACGTCAAGACCCAGCCAGTGGCCAGTGCGATGCATGTACCAAGGTTTGTATGCTTCACTCTCGATGGCGCCGTCGACACTGCCGGTGATCAACTTGAGGTCGATCAGGCCTTGTGTGAGCACTTGCAGAGCAGCCTGGTGATAATCCATGAACGACACCCCAGGGCGCACTGCGGCAATCGCTGCCTGCTGGGCGGCCAGGACGATTTCGTATACATCGCGTTGCACCGAACTGAATCGACCGTTGACCGGGAACGTCCGGGTGATGTCAGAAGCGTAACCGGAAAGCTCGCAACCGGCATCGATCAGGACCAGCGAATGCGCGGCTAGCAAGCGGTTGTTTTCAATATAGTGGAGGATGCAGGCATTGGCTCCACCAGCGACGATCGGGGTGTAGGCGTGCCCGTCGGCGCCGCGGCGGCGGAATTCGTAGCTCAGTTCGGCTTCAAGTTCGTATTCGGCCATGCCCGGCCGGCAGGCGCGCATGGCACAAGCATGACCGGCAGAAGCGATGTCGGCGGCGCGGCGCATGCAGTCGATCTCGTGCGCGTCCTTGGTCAGCCGCATTCGGTCGAGCAAGCTGTGCAGGTCGCGGATTTCGCCGGGGGCTCGCGTGCCGCTGCGACTTTCGGCGCGCACGGCATTCAGCGCGCCGGCAATCCGGCGGTCCCAATCGGCGTCGTGGCCGAGCGAGTGCCAGAGCACGCTACGGTTGGCGATCAACTCGGGCAGTTTTTGTTCGAGACTGGCCATCGGATAAGCTTCGGAAAAGTCGAAGGCTTCGGCCGCGGTGGATGGTCCGTAGCGGAAGCCGTCCCAGATTTCGCGCGCATCGTCTTTTTCGCGACAGAAGAGGATGGCCCGGGCGTCCTTGCCGCCGACCAGAACAATCGCTGCTTCAGGCTCGGGAAAGCCGCTCAGATACCAGAAATAGCTGTCGAAACGATAGGGGTAATGCGCGTCGCGGTTGCGCAGGCGCTCGGGGGCGGTGGGGATGACCGCGACGCCGTCACCGAGGCAAGCGAGAACCCGCTGGCGGCGTTCAGAGTAAGGCGGGTGATGCATGAGGTGCTCCTGCAAGCTCCATATCGAGTGCGGCGAGGCGTTCGGGGGTACCAACGTCGACCCAGCGTCCGTGGTGTCGTTCACCACTGATGATTCCCTGGGCAATGCCTTCATCAAGCAGCGGACGCAGTTTCATCACCATGCCAGCGGGGACAGACGCGAAGAAATCCGGCCAGAAGACGCCGATGCCGGCGTAGGTCAGGGCCTCGCTGGGCGTGTCCGCGGCACTGAGCAAGGTCTCGCCGGCAAGGCGGAAATCGCCAGCGGGATGGTGCGGCGGGTTGTCGACCAGCAGCAGGTGGGCGCGGCGCCGGTCGAGCGCTTGCGCCGCCAGGTGCGCCCGCGCGAAATCCCAGTCACACCAGATGTCGCCGTTGACCACCAGAAAAGGCTGTTCACCCAGCAGGGGTAAAGCGGTGGCGATGCCGCCGGCAGTCTCCAGGGCGCCGACGGGTTCGCGCGAGTAGGCGATGTGGAGGCCAAAGGCGCGGCCGTCGCCGAGGGCTGCTTCGATCTGCTCGCCCAAGTGGGCGTGGTTGATCACGACTTCGCGCCAGCCGGCTGCCGCCAGGCGCTGCAGGTGCCAGACGATCAGCGCCTTGCCACCGGCATGCAGCAGGGGTTTGGGCGTCGTATCGGTGAGTGGTCGCAGGCGCTCGCCGCGACCGGCAGCGAGAATCATGGCTTTCATCAGAAAGTGTAAGCGACTTCGGCCGGTTGCTGATCAAGGGCATCGAGAAGGTGCGCAAGCGGTCGCAATTCCTGGTAGCGCTCGCAGGTCCGGCGCAGATAGCGCATCACCAGAGGCATGTCCTTGAGGTAATCCTGCTTGCCGTCGCGGTGGCAGAGGCGGGCGAAAATGCCCAGCACCTTGAGTTGACGCTGCGCGCCCATCCATTCGTAGTCACGGTAGAAATCATGGAAGTCGACGTGCACTGGCAGCCCGACCTGGCGCGCGGCTTCCCAATAGCGGATCAGGAAATCGAGTTCCTGGTCTTCCGGCCACTCAATGTAGGCGTCGCGATAGAGCGAGACGAGATCGTAGGTCACTGGACCATAGACGGCATCCTGGAAGTCCAGGATGCCGGGGTTGGCCGGGAAGCTGCCGTCAATGGCCATCAGATTGCGCGAATGGTAGTCGCGGTGGACGAAAACCTGTGGCTGCTTGAGGTTGTTGGCGAGCAGCGCGGCAAAAACCGCGTCGAGTGTGTTCTGCATTTTGGCATCCGGCCTCAGGCCAAGGTGCTGTCCCAGGTACCAGTCGGGGAAGAGTGCGAGTTCACGTTCCAGCAGGCTGCGGTCATAGTCGGGAAGGATGCCGGGGCGGCTGGTTTGCTGAATCGCCACGAGCGCGCGGTTGGCGTCGCGATAGAGTTGAGGCGCTGTCCTTCTGTCCTGCAGGGCACTCAGGTAGGTGGTGCCGCCGAGGTCGGAGAGCAGCAGAAAACCTTGTGCAAGATCCTGGGCGATGATTTGGGGGACATGCACACCCGCCTCATGAAACAGCGATGCAATGTTTACGAAAGGATGGCAGTCCTCCTTTTCGGGCGGTGCGTCCATGACGATCCGCGTGCGCTGATCCGGCAGGGTAATGCGAAAATAGCGCCGGAAGCTGGCGTCGACCGAGGCGGGTTCGATGCGGATCTCATCGACCGGGAATTGTGCTTCGAAAAGCGTTTGAACCCAGTCTCGTAACAGTGCGGTACGCGGCATGCCGTTGCTCCTTGGCGTGGAAGTCACATCAGCGACTCACCACGACCCTCGCCAGCGGAGGAGAGTCGAGTGTGAGGAAACGGGCATGAACTTCAGGAATCCGGGTACCTGGAAAAATCATGGCCGTTGAACGATGATGCTAAAATGCCCGGATTCTAGCATCCGACCCGTGCCGCAAAGTACCTTCAGACAGAAACCCTCCTGACCCATCCTTGACCAACCACTTCGGAATGACCTTTCCTTCTCGGCCCAGGCCGCTGACCTTGATCTTCTGCTGCAGTGTCGTTGGCACGTTTGCCCCAAGCCATGCCGACCAGATTCGAGGGCAGGGTTCAGCACCATTCCGGGTCGATCCAGCCTTGCTGGGCTTGCCGCCGGTGAAGCCGGCTGCCCCGCTGGAACCGCCGGCCCTGCCTGCGGCAGAGACCAGGCCCGTGCAAACACCCTCAGTCGAGACACGGCCAATGCCGGTACCGCCTGCTCCGGCGCCGCAGACCGGCGGCGAACCGGGCAAATCGTCGGCAGACACTACCGCAACCGTTTCGGCGACGGTAGGGCGCGTCCCATCAGCGGACAGCCCCCTGAAAGCGCCGCCGGAGGTCCCGCAGGCGCCGATGACAGGCAGCGCGCCCGAACCCGATGTGGCTGCAACGGGCGCATTGCCTGACCGGCCAAACGAAGAGACGGTTCTACCGTCCTCGCGACAGGCAACCCGGGAATCCCCTCCGGCAGTGGACGGCGCACGCAGTGCGGCAGTACCGCCGGTTGTCAGGCCCAAGCCTGCCGGAGCCGCAGGCAGATCCGTGCAGAAGTCTGCTGTACCGGCAGGGTCATCGCCCCCCGCCCCCGCTCCTGCGCTTGCCGAGCCCGATGTGGGGGCGCTGTCATTGCGAATGGCCCCGGTGATGCTGCCAGGATCGGAGAGCAAGGTGCCGCGCCCGGTTTTTCTGAGCGCCCAGCGCATCTCGGGGGTCGTGGACCGCGAGGTGATGGCCGAGGAGGACGCCGAATTGCGCAAGGCCGGCACCGTGCTGACTGCCGACCGCCTGACCTACTGGCCGGTTGACGACGAGGTCGAGGCAGTCGGGAAGGTGCGCGTCGAGCAAGGTGAAGACGTCATTTCCGGATCGCAGGGGCGCCTCAAGATCGAGGATCAGGTCGGCTCCTTCGATCAGGCTTCGTACTTCGTCAAACGGCAGTCGGCACCAGCAGTGGCAGCGCAGGGTGGCAAGCAACCGGATCTGCCTTGGGCCGAGGGGCAGGACGAATCGACAACCGGTTTCGCCGCACCGCGTGTGCTCGGCATCAAGCCCGGGCAGACCCGGCTGAAGAGTTCGACAAAGCCGGCAAATGAGTTGACGGAGGCGCGCGGCGAGGCCGAGCGTATCGATCTCGATGGGGAAAATCAGTATCGTTTGACCTCTGCCACCTACACGACCTGCAAGCCCGGCAACGACGACTGGTATCTCAGTTTTTCCAGGTTGAAGCTCGACTACGATCATGAGGAGGGGACCGGCGACGACGCCACGGTACACTTTCTCGGGGTGCCGATCCTGCATTCCCCATGGGCCTCCTTTTCGCTGAACAACGAGCGCAAGTCCGGTTTTCTGATTCCCCGCTATGGATCAAGCAGTGACAGCGGCCTGGAATTCGTCGTGCCGTACTACTGGAACATCGCACCGAACATGGATGCAACGCTTGAGTCCCGGATTCTCAGCAAACGCGGACTTCAACTCGGCTCCCAATTTCGCTATCTCAATACCGCATATGGCGGAACTTATCGTGGCGAGACGTTCGGCGAATATCTCCCGAACGACCGGAAAACGAACACCGATCGCTGGGGCGTGGTGTTCAATCACAGCCAGACGCAGGCCAATGGATTTTCCGGGACAATCAATTACTCCAAGGTTTCGGACAACGACTACTATACCGACCTGTCCAGTCAAATCACCAGCACCTCGAAGACACAACTCCTGCAGCAGGGAGTGCTGAGCTATGGCGGCGGCGGCTGGTGGAACGCAACGGCCAACCTGCAGTCTTTCCAGACCTTGCAGCCCGACCCGAAGAATCCGGTAGCCAGGCCGTATCGCTTGTTACCGCAAATTACGATGAACGCGAGACAGCCCGACCTGTTCTCAAGCGACAGTGCTTTTTTCGGGCAATACACTGCTTTCGTTCATCCCGACGCAGACAAGGTTGAAGGGCAGCGAATCGTGTTACAGCCCGAAGTGTCATTACCCTACGTTACGCCGGGGTGGTATGTGGTCCCACGCATCGGGGTTAACTTTACCCAGTATTCACTCTCCTATCCAACGTCGGCGAATGTTCTTCCTACATCGATCAGCCGCACCTTGCCGATTGTCAGCGTCGATTCCGGGATGACCTTCGAGCGATCGAGCAACTGGTTCGGCCGTGACTATACCCAGACACTCGAGCCGCGATTGTTCTATCTGAGCATTCCCTACCGAAACCAGAACAACATTCCGGTTTTCGATACCGCGCTCGCAGACTTCAATTTTGCGCAGATCTTCGCCGACAACCAGTTTTCCGGCTGGGATCGGATCAATAATGCCAATCAATTGACCGCTGCAGTGGCTTCCCGTCTGATCGACCCATCTTCCGGGAGCGAAATCATGCGGGCGATGGTTGGCGAAGTTTTCTACTTCGCCGATAACCGGGTCGTTCTGCCGGGAACGCAGACCGGGACCACCGACCGCAAATGGGATAAATCCGATTTGCTGGCCGCCTTCAGTGGTCAGTTGTTGCCCCGTCTGTACGCGGATGCTGCCGTGCAGTTCGATATCAATGACCAGCGCTTCCAGCGTTACTCGTTCGGTACGCGTTATCTGCCGGGGCCAGGCAAGGTGCTGAATGCCGGTTACCGTTACAACGTCGATGCGGCGACGCCGATCAAGGAGTTCGACATTTCCGGGCAATGGCCGATCAACGCTCGCTGGCAGGCAGTCGGCCGCTATAACTACTCCCTGATCAATTCCACACCGGTCGAGATCATTGGCGGACTGGAGTACAACGCGGGTTGCTGGGTGCTGCGTACGGTCGTTCACCGGATTCAGACCACCCAGGCCGACTCGAGCACGCAGTTTTTCGTACAACTTGACCTGACCGGATTGTCGAGCATTGGCACAAACCCGCTGACTGTTCTTCAGCGCAGGATTCCCGGATACGCGGTGGGCCAGGCGGCAACAGATCAGGCTTTGGCTGAATGATAGGTTGCATGATGAGGTTTCTATTTTGTGGCGTGCTGCTGGCCGCCTGCCTGGTCGGGCTGGCAGCCGCGCAACCGCGGCCGGCACGGCAGCCGGCTGCGGTCGACCGTATCGTTGCGGTGGTCAATGATGAAGTGATCACGCAGCACGAGTTGCGTTCCCGCCTCGATTCTGCGTTGGGTCAGTTGCAGCGACAGGGAATGTCATCGCCGCCGCGCAATGTGCTCGAAAAGCAGGTGCTCGAACGTCTGGTGATGGACAAGGTGCAACTGCAGCAGGCGCGTGACATGGGCTTACGCATTGATGATGCGCAACTTGAGCAGGCGCTGCAGCGTATTGCTGCGGGCAACAATCTTTCGCTTGCCCAGTTCCGGGCCGTGCTGGAAAAGGACGGGATTGCGTTTGCGAGCTTTCGTGAAGAGATTCGCGCAGAAATAACGATTGCCCGCCTGCGTGAGCGCGAGGTGGAAAGCAAGATCTTCATCTCCGACGGCGAAGTGGACAACTATCTCGCCAGTGCATCGGTGCAGGGCGGTACCGAGGAAGAGTACCAGTTGGCGCATATTCTGCTGCGAGCCCCCGAGTCGGCGAGCCCGGAGCAGATTCAGAAGTTGCGGGCCAAAGCCGAGCAAATACTGGAACGCTCAAGCAAGGGCGAGGATTTTGCGCAGCTCGCGGCCGCCTATTCGGATGCTCCGGACGGCATGAAGGGAGGCCATCTCGGTTGGCGTTCGCTCGATCGCCTGCCCACGATGTTCGCCGAGGCCAGTCTCAAGCTCAAGGTCGGTGAGGTGTCGCCGGTGCTGCGCAGTTCGAACGGCTTCCACCTGATCAAGCTCCTGGCCAAACGCGGAGGCGGTGCAGCGCAGGCCGTCGAGCAGACGCACGCGCGGCATATCCTGATCAAGGTCAATGAAGTCGTGTCGGAGTCGGAAGCACAGCACAAGCTGGAAAGTTTGCGTGCGCGGATCAAGCATGGTGAAAGCTTTGCCGAGTTGGCCAGGCTTTTCTCACAGGACGGTTCGGCCTCCAAAGGTGGCGATCTTGGCTGGATCTATCCCGGCGATACCGTTCCGGAGTTCGAACGGGCGATGAATCTTCTTGCACCGGGCGAGCTCAGCCAACCGGTTCAGTCACCGTTCGGTTTTCACCTGATCGAAGTTCTCGACCGCCGTGTCCAGGACGTTTCGAGTGAGCGGCGACGCGCCGCGGTGCGCCAGACGTTGCGCGAACGCAAGCGTGACGAGGCCTACCAGGACTGGCTGCGCCAGGCACGTGACCGGGCGTATGTGGAAATTCGGCTTGAGGAAGGCTGAGCACATGGCCTCTTTGCCCGTGCTGGCCGTCACGACCGGCGAACCGGCTGGCGTCGGCCCCGAGATCTGCCTGCGCCTGCTTGAGCGCGCACGAGAACGACCGTTTCCTGCACGCATCGTCGTCCTCGCAGATCGTTCGCTGCTCGCTGCGAGGGCGGAGCTGCTGAACCTGTCCGGGGACTTGCGCGATTGGGATCCTTCGCTACCGCCGCAGGCAGGTACGCTGGAGGTTCTTCACCTGCCCCTGGCAATCGATGCCCATCCAGGTCGACTGACTCCAGCCAATTCGCCGTACGTGCTGGCGCTGCTCGATCGCGCACTTGCCGGATGCCTGTCCGGAGAATTTTCTGCGATGGTGACCGCGCCGGTGCACAAGGGGGTGATCAACGACGCCGGAATTCACTTCACCGGCCATACCGAATACCTGGCCGAGCGGACGGGAACGCGTCGAGTGGTGATGATGTTGGCCGGCGGCGGTTTGCGTGTGGCGCTGGTGACAACGCATCTGCCCCTCAAGGAGGTGCCGGCTGCCGTGACCGAAGTCGCGATTGCCGAGACGCTGCATATTCTGCATCGCGAGATGGGGAGCAAGTATGGCATCGCTCAGCCACGCATCCTGGTCGCTGGTCTCAATCCTCATGCTGGCGAAGGGGGTTATTTGGGCCGCGAAGAGATCGACGTGATCATCCCGGTGCTGGACAGGCTGCGTGCCGAGGAGGGCATGACTCTGCTCGGGCCACTCCCGGCCGATACGATGTTCTCGCCACCAGTGCTGGCACGCGGTGACTGCGTTTTGGCGATGTATCACGACCAGGGACTGACGGCACTCAAGTATGCGAGTTTTGGCCATGGTATCAACGTCACGCTGGGACTGCCGATCATCCGCACGTCGGTTGATCATGGGACGGCGCTTGAACTCGCTGGCAGCGGGCAAGCAGATGCCGGGAGCCTGTGGGTAGCCATCGAGCAGACGATCGAGATGGTCAAGCGAGCCAGCTAAAAGGGCTGATCGAATGCGGCCGCCTATCGCGCGCAAGCGCTTTGGCCAGAATTTTCTGGTTGATCAGCAGATCATCGCGGACTTCATCGATCTACTAGCGGTGCAGCCGGATGATCGGCTGGTTGAGATTGGTCCTGGGCTGGGCGCCTTGACCGGCCCGCTCTTGAGGCGGCTCGACCATCTCCATGTGGTCGAGATCGATCGCGATATCCTCATCTGGCTGCGGCAAGCGTATGCGTCCGAGAAGCTGACGGTGCATGCGGGCGATGCGCTGACATTTGCCTTCGGTGAGCTGGCCAACGCTGCAGGTGCCGGCCTGCGCATCGTCGGCAATCTTCCTTACAATATCTCGACACCGCTCCTTTTTCACCTTGCCGGCTTCGGCAACTGCGTGCGCGATATGCACTTCATGCTCCAGAAGGAAGTCGTCGAGCGCATGGTCGCGGTACCCGGCAGTGGCGAATTCGGACGCTTGTCGGTGATGCTGCAATACCGATTCGTGATGGACAGGCTGCTTGATGTCCCGCCAGAGGCATTCAATCCCGTGCCAAAGGTCCACTCGGCAATCGTGCGTCTGATTCCGCGTCCAGCAGCAGCCTTATCGGCGATCGACGCCTCCCTGTTCGCCAAGCTGGTGTCGGCGGCCTTCGCACAGCGACGCAAGATGCTGCGCAACAGTCTCAGGGGCCTGGTCGACGATTCACTGCTGACGGTGCTGGGCATTTCACCAACCTGTCGGGCTGAGGAACTGTCGGTTGATGACTACATTCGCCTGGCCAACAGCCTCAAGACGATACTCTGCAGTAAAGCGGCGACCTGATCTCAGCCGTTCTTCCCGAATCGACAGGTATTCACTCCAAGCAGAGAGTATGCCGGGCAGACGCCCAACAGACCGGTCAGAACTGGCACCACGCCGATCCAGCCCCAGACGCCAACGACTCCTGCCGCAGCCATGGCCATGAGCGCGACGCCGACGACGACGCGCAGGATTTTATCGATTCCTCCGACATTGGTTTTCATCATCTGTTTCCTCGCTGTTTGTTTGTGAGTGAAAAGATGCCAGATTACGGACCAGTCGCAGTCGTGTATGTAACCCAGGTCACGCAGGAAAGTCCTGCTTCTTTCAGCGATTGATCTCGGCGATCTGTTGCAACCCCTGCCGGTCGGTGACGCCGATCTGCTCGCGAGCGAGCGTAACCAATCCCTGTACGGCGAACCCCTTGAGCAAGCGGCTGACGATCTCACGAACACTGCCCAGTTCATCGGCCAAAGTCTGGTGTGAGGCGTGGATGACATCGCCCTTGGCGAGCAGCAGTTTGGCCAGGCGCTGGTCGAGGCGGTGAAAGGCGACCTCCTCAACCAGTTGCATCAACTCCGAGATACGTTCGGCAAAGAGGTTAAAAACGAAGTCGCGGAACAAGCCGTTCTCAGCGATCAGCTGCTCGAAGATCGCAGTCGGCAACAACAGCAGTGAAAGCGCTGTTTCGGCGATAGCACGCGCCGAATAGGGGCTGTGCCCGAGCAGGCAACTCGAAGTAATGAGGCATGAGCCGCCCGGTTCGACGCGGTAGAGGACAATCTCCCGTCCACTGGCCGTGCTCTTCACCACCCGGATGGTGCCGGCAAGAAGCAGCGGGAATCCCGGGCAGTTCTGACTTTCCGTGAATACCTGCGCACCAGCCGGCAGCCTGACCATGCGCTGGCACACTACGGCCAGTTGCTCGCTCGGCACGGAGCGTAGCGCTGGATAGAGTGCCAGTAGCGCGTGCGGCAGCTTTTCCTGAGCAGTGGGCATCAGTCGGCCAATTCAGCAGTGACTGGTGCGTGGTCCGACGGCCGTTCGAGTTTGCGGACTTCCCGGTGGATTGTGGCCCCCCTGCAGCGATCGGCGAGGGGTCTGGACAGCAGGATGTGGTCGATCCGCAGCCCCCGATTTTTCTGGAAAGCGAGCATCCTGTAGTCCCACCAGGAGAAACTCTTGTCGGCTTGCGCGAAGAGGCGAAAGCTGTCCCTCAGGCCGAGGCTCAGCAAACGCTGTAAAGCGGCACGTTCCGGCTCCGAGCACAAGATCTGCCCGGCCCAGGCCGCCGGATCGTATACGTCCCGGTCATCCGGTGCAATGTTGAAATCGCCGGCCAGGATGAGTTGTGGATTGGCGTCGAGTTTTTCGGTGATCCATTTCGCGAGGGCATCCAGCCACTCTAGCTTGTAAGCATACTTGTCGCTGCCAACCGCTTGTCCATTCGGGACGTAGGCGCAAACCACACTCATGCCGCTGACTGTCAAGGCCAGCAGGCGTTTCTGCTCATCGGGGTAGAGTGGATTACCGAAAACAATATCCGTTGGCGTTTCTCGCGTCAGCAGGGCAACGCCATTGTACGTTTTCTGTCCAGAGAAGACAGCCTGATAGCCCATGGCCGCGATTTCCTGACTCGGGAAGTCCTGGTCCTGAAGTTTGGTTTCCTGTAGGCAAACGACATCTGGTTGCTGTGCTTCCAGCCATGCGAGCAGTTGCGGCAGGCGGACCTTGAGTGAGTTGACGTTCCACGAGGCGATTTTCATGTTTGACGGAACCGATAATGAAATTGAGCAAAGAAGGTCATGCAGGCGGCAATGGATCGGGTACCGGTGTGCGTATGTTATCGTACTGGCCACGCTTGGTGGCCATGTCGGGCTAAGGGCCATGACTTTTCCTGGTGCCCCTGATCATTCATGAAAGTCATGGCCATCTCCCTCTCCCCCGATCCTTCACCAGAGCGTGGGAGAGAGAGTGGTGAGTCGCTGACGTGATTTTCACTTTCAGGACAAGTGGCAAAATGTGCGTTTTTTCTTTTGTTTAAGGACTTTTAGAACGTATCCTGCGCTTGTTTGACGCCTTGCAGCAGCGATCCGGTGACTGCCTTGAAGCAGCAGGAAGCAACAACCGACTTGAACCGGGAAGTTTGAGCGTTCGGCCAATTCATCTATACTGCGGTGCATTCGACGCGACTCGTCAGAGCCGCAGCATTGAGATTTGTCGTCATTCTGCCGTAAGCCGTTGCCAAGCTGGCAACTACAAAGGAGAGAGCATGATGGTTGTACGCCCGCATGAGGTGATTGGCGTTTTGTTTCGTTGGCTTTTGCTCGGGGTACTGGGATGGCTGGTCGTGGGCTGCTCTTCGTATCCGCCAGCACCCGTTTCAGCAGCTTCGGCAGACTATCGTTATATCATTGGGCCTGGCGACAGTGTGAATATCATTGTCTGGCGCAATCCGGAACTTTCGATGTCGGTTCCTGTGCGTCCGGACGGAATGATTGCCGGTCCGCTGATCGAGGACATGCCGGCCATGGGTAAGACACCGACTGCCCTCGGACGGGATATGGAGAAGGCGCTTGGGACCTTTATCCGGGATCCGGTCGTAACGATCGTGGTCACCGGTTTCATAGGAACCCAGAGCGAGCAGATTCGGGTGATCGGAGAGGCCTCCAAGCCACAGGCACTACCGTACCGTCAGAACATGACCCTGCTCGACGTGATGATTGCGGTCGGTGGGCTGACTGATTTCGCCGATGGGAATGGCGCGTCAGTAGTGCGTGTTGGTGCCGATGGCAGCAAGCAGCAGTACAGTGTTCGCCTGACTGACCTGGTCCGGCGTGGAGACGTCTCGGCCAATGTGGACATGAAACCCGGTGATGTTCTGATCATTCCGCAGAGTTGGTTTTGACCGATCTGATCCCCCTGGCTTCCATTCTGTTGCATGACGCAACAGATACCCCCTTAACTGCTCCTGATAAAGTCTGAATCCGATGGATGAACTGCTTCGACAAGCGACAGCAATCCTGCGTGGAATGTGGCAGCGTCGCTGGCTGGGAATCATCGTCGCCTGGGTCGTCGGGGCGGCCAGTGTTGCGGCGGT
>NZ_JAZKUD010000071.1:0-20349 GCF_036625275.1 Accumulibacter sp.
GGCTAGCGCTCAACCGGGAGCAGCAGGATGCACATTGAAGGCTTTTTCGATCCCTCGACGGGCAGCAACAGCTACCTCGTTTTCGACGGCGACCGAGCGCGCGTCGTCGTCGTCGACAGCGTGCTCGTCGACTTCCCATCCGCTTTCAACATTCATGACCTGATGGGGGTGAATGAAAGAGTGGGGAGTGACCGGTGTGATGACCGATGCTAACGGTCATGACTTTTCCAGGCACCTCCGATCATGAAAGTCATGACCGTTTCCCTCTCCCCCGGCCCCTCTCTCGCGAGTGGAGAGGGGCGATTCGTGAGTCGCTGACGCGACTTTCACATTAACGCTTCTCCACCGAACAAGGCACTTCGACCCACACTTTGATTCGCATCCTGACCTGCGTGCCATCCCTGTCACCTCCGGTAGAATGCAGGCATGCTCCCGGCCGCATTGACGATCATTTGCTGCGTCCGTTCTGTACAGACCATGATGAAAGGAGATTCATGGCATGACTGTTTTCACCCAGGCGTGCCGTTCGCGCCGACTATCTTCCTTCCTTTTTCCGCGCACCGGCATTGGCCAGCCCTGGTTGGCTTTTGCCAGCATTCTTGACTGGCGGACGCTGGCGCCATGACCCTCGACGAAAGGATCTGGCAAAAGAAGCTGGCCAGAAAACGCAAAGCGCAGGCGAGCAGAAGGTCGCTGCCACAGCGCAGCAACATGCCCTCCGCGGCGCAGGCGGCTGATTTGCCAATCCACAGTTCCATGGTCGCCAGGGAATTGCCCAAGGTGGGTCTCGGCATGGCTGGACTCGCCCGTGCGCTGCCCGATGGCGACCTGGCCGTGTCTTTTTTTCTGGTCGACATGTATTGTCTGGGCGTCAAGGACGCCTTTTATCGTGTGGTTTCGCAGGAGGAATGGGAGCAGTTGGCACAAGACGCCCAGCTTGAAAAGGTCCATCCAAGCTGTCTGCGCAAGCTCGTCGAGGGCGCCGTCGCCTATGCCCGGGATCTGGGTTTCCCTCCGCATGCCGACTACGCTCGTGCGGCCCAGCTTTTCGGGAGCATCGAAGCGGCCGTGTGTCCGGTTCGGTACACCTATGGCAAGGATGGCAAGCCGTTTTACATCAGCGGGCCAAACGATACCCCGGCGCAAATGCGACGAATTGCGAGCATGCTGAACCGGCGACTTGGTGCGGACGGGTTTCACTCAATGACTGCAACCGAACTGCCGGCAGTGACCGAGGAGGGAGATTCGGCGAGCGACAAGGGTTCAGATCCCGAGATACCCGACCACTACGAAATCATCACGGAGCCTCTACAGGAACCCGCATTCGCGCAACTTCCCCGCGGCTTGCAGGATCAGCTCATTGCGCTGAGCGCTGAGATCAAGGAGAAAAATCCCAGGCAGGCCGCCGCTACCCTGAAAGCGCTGATCGAGCAATACCCGGATGAGCCCAAGCTCTACAACTTCCTGTTCGTCGCGTACAAGCGGCTCGGCGAACATGCCGATGCACAACGCGTCCTGCAGGAGACTCTGGCACGCTTTCCGGATTATCTGTTCAGCCGCATCGCCCTGGCAAACGAATACCTCTTGCGTGGTGAACCTGAAAAAATTCCCGGGATATTCGGGGGACACTTTGATCTCAAAAGCCTTTATCCTGATCGGCAGAGGTTTCATGTCGCCGAGGTGCTGGCCTTTCACGGCATAGTGGCACGCTATTTTCATGCTCTGGGAAATCGGGAGCAGGCGCAGCACTCACATGATCTGATGTGCCAGATCGCTCCGGAAGATGCAGCCACCCTCCATGTCGGTCGCATCCTCAAGTCATCGCGCTTCGGCAACTGGCTGCAAAACAAGATCCAGAGGCTTCTTTGGGGCGGTGCCGGGCCGACCTGAATCACCGGTGAGAACGGAAAGGAAGAAGCATGGCCAAGCCATCGAAAGCGAAATTCTGCTGGCAAGACCCCTTGTTGCTCGAAGCGCAACTGAGCGAGGACGAACGGCTGTTGCGCGATGCAGCACGCGACTATTGCCAGAATAAATTGCTGCCGCGCGTTCTCGAATCCTTCCGCCTCGAACGAACCGATCCGGCGATCTATCTGGAAATGGGCGAGATCGGACTGCTCGGCGCGACGATTCCGCCCGAGTACGGCGGGGCCGGGCTCAACCATGTGAGCTACGGCCTTGTCGCGCGCGAGGTCGAGCGCGTCGATTCGGGTTTTCGCTCGATGATGAGCGTGCAGTCTTCGCTGGTGATGCTGCCAATCCATACCTTCGGGAGCGAGCAACAGAGGCGGAAGTACCTCCCCCGCCTGGCGCGCGGCGAATTGATCGGCTGCTTCGGACTGACCGAGCCCAACCACGGCTCCGACCCCGGCAGCATGGAGACCCGTGCACGCGCGGTGGATGGCGGCTACCGGATCTCGGGCAACAAGACCTGGATCACCAACTCGCCGATGGCTGATGTGTTCATCGTCTGGGCCAAGGATGACGCCGGCGCAATTCGCGGCTTCATTCTCGAGAAAGGCATGCCGGGCTTGTCGGCACCGCCCATCCATGGCAAGGTCGGTCTGCGCACGTCGATTACCGGCGAGATCGTGATGAACGAGGTCTTCGTGCCGGCAGAGAACGCTTTCCCGGAAGTGCGGGGGCTCAAGGGACCGTTTACCTGCCTCGATTCGGCACGCTACGGTATCGCCTGGGGTGCGCTCGGCGCCGCCGAGTTCTGCTGGCACACGGCGCGCCAGTACACGCTCGATCGCAGGCAGTTCGGTCGCCCGCTGGCCGCCAACCAGTTGGTCCAGAAGAAACTCGCCGACATGCAGAGCGAAATCACGCTGGCTCTGCAGGGTTGCCTGCGCCTCGGGCGGATGAAGGACGAAGGTACGGCGACACCCGAGGTCACCTCGATCATGAAGCGCAACTCCTGCGGCAAGGCACTCGACATCGCCCGCATGGCGCGCGACATGCTCGGCGGCAATGGCATCTCGGACGGGTACGGGGTCATCCGGCACCTGGTGAACCTCGAAGTGGTCAATACCTATGAAGGCACCCATGATGTACACGCGTTGATCCTCGGCCGGGCGCAAACCGGCATCGCCGCTTTCTGAGGCTGCTGGCGATGTCTCGTCGACGAGCGTCCAGAACAGCGGCGGAGGACTGTCGCCGCTGCGCGTCCTCGACCTCTCGTGGCAACGGCGACGACACCCGTAGCATTCGCCCCCGGCTGCTGGGGAGCTGCCCACGTTGACCACATACCCGGACTGAGGTATACGATACAAGGCGATACAAGGGGTATGCGCCGGCTGATGAGAGTGCGTCTGACCAGCAGACAAGCCGGTATGGAGGGCCTCCCGTCAGGCCAGGAGCGATTGAGAAACCTAGAGGAGCGGTGATGGAACGTGAAGCCATGGAATATGATGTGGTGATTGTCGGCGCAGGTCCGGCGGGTTTGAGCGCAGCGATTCGCCTCAAACAGCTGAATCCGGATTTGGCGGTGATGGTGCTGGAGAAGGGGTCGGAGGTCGGCGCACACATCCTTTCGGGCGCGCTCTTCGAGAGCAGGCCGCTCGATGAACTGCTACCCGACTGGCAGGCCAGCGGAGCCCCGCTGACGACCCCGGTCAGCGAGGATCAGGTCTATCTCTATCGCAGCGAGACCTCGGCGGTGAAGCTGCCCCATTTTGCCGTCCCGGCACCAATGCACAACAACGGCAACTGGATCATCAGTCTGGGCAGTCTCTGTCGCTGGCTCGCCGGACAAGCCGAAGCGCTGGGGGTCGAGATTTTCCCGGGTTTTGCCGCGGCCGAGATTCTCTACCACGACGACGGTTCGGTCAAAGGCGTGGCTACCGGTGACATGGGCCGTGACAAGCACGGCGCAGAGAAGGACAGTTTCCAGCCGGGCCTGGAGTTGCACGCCAAATACACGCTGTTTGCCGAGGGTGCGCGCGGTCAGCTTGGCAAGGAGTTGCTCGCCCGCTACGATCTTGCTGCCAATGCAACCGCCCAGCACTATGGTCTGGGGATCAAGGAGCTCTGGCAGGTCGATCCCGCGAAACACCAGCCTGGACTGGTGGTCCATGGCGCCGGCTGGCCGCTCAGCGAGCACGGCGCGACCGGGGGGTCATTCCTTTACCACATGGAAGATCATCAGGTCGTGGTCGGCCTGATTGTCGATCTCAATTACGCCAACCCCTATCTCTCGCCCTTCGAGGAATTTCAACGCTTCAAGTCGCAGGCCACGATCAGACCGTATCTCGAAGGGGGAAAGCGCCTTTGCTACGGAGCGCGGGCGATTACCAAGGGCGGGCTGAACAGCCTGCCGAAACAGACCTTCCCCGGCGGGTTGCTGCTCGGCTGTGACGCCGGTACGCTGAATTTCGCCAAGATCAAGGGGGTGCACACCGCCATGAAGTCGGGAATGCTGGCCGCCGAAACGGTCCATACGGCGCTGCAGGCCGGAGACTTGGGGCGCAGCGATCTCGTGGCTTACGAGCAGGCCTTCAAGGACAGCTGGCTGTATGCCGAACTCTACCGGGCACGCAATTTCGGGCCGGCCCTGCACAAGTTCGGCACCTTCATGGGCGGCGCATTCAACTGGATTCAGCAGAATCTTTTCGGCGGTCGCATGTTCTTTACGCTCAAGGACAAGACCAGCGATCATGAGCAACTTGCCCCGGCTGCCCGCTACCAGCCCATTCCGTACGCCAAGCCTGACGGCCAGTTGACTTTCGACCGGCTGTCATCGGTCTTCGTCTCCAATACGGCGCACGAGGAAGAACAACCCGTGCATCTGCAATTGCTCGACAGTGCCAAGGCCATCTCGATCAATTACAAGGAATATGCTTCTCCGGAGCAGCGTTATTGCCCGGCGGGCGTTTATGAGATCGTCGAGGAGGGCGGGGGCGCGCGCCTGCAGATCAACGCATCCAATTGCCTGCACTGCAAGACCTGTGACATCAAGGACCCGACGCAGAACATCCGCTGGGTGGCGCCAGAAGGTGGCGGCGGACCCAACTATCCCAATATGTGAGTGCCGGGAGAGGTCGGCGAGGACGCTGCCTGTTCGGGTCCGCCGTGACCGTGGACGTCGTCGAACGGCCCACGATACCGACCGGCCTGTGCGGCCAGAGCCCAGGCGACATGCTCGCGCAGCAGCGGCGAGGGGTCGTCCTGACGCGCCGCCAGGGCCGCGATGATCGCCGGCGAGCTGGGGGCGTTGCCGAGCGCGACGGCGATGTTGCGCAGCCAGCGCGGGTGTCCGATCCTGCGAATCGCGCTGCCTGCCAGGCGCGTGTTGAATTCGTCTTCACTCCAGGCGAAGAGGGTAGTCAGTGGCGTCGCGTCGAGACCGTTGCGAACTGCAAAATCGGCATCGCCAATCCGGGCGAAGCGGTTCCACGGGCAACATAACTGGCAGTCGTCGCAACCGTAGATGCGGTTGCCGATCAAGGGACGGAGTGCGACCGGGATGGCTCCCGACAATTCGATCGTCAGGTAGGAAATGCACAAGCGGGCGTCGACTTCGTAGGGTGCGACGATCGCCGCGGTGGGGCAGGCATCGAGGCAACGCCGGCAGTCACCGCAGTGATCGTGGATCGCCGGGTCGGGTGGCAGCGGCAGGGTGGTGTAGATCTCGCCGAGAAAATGCCACGATCCCTGGCGCGTCAACGACAGCGTATGTTTGCCGCGCCAGGCAACGCCTGCCTGCACCGCGAACTCGGTCTCCATGACCGGTGCCGAATCGGAAAACGCGCGGCAGGCGAAAGGCGCGGCCAGTCCCAGCGAGGCGGCTTCGTGACGGAGGCGGTCGATGAGCTTCTGCAGCCGGTGGCGAACCGTCCGGTGATAATCGCGCCCCAGCGCATAGCGCGAGACGTAGGCGCGTTCGCCGTCGGCGAGTTGCGCCGGTGCGTCGGCAGCCACCGGCCAGTAGGGCAGTCGGACGGAAATGACCGATAGCACCTCCGGCAACAAGCGCTCCGGCACAGCGCGCAAGGCGGCGTGTTTGGCCATATAATCCATCTCGCCGTGCCGGCCGAGTGCCAGCCAGCGCATCAGCCGTGGCGTCGCCCCGGCGACCTCGGCGCGGGCGATGCCGATCGAAGCAAAGCCGAGTTCCTGTCCCCATTGTCTGATCCGTTTGACGACGTGGGCATAATCGGTCTGGCGGTCTGCCAGACTCGCGTCTGTTTGGGAGTTCCCTGCGTGCATGATCCGGATGATAAGCCGTCTACGCTGACCCTGCATCTGCCGGATGAGGGGGCAACCGCCGCCTTTGGCCGTCAACTGGCGCCGCTGCTCGATCCTGGCATGGTAGTCTGGCTCGACGGCGACCTTGGTGCCGGCAAGACGACGCTGGTGCGCGCACTGTTGCGTGCACGCCATCATGCCGGGCCGGTCAAGAGCCCGACCTATACATTGGTTGAAATTTATGTGATTTCGAGGATATACTGGTATCACTTTGATTTCTATCGTTTCAACTTTCCAGAAGAGTTTTTGGATGCAGGTCTTGCCGAGTACTTCCGCGACGATGCCGTCTGTTTGGTCGAGTGGCCCGAAAAGGCTGCTGGTTACGTACCGCTGCCCGATCTGGTCATTCGCTTGCAATTTTCCGGGCGTGGGCGGCTGCTCGGCGTCTTCGCGTCTAGCGTGGAGGGAGAAAAATGTCTGAAAGCGCTGCAGAGCGGCTGGCCGGACGCCGCAAGCTGATCAAGTTTACCGGTGCATCCTTGCTGCTGACGGTCAGTCCGCTGTCGACCGCCGCTGCGAATCGCAACCCCGGCGTTCTGGCGGTACGCATCTGGCCGGCAGCAGATTACACGCGGGTGGCGATCGAACACGCAGCGCCCCTGAAATACACGCATTTCATGGTCAAGGACCCGGAGCGTCTGGTCGTCGACCTCGAAGGCGTCGAGTTGAACAATGTCCTCGAAAGTCTCGGAAACAAGGTCGCTGCCAACGATCCCAACATCAAGCTGCTGCGGGCCGGGCGTTACAAGCCCGGCGTCGTCCGTCTGGTCATGGAACTCAAGGGCGAAGTCAATCCGCAGGTTTTCGTCCTGCCGCCGGTGGGGGGCTACGGGCATCGACTGGTGCTCGACGTGTATCCCCTGAACCCGCCGGATCCGCTGCTTTCGCTGCTTGACAACAAGGAGCCCCGGCTCGCACCGCTCGAAAGTCGGCCGATCAGCAAACCGGATACCCGTCCGGAGTTGTCTGCAGAAGCCCGGCCGGAAGCGAAATCGGAGTTGAAACCAGAGGTCAAATCCGAGCCGCAGCCAGTGGCCGAACAGAAAGCTGTGTCCAAGCGTCAGGGTCGGCCGGTGGTCGACCGCCTGGTGACCATCACCCTGGATCCTGGACATGGTGGCGAGGATCCGGGAGCCGTCGGGAGTGGCGGCAGCCTGGAAAAGAACGTCACGCTGGCGGTGGCCAAGCGCCTGCGGGCCAAGATCGAATCCGAACCCAACATGCGCGCGGTGCTCACGCGCGACTCGGATTTCTTCGTGCCATTACATGTCAGGGTGCAGAAGGCGCGGCGAATTCAGTCCGACCTGTTCGTTTCGATTCATGCCGACGCCTTTGTCCGCCCGGATGCCAACGGCTCGTCAGTGTTCGTTCTCTCGGAGAGTGGTGCTTCGAGTTCTGCCGCACGCTATCTGGCACAGAAGGAAAACGCTGCCGATCTGATCGGCGGCGTGAATATCGACGTCAAGGATCCCGTCCTGGCCCGTACGCTGCTCGACCTCTCGCAAACCGCAACGATCAACGACAGCCTCAAGTTGGGCAAGGCCGTTCTTGGCGAACTCGGCGGCATCAACCGGTTGCACAAGCCCAGGGTCGAGCAGGCTGGCTTCGCCGTTCTCAAGGCCCCCGACATTCCTTCGATCCTGGTCGAGACCGCTTTCATTTCGAATCCCGAAGAAGAGAAGCGGCTGAATGATGACGCCTACCAGGACAAGATGGCCGAGGCGATTTTTTCGGGGATCAAGAAATACTTCGCCAAGAATCCCCCTCTGGCCAAGTCGACGCTGGCGAGACTGGACTAATGGTGTATTCCGGCGGGCACGCCGGAATCGCTCGATGGGCGCAGAGCATCATGCTCTGCGAATTCTCCCTCTCACCCCTCGACCCCTTTCCCGCGAGTGGGAAGGGGAGAACCGCGAAAGCCGGGGGGAATGAAGTATCCACCCAACACTTTCGTTCGCACCCGACAATCGCCGTCCTGCTGGCGGCGACTTTTTGCGCGTTGCCGGCGCTGGCAGCATCGAATATCGTCCGCGATGGCAGTATCGGCGCCGGACCCACGCTGGCGCTGACGCCATCGGGGACGGTGACCAGGGGCACGGCGACCTACCAGAAAATCGCCATCCCGGAGAATTACGGCCAGCGCGCCGGCAGCAACGTCTTCCATAGTTTTGTGAAGTTCAACGTGGGGAATGGTGACGGCGCGGTGTTCACCATCGATACCGCCGCCCGCAATATCATTGCGCGTGTCACCGGCGGGCAGCTATCGACCATCAACGGCTTGCTGAAAATCGATCCAGGGAGTACCGGCAGTGCCCCCAATTTCTTCTTCATCAATCCAGCGGGGGTGAGCTTCGGCACGGGGGCGGTTGTCGATGTGCCAGCAGCCTTGCACGTCAGCACGGCCAACTATCTGAAGTTTCCCGACGGCCATTTCAATGCCGACACGACTTCTGTCAGCACCTTCTCCAGCGCCGCACCGGAAGCTTTTGGTTTTCTCGGAACGACGCGGGCGACGCTCACTGTCAATGGCGGAACCCTCCTCAGACCGTCGTCACCGGCCCCGGTCAGCGTCGTGGGGGGGGACATCGGGATCGACCAGGGACACCTCGTGACGATCGGCGGAGGAGACCTCCGGGTCGTGGCGATGGGGCAGCATGCCCAGGAAGTTGCCTTCTCGGGGAAACTGCGGGCGGCCTATGGTGATCTTGATATCATGAACGGCGGCACGCTCCAGACTGCGGCCACCGGTGCGACCGACGGTGGACAGATTGCCGTCAGTGCCGGAAACATCCGGGTCGATTCGGGCAGCGGCGGATTGACCGGGATCAGAAGTCGGGCAGAGAATGGAACAGGAAAAGGCGGCGATCTCGACATCGCTGCAACGAATCATGTGCTGCTGACCAACGACGGGATCGTGGCATCCGATACCGTCACCTCCGGCAAGGCTGGCAGCGTAGAGGTGGCCGCTGCGGGAACCCTCTCGGTTCGTAACGGCGCATATATCGATTCCTCCACCTATTCTTCCGGTGATGCCGGGTCAGTGAAGGTCATCGCCAACAGCCTCACGCTTGATCGTGCTGCCATCAGCAGTGGTACCTATGACCAAGCTTCGGGTAACGCTGGATGGGTCGATGTCGCTGCCAGCGGCAGTCTGGCCCTCTTCAACGGCGGGCTGATCGAGTCATCCACCTGGTCATCGGGCAATGCCGGCGTGGTCGGTGTCCGTGCCGGAAGCCTTACCATCGATGGGCGGGAAGGTGGCTCGACCGGAATTTTCAGCGTCGCCAGAGATGGCAGCACCGGCCAGGCTGGCCGTGTGGAGGTCACGGCCCGTGGCCATATCGAGATTCTCAATCAGGGGCTCATCACGTCTTCCACCGCATCGTCGGGAGATGCCGGCTTGGTGAAGGTCAGTACCGGCAGCCTCACGATCGAGGAGGCCGGCATTGCCAGCGGTGCTTTTGGAACGACTGGCATGGCTGGCCGCGTGGAGGTTCTTGCCCGCGACAATATTGCGATTCGCCACGGAGGAATCATCACCTCCTCGACCACATCGTCTGGCGATGCTGGTTCGGTGAGGGTCAGCAGCGGCAGCCTGAGCATTGATGGCCAGGGGGCCAACATCAGCAGTGCTGCGTTCGGCACCACCGGCAAGGCGGGTCGTGTGGAGATCCTTGCCAGTGAAAATATCGGGATTCGCAACGGCGGATACATCACTTCCTCTACCTCATCGTCTGGCAAGGCTGGCAGTGTGGATGTTTCGACCGCGGGGAAGGTCGAGATTCTCAACGGCGGATACGTTTACTCCTCCACTTACGCTTCCGGAAATGCGGGGTCGGTACAGGTCAGCGCCGGAGAGATCACGATTGATGGCCAGGGTTCGGCGAGTAGCACGGGTATCAGCAGTGGCGCTTCCTCCGGCAGCACGGGCAACGGCGGGAGCGTATACGTAGTGGCCACCGGAAAGATCGAACTGCTCAACGCCGGCAGAATCGATTCATCGACCTTGTCCTCGGGGGATGCGGGATTGGTGAGAATCAGCACGGGCAGTCTCAACATCGATGGCCAAGGCTCTGCGGAAACTGGCATCAGCAGCAGCGCTTATGGAACGACCGGCAAGGGAGGCAGCGTCGAGGTGGTCGCGACCAGGAATGTTTCGCTGCTCAACGCCGGCAAAATCGATTCCTCAACCTTGTCTTCAGGGGACGCAGGTTCGGTGAGGGTCAGCACCGGCAGCCTCACCCTGGCTGGCGAGGGAACTCGCATCAGCAGCGGCGCCTACGGAACGACCGGCAAGGGGGGCAGCGTCGAAGTTGTGGCCACTGAAAACATTTCACTGCTCAACGCCGGCAGGATTGATTCCTCGACCTTGTCTTCGGGGGATGCGGGTTCGGTCAGAATCAGTACCGGCAGTCTGAGCCTTGCTGGCCAAGGGACGCGCATCAGCAGCGGTGCCTACGGAACAGCAGGCAATGGGGGCAACGTCGAAGTCGCTGCCACTGAAAATATTTCGCTGCTCAACGCCGGCAGAATCGATTCCTCGACCTCGTCTTCGGGAGATGCAGGATCAGTGAAGGTCAACGCCGGTAGCCTGATCATCGATGGCCAAGGTTCGACGGCAGGCATCGGCAGCGCGGCTTTCGGTTCAACAGGCAAGGGGGGCAGAGTCGATGTGGCGGTTAGCGGGAACCTTTCGATCTTCAACGGAGGATATATCAATACCTCGACCTTTTCTTCAGGGGATGCGGGTTCAGTGAGGGTCAGCGCTGGCAGCCTCAACATCGATGGTCAGGGCGCAGGGGCCGGCATTGGCAGCAATCCTCATGGGGCGTCAGGTCAGACGGGTAATGCCGGAAGCATTGATGTGGCGGTGCCTGGTCATATTCACATTCTCAGGGGGGGATACATCGATACCTCGACCTTTTCCGCTGGTGATGCAGGCTCGGTGAAGGTCAGTGCCGGCAGCCTCAGCATCGATGGTCAGGGAATGGGGACGGGAATCACCAGCGGTGCTTATAACGGAAGCACCGGCAGGACGGGCAATGTGGAAGTGCTGGCGACAGGTCATATGGTCATTCTCGACGGGGGTTATATCGATTCTTCTACCACCTCTTCTTCTGACGCGGGAGCGGTCAGGGTGTCCGCCCGCAACCTCACGATCGATGGGCACGGGTACAGAACCGGAATCTCCAGCGATGCGGCAAGCGGCAGTACCGGCAAGGCGGGTAGCGTCGAGGTACAGGCGACCGGAGATATCGCGATTCTCGGTGGCGGACGCATCGACACCTCGACCCATTCTTCAGGGCAGGCGGGCTCGGTCAAGGTCAGTGCCACCGGACTGATCGTTGATGGCCAGGGAATTGCCGTGTCCGGAACGGGTATCTTCAGCAATGCGGAAGCGCTTTCTGGAGGCCAGACCGGCAGCGTGCTCGTCTCCGCCAGCGACCGCATCATCCTTGCCAATGGCGGTGGACTATCGGTTCAGAACTTCGCGACGGTCGCGAACCCCGCCACGCTCATCCCCACCACGCTGGCCGTGAGCGCGCCGACGATCCTCCTCAAGGACGCCGAGATCACTGCCTCATCGACCGGCAATGTCGCGGCCAGCAAGGTGCAGGTCGATTTCAGCCAACGGCTTTCTCTCGACACCGCCGGCATCACCACCCGCGCCTACCAGGGCAACGGCGGTTCGATCGACATCACCGGCGGCCAGGGCATGATCCTGCTGGATAACTCACAGATCAGCACCTCCGTCCAGGGTGCGGCGGGCAACGGCGGCGACATCCATCTCCAGGCGCATACGCTGATCATGAACACCGGCTTCATCCAGGCCAATACCGCCGCCAGGAACGCTTCCGGCGGCCATGTGCAGATCGACGTGCAGGCGCTGGTGCCGAGCGGTGACACCCTGTTCATCGGTGGGCAGGCACCCTACACTTTCCAGCCGGGGGTCTTCAGCTTCAACGTCATCCAGGCCGCTGCGCCGACCGGGGTGAGCGGGGTGGTCCAGATCAGCACGCCCCTGCTCGATATTTCGGGTGCGCTGACCGGCTTTAACGTGCAACTGCTCGACAGCGGCGGACTGGGACATCACCCATGCCGGATCACCGGCGGCAGTTCGCTGGTCCAGACCGGCCGCGGTGGCTTTGCCCCCTTTGCCCGCGACCTGCTCGGTCCCGCTCCGGGGATACACGATGGCCGTGGGTGGCCTGCTGCATCCTTACCCGACGATCCGTCGTATTTCTCCGCGTCCTGGCCGTGTGCCAATGACGGGCAGACGCCACGCCCCCGAGCACCGGACTACTCGTCTGTGGCCGGAATGGATCCTCGCATAGAATAGGGATACGAGAATAGGGACATGATACGTGGAGGGGATGATGCAGAAATGGTTGAAACCCTTACGGCAAGGCGCCACGCTGTGTTGGCTGCTGATGGTTCCGGCGCTTGTCCTGGCCGGCCAGGTAGTTGGCGAGGATGACCTCATTGCCCAGGGTATTACACTGCGTGAACAAGGGGACCTCCAGAAATCGATCGACCTCTTGTCTTCCGCCAGCAAGCTGGCCGTCTCTCCTGGCGGCCAGGTCCGGGCGCGCGGGGAGTTGGGAATCTCCTTGCTGCAAGCCCATCGCTACGAAGAATCCGAGGGACTGCTGCGCAACGCCTACGGATCATCGACGGGGATCGAACGCGCCCATTTTGCCGTCTATCTGGGTAACCTGGCGCTCATTCGCAAGCGCAGCGAAGAAGCCAGGGGGTACTATCAGGAGGCGCTCGGCCTTGCGCCAGAAGCGATCGAGATCCAGTTCAGCGTTCGTCTCAATCTGGTTCGAATGGCTCCCGAATCAGACCAGCTGGCGCAACTATCGGGGCTGTCACAGCAGATCGACCAGGCCGGCGGACCTCCTGGCCCGCTCGCCCGCTTCCATCTCAACCTGGGTGAGCAGGCGCGCCTGCTGGGAAAGCCGGGCTTGTCACTGGCCTATCGGCACCTTGAGCGGGCACGGGAACTCGCCAGGCAGGGCAATCGCTCTCTCGCCGTGGAAGCCCTGGATGCCCTAGCGCAGCTCTATGAGGACCATCACCGGGAACCGGATGCGCTGATCCTCACGCAACAGGCCATCGAACAGGCGCATTCCCTGGCACCAGGAGCGGCCGCCCGCTTGCTGATCGACCTGGAATGGCGGCAGGCGCGGTTGCTCCAGGCCGGAGGTCGGGAGGCGCCGGCGCTGGCCGCGTACCAGCGCGCCGTCAGCCACATCGAGTCGGTGCGCCAGGATATCCCCATAGAATACGAAGATGGCCGATCGTCCTTTCAGGCGACGCTCGAACCGATCTATCTGGGCTATACGGATCTGCTGCTGCGGCAGCTCGACAAGCAGCCGGCAGAGGTTCAGGCCGCGCAGTTGCCGAAGGTGCTGAATGCACTGGAATGGATTCGGCAAGCCGAACTGCAGGACTTCCTGGGAGATCGCTGCGCGCTCGAGGCGGTGCAAGGCAGCGATTCGGCGCGGGTGCCCTCGGGGGCGGCCGTGCTCTACCCGGTCATCCTGCCCGATCGCGTCGAATTGCTGCTGCAGACATCGAGCGGCATCCAGCGGCAGACCACGGCGATCGCCGGCGCGACCCTGCGCGCCACGGCTCAGACCCTGGCAGACGCCCTGCGCAACGGCCTGGAGGACTATCTGGAACCGGCACGACAACTGAACGACTGGCTCCTCAAGCCCTTTGCCGACGTCTTCGCGGCCCAACACATCGACTCGCTGGTGCTTGTCCCGGAGGGGGCATTGCGTCTGGTGCCGATGGCCGCGCTGCATGACGGCCAGCAGTTCGTGATTGAGAAATATGCGGTTTCGATGGTCACCGGGATGACCATGACCCATACTGGAGTGCCGGCCGGACAGATGGCGGCCTCCCTGATGGTCGGCCTCTCCGAACCGGGGCCGGTGGTCGACAAGCACAGTCGCTTGCTGAGCGAGCAGATCCAGCAATCGGACGCGGCCGAAAAGGATCGGCGGGGGAGGGGCCTTGCGCGGACGATTGATCTACGTTCGATGCGCGTGCTCCGCAGTGCGGCGCCGTCAGGCCAGCCGTCGTCCCGGCAAATCGAGGACCTGCGAGCCAGCCTGACCCTGCCGGGGGTCAAGGAGGAAATCGAGGCGCTACGCGGCATCCTGCACGGGAACGCCCTGCTGGATGCGCAATTCACCGTCGGCCAACTTCGCCAGCAGGCCGAATCCGGCGATTACCGCATCGTCCACATCGCCTCGCATGGCGTTTTTGGCGGCAATGCCGAGACCAGCTTCATCCTGGCCTACGATGACCTGATCACGATGAACGGGCTGCAGGGCCTGCTCAAGGCCGCGAAACTCCAGAGCACGCCGATCGAGCTGCTGAGCCTGTCCGCCTGCGAGACCGCCGAAGGCAACGATCGCTCGCCGCTCGGCATCTCCGGCGCCGCCATCAAGGCGCGCGCCCGCAGCGTCCTCGGCACTCTGTGGCCGGTCGCCGACGAAGTGGCGAAAGCGCTCATGAAGAGTTTCTACGACGGCATCGCCAACGCCCGCTTGTCCAAGACCGAAGCCCTGCGCCGGGCACAACTCGAATGGATCCGTCACCCCGATTGGAGTCACCCCTTCTATTGGGCGCCGTTCATCATCATCGGGAACTGGCTGTGAGGAGAACCCTGTTCACCCCCTGTAAACCGGATTGGCCGCCCGTTGCGGCCCTGCTCGCAGCGGCCTGGTACGCGTGGCCGGCGCAGGCGGCATCGAACATCGTCCGTGACGGCAGTATCGGGGCCGGCCCGCTGACGGCATTGACGCCATCGGGAACCGTGAGCAGGGGCTCGGCAAGCTACCAGCAAATCGTCATTCCCGAAACCTACGGGCAGCGTGCGGGTGGCAACGTCTTCCATAGCTTTTCGAAATTCAACGTGGGGGGCGGTGACGGCGCGGTGTTCACGATCAATGGCCCCGCCAGCAATGTGATTTCGCGCGTTACTGGCGGGCAGTTGTCGACGATCAACGGCTTGCTGAAGCTTGATCCGGGGAATACCGGCAGCGCCCCCCATTTCTTTTTCATCAACCCGGCAGGAGTGACCTTCGGCGCCGGGGCGGTCGTCGATGTGCCGGCAGCCTTGCACGTCAGCACCGCCAACTATCTGAAATTCCCCGATGGAAATTTCCCTGCCGACACCACCACCGCCAGCACCTTCTCCAGCGCTGCACCCGAAGCCTTTGGTTTTCTTGGAACGACGCAGGCGGGCATTGCAGTCGACACGGGTGCCGGAATCCTGGTCAAACCCTTGCAAGCGCTGAGCTTGGTCGGGGGAGATGTACGGATCGACCAGGGGCGCGTTGGCAGCCAGGGTGGCGACATTCGCATCGTGGCCTTCGGCGGTCTAGCCGGAGAAGCACGCGTTGCCGGTGAGCTGCCCATCGCCAGAGGCAATCTGGATATCCTCAATGGAGGATATGTCTGGGCACTGAGCGATGACGCGTACCATACCGGCAACATCTCGATCGCTACCGGAAACCTGACTGCAGATGGGGGACGTGGCAGTGAGCAGACCGGCCTCTACTCTTATACGGAAAGTACCAGAAATGCCGGAAGCGTCAGGGTCAATGCAAGTGGCGACATCACGCTGAGGAACGACGGGCAGGTCGACACCTCCACCTACACCGCCGGTGCTGGTGGATCGGCGTCCGTATCGGCGCGCAACATCACCATCGATGGTACCGGTTCCGGACTGTTCAGCGATTCCAAACCCGGATCAAGCGGTGACGCCGGCGACATACGGGTTCTCGCCAGCGGCAAGCTCTCGATCAGCAATGCGGCAACCATCAACTCGTCCTCCTGGTCAAGCGGCCTGGCCGGAAACATCATGGTCAGCGCCGGGTCGATCGCCATCGATTCCATGGGCTCGGGTGAAACGGGCATTCTGAGCAAGGCTGCACTCTCCGGAAACGCCGGCAATATCGACGTGCAGGCGAGCGGCAGTCTTTCCGTCAAGGACAACGGGAGCAGTATCAATTCGTCCACCTGGTGGTCGGGCAATGCGGGTACGGTCAAGGTATCGGCCCGATCGATCACCCTCGATGGCCAGGGAAATGGGGTTGCGACCATCAGCAGTGCCAGCCGTTCGCTTTCGGACCCCGCTGGCCGTGCGGGCACCATCGATGTCACGACAGCCGGCACGCTGGCGGTGCTGAATGGCGGATTGATCGACTCGTCCACCTGGTCGCTGGGCCATGCGGGCACGGTCAAGGTATCGGCCGGTACGCTCGTCATCGACGGAATGGGGGCGAAGACATCGACCGGGATCAGCAGCAACAACTATCCGTTGTCCGGGCTGACCGGAAATGCGGGCAACGCGGGCGACATCGAGGTCCTGGTCGCCGGTTCCCTTTCGGTGCGGAATGCCGGACAGATCGATTCATCCACCTGGTCGACGGGCAATGCCGGTACGGTGAAGGTCTTTGCCGACACGATCACCGTAGACGGTGAAGGCGGCATCCGGAGTACGAGCTCGCAGCAAGGTCTGGGACCCGTCCCCACAGGTTTCGGCGGCAACGTCCAGGTCAATGCCAGGAACACCCTGACGATCAGCAATGGTGGCGAAATCGATTCATCGACATATGGGTCGGGGAATGCGGGCACCGTCAGTGTGTCCGCTGGCGACATCAGGATTTTTGGGGAAGGGACCTTGTTCGGCATCTTCAGCGCTGCTTATGGAACCCTGGAAAATCTGGCCCGATCCGGCAATGCAGGAAGCCTGGATGTGCGAGCGATGGGAACCCTGGAAATCGCCAATGGCGGGATGATCAGTTCATCGACGCTGACTTCGGGCAGCGCGGGCAAGGTCACCGTCTCTGCCGGGAACGTCAGGATCGATGGCCAGAATTCCCCTGGCAGGAATTCCGGGATATTCAGTAGAGCGTATTACGGTTCCTCGGGACAAACCGGTCAGATTTTTCTTTCCGCCCAGGAGCGCGTCTCGCTCACCGGTCACGGCACGGTTTCCATTCAGAACGATGCTTCCGTGGGCAACCCTTCCGGGGTCACGCCTGGCCTCCTGGCCGTGAGCGCGCCGACGATCCTCCTCAAGGACGCCGAGATCACCGCCTCGTCCACCGGCAATGTCGCGGCCAGCCATGTGCAGGCCCACTTCAGCCATCTTCTTGCGCTTGACAACAGCGGCATCACCACCAGCGCCTACCAGGGCAACGGTGGTCCAATCAACATCGTCGGTGGCAACGGTAGGGTCCTGCTGGACAACGCGCAGGTCAGCACCTCCGTCAAGGGCGCGGCGGGCAACGGCGGCGACATCCATCTCCAGGCGCATACACTGATCATGAACACCGGCTTCATCCAGGCCAATACCGCCGCCAGGAACGCTTCCGGCGGCCATGTGCAGATCGACGTGCAGGCGCTGGTGCCGAGCGGTGACACCCTGTTCATCGGCGGGCAGACGCCCTACACCTTCCAGCCGGGAGTCTTCAGCTTCAACGTCATCCAGGCCGCCGCGCCGACCGGGGTGAGCGGGGTGGTCCAGATCAGCTCGCCCCTGCTCGATCTCTCGGGTGCGCTGACCGGCTTCAACGTGCAACTGCTCGACAGCGGCGGCCTGGGACATCACCCGTGCCGGATCACCGGCGGCAGTTCGCTGGTCCAGACCGGCCGCGGTGGCTTCGCCCCCCTTGCCCGCGACCTGCTCGGTCCCATCCGGGAGGCCACGACGGTCGTTGATGTGAAAATTGCATCGGCGACTCACGGATCTCTCCTCCCATCGCATGAACAAAAGTGGGGTTTCGCGGAGCACTGCTGCGTGTCGTCGCAACCGGCCTGCGATGTCGCGCGGGTCGTAGGAGGGGTCGAGGGGCGAGAGGGGGAGTTCACGGAGCCTGCTCCGTACCTTCAAAGTATTGCCAAAACCTCTCCAGAGGTCTTATCTCGAACCGATGAATAGGCCGATGACCCGCGATCACGACACCGGCTACAAACTGCTCTTCGGCCATCCCGAGATGGTGCGCGATCTGCTGCAAGACTGGGTGCCGGGAGAATGGCTGGCCGAAGCCGATTTCTCGACGCTCGAACGGGTCAACAGCAGCTACGTTTCCGAGAGCCAGAAGGAGCGCCACGACGACATGGTCTGGCGTCTGCGTCTCGACAACCGCTGGCTGTGGGTATACCTGTTGCTCGAATTCCAGTCTGATCCCGACCGCTGGATGGCACTACGGCTGCTCGTCTATCTCGGCCTGCTGGCCCAGGATCTGGTGCGGCGCGACGAACTCGCGGATGGCAAGCTGCCGCCGATCTTGCCGCTGGTCCTCTATAACGGGATGGCGCCGTGGAATGCTCCGACCGACGTCGGCGACCTCTTTGCTCCCGCGCCCGCCAGCCTGGCGGCGTACCGGCCGCGTCTGACCTATCACCTGATCGACGAAGCTCGCCTGCAGCTTCACCCGACAGCCAGCGTGCGCAACGCCGTCGATGCACTGTTCCGGCTCGAGCACGGGCGCACCCCGGAAGATCTGCTGCGCGTCCTGCAAGCGCTGGGGCCTCTGTTGCGCGATCCGACGCAAGACCGCCTGCGCCGCTCCTTCACGCTCTGGGTCAAGACGCTGTTGCGCCGCAAAGCGGCTTCCCCTAGCATGGTCGACGATCTCGACAAAATGACCGATATCCTGGAAGGCAAGCACATGCTCGCAGAACGAATCGAAAGCTGGTTTGACGAAGCCACCCGCAAGGGAATGCAGCAGGGAATGCAGCAGGGAATGCAGCAGGGAATGCAGCAGGGAATGCAGCAGGGAATGCAACGAGGGCTGCAGGAAGGGCTACAGCAGGGCCGGCTCGCCGGTGAAGCAAGAATCCTTGCGCGCCAACTCGAGCGACGCTTCGGCGCCTTGCCGCCGGTGGTGGTCGAGCGTCTGACGCACGCTGCCGAGGGCGAACTCGAAACCTGGAGCGACGCGGTGTTGACCGCTCCGACTCTGGAAGCGGTCTTCGCGTCCACGCAGCACTGACGCTCGATCAAGCGGTGGTGCCGGCGACATACAGGTTCTTGCCAGCGGCAGGCTCTCGATCGGCAACGCAGCACAGATCAACTCGTCCTCCTGGTCAGACGGCCTGGCCGGAAACATCACGGTCATCCGGGATATTCAGCAGAGCGTATTACGGTTCATCCGGACAAACCGGTCAGATTTTTCTTTCCGCCAGGAATCGTGTCTCACTCACCGCTCACGGCACGGTGCCCATTCAGAACGAGACTTCCGTGGGCAACTCCTCCGTGATCACCTCTGGCATCCTGGCCGTGAGCGTGCCGACGATTACCCTCCAGGACGCAGCGATCACCGCCTCGTTGACTGGTAATGTCGCGGCCAGCCATGTGCAGGCCCACTTCAGCCGTCTGCTTTCCCTCGACGACAGCGCCATCACCACCAGCGCCAACGAGGGCGACGGCGGATCAATCCATATCGTCGACGGCAAGGGCACGATCCTGTTGGACAACTCACAGATCAGCACCTCCGTCCAGGGTGTGGCGGGCAACGGCGGCGACATCCATGTTTAGGCGCATACGCTGCTCATGAATAATGGCTTCATCCAGGCCAATACCGCCGCCAGGAACGCCTCCGGTGGCAATGTGCAGATCGACGTGCAGGCGCGGGTGCCAAGCGGTGACACCCTGTTCATCGGCGGGCAGACGCCCTACACCTTCCAGCCGGGGGTCTTCAGCTTCAGTTTCTGATCGGGTTTCTATACCCGAGTCTGATTGACGTACTCGATTCCGGCTGGTCCCAGCCGGGATGAGCGAGAATAAGTCCACTCTAGCCTGCTAGGCTATTGCATCAATGATCGAACCTTAAATAGGAGCCTCTTGCAAAACTCACCCGGTGCCATTTACTGCGCTGCAGCATTCGCTCTCCGGGAGCGATTTTTGTTGCGAGCGAAGCCTGTCGGGCTGAGCGGCTAACCTGATGGCATGGTTTTCTGAATCCGGTGCGAACCCCCTCCTGCACTCCTCGAGTGCGCCGCGTTCAGAGAGCGGAGGCTGGGGGTCATCGTCGTAATCGCATCAATTGGTCAGCGGACAGCGCCAGA
>NZ_JAZKUD010000072.1:0-20213 GCF_036625275.1 Accumulibacter sp.
ACAAAGAGCGACACCTGATCGAGTGCTTCTTCAACAAAATCAAACATTACCGGAGGATTTTCTCACGCTATGAAAAAACCTCCCGCAACTACATGGGCATGTTGCGCTTCGTCTCCGCCCTCATCTGACTGCGGTGATGTATCAACAGAACCTAGTCTCTGCTGGGGTGTGATTCAAAGTGATGCGTCGTTGAGATGACCCCTTTATGCGGCTTTTTTTTCGACACCTCGCCAATAGGCATCCCATTCCCGGTTGGCTCGGTTAAGTCGTAGGGCCAACATGGTCTCGATATGATTGGGGGACCACCAAGCACCGGGAAGCTTGATCCGTTCCTGGATCACGTCACGGTGGGCGCTTTCGATTTCCCCCGACCCAATGGGGAGCCCCTGCTTGATTGCCCCTTGGTAATCCAGTTGATCACGACGGTTGCGAATATAGCGGTCACAGGTGGTGGCGGGATCTTCGCGATCGGCTTTGACGAACGGCGCCAACGCCGCCAGAACAGCATCGGATTGATTCGCCTTGAGCCGACTTTTTTGTTCTTCCAGCCAGGCTCGCGGATCATCGGTGGCACAGACCTTGGACGCTTCGACGAGATAGTCGCAGATATGGAAGAAATCTACCAAGTAGGTTCCTTGCGCACCAAATTGGATTTCCTCCTGCATGGCAATCCACGGCGCGCCATCGCCCACCGCATGCAGGTAACTACTCCCCGGAGCAAACCCCGCCTTGGCCGCACAGCGCCACCACTGTCGCCCGCTTTCCTCGACACCACCGGCAAAATGCCCACCGAATGTCGGGGTGACGCTGCCTTTCGGATGCACAAGATTCAGGCGAGCTTCTTTCCAAGCCAAACACTTCCCTTTTCGTTTGTCTTTGGCATCCGAAGAAACTTCCACCACCGGGACCATCGAACCATCCATCTCGCCGATAAAGGTGACTCCGGCCATCGTCCCAGCCACAATCTCCCGCTTGGCCTCTTGTTCGCAAATGATTTGGGCGTGATGCTCGGTGATCCGTTGAATCGTGCTCACCGGCATCTCAATCCCATAGTGTTCCTTCAGCTTGTCCGGCACCCGCCCAAAAGCCGAATCTGCTCCAAAATCACTCATCACCCGTTGCAATGGCTGCGAACTGCCTCGGCAACGGATCCCCGCACGGGTGCTGAAACGTCGCTCGATCCGTGTGCCATTCCGCCACACAGGCTCTACCACATCGATTTGGCCGAAGGTCGTGTGCCAATAGAGTTTTTTTTACCCGTCGAACGTAACTTAGGCTCCACTCGTGCCGCTGCCACACTCTTCTCTACTCCACGTTCCGCCCAGGCCGCCAGAGCTTCGTTGCCCATCTGGCGTAGTTCTTCGATCACTCGACGTTCCGCCGCATCTGCCTTCTCCAAATCTCCGGCAGCGTCTTCCACTACGCACAGCAAGCTTTCCATACGAGCACGCAATATAGGATGACGATTCAGGCGCTCCAACCACATCAGGTCGCGGTCAGTGACTAGCATGGGGGTCCCCTCCGGGTGATCAGTAGAAAATGCTGAAATTATGGGGCTTGCATCACTTTGAATCACACCCGTCGGCGCTTGACGTCAGATGCGGGTTTCGGGAATACTTCAGCGTGGACTAAGGTCCGGTATTGTCACGCTACCTCTGCCTGAGCCGCATGACGAGAATCCTGGATGAGCGAACTCAGCAATCGAAGCTGAAATAGCGACTCTGCCGCGCAATCTGCGTGCCGTGGTTCTCCGGAAGGCATCAAGTTCATCAAGCGGCAGCGCGACCGCCCTCCTGCGGCCATTGATGAAGGGCCGCAAATGGGCAGTTCGTCCTTTCTTCATGCGTGGCAACAAATTAGGTTGGTCGGATGTGTCGAGAGTAATGCGGAGCTTGCCAACACGTACGAGAACGGCCTGGATTTCTCGGCCGAAGCGGGGACTCTGTATGATTGCAGGACTTGACTTTTCGCGTTGCCGCATGACCTTGCGTTGGTGTAATGGGATAGTTCTTCTTGTTGGACGAAGCCGCTACGCGGAGGATGGCGGTCCGTGGCAGTCGGGTCAAGATACTTCCTCAACAGTTCTGATAACAGATGTAAGATGGAATCACGTTCTGAAGCAAGTTTCAATCGGGATCGCCACTTTCCATATGAGGCGCCCTAAGCGCCTGAAGTGCAACTGCCTTCAACGTTGACGATTGCGGCTTTCTCTTGTCCAGTAGGCATTGCCTGTCGTCTGCGACAACAGTGAATATGACAGGTCAAGCGCATGTTTTGCCAGCGCAATCTCGGCTTGGCATATTCCGTAAGATTATTTCAAAAGATTTGTTTTCTAGGGCCTCCCAGATCGAGCAGCCGAGACCGGGCTCGTCCAACAAACGGATCAGATCGTGGCTTCGCACGATCTATCCTTATTCGTTATGCGGAGGTTGCCATGAGCACAGACTACGAAACGGACGTGGTGGCATGGGCCAGCGAACAGGCCCGGCTGATTCGTGCCAGACGTTTCGATCTGCTTGACCGAGAACATATCGCCGATGAGATCGAAGATGTGGGAAAGATAGCAACGGAAGTACTCGACGAAAACTGGCTACCGAATGGGTAGGTTTACGTCTACCGGTAGCAAATTTGGAATTGCTGGCAGAGGCCAGCCGCCATCCAGCAGCGTCAATCGAAGTGTATAATTTCCAAGGTGCTGACCGACGCTTTCCTGGCTGCCCGAAACATCGCCCGACAACGACGGCGCTCTGCGTTCGCGCTCGCGGCCATCGCCTTCGGGGTGGCCGCCCTGATCGTCGCGAACGGTTTCATCGACTGGATCATGTTCAAGCACCGGGAAACCACCATTACTTCCCAGTATGGCCATATTCAGGTAACCCGAAAAGGGTACTTCGAAGAGGGGACGGCCGACCCGTTTGGCTACCTTCTGCCGAAGATCTCACCCGTCCAGAACACCATCGAACGACTCCCGGAGCTGCGCGTTCTCGGCAAACGTCTGGCGTTCAGCGGACTGGTGAGCAAAGGCGACGAAACCATCTCTTTCGTTGCCGAAGGCGTCGAACCGGACAAGGAGCAGGTTCTGAGCAGTTCGCTGCGGATTCCCAAGGGCACCAACCTGTCGGCCAATGACCCGAACGGAATCATCCTCGGCCTGGGCCTCGCCGCGAACCTGGGTGTCGACGTCGGGGATACGGTCGTCCTCATGGCGAATACGGCCACCGGGAGTATCAATGCGGTCGAGTGTCGGGTACGAGGTTTCTTTGCGACGATGTCGAAAGCGTACGATGACGTCGCGCTGAGGGTGCCGCTGACGACCGCCCAGAAACTGTTGAAAGTCGATGGTGCCCATACCTGGGCATTGTTGCTGGCAGAGACCGAGCAGGCAGGTCTCACCTTGAGGGCCCTGCGCCAGCGCTTTGCGAACGAGGGTCTGGTCTTTACCGAATGGATTGAACTGGCCGATTTCCATGTCAAGGCGGTGTCCCTCCTCGCCAAACAGGCGGGCGTGATGAGAGTCATCATCGCCGTGATCATCGTGTTGAGCATTTTCAACACGATGATGATGAGCGTCATGGAGCGGACGGGCGAGATCGGCACCATCATGGCGCTCGGACTGACCCGTCGCGACATCCTGCGCATGATCGTCGTGGAGGGTGCGGTGCTCGGCATCGTCGGCGGTCTCCTGGGTCTGGCATTGGGAACCCTGCTGGCCTGGGTGATCTCCCACATCGGCATCCCCATGCCTCCGCCACCAGGACAGTCCTGGGGATTCCTGGGCGAGGTCATGGTCACCAGCCGGCTCGCCATCGAGGCATTTCTGCTGGCAGTGGGATCGACACTGATCGCCAGCATCATTCCGGCACGGACCGCGTCAGGGATGGTCATCGTCGACGCGTTGCGCTTCAACCGCTAAACTTTTCCCACAGAATCAGGGCCAGGCAGTGATCAAACTTGCTCTCCGCAATCTTCTCGGGCACAAGCTGCGTACGGGAATGACGTTCGGTGCCGTCCTTTTTGGTGTCATCAGCCTCGTTCTTTCTGGCGGATTCATCGAGGACATGTTCATTCAGCTACGCGAGGCGGTGATTCACTCGCAGTTCGGTCACCTCCAGATCAACGCGCAGGGGTTCTTCGAAAAAGGTGCACGGGCGCCGGACAGATTCATGATCGACGATGCCGAGCCACTGCGACGGCAGGTCGCCAGACTGCCGCAGGTGGCTGACGTGATGGCACGGGTCAGCTTCTCGGGCCTTCTCAGCACCGGTCGTACCGACCGTTCAATTATTGGCGAGGGCATCGAGCCAAACCGGGAGAGTAAGTTGGGCACGTTCATCCGCATCGAATCGGGGCGCGCGCTGAACGATCAGGACCAGTACAAGATCATCGTTGGCAAGGGCCTGGCCGACGCATTCAAGGTGGGAGTCGGGGACCGGGTGATCGTTCTGGTCAGCACTTCGGGTGGGGCCTTGAACACGCTCGAGTTCGAAGTCGTCGGAACGTTCAGGAGCTTTTCCCGTGATTACGACGGGCGTGCGGTGCGCATTCCCCTGGCTGCCGCCCAGGAACTCCTCAATGCTAAAGGCATCAATACCCTGGTCGTCTCGCTCAAGGATTCCCTTGATACGGTGCGGGTCGCCGGGCTGCTCGCGCGGCAACTCGACCCCGAGAGGTTCGAAATCAAGCAATGGAACGAGTTGACCGATTTTTACGACAAGACCGTCACGCTCTACGACCGGCAGTTCGGCGTGCTGCGCCTGATCGTCCTGATCATGGTCTTGCTCGGCGTCGCCAACAGCGTCAATATGAGCGCTTTCGAGCGCGTCGGGGAATTCGGAACCATGATGGCGCTGGGCAACCGCCGGATCGACGTATTCCGGCTGGTGATCACGGAGAACGTTCTGATCGGGGTGATCGGCAGCAGCACGGGCTTGCTGATCGGCGTCATCCTGGCCTGGGTGATCTCGGCGATCGGCATTCCCATGCCCCCCCCGCCAAGCAGCGAGGTCGGCTACAGGGCGCAGATCCAGGTCGTACCGAAAGAACTCGTGCTCGCCTTCACCATCGGCCTGGTCGCCACCGTGAGCGCTTCGATCTTCCCGGCACGACGCGTGACCCGCATTCCTGTTGTGGACGCGCTGCGCCAGAACGTCTGACCAGCGCCTCCGCGAAATCCTCGCCCTAGGCCTCGAGTCCCACCTCCTGAAAGGTCAGGCCAAGCTTGCCCAGCACTTTTGTCACCGTGCGTTGCAGGAATACCTTGTTGCGGGCACCGAACTCGGCCATCTCAAAGGCGTTGCGCCAATAAACCGGATCGTTTTCGCGGAAGCGGATCATCTCGGCGAACTCCGGTTCGAAACTGCAATAGCCGATCGTCTTGATGTCGATGGCGGTCATGATCGAGAGCACCTGATTGTTGGTCAGAATGGGGGAAGAATCACGTTCCGGCATCAGGCTTTCCCGCTCGAGTTCGCCCAGAATGGCTGCCTTGTCGGGACGCCAGGCGACGAAGGGAAGCACGTATTGCGGAACACGATCGGGGTCCTTGCCGGTGCCGTCCCAGAACAGTTTCTGGTCTTCATCGGTAAAAATGTCGGCAATCCTGAAACCCGACCGGCGCTCCATACGGTCGGTCAGGGTGCGCGAACACATGTCCTCGAACGGCATCACATAATATGAATGGAACTGCATGATCAGTTCCTGTGCGAAATCAACTCCCGCCAGGACCAGAGGAATATTCATGTCATAGGCGAAATAGAAGCCCAGCATCTGATTCAGCGTACCATCGAGCCGGTCGACCGTCTGATAGCTGCCCTTCATTTCGACATTCTTCAGCGTATAGCAGTAAAGCGTCTTGTAAACGGACGAACGCGGCTTGTAGACGATATGGTCAAGGTCCATTTTGGCAGCTACTTCCTTGCAGCGATCCAGCGACAACTTGGAATAGAAGCCGTTGTCCCAGGTCATCAGCAGAACGCGGAGACCGGGGTATTCCTTGCGCAGGCGCGACAGCATATAAACGCTATCCTTGCCGCCACTGAACAGAACCAATGCGTCATAACGGTTGCGGCCCTTGCCCTGATGACTTTTCAGCAACTGGTCCAGTTCCTTGCGTTGATGTTCGACATATTTCTTCTGCCAGAGGGTTTCCTCGTCGTTGGCGCGCAACTTGTTGTGCTCGTGGCACAGGTTACAGACCCCATCAGTCAGCGTGACATAGGGTACGCGTGAGGAAATGACGCATTGGCTGCAACGTGCGGCGATCGAGTGCTTGAACAGGCCACGCAATTTGGGCCAGATGTTCTGTGCAACGAAATCGAACTGGCGCAGGTCATTGAGGATTTGTTGGTCGATATCCGTGGCCATGGGGTCACTCCGAAAGAATGAGAGTTGTGAGATGCGCGCGAGGTCAGACGGTCTTGACAGCCGAAGTCGGCAGAATCACCCGTTGATGGACACGGATATGGTTCTGGCCAAATTTTTGGCCATCCAGGGCGTCTACCGCCAATTTTGGGTCGGACGTTTCCAGATCGACATAGGCATAAGGCTCATGGGTCGGATTGACCCAGTCCGCATGCAGATCAACCGACACGACCCGACCATAGGGGCTGAACAGATTGCGGATAAACGCTTCGTCTGCTCGAAAGGGAAGGCTGCTGATGAAAATGGTTGACATATCCAACTCCCATGCAATCTCGCTGAAATCGACTTCGCCTGCCATCTGGATCCATGGCTTCGGCGTACAAGACCTGAAGTATGAACCCCCGCCCATCTGCACAGCCAGGACGTTGAACGACCGCCAAGGGAATGATTCGATGTGGCACGGGCCGAGCCCCCTCGGTCTTTTATCTTCCAAGGGGCGGATTTCAGTCTACCAGTTTTTCGTCTCTATGTCGTTTGGCTGCCAATAGTTAAAGTCCTTCGTGACTCTTGCCGGCATGGCGTCAGCAGGCAGTCCCATGGTTTCCGTTGCACGGAAGCGCTGCTCAGGTGATCACCCCTCCCCCGAGGCAAACGCGACTTTCATAGACCACCACCGACTGCCCCGGCGTGATCGCCCATTGCGGCTCGGCGAAGCGGATCAAGCAGGCATCGGCGCCGACCCGCTCAATCTCGCAGGCGGCATCGGCCTGCCGGTAGCGTGTTTTAGCGGTATACACCCAGTGTGTATGCGGCGCTTCACCGGCTACCCAGGACAAATCCCAGGCGCTCACTTCGTCGGCCAGCAACGCCGGATGGTCATGCCCCTGCACGACATAGAGGATGTTTTCGGCCACATCCTTGCGGGCCACGAACCAGGCATCATGGTCGCCGTGGTCGCCGCTCTTGCCCCCCCTGACACCGCCGATGTGCAAACCCTTGCGCTGACCGATCGTGTGGTAGGCCACCCCGTCGTGTTCGCCAAGCACGCGGTCGTCGTCGAGGCAACGAATCTCGCCCTGGCTGCTCGGCAGATAACGCATCAGGAAATCCTTGAACGGCCGCTCACCGATAAAACAGATACCGGTCGAATCCTTCTTCAGCGCGACATGCAGACCGGCCGCCTCGGCAATCTTGCGAACGTCCCGCTTGTACAGGCCAGCCAGGGGGAACAGCGTCCTTGCCAGTTGCTGTTGATTGAGCCGGTACAGGAAATAACTCTGGTCCTTGGTTCCATCCTCGGCCTTGAGCAACTGCCAGGTGCCCTGGAACTCGCGCACGCCGGCGTAATGGCCGGTGGCGATACGCTGCGCGCCAATCTTCAGCGCGTACTCGAGAAAAGCCCTGAACTTGATCTCCGAGTTGCACAACACGTCCGGATTCGGCGTGCGGCCTGCCTGGTATTCCTTCAGAAAGTACGCAAACACGCGTTCCTTGTATTCTCTCGCGAAGTTCACCACTTCGACCTCGATGCCGAGCGTGTCGGCAACGCTGATCACATCGATCAGGTCCTGGCGGGAGGCACAATATTCGTCGCCATCGTCATCTTCCCAATTCTTCATGAACAGGCCGACCACATGCCATCCCTGCTCCTTGAGCAGCCAGGCGGCGACCGACGAATCAACGCCACCGGACAAGCCAACGACGACAGTTTTTCCCTTGTTCATCTGCGTACCCTGTTAATGTGAAAGTCGCGTGAGCGACCCACGAATCTCCCCTCTCCCCTCGCGAGAGAGGGGTCGGGGGAGAGGGAAACGGTCATGACTTTCATGATCGGAGGTGTCTGGAACAGTCGTGACCGTTAGTGTTCGACCGGCGAATCATCAGTGTAGCCACCAGCGACCACCGCCACCCCCCCACTCTCTTCCCGACCCTGGCCGTCGAGCCAGTCCGGCAGCGCCATCACCACCGCCGGGCGACCGTTGTCGCGAAACCAGCTATCCACGACATAACGCGCCGGCTCCGTAGTCGGAGCAGGTTCTGTCGCCAGCAAATCGAGTTCCTCGATCTGCGCTGAATAGTGGAATTCGAACAGATAGAGCACCCGTCGCGCCGGTTCCAGGACACGATGGAAAGACAGCCAGCGATGACTTTCCAGCAGCCGCAGCAGGCGCGTCGTGGTTGTCGAGTGATCGATGCAGTCCATCCGCCCGAAGACGCCATCATCGGCAAAGTTGCCCCCGCGATCCGCCGAAATCGGTGTCTGTTCACCCGCCCAGCCCAGCATCCAGCCAATCGCCAGCGACAACCTGACGCGCTCCTCGGTGGCATTGCGGGCAACGCCGAGCAAGTCGCGCACCTGCGTCAACTGCTCGGCGCTGAAGTTCACGTCGGCCTCGGCCACACACCCGTAGTTGTAGCAGATACTCAACGAATCCGCCGATACTGCCGACGCCAGGCCCAGCAGGATCCATGGCATCAAGCAGCGCACGTGTACTGGTGCAACAGTTCGAGCGGATAGCGCCGGCCGGCCAGCCAGTCCTCGATGCACAGGAGAACCATCGGACTGCGGTGCTGCGCCTGGCGTTCCCGGATTTCATCGAGCGTCAGCCAGTGTGCCGCCAGGATGCCTTCGTCGAGTGCTCGTCGGGAATCGTGTGCCGTGATCTCGCCACCAAAGGCAAAACGCAGGTAGCTCACGTCCCTGGTTTCGTTACGATAATTGTAGACTCCGATCAGGAACTGCGGCGTCAGGGTATAAGCCGTTTCCTCAAGGGTCTCGCGGACTACCGCATCGATCAGCGACTCGCCGCATTCCAGATGGCCCGCTGGCTGGTTGTAACAGACTCCGTATTCGGTTGTCTCCTCGACGAGCAGGAAGCGACCATCACGTTCGAGCACCGCAGCGACGGTGACATTGGGTTTCCAGACCATGGCAGAAGCTTTGCAGGGCAGTAAAGACGCCATTTTACCGCCAACCGGGAAGCGAAATCGGCTAGAATTTCCGCTTCAGGATTTCCGGCAAAGGGAGAGCACACCATGTCCATGGCGGATCGCGACGGCTTCATCTGGTACGACGGCAAACTGGTGCCCTGGCGCCAGGCCACAACGCATGTGCTGACGCACACCCTACATTACGGCATGGGGGTTTTTGAAGGTATCCGTGCCTACAAGGCCGAAAAGGGCACCGCCATCTTCCGTCTCAAGGAACATACCGACCGTTTGTTCAACTCGGCCTATATCTTCCAGATGAAGATGCCTTACGACAAGGAAACCCTGCTCGAAGCGCAGAAAGAAGTGGTACGCGCCAATCAACTCGAATCCTGCTACCTGCGGCCGATCGTTTTCTATGGCTCCGAGGCAATGGGCATCGCTGCCACTGCGGTGAGTACGCACGTGGCCATCGCTGCCTGGCCGTGGGGTGCCTACCTCGGTGCCGAGGGAATGGAAAAAGGCATCCGGGTGAAGACCTCGTCGTTCACCCGCCATCATGTGAATGTCAACATGTGCCGATCGAAGTCGGTCGGCACCTACACCAACTCGATCCTTGCCCACCAGGAGGTGGCGCGCGACGGTTACGACGAAGCCCTGCTGCTCGATGTCGACGGCTATGTGGCCGAGGGTGCCGGAGAGAATGTGTTCATCGTCAAGAAAGACAAACTGTATACCCCGGATCTGACCTCCTGCCTCGAAGGCATCACCCGTGCCTCGGTCCTGCAGCTTGCCGACGAGCTGGGCATCCCGGTCATCGAGAAACGGATCACCCGCGACGAGGTGTATTGCGCCGACGAAGCCTTCTTTACCGGCACGGCTGCCGAGATAACGCCGATTCGCGAACTCGACAATCGCCAGATCGGTGCGGGCCACCGCGGCCCGATCACTACCCGCATCCAGAGTCTCTTCTTCGACTGCGTGAATGGCCGCATGCCGGCGCATGCAGACTGGCTCGCCTACGTCTAACGGTCATGACTTTTCCAGGCACCCCCGATCATCATGAAAGTCATGACCGTTTCCCTCTCCCCCCGACCCCTCTCCCGCGAGGGGAGAGGGAGGATTCGTGAGTCGCTGACGCGACTTTCACGTTAACCTTGCAAAGTTGCCATCATGTCTCAGAAAACCCCGCAGAAGCCCATTGAGGTCACCGCTCAAGAACTCCCCCTGCACTGCCCGGGCAAGGATGCACCGCTGTGGGCAAGGCATCCGCGCGTCTATCTCGACATCACGCATAGCGGTGAGGTCGTTTGTCCCTACTGCAGCGCACACTATGTCCTCAGGGGAGAGCGACCGAAGGGGCACCACTGATCGGCAACGGCACAGCCGGTCATGAAAGCACTCATCGTCGCCCCGTCCTGGATCGGCGACACAGTGCTGTCGCAGCCGCTGTTCATGCGCCTGCATGAGCGAAACCCCGGCCTGCAGATCGACGCTCTGGCACCTCGCTGGGTCACGCCGGTTCTCGAACGGATGCCCGAGATTACACGACTCATCGACAGCCCCTTCGCACACGGCGATCTCTCGCTGAAAGCTCGGCACCGGCTGGCTCACCAATTGGCAAAGGGCGGCTACCAGCGTGCCTACGTTCTGCCGAATTCGATCAAATCGGCTCTGATTCCGTTTTTTGCCGACATTCCCGAGCGCATCGGTTTCGTGGGTGAAAGCCGCTACGGGCTGATCAATCGCCGGCACACACTGAACAAGGCGCAACTGCCGCTGATGGTCGAGCGCTTCGCGCAACTTGCCGAAGCGCCCGGAACGGCACTGCCCAGACCGCTACCGCAGCCACGCCTGCAATCCGACAGTTTGCAACGCGCCGCAACGCTGGCGTCGCTGGGTATCGCACTGCCTGAGAAGCTGGCGATATTCTGCCCCGGTGCCGAATATGGCCCGGCCAAGCGCTGGCCGGCCAAGCATTTCGCGACCCTCGCCAATATGCTGGCAGATCAGGGCTACGCGGTCTGGCTGCTCGGTTCACCGAAGGACCGGGCGATCGCCGACCAGATCGTCAACCGTACCGACCTGACCAGGCGGCCCCACAACCTCTGCGGTGCCACCACCCTGACCCAGGCCATCGATCTGCTGGCTGCCGCAGCGTTTGTCGTCTGCAACGATTCGGGCCTGATGCACGTCGCCGCCGCCCTCGGCCGACCGCTGGTTGCCCTCTATGGCTCCTCATCGCCTGGCTTCACGCCCCCGCTTTCGGTACGAGCGAAGGTCATCAGCCTGCATCTCGACTGCAGCCCCTGCTTCCGGCGCACCTGTCCATTGGGCCATCTCGACTGCCTGAACAAGCTCGACCCGCAGCGCGTTCTCGACGCCTGCCTGACCAGAGCGCTGGCATGATCATCATTTTTGCTACCCCTGAGGACGTCGAAACGGCCTTCTACGAGGCCATTGCACGTGCCGATCTGGTCGCCCTGATGAGTGTCTGGGCCGATGATGAAGAAATCGTCTGCATCCACCCGACCGGCCAGCGCCTGACCGGTGCCGATGCAATCCGCGAAAGCTGGCGCAGCATTTTCGCCAACAACCCGCGCCTGACGGTGCGCCTGTCGCGCGGCATTCGCTGGAACGGCATGCTCCTGTCGGTGCACCATGTCGTCGAAACGCTCTACATCGGTGAGGAGCGCAAACCGCACGGGCCGATGCTGGCGACCAATGTTTTCCAGCGCGGTGCCAATGGCTGGCGCCTGCTCTCGCACCACTCATCGACCGCAGCCGACCGGAACCTGGCGAACAGCGACAATGCCGACGAAGGCAGCACGAAAACGCCGCGGACACTGCATTGAGTTCCTACCGTGCGCCAGGCTGGCTACCCGGCAGCCACGCCCAGACCCTCTACCCCCTGCTGATCCGACCCGCTCCCCTGCCCTACCACCGGCAACGCTGGGAGACGCCGGATGGCGACTTCATCGACCTCGACTGGAACCTTGCGCCATCGTCCACTCCGGATGATCGGCCCTTGCTGGTACTTTTTCATGGTCTGGAAGGCAGTTCCGGCAGCTACTACGCAAGCACCCTGATGCGCGCCGTGACGGTCATCGGCTGGGCAGGCGTGGTGGTGAATTTCCGGGGATGTTCGGGCGAGAGCAATCGCCTGCCACGCGCCTACCACTCCGGCGACAGCGACGAGATCGACTGGATCCTGCGGCGTCTGCAGGCATTTTTTCCAAGCCACCCACGCTACGCAGTCGGCGTTTCGCTGGGCGGCAACGCGCTTCTGAAATGGCTCGGCGAACGCGAGACGGCGGCTACCGACACCCTGCAGGCGGCCGCCGCGATCAGTGCACCGCTCGACCTCGCCGCTTGCGGTCACGCCCTCGCCAGCGGTTTCAACCGCCTCTACACCCGGCACTTCCTGCGTACCCTCAAACGTCATGCCGCTGACAAACTGCGCCGCTATCCCGGCCTGTTCGACGAACGACGAATGCGCGCGGCCCACAATCTTTATGAATTCGACGAGGTCGTCACGGCACCGTTGCATGGCTTTGCCGGCGCCGACGACTATTGGCAAAGAGCGTCGAGCAAACCCTGGCTGTCCGGCATCCGGCTGCCAACGCTGCTGCTCAATGCCCAGAACGACCCTTTCCTGCCGGCACGGGCGCTGCCCACTGCCCGCCAGGTTGCTGCCAGCGTGCAGTTAGAGTTCCCGCGTCAGGGTGGCCATGTGGGTTTCGTCACCGGCAGCCTGCCGGGGCGACTCGACTGGCTGCCACAGCGCATTCTTGATTACTTTCAGCAAGAGGTTTGACATGCCCACTCCCCTGCCCGCCGAAATCTTCAAGGCCTACGACATTCGCGGCATCGTCGGCAAAACCCTGACCGCAGACATCGTTCGACGCATCGGCCATGGCCTCGGTTCGTTGGCCGTCGAACGCGGCCAACGCGCGATTGCGGTGGGCCGTGATGGACGCCTGTCCGGGCCAGAACTATCGGCGGCACTGATGGAAGGCATCCGCATGGCCGGCATCGACAGCATCGACGTCGGTTGCGTACCAACGCCGGTGGTCTACTTCGCCGCGCATGAACTCGGTTGCCAGAGTTGCGTTGCCGTCACCGGCAGCCATAATCCGCCCGATTATAACGGTCTGAAAATGGTCATCGGCGGTGAAACGCTGGCCGGTGAAACCATACAGGAGATCCGGCAACGCGTTGACGCCGGCTGGCTCAAGCACGCTGCTGGCCAGTCCAGCAGCGCCGACGTTCGCCCTGCCTACCTCGCGCGCATCACCAGCGACGTCCACCTGGCACGCCCGCTGAAGATCGTCATCGACTGCGGCAACGGTGTCGCCGGAGGCATCGCCCCGCAGCTCTTTCGCGCACTCGGTTGTGAGCTGGTCGAACTGTTCTGTGAGGTAGATGGGCATTTTCCGAACCATCACCCCGACCCGTCGAAGCCCGAGAACCTGCAGGACCTCATCGAGGCACTCGGCCGCAGCGGCGCTGAACTCGGACTTGCTTTTGACGGTGATGGTGACCGCCTCGGCGTCGTCACCCGCGACGGCGAGATCATCTACCCCGATCGTCAACTGATGCTCTTTGCCGCCGACGTGCTCGGCCGCTGCCCAGGACAGGCGATCATCTACGATGTCAAATGCACGCGCCGGCTGGCGCCATGGATCCGCCAGCATGGCGGCGAACCGCTGATGTGGAAAACCGGACACGCGCTGGTCAAAGCGAAACTCAAGGAAACCGGTGCGCCGCTGGCCGGCGAAATGAGCGGCCACATGTTCTTCAAGGAACGCTGGTTCGGCTTCGACGATGGCCTCTACGCGGGAACCCGACTGCTCGAGATCCTCTCCCGTGCAGTCGATGCCAACACCATGCTGAAGACTCTGCCCGACAGCAGCTCGACGCCGGAACTGAACATCGCCATGCAGGAAGGCGAGCCCCTGGCGCTGATCGACGAACTGCGGCGTCAGGCACACTTCGAGGGTGCACGCGAGATCATCACCATCGATGGCCTGCGCGTCGAGTATGCCGATGGCTTCGGACTGGCACGGCCGTCGAATACCACACCGGTGGTCGTGCTCCGTTTCGAAGCCGACGACAACGAGGCCTTGAAACGTATTCAGGATGATTTTCGCCGCGTCCTCAATACCACCCGCCCCGGCCTGGTGCTGCCGTTCTGACGCGCCATGCCCCGATGACAGACGATTCATCCCTCAAGAACGCCTTTCTGTTCCGGCAGCCGATCCTCAACCGGCAGCAGGAGCTCGCCGGCTACCAGCTCTCGTTCCGAACCAGCGCCGCGACGACCTCCCCGCCCGCCGGTGCGGCTGCCGCGCTGTGTGCAGCCTATTCCGAACTGGGCATGCAGAGTGCGCTCGGTCACAGTTGTGCATTCATCGGCATCGACAGCGAATTTTTGCAGCAGGAAGCCATCGAATTGCTGCCACCGGCCGGCGTGGTCCTCGAACTGTTGCTCGACGGCGTCGCCGACAGGGCGACGCTGACGCGTTGCCAGGATCTGCGCGCGCGCGGCTACACGCTGGCGATGCCCGACTACCGCGGCATCGACGACCGCAGTCGACCGCTGTTGCCGATGGTCGGAATCATCAAGATCGACGTTGACGCCGCCGACGCAGGCCCCCTTCGGGATCTCGCCGGTTCACTGCGCAAGCTGCCGATCAGGCTGCTGGCGCAGGGAATTGGCAATAGCGAGCAGATGGAGAATTGTCGCCACCTCGGCTTTGAGCTATTTCAGGGCCGCTACTTCGCACAGGCCGAAATCATCAGTGGTCGCCGCCTCTCGGCCTCGCAGGCGGCGCTGATTCGCCTGATCAACCTCGTCGGGCGTGATGTCGAGACCGCGCTGATCGAGGATGCCTTCAAGCACGAGCCTGCGCTGACGCTCAACCTGCTGCGGGTGGTGAACTCGGTCGGATGTCGCGGTAGCCGCCTCGCACAGCCGGTGACCTCGCTGCGGCATGCAATCACCCTGTTCGGACGCCGCCAGTTGCAGCGCTGGTTGTCGCTGCTTCTGCTGGCCCCCGGCCAGGCGGCCGACCCTTCCCGCTCACCGTTGCTGCAGGTCGCCGCCCTGCGCGGCCGGATGATGGAGTTGTTGATCGAGCTGGGTCCGCCAGGCAATCACCGACACTTGAGCGAACTGGCCTTCATCACCGGCATCCTGTCGATGATGCCGGTTGCGCTCGGTCTGCCGATCGAGGAAATTCTCGAACAGATTGCCGTCGAACGCGCCGTGCGCAACGCGCTCTGTGAGCATGCCGGTCTGCTCGGGAACATCCTGGCCCTGCTCGAATGCTTCGACAATGACGATGCGCCGGGCTGTGACCGATTGCTGTCGGCCCTGCCCGGCCATTTCGACCATCACACCCTGAATACCTGCCTGAGCGTCGCGCTGCGCTGGTTGAACGGCGGTGGCAGCGAGTAGATCATCCGACCCCTCGCCGAGCCAGCCAGTCGCTGACCGCCAGGCCCGCCCCGAAGTCCCAGGCCTTAAGCTTTTCAGGAGCGATCAGCCGGAACTCGGCAAGTTCCTCGTTCAGCCGGATCTCGCCATCGGCGAGTACATGGTAGGCAATGATCACTTCGTGTTTGCGTGCAAACGGATAGACGCCGATCAACGTGGCCGCCGTGGCGTCGAGGCCGAGTTCTTCCTTGACCTCGCGCGCGACGCCGGCAGCCGGCGCTTCGTCGCGCTCGAGAAAACCCGTGATCAAGCCGAAAGCGCCGGCCGTCCAGGCGTGGTTACGCGCCAGCACGATCTGCTCCCGGTATTCGACCAGCGCCGCCAGCACCGGCACCGGGTTGTCCCAATGCACGAAACCACAGTCGGCACGGCAATGGCGCCGCGGCAGACCACCGACCGCACGCATCTCCAGCCCGGCGCCACAGAGCGGACAGAAACGCCAGGTGCTCAAGCGGACTCTGCGGCCAACGCACGGATGTCGGCGAGCAGGCGATCGACGGTCTCCGGTGCGGTATCCCAAGCACACATGAAACGCGCGCCGCCAGCCGCGATGAAGTTGTAAAACAACCAGCCGCGTGCGCGCAGGCCAGCCTCGATATAGCCGGGCAGGCGCACAAAGACACCGTTGGCCTGCACCGGGAACAACGCCGGCAGGCCAGTGCCTTCGGCCAGACCGGCCACCAGACGCCGTGCCATGGCATTGGCGTGCGCAGCGTGCCGCAACCAGGCATCGTTTTCGAGGATTCCGAGCCAGGGAGCGGACAGGAAGCGCATCTTCGACGCCAGTTGGCCGGCCTGTTTGCAGCGATAGGAAAAATCGTCCGACAGTTTGCGGTCGAAAAAAACGACGGCCTCGCCGACCGGCAGGCCCATCTTGGTACCGCCAAAGCACAGCACATCGATGCCGGCCCGCCAGCTCACTTCCGCCGGACTCAGGCCGAGACCGGCGACGGCATTGGCAAAGCGGGCGCCGTCCATGTGCACGCGCAAGCCATGCGCGCGTGCCGTATCGGCGATCGCCTGCAGTTCGTCGGGACGATACACGGTGCCGACCTCGGTTGCCTGCGTCACGGTCACCACCTTCGGCTTGGGATAGTGGATGTCACTGCGTCGGGTCACGACTTCGACAATCGCCTCCGGCGTCAGCTTGCCCTGCTCGCCGCCCACCGCCAACAGCGTGGCGCCATTTGAGAAGAATTGCGGCGCCCCGCATTCGTCGGTGTCAACATGCGCCAGTCGATGGCAGATCACGCTGTGGTAAGGCTGGCACAGGGCAGCCAGCACCAGGGAATTGGCTGCCGTACCGTTGAAGACGAAGTACACGTCGCAGTCGGTCTCGAACAATTCGCGCAGACGGTCGGCCACACGCAGCGTCCACTCGTCGTCGCCATACGAACGTACATGCCCGTCGTTGGCCGCCACTAGCGCGGCGAGCGCCTCCGGACAAATGCCGGCGTAGTTGTCACTGGCAAAGTGCTGCATCGCCGGGCTCCGATCGTTTTCAGTTCCGGATCACAAGTGTTGCTCGACCCAGGGCCGCACCGAGGCTAGTGCCACAGGCAAATTGGCCGGCTCGTTGCCGCCGGCCTGGGCCATGTCTGCACGACCGCCGCCCTTGCCGCCAACCTGGCGGGCAACCATATTCACTAGTTCGCCTGCCTTGACCTTGCCGGTCAGATCGGCGGTGACGCCGGCGATCAGTGTCACTTTGCCGTCATTGGTCGAAGCTAGCACGACGGCGGCACTCTGCAATTTGTCGCGCAGTTTGTCGATGGTCGAGCGCAAGGCGTTGACGTCGGCGCTGTCCATGACCGCGGCGACGACCCTGGCGCCCTTGACTTCGACCGCCTGCGCGAGCAGCTCGTCGCCTTGCACCGCAGCGAGCTTCGCCTTGAGACGGGCCAGTTCCCTTTCCAGCGAGCGGACGTTGTCGAGAACCTGCGCGAGCTTGACCGGTACCTCGGCAAGCGGCGCCTTGAACGCCGCCGCAGCATCGGTCAGCATCGCCTGCTGCTGTTGAACCAACGCCAGCGCGGTGTCACCGGTCACCGCCTCGACGCGCCGGACGCCGGCGGCGACGCCGGTTTCGGCAACAATCTTGAACAGGCCGATGTCACCACTGCGGCGGACGTGCACGCCACCGCAGAGTTCCTTCGACGAGCCGATGGTCAGCACGCGCACTTCATCGCCGTATTTCTCGCCGAAGAGCATCATCGCCCCCGACCGCTGTGCTTCCTCGATCGGCATGATGCGTGCCTCGGCGGCGGCATTGGCAAGAATCTCGTGATTGACGAGGTTCTCGACACGACGAATCTGGTCGGCGGTCATCGGCGCATTGTGCGCAAAGTCGAAGCGCGTCTTCTCGGCGTCGACCAGCGAGCCTTTCTGCTGCACATGGCTGCCGAGCACCTCGCGCAGCGCCTTGTGCATCAGGTGCGTCGCCGAGTGGTTGCGCACGGTACGCGCGCGCGCCAGCCCGTCCACCCTGGCGGAAACGCCGTCGCCAACACTGATCAGCCCGGTCCTGACGACGCCCTGATGACCAAAGACGGTGGCCTGGATCTTCTGCGTGTCCTCGACCGCGAAAATCCCCTGCCCGCCCTGCAAGAGGCCGCGATCGCCGACCTGGCCGCCCGATTCGGCGTAGAACGGCGTTTCGTCAAGGACGACGACGCCGAGTTCGCCTTCCCTGAGCTGCTCGACCGGGCTGCTGTCGCGGTACAGCGCCAGGACTTTGCCGTTGAACTCGGTTGCCTCGTAACCATGAAAGGTCGTCGCCGGTCCCTGGTAATCGAGCGCTGCGGCCATCCTGAATTTGCCGGCGGCGCGTGCCTGTTCCTTCTGGTGCGCCATCGCCGCGTCAAAAGCGGCCACATCGACGCTGACGCCGCGTTCACGGCAGACATCGGCGGTCAGATCGAGCGGGAAGCCGAAGGTATCGTGCAGCTTGAAGGCGGTGGTGCCGTTGAAGACGGTGCTGCCCTTGCCCTGCATAGCCGCGAGTTCGCCTTCGAGGATGCTCATGCCGTGCTCGATGGTCTCGAAGAAACGCCCCTCTTCCTGGCGCAGCACCTCGCTGACGCGAGCCTCGTTGCGGGCCAGTTCGGGATAGGCAGCGCCCATTTCGACCACCAGATCGGGCAGCATGCGGTGGAAGAAGGCCGCACGCGCACCGAGTTTGTAGCCATGCCGGATGGCGCGCCGGATGATGCGCCGCAGGACATAGCCCCGCCCCTCGTTGCCGGGGATCACCCCATCGGAGATCAGGAAGGCACAGGCGCGGATGTGATCGGCAAGTACTCGCAGCGAGGGGCTGTCGAGGTCGGCAGACGAAGTCTCGCGCGCGGCGGCAGCGATCAGGCGGACAAACAGGTCGATCTCGTAGTTGCTATGGACATGCTGCAGTACTGCCGCCGTCCGCTCGAGCCCCATACCGGTATCGACCGAAGGCTTGGGCAGCGGGTGCATGACCCCAGCCTCATCACGGTTGAACTGCATGAAGACGTTGTTCCAGATCTCGATGTAACGATCCCCCTCTTCGTCGGGCGATCCTGGTGGCCCGCCGGGGATGCCTTCCCCGTGGTCGTAGAAGATTTCCGTACAGGGTCCGCAGGGACCGGTGTCGCCCATCATCCAGAAGTTGTCGGAGGCGTAGCGCGCGCCCTTGTTGTCACCGATGCGCACCACCCGCTCGGCCGGCACGCCGATCTCGCGCGTCCAGATCTCGTAGGCTTCGTCGTCCTCGGCATAGACCGTGACCCACAGGCGATCGGCGGGCAAGCCATAGACCTCGACCAGCAACTCCCAGGCGTAGCGAATCGCGTCGAGCTTGAAGTAGTCGCCAAACGAGAAGTTGCCGAGCATTTCAAAAAAGGTGTGGTGACGCGCGGTGTAGCCAACGTTTTCGAGGTCGTTGTGCTTGCCGCCGGCACGAACGCATTTCTGCGCAGTGGTCGCGCGCAGGTACGGCCGCTTGTCGAAACCGAGAAAGACGTCCTTGAACTGGTTCATGCCGGCGTTGGTGAACAACAGCGTCGGATCGGCATGCGGTACCAGCGAACTCGAGGCAACGATCTGGTGGCCTTTGGAGGCGAAGAACTTCAGGAACTTGTCGCGGATTTCAGCGCTTGTCATCATGATCCATCCCGCTCAGGGCTCGTTCAAGGAGCTGCGATTTTAACGTGAAAGTCGGATTCACGACCGCTCGATCGCCCGGGGGTGCAGGGCAATTGCATGAATCTTATATAAGACCCAGGACTTGAGCACGAAAGGTGTCGGAAGTGGCGGCGATCAGATGCTGGACCTTGAGGCCCCCTTTCCGCTTGGCTGGGGCGAGGCGCAGGAGGTTCAAGACGAACTGACGCAGGACGGCGAAGTTCTGAGCGGCGTGATCGGTACGGGCGCGCATCTGGTCATCGCCAAA
>NZ_JAZKUD010000073.1:0-20196 GCF_036625275.1 Accumulibacter sp.
CCTGCCAGTAGAAATAAGGTCGAATGATCTCGCGCACGGTGTTGCCGGTTCGTTGCTTGTCCCGCTTGCCGTCCCAGTAGATGGCATCGAAGATGCCTCGCGCGGCCGATGGCGTGATGACCGGATACGAAAAGCGCTCGACCTTCATTTCCGGGCGGGTGAAGCAGGCGAGGTCCCCCCAGACTTCCAGCGTATGGGTGTTCGGCGGCGTGTCTTGTGGTTCGTTGGCCATACCTTTCCTCCTTCACGACATCGATCAGGCAATCATGACGATTTGATTTTCCGGCAATTGTAGCCCCAGGATCTCGTCGTAATACTGGCCGCCCAGATCTTCGAGGACAAACCATTCATCCGACGCGCCGCCGCGCCGGAACTGCGCGGGAATGAGGCAGCCCCAGGCCGGGTGGTCGGGCCTGGGGCGGTAGATGCTGACGGACAGCGCTTGCGCCTTGCGCATCCATTCTCCGTTGATGCCGGAAGCGGCCTGGTCGCGCAGCTGCTCGAATTGCGCAAGGCAGCGCTGCCAGGGCACGACGATCTGGATGGCCTCCTGATCGATGAGCCGATAGCGCTGGGCAATCTCCGGGAAGTCGAGTTCATCGATGGCTTTGGTCAGGTCGCGGTTTTGTTCAACGGGGCGGCTGATGCCATACAGGGCCTGGTAGTAGCACCGGAAGACGTCGGGGTCGTTGATGTCCAGCACGCCGTCGGATTCGCGCAGCAGCGAGAGGGTGACTTCGCTGGCCTGAAAATAGGCAAAGCTGGGGAACATGGATCGGCGCACGCCGGTGTCTGGTGCGGGTTCGAAGACTCGCACCCGCCCGAGTTGGCCGTTCGCGTTCATGCGCCCCTCGCGATTGCAGCGTCCGGCGGCCTGCGCGATGGCTTCGAGCGGGGCCATGGCGCGATACACCAACGGAAAGTCGAGGTCGACGCCGGCTTCGACGCACTGCGTCGAGATCAGCCGGCAGGGCTGCGGGTGTGCGGGGTTCAGGCGCACACGCACCTCGTCCAGCACGGCACGCCGGTGCGCCGTACACAGATTGGTGGAAAGATGGCAAAGGCCTTCCGTGCCCCGCATGGCTTCGAGCAAGGCGTGCGCGTGGCGTTTGAGGTTGAGCACGCACAGGGACTGTGGCGCCGCCTCGTCGCGCAAGGTGGTGGACAGGTCGTCCCAACTCAGGGCTTCGTCCGGCGCGGGCCATACGGCTTGCACACGTTCGAGTTGTTTGAACATTCGGTGGTGCATGGGCACGATCTCGCGCGGCTGCCAGCCGGAAACAGCGTGTCTTCGTACGTCCTTATCGAGCGTATCGAATGCCGGTTGCGTGGCGGTGGCGAAAACGACGCTGCTGTGGTAAGCGTGCGAGAGGCGCGAGAGCGCAGCCAGCGTGGGTACGGCAAGATGCTGCGGCAGGCTTTGCGCTTCGTCGAAGAGAATCACGGCATCGCGCAATTTGTGCAGCTTGCGACAAGTGGAAGGGCGGTTCGCGAACAGCGATTCGAGCAACTGCACGTTGGTGGTGATGACGATCGGCGCATCCCAGTTTTCGGCATGCAGGCGGCGCTGGCGCTCAGCGTCATCCAGTTTGTCGGCCTCGGATTTGGCTTCCCGAATACCAGCCAGGCTGTGGTGTTCGAGGATGAAATCTGCCGGCTTCTCGGCGAAGACCTTACGATATTCGCGTGCCGTTTGCTCGATGATGCTGAGGTAGGGAACGGCGAGGACCACACGTTTGAACTGGTTTTGCCGAGCATGTGCCAGCGCGAACTGCAGCATGGCGAAGGTCTTGCCCGAGCCGGTCGGTGCGGTCAGCGAATATACGCCAGGCCCATCTGTAGATGCCTCGGTGACTGCCTTCCATAGATCAGCACGCACGGCGGTGACTGCATCACTTGATTGCCCTCGACCACGCACTGCCTGGGTCATGAATCTGTCGAGGCTGCGGGCGGCTGCCTCGGCATCCAATGACAACCCTGCGTCGCGATAGCGTTTGCCTTCCGGGCCGCCCTGAAAATGCGCTTCCGTATCCAGATAGTCCGCATCGACCAGGCACGAAAAGAGCATGCGCACATCGAGCATGCGGGCGATGGCGTATCTCATGGCATTGGGTCGAATAGGAAGCGCCACATGTTCTGGGATATTGGGGTCGATTCCATCGGCGTTGGCGCGCGCCAGTAGCCGGGTAATGTCTTGGTCAGACAGACGGATGTGCGGCCCCATGGGTGATGCGCCACTACCAACCGTGCGCATGCGCGAGCTGAGGGCATCGGGGGAGGCGCATTGCAGGCCGATGTGGTGCCCCTCGATCGCCAACGCCGATGCCACTGACCTGAAATGCATCAGTGCCGCGTAGGCACCGGCACTCCAGTGGTCCAGGCCGCTCTCGGTGCCGGCCAATCGTTTCTGGAACAGGTCGCCGTATTTTCCCAGGTCGTGGAGTTTTCCTGCCAGTTCGGCCTCTTGGCGCCATGCCGCATCGCTCGCATGCGCGCCGGCAATGCGCGCCACGGAATCCAGATGCATCGCCAGCCGATGACGTTCCGAGTAGTCATTTTCGCTGTGTGCCCAGTAGGTCATCCTCTTCTCCGTCAGTCAGATCCAAGTGGAATTGTCGAGCACGATAGCGGATGCGGGGCTCACCAAATGAGCTTTTGTCGCACGCGAAAAGTTTTTATGCAACCGCCAAGCCGGCTTGATGAGGTAGCCCGCGAAGCCAGTTGTCGTGATGAACAAGCTGCCGGGGCCTTCGCAGTCAAAATGCATACGCCAAGCGACTCTTTCCAGGGTATATTCTGGCCATCCTTGGGTGTCGCGGCAATCCAAAGCTCAGCCTGTCTCATGTGTGCCAACACTCGGCAATACTAAGCGATGTAAGAGAAAGCGACGCAATGAAAGATGGGATTCGTAAATAACGCGATGTGCAACTTTCAATGAGGGTGTACTGACCTACCGGTTTTCAAAAGCTGGAGCCGGCCATGCCCATCGCAACCTTTCTGGTCGTCGTTTATTGCCATGTTTGCGAAGCCCTGCAAGCGGTCATTCCGGGAGGGAACCGGCGGCCTCGAGGTTTTCCTCCCAAACGGTCGGATGCGGAAGCGCTGACGATGGCGTTCGTCGGCACGACCCTCGGTGACCGCAGCGACAAGCCGTCTGTGAGGACTTCCGCCGGCATGGGGCCGCAGGGTTTCCCCATCTGGGTCGGCACTGGGCCAGCATGCTGGGGGCGTTCAAGGCGCCAGGGCATCTCGTGGACGGATTCCCCGTGCCCGTGTGCCATCCCAAGCGAGTGGGTCGCCAAACCATCTTTCGGGGCGAGGCGGATGGGGGCTTCTGTGCCTCCCAAGAGGAGGATGACTTGGGCTTCCATGGCCTCCTGCTCACCCCGGTGGACGGCATCACCGCGGGCGTGGCACTGACCGCAGCCCGTATCGATGAGCGTGACGCTCTCTTTGACCTGCCGTTGGAGCGTATTCACGGGGCCTGGCTCGGCGACAAGGGGTTCATCCGTCCTGTCCTGACCGAGGATTTGTTCGCCATGAGTATTGACCTCCATCCCCCCTTGCGCAAGAACAGGGCGGACTCGCGCTCGCGCCCCAAACCCCTCGTGGATTTCATCATCTCGGTACACCGCCGTATCGAAACCGTCATCGGACAGGGGGCGGAACGTTTCTCCGCCGAACGTACCGGCGCACGGAAACTCTGGCAGTGGGTGACTCGTATCGACAGGAAAGTCGCCGCCCATCCCTTGTGCGTCCTGATCAATCAGTCCTTGGGACGACCCCTGCTGGATTTCGAAGGCTTGGTTAGGGCGTAAAAGTTGCACATCGCGTCCCCTCACGAACGAATTCCGCGCGACCGGGCGCAGCGCAGCGGGCTTCGAAGAATCCGGCCTACCTGCCGAGCAACGCGAAGAGGCCGTGCAGTGCCCCCATGCCAACGATGAAGGGCAGCCAGGGATTCTTCCAGCGCGTCGCCACCGCCACCACCGCAATCATCGCCAGCAGCTTCGGGTTCAAGGGCGCAATCTGCCCCTGCACCAGCAGCAGGTCGGGCGCGACGATGGCCGCCAGAGCTGCGGCCGGTGCGTAGCGCAGCGCGCGCTGGACGACCGGCGGCAGCGTGACGCGGTTCCCCAGGACGATGAAGCTCGCGCGCGGCAGCGTGGTCGCCAGGCCGATGGCGAGCAGCATCAGCCAAAGCGTCCAGTCGTAGGGCCCGTTCATTGTCCGGCCCTCCGCGCGTGCCAACGTTCGGCCGCGAAGCCGGCCAGGATGCCGGCGACGATACCGACGAAGAGCCCGAGCCGCAGCGGCAGTGCCGACAGCGCGACCGCCGTGCCACCGCCGACCAGCGCCGAGACGAGCATCGGCCGGGCCTTCGTCATCGGGATCATCAGCACCATCAGCGCGATCGTCGCCATGAACTCGAGCGACCAACTTTTCGGAATCTGCCCGGCAAAGCCGATGCCGACCAGCGTGAAGCCCTGCCACAACACCCAGCTCCACAGCGAAGGCGCGAGGAAGTAACCAAGGCGCCAGTCGCGGCTTTCTGTGTGCAGCATCTTGTCGAGCGTCACCGCGAAGACGCCGTCGGTGAGCAGGTGCCCGCAGACCCAGCGCCCCCGGATGCCGACGCCGCGGAATCCCTGCGCAATGGCCGCTGAAAAGATCACGAAGCGCAGGTTGATCGCCAGCGCGACGGCGACCATCAGCCAGACGGGTGCTCCGGCGGCGATCAACGGCAGCGTGCCAAGCTGTGCGGCGCCGGCGAAGACGATGATGTTCATGCCCATCGCCTGCAGGAGCGACAGGCCGACGCTGGTCATCGCGACGCCGGTGACAATGGCCCAGGGCACGAGACCCACCGAGAGCGGCAGAAAAAGGACAAAACCTTCGCGCGCGCCGGCGCGGAAGTCGGGGGAGAAGTGACGTTCGAGCAAGGACACGGGAGCTTGATCCGGAAGGGGGTATCGTAGCAGCGACGCGACGAGTTCAGCGCCCGCGAGGCGCGCCGACCGTCTGCCGTCGGCTCCACGCCACGGTGGCGATGATCGCCAGAGAGAATCCGACCGTTATGGCGTCGATCCGTTCGCCGAGTACCGGCGCGCAGAAGAGCAGCGAGAGGAACGGTTGCAGGAGCTGCACCTGGCTGACCCGCACGGTGCCGCCGATGGCGAGCGCGCGATACCAGGCAAAAAAGCCGAGCCACATCGAGAACAGCGAGACGTAGAGGAAGCCGCCCCAGGCGGCAGGGCGGATTGGCGTTTCGGGCCAGGTCAGCGCTGCGACCGGCAGGGTGAGTGGCAGGGACAGCACGAGCACCCAGGAGATCACGTGTTCGGGCGGCATCGCGGACGAGAGCCGCGCGCCGCTCACGTAGCCGGCTGCGGCCGAGAGTACGGCGAGGAGGAGCAGGCCGTCGGCCCAGCCGACGCCGATCCGGCCGTGGGCCTGAAGACTGCGCAGCAGCGCGAACACGACCACCAGCCCGGTGCCGATGACGGCGGCAATCCAGAAGCCGCGTGACGGACGTTGCCGATGGACGAAGGCCGCGATGGCTGCGGTGGCGAGCGGCAGGATGCCCGAGATGACCGAGGCATGCGTTGCCTCGACATGGCGAACGGCAAGCCCCAGGAAGACCGGCCAGCCGACGACGACGCCGGCGGCGGTAAAGAGCAGGGTCGCCCACTCGCCACCCCGCGGCCGGCGCGCACGCACGACGACCAGCCAGGCGATGGCCAGCAGGCCTGCCAGCGCTGCGCGGCCGAAGGCGACGAAGAGCGGGTGCAGTTGCGGCGCTGCGTCGGAGCCGCTGGCAAGCCGCGTCATCGGGATCGAGAAGGCGAAGATCGAGACGCCGAGCACACCCAGCCAAAGGCCGCGGCGCGCGCTCCGTTGATCCTCGACAACCGTTCCGGACCCGGTCGCGGCGGCGCTCATCGCCGACCGCCGGTCGTGCGTGCCATCATGCGCGTGGTCAGTGTGGCTTCGGACTTCGCCCAGTCGATGAAGGCGATCACCTCGGGCCGCGCCCGCGCCCGTTCGGCGACCACGAGGCAGTAGATGAGGTCTTCGTCGAGCGCGCCACCAAGGATAGGGATCAGCTGCTTGTCGCGCAGCATCTCGGCGACCAGCGCCGTGCGGGCGAGCGCGACGCCCTGGCCGGCCAGCGCAGCCTGGATGATCTGGTCGTGATTGGAAAAGCGCAGCGTGTTCTTTGGCCGCACCGGTTCGACGCCTGCCTGCTCGAACCAGTAGGTCCACCCGAACTGCGGAAAGCGTGCCTCGTACGGCTGTTCCCAGCCGAGCAGGGTGTGCTTCGCCAGGTCGGCCGGCGTCTCTACCGGCAGGCGTGCCAGGAGGGCCGGGCTGGCGACCGGGGAAGTACGCTCGGCGAACAGCATGATCGCTCCTGGGGGTGCCTTGCGGCCGGTCATGCCCCGGAAAGCGACATCGACGCCCTCGGCGTCGATGTCGACCATGCGGTCGGTCGCCATGCAATGCACGTCGATGCTCGGCTGGATGCGCGCGAAGCGGTCGAGGCGCGGAATCAGCCAGAGCGTCGCAAAGGACGCGAAAGTGGTCACCGTGATCGGGCGCGGACCTGAACGCGGCCGCAGTTCCTGCGCCACCGTGTCGATCTCGGCAAGCGCCCGCGCTGCCACGTCGGCCAGGCGCTGCCCGGCCGGCGTCAGGCTCACCTTGCGCGTCGTGCGTACGAAGAGTGGTGTCTCCAGTTCCTCCTCGAGGCTCTGGATCTGGCGCGACAGGGCCGACTGCGTGACGTGCAGTTCGGCGGCGGCGCGCGTGAAGCTGCCGTGGCGGGCCGCCAGAAGGAAGCCGCGCAGGGCGTGCAGGTTGTTCAGAGATTCATTCATTCAATGCATCAATGCCATGAGAATTGAGCGTTTGTCCGGGGGGCTTTGATCGGTCATAGTAAGCACACCCACTACGGAAAGGAGTACATCATGAGCGCAACAGGAACTCTAGGCGGTTTTCGCGTCGCATTCAAGCAGAGTACGGACGCGGCTGTTCCGGCACGCCGGATTGATTCTCCGCGTGCATTGGACTGCGGCCGCTGGATGCGCACGATCAAGGCCGGCGAGGCGATGACCCTGCCGCCTTGGCGGCTCTGGACGGTCGTTTCCGGCCATCTCTGGCTGACCCACCACGACGACTCGCGCGACGTCTTCCCGCGCGCCGGTACAAGTTTCGAGTCGGGCGAATGGAGCGTTGTCGAGGGCTTGAGCGACACCGTCCTGCAACTAGCAACCTGTCGGACTTGACCCAGTCGACTACAGAAAGTGGGGAAGCGGTCCCTATTTCCCCGAATTTCGGCGCCAATCATTCCACTATTGGCTTGAAACTCGTGAAAATCTGTCCTCGCCTCCCACTTTTTTCGCTTCGACTCATCCAGTCCGCCAGGCTGCTAGGCGGGCATAAACCAGCGCTGTCGGTGCTCGCCGACTGCACGCAGTGGATAGCCGTAGAGCCTGCTCAGCGAGTCGCTGCTGATCACCTCGTCGCAGGTGCCCTGCTGCGTCGTTCCATCGCCGAACAACAGCAGGGCGTGCGTGCAGAAACGTGCAGCCAGTCCAGGTTCGTGCAGGACCATCACACAGGCCACTCCCTCGTCGCGAACGAGTGCTGCGAAAAGTTCGAGGGTGGCCATCTGATGATTCAGGTCGAGGTGGGCAAGCGGCTCATCGAGCAGGTAAAGTCGCGGCGCCTGTGCGAGCAACGTGGCGATCGACAGCCTTTGTTGCTCGCCACCGGAAAGTGTCTGCACGTCACGCTGCGCAAGTTCCGAGAGGCCGACCGCGGCTAGAGCCTGACGGGCAATCCGGGCATCCTGGCGGGATTCCCAATCCCAGCGGCCCAGATGCGGGTGGCGTCCGACCAGCGCCGTCTCGAGAACCGTCGAGGAAAACGCTTCGCTACGGGTTTGCGGCAACCAGCCGCGAATGCGTGCGCTGACGCGCGCGCCAAGCCTTGCGTAGCTCGCGCCGTCGAGCAGCACTTCACCGGCGGCCGGCGTTCGCAGACCGGCCAGCACCGACAGCAGCGTCGACTTGCCGGCACCGTTGCGTCCGAGGATGGCCAGGCATTCGCCCGGCTGGACGGTCAAGGCAAGATCACGGCAAAAACTGCGGTCAGCCACGCCGACGCTGAGCGCATGCGCAGAGAGCAGACCTGGGGCCATCTCAGTACCGTCCAGGTGCAGCGCGGGTAAGCAGAAAAAGAAAAACCGGCACGCCGATCAGCGCGGTCAGCACGCCCACCGGCAATTGTTGCGGTGCCAGCAGAGTGCGTGCCAGGGTGTCGGCAATCACCAGCAGACTGCCACCGGCGAGTACCGAGGCGGGCAGGAGCAAGCGCTGATCATTGCCGGCAGCGAGGCGAACAAGGTGCGGCACGATTAGGCCAATGAAGCCGATTGCGCCGGCATGCGTGACCGCGGCAGCCGTGGCCAGCGACGCGACGAGGTAAACGCCGCGGCGCAATGGGCGAACTGCAACCCCCAGCGCCTGGGCCATGTCGGCACCGCGCGCCAGCAGATTGAGCTCACGGGCAAACGGCAACACCACCAGCAGGACGATCAGGAGCAGGATCAGCACCAGTTGCGGATCACCGCTCTGTGACAAATCACCCATCAGCCAGAAGAGCATGCCACGCAGTCGGTCGTCGGGAGCCAGTGCGAGCAGCAGGGTGACCACCGCACCGCAACCGGCAGCGACGATCACACCCGTCAACAGCAGGCGCGACTGCGTCCAGCCCCCTTCACCACGCGCCAGCCCGAACACCAACAGCATGGCGCCGAACGCGCCCCCGAAAGCCAGCCCGTTGATCCCCGCGACACCCAGGCCAAGAACGATCGCCAGCAAGGCGCCGATGCCGGCACCGCCTGAAATGCCGAGCACGTAAGGGTCAGCAAGCGGGTTGCGCAGCAGGACCTGCAGCAAGGCACCCGCCAGCGCCAGCAGGCCACCGCAGGCGAAACCCGTCAACGCCCGCGGCAGGCGCAGGCTGCGCACGACGTCGCCGGCGATGCCATGGCCGTTACCAAACAGGGTCGCCAACACCTCGGCCGGGCCAATCGCAATGCTGCCCACCATCAATGCCAGCACAATGCTGAGCTGCGCCAACCCGGCCAGCACTGCGAGGATCAGCAAGGCACGTCGGCGGGTGGGCATCTGACCTACTTCGGCGCGTAGCGAACACCGACGAAGACATTCGCCCCGGCCGTAGCGTAGTTGTCGGCGGTCTCGTAATCCTTGTCGAAGATATTGTTGGCGCGCACAAACAACACCCAATCCCGCTGCAGGCGGTAATCGGCGTAGAGGTTCACCAGACCGTAGCCTCCGAGACGAATACGGTTGGCGGGGTCCTCGTAACGGTTGCCCAGCAATTGCCACTCGCCACGCAGTTCCCAGTTGCCGAGGCTTCGGCCAAGGTAGCTGCTCATTTGCTGCTCGGCACGGCGGGCCAGACGATTGCCCTTGTTTGGCCCATCCTCCTCGTTCCGCGGATTCAGAAAGTCAAGTGCGACCCCGGCGGCCCACGCCGAGAAACGCCCATCGTAGGTGAGCGTGGCGCCGCGCAGCAGCGCCTTGCTGACATTGACCGGCACGAAGGTGGGTGGCCGGAATTCGATCAGATCCGTCACCTGATTGTGGTAGAAGACTGCCGAAGCGCGATGACCGCCCTGCTCCCAGTTGACCCCGACCTCTGTGTTTTTTGCCGTCTCCGGTTTGAGATTGGGATTGCCGCCGGCGAAACCGAAGAGCGAGGGAAAATACAGCTCGTTGAAGGTCGGCGCGCGAAACGCCGTACCATAGGACAGGTGGGCGCGCCATTGCGGCGAGAATTGATAGCCATAGGCAGCAAAACCCGTAGACTTTCCGCCAAACTGCGAGTTGTCGTCATGGCGCAGGTTGAGCTGCAGCCGATGTTGATCGACATGGCCATTCCAGCCAGCCAGCAAAGATCGGATCGTGCGCTCATTTACCGTGTAATCGGTCGTGCTGGAAACCTTTTGCCGGTTGTATTCGGCAGCCAGGAGCGCTTCGCCGACTGGCAGCTTGATATCGTTTTGCCAGGACGCCAGATCCATCGTGGTCTTGAAAGAACTGTCCCGGAAATTCCCGATATAGTCCTTGCTGTCGTCGGTACTGCGGCCGAGCCGCAAGGTACTGGTCCACGCCTGATGCAGACGGTTGCGCGAGTAGATCGAATAATTGCCGACGTTCTGGTCATTGCTGAAGGGTTGAGCTGCGCCAAGCGCGCCGAAATCATTGCCGTCGTACTGGTTGGTGCCTTTGCTGACCAACAGATTCGCCCCGAGTTCCTGACCCTTGCCCGGACGAACGGCAAAACTGGCGCTCAGGTTCCTGTTGTAATAGCCATCGCGGTCACGGTTGTAGAACAGGTTTTTCTTGTTGTTGATGGCGTTGAAGCCGTCGGTATTCGTATAACCTGCCTGAACGCTGTAGGAAACCTGTTCCGTGCCGCCAGCAATGCCAACGCTGGTATCGGTCGTGTGGTAAGAACCATAGCCGGTGCTGGCGTTCACCTGTACTGACCCCTCGCCCCTGCGGGTGAAGATCTGGATGACGCCACCGATGGCATCGGCCCCGTAGAGCGATGACGCCGGGCCACGCAGAATCTCGATACGTTCGATCTGGTTCAGCGGAATTCGCGACAATGCCGTGCTGCCGCTCGTCGCCGAGCCGATGCGCTGCCCATCGATCAACACGATCGACTGATTGGTGCTGGCGCCACGGAGGAACACGCCGCTATTGGACCCCGCACCGCCGTTGGCGATGTACTGAATTCCCGGTTGCCGTGCCAGGAGTTGCGCCAGTGTCGTCTCCCCGGCCTGGTCGATTTCCTGGCGGGTAATGACCGACACATCACTCGTCAGTTCATTGGTTCGGGTGGCCTGTCGAGTCGCCGTGACGACAATCGGGTCGAGTTGCGGGTCCGCGGCATGCAATGCCGTCGACAACAGTGCAGCGACGGTTGCGGTGAAAGTTGCGGCACAGGCTGCCCGCGGCTGGTTCGGATACATGATGAAACTCCCCCTGTTGCCGACCAGCGTCCCCGCAAGTCGGCTAGCCAATAATGTGGAAAGGCGCGAGGGCAAGGCAGGCATGCGAGCCGAGCGTTGCGTGTCCGCATCCCCGCGACACTTCCGTCGAATGTGGTATGCGAAGGCCGGTATCCGGGCTCGCGAGTCTTGATCTGTCGCCTTCCCAGGCTGTTTGCCCAGTGGCCTTTTGACGGACCCACACTCGCTTACCGTTGCGGGGGCAGCACAGGCATGCTGTTGCGCGTGGTACAGCGCAAACAGGCACCTGTTTCCCGTTTAACCGCTGCAGCGAATCTGCGTGGCGGCACCTTGCACGATCTTTTTTCGCTTTTGAGATCGGCGAAAATGCCGATTATAGCCTGCCCGCAGGGTGCCCAATCGACGCTTGAGTCAGAAACCGCCTGCTGCATCACAAACAAGGTGCAGAAACGCTTCTTACGCCTTGACCAAGCATGCTTTTTGAATCTATAGTCTGCGCCATGCTGAACGAACTCAACGCGCTCGAAATCAAGATTGCTCAGGTGGTTGTGCTGTGCCGCACATTACGAACCGAGAATGAGGTCCTGCGCCAGCAACTCGCGTCGCTTGAAATCGACAAGGAACGCCTTGCCGAACGGATGGCGGCTGCCCGTACGCGGCTTGAACAGCTTGCCGAGCAACTACCCGAAGCCAAGCCCTGAAAACTCTGATCCGATGCCCAACGAAGCCCATTATCTCGACATCGTCCTGCTTGGCAAGGAATACCGGGTCGCCTGCCCAAGTGATCAACAGGCTTCGCTACTCAATGCCGCAGCCTATGTTGATGGGAAAATGCGCGATATCGCCAAGAAGACCAGGAGCAACCTTCCCGAGCGTATTGCCGTCATGGCTGCGCTCAACATCGCTCACGAGCACCTCGGTCTCAATCAGGAGAGACCGGAGCAGCATCAGAAAATTGAATCTGAAATAGGACTGGACATCGACGCGCTTAGAGGTAGAATCTTTTCCATGGAGGCAGAGCTTGATCAGGTGTTGAAATCGCAGTAGGACGGTTTTCCTGCTCCGCTCTCCAAGAGAGTTCCCTGCGGTGTTGTCAGGTCATAGATTCCTTGAACCAATGCTAAATGGCATTGGTCGCAGACCATAGAAACCGCTGTTGTGTGCGCCCCTAGTCGGACGTACCTGATGCGGAAGGGAAGTGACCTATCTGAACCCAGGTTCAGGATGCCGGCCTGACGGCATCCGCAGGGACAAAAGCGCGGAACCTCTGGTTTCGCGCTTTTTTGTGCCCAGTTTTTTTGTACGCCTGTTTCCGGCCAGACGTCGGTTCCTGATGTACCCGGAAGGCAACACGCCGCTATCAGTCCTTCGCGGGAAGACCGTTCGTATCCGCCTGCGAGTGATTGGCATAGGTCGGCCAGTCGGGAAGGTACTCGTCGGCCTGACTGCCCCAGGTGCTCCAGCCCTCCCGGGAGCCACGGGCGAACATCTCCAGGAAAGGGCCGGGCGAGCAGGATTCGATCAGCGCGTAGGCTTCGTCCGGTTTGCGGGAATGCTCGCGCTTGCGGCTCTTGATGATGTTGACCTGGCGTCGGCCGGGAGCCAGCGTGCGCGCATCCTTCCCTCTGACACCGAACAGGATCAATTCGGTCGTATTGCGGAAGTAGAAACCGACGCCGCGCCCGTCCGGGCCACCATCCTTGCGGATCTTGTGCCATACCAGGTTGCTCTTGTAGGTGAAGCCCCAGGCGGCGAGGACGCGCAAGCCTTCCGGCAACAGCGCGTTCGGCACCCACAGATAGAGGTGTGCGGTACTTTCGACGATCCCGGCCACGGGCAGCGCCAGAATGTCGTCCAGCGTCATCGTTGCGTAGCGGTTCAGGCGCTTGTGCTCCGGTGCCATCTTGCCGGTTCGGTTCTGAAACTGCCATGGCGGATCTGCGAGCACGGTGCGGAACTTCCGGTTGCCAACACGTTGCAGCAGGTCGGAGCCCACTGCGGAGAAATGGTCGGTCATCTGTTTCAATCGTGAATGCGAAGGAACGGGTCGATACTGCGTCAGGGATCTGGCAAACACAGTGAACGCTCCTGCCTATCGTTGCCGGGCACGATGATACCTGCACTGGCAACGACAAGCGATGGTCCTTGATTGGCTGATCGGGATACCATCCGGTATTTGGTGAAAGGAAGCAGATGCTCAGGCGAGAGCTTGCCTATTTCTTCGGTGCGCTGCGCTTTTTTACGCGCCTGCCAGTCCCGGCCTGGGTAGGGCACAGCAGCGAGGCACTCGACCGGACGACGCGATATTTTCCGGCGGTGGGTCTGCTCGTCGGCGCCATCGCCGCACTGGTTTTTGTCCTGACGTCTTTCTTCCTGCCGATGACGCTGGCGGTGCTGGCGGCAATGGCCAGTTCGCTCTACCTGACGGGCGCGTTTCACGAAGATGGCTGGAGCGACATGGTCGACGGTTTCGGCGGCGGCTGGGAGAAGGCACAGATCCTGGCGATCATGAAGGACTCGCGAATCGGCAGTTTCGGTGCGATCGCGCTGGTCATGCTGCTGCTCGCCCGCTTCTGCGCGCTGATCGAGTTCGAGTGGCGGGAGGTTCCCCTGGCCCTGCTGGCTGGCCACACCCTGTCCCGCTTCGCTGCGACGACCCTGTTGCGCGGCCTCGACTATGTACGCGACGAGGGGAAAGCGAAGCCACTGGCCACCCGCATTGGCTGGGGCGAACTCGGCATTGCCGGACTCACCGCCCTGCTGCCACTATTGCTTCTGCCGCCGCTCGAAGCGTTGCTCGGCGGGATATTTGCTGCCCTGGCGACGCTATGGCTGGCACGCCTGTTCCGGCGGCAGATCGGTGGCTATACCGGCGATTGCCTCGGTGCCACCCAACAATGCTCGGAACTTGCTTTTTATTGTGGGCTGCTGTGCAGCTTTTCCTGATCCGCCATCCACCACCACGGCTTGCCGCTGGCGTCTGCTACGGCCAGCTCGATGTCGATTCAGAGGACCCGCAGCCGACCGCTCGGCGTCTGCGTGCGCTGTTGCCGGCCACTACGCCGGTCATTGCCAGCCCCTTGCGGCGTGCACGCACCCTCGCCGAAGCCTTGCATCCACAACCGGTGTTCGACGAGCGACTGTTGGAAATCAGCTTTGGCGAATGGGAGGGCGTCGCCTGGGAGCAGATCGATCGCCGGCTACTCGATGCCTGGGCTGCCGATGTGCTGCACTTCGTCACGCCCGGCGGCGAATCGGTGGCGATGCTGCAAGCGCGTGCGCTTGACTGCGTCCGCAGTCTACGCGGCAACCCTGTCGCCCTCGTCACCCACGCCGGGGTCATCCGCGCCCTGCTCGGGCACTGGCTGCACTTGCCAATTGACGAGTGGAGCCGGCTGCGGCTCGATTTCGGCAGCCTCACCCTGATCGAGATCGACGCCAGCAGGGATGACCTGCAGCAGACATGGCCAGGCCAGCCGCGTGCGCCGGCGATCCTGCATTACCTCAACCGATGACTCCCTCCGCAGGGCTTTGCCCGGCCATGCGCGGTTCACGCGACGCTGGAGTTTCCGGAGATTCTTTCGATGCCGCCAAGATAAGGACGCAGCACTTCCGGAACACTGATGCTGCCATCGGGATTCTGGAAGTTTTCCATGACCGCCACCAGCGTGCGCCCGACGGCAAGACCGGAGCCATTGAGGGTGTGCACCAGTTCGATTCTGTTGCGCTCGTTGCGATAACGCGCCTGCATGCGTCTGGCCTGGAATGTCTCGAAGTTGGAGCATGACGAGATTTCGCGGTAGGCCCGTTGTGCCGGCAGCCAGACCTCCAGATCATAGGTTTTTGCTGACGAGAAACCCATGTCTCCGGTACAGAGCGTCACTCGCCGGTAAGGCAGGTCGAGCATTTCGAGGATCCGCTCGGCGTGTCCGGTGAGTTCCTCATGCGCCGTCAGCGAATCGCCTGCGGCGACGATCTGCACCAGTTCAACCTTGTCGAACTGGTGTTGGCGGATCATGCCGCGCGTATCGCGACCGTAGGAACCGGCTTCTGAACGAAAACACGGGGTATGGCAAACGAGTTTGAGTGGCAGTTCATCGGCAGTGACAATCGCGTTACGAACGATGTTGGTGACCGGCACTTCCGCTGTCGGGATCAGATACAGGGGCTCCGCTTCGGCGCGCAGGATCTTGAATAAATCCTCCTCGAACTTTGGCAACTGTCCGGTACCGGTCAAGCTGGCAGCGTTGACCAGGTAAGGCGCGTAGACTTCAGTATAGCCATGCTGAGTCACGTGCGTATCGAGCATGAACTGGGCGAGCCCGCGGTGCAGACGAGCAAGTGCTCCCCTCAGCAGCGAAAAGCGCGTGCCAGCGATTTTCGCTGCGGTGGCGAAATCGAGCTGGCCAAGTGTCTCGCCGAGATCGACATGATCCTTGACCGCAAAGTCGAAGCTGCGCGGTTTCCCCCAGCGCTTGAGCTCGACGTTGTCGGCGTCGGAACGGCCAACCGGCACGCTGTCCTGCGGCAGATTGGGAAGCACGGCGAGGAAGGCGTCGAGTTCCTTCAGCAAATCGGCGAGGCGGACTTCATTGGCTTCGAGCTCGTCTTTGAGTGCCGCCACCTGCGCCACCACTGCGGTGGCATCTTCGCCTCGTCCCTTGAGCAGGCCGACCTGCTTCGAGAGACTGTTGCGGCTCGCTTGTAGCTCCTGCGTGCGTGTCTGCAGGGACTTGCGCTGGCTTTCGAGCCCCTGGAAGGCCGAACGGTCGAGCGTGAAACCACGCGTCGCCAGTCGTTCGGCAACCCCCTCGATGTTGTTGCGCAGCAGTTGAATGTCGAGCATGGTCAATCCTCATGTGGGCGGTCGCGCAGCGACTCGCGAATCTGTCCGCTTCCCCGGCTGAGCACGGCGGCGCAGGCGGACTTAATGTGAAAGTCGCCTATGCGACTCACGAACCTCCCCTCCCCCCTCGCGGGGGAGGGGTTGGGGGAGAGGGAAACGGTCATGACTTTCATGATCTGGGGCGCCTGGAAAAGTCATGACCGTTAGTCCTGCTTCTGTCTTGCCTGGCGATCAAGTTCGCGCAAATGCGCGAGCTTTTCGCCAATCCGGATCTCGAGGCCGCGCGCGACCGGTCGATACCACTCGACCGCCGGCATGCCCTCGGGGAAATACGCCTCGCCGGCAGCGTAGGCGTCCGCCTCGTCGTGCGCGTAGCGATAGTCTTTTCCGTAACCCAGGTTCTTCATCAGGCGTGTCGGCGCGTTGCGCAGATGCACCGGCACCGGCCGCGAGCCATCACCGCAGATGAAGCGGCGCGCGGCATTATACGCGAGGTAAGCGGCATTCGACTTGGCCGCCATGGCCAGATAGAGCACCGCTTCGGCCAGGGCCAGTTCGCCTTCGGGAGAACCCAGACGTTCGAAGGTCTCGGCAGCATCGAGCGCGATGCGCGCCGCGCGTGGATCGGCAAGCCCAATGTCTTCCCAGGCCATGCGCACGATGCGACGTGCCAGATAGCGTGGATCGGCGCCACCGTCGAGCATCCGGCAGAACCAGTACAGCGCGGCATCCGGAGACGATCCGCGAACCGCCTTGTGCAGCGCCGAGATCTGGTCATAAAAGGCATCGCCGCCCTTGTCAAAGCGACGCAGGTTTTGCGCCAGCGTGCGGTCGATGAAGGCACCATCGATGCTGCTGGTCTGGACGGTTCGGGTAGCCGTGTCGATCTGTTCGACCAGGTTGAGCAGGCGCCGCGCATCACCATCGGCGAGACCGATCAGGCGTGCGCACGCGTCATCATCGAAAGACAGCCTGGGCAAGACCTGCCGGCGCGCACGCGCCAGGAGCTGTCCCATCTCGTCGGCCGTGAGCGGATGCAGGACGTAAACCGAAGCGCGTGAAAGCAGCGCCGAATTGACCTCAAACGACGGGTTTTCGGTCGTCGCGCCGACAAAGGTCAGCAGCCCGCGTTCAACATAGGGCAAAAAGGCATCCTGCTGTGCCTTGTTGAAGCGATGCACTTCGTCAACAAAAAGGATCGTCCGCCGTCCGCTGCGCGCGCGCGTGATTTCAGCACGTACCACCGCTTCACGGATCTCCTTGACCCCCGCAAAGACCGCCGAGATGGCGATGAAGTCGGCAGCAAAGGCCTCTGCCATGAGGCGCGCCAGCGTCGTTTTGCCGACTCCTGGCGGCCCCCAGAGGATCATGCTGTGCAACTGGCCGGACTGGAAAGCCATGGCCAGCGGCTTACCGGGACCGAGCAGATGCGCCTGCCCGATAACCTCGGACAGAACCTTCGGTCGCAGGCGCTCGGCCAGCGGGGCGCCTGCATGATCATCGGTTGAAAAGTCGTCCATACCCTTCTCTCATCACGACCATTACGTGGCACCGTGACATTTCACACGGTGCCGCGGGCTGCTCGCCGCTATCTTCTGCCCATTACTGCAGCATTTCTTGAAAGAAACCGCAATGACTCCCGAGAAGCCTCGCAGCAGACTTGACAGGCGCCAGCACGACTATGGGCGGCCTGATCATCTTCCCGACCGGCGCCACATTCCGGATCGTCGCCTCCCGGAACTCAGCGAAGTATTCGACATGACATTCGAGGAGTTTCAGTTGCTCCTGGCCCGAACCGGCCAGCCGATTTCCAGTATCTCGTCGGTTGAAGCCCCCTGAGCCGGTCGTCCTGTCCGGAACGGCGCGGGCTGGCGCCACGAAGTCGTCGTGCAGCTAGGAAGCAGGCTTGCCTGCGTCAAGAACGGACTGTTCAAGTTCGGTGAAGGCTGCCGCGATGTAGTTGCTCAAACGCTGGAGATTCGGCAGTTCATCGGTGGCGATCAAACCAAAATACAGTTGCCCGGCATAGCTGAACAGTGTGATGTTAAGCAGGTTGCCGGCCGGCAGAGTGCTGATCGGATGCAGTTCCTCCAGGCGCGCGCCCTTGAGATACAGATACTCGGCAGGACCGGGCACGTTCGAAACCAGCATATTGCCTGTCGGCGGCAAATGGTTGCTGAGCTTCAGCATTTCTGCAAGTTGTCCGACGACACCGGTGATCAGCGTATAGGATTCGATCGCCTCGGGTTCGACGCTGTCGATCATGGTGCGTACATTACGCAACGAAAAACCGATGTTGCGCAAACGAATATAGGGATCGTCGGTCGGCGGTGACAGCTCGACCTGGATGATGCCGATCTTGTTACCGGCGCGCTGATCACCTTCCTTGCGCAGGTTGACCGGCATCTGAATCGTGATCGGCCTTTGCAGGTCGACGCCCTCTTCACGCAGATAGCGGTGCAAAGCACCGTCCAGGCAGGTCAAGGCGACATGATTCAAGGTCGAGCGGGTTCTGGTACGAATCAGGCTGACCCTTTCCATACTCACGCGGGTGGTTGCAAACTGACGGCCAGCCGTCACCTGCCCGGTCAGCGGCGTATTGCCATCGGCCACAAACGGCAGCGAAATGGCATTCTTCGTGAGCTTGACACTTTCCAGCAGCAACATTGCAGCAAGACGTCCAATCCCCAGAACATGCCTGCTGGCACCTGCAAGATCGCCAAGCAGTGACCTGGCCATCTTCTCCTTGAGTCGTGATCTCAGCCCAGCGATGTGCGGGACGGACCAGAGCGGCTTGAGTTGGAGATCGTCGGCGGTCGGGGACAGCGAATTGACGGCCCAGCGCATCATGGTCACGCCGTCCGCACTGGCGTGATGGATCTTGACGTAGAGGGCGAAGCGGGCTTCGCTCAGACCATCGATGACATGCACCTCCCACAAGGGCCGCGAGCGGTCGAGCATCGGCTGATGCAGGTCCGATACCAGCCGGTACAATTCCTCCCGGCCATTCTTGCCGCGCGGCAACTGATGATAGAACAGATGCTCGGTGAGCTCGACCGCTGCGCACTCCTGCCAGCTCGGCATGGCCGTCAGCGAAAAACGAATGATCCGGTTGAACGGCGGCTGGATATCGGTAAAGGTGAGATACTCCCGGAACAGATCGGCGGCAAAGCTGGTCTTCGCGCGAGGCGGTCGTTTGCAGATCATCAGACCGCCCACGTGCTTCGGGCTTTCCTTTGACTCGGCGATGAAGAAAGCCACATCCAGCAAGGAGAGTTTGGTCATCGAGGTTTCCTTCGCCCTTCATTGATTTTCCTGCACACTCACGGCCATCCATCGCCGCGACAACGGCAAACCTTGCGGTGTCCCTGGTCCCGGCGCGCCAAGCATACATCATCAAGGGACGGCCGTTCCAGAGCGAAGCATGCCCGAGTGCGAACGAAAGTGTTGGACGGGGAGTCTTGGTTTTAAGCCGCTCTGCGTAGAGGCTCCGCCCAGCGCTTTTCCCAATAGGTTTCCCACAGTTGGTGATGTCGCATGACACGCCGGTTGATCATGGCTTGAGCCCTGTCCGCACGCCACCAAGCCCCTGGGCGTTTGAGGCGGGCCTGTACGAGGTAGCGATGAGAACTCTCGACCTCGCCAGAGCCGACGGGCAGATCGAGCGCCAGTGCGCGAGGGGAGTCTAACAGTCATGACTTTTCCGAGCACCCCCGATCATGAAAGTCATAACCGTTTCCCTCTCCCCCGACCCCTCCCCCGCAAGTGGGGAGCAACTGTGTTCCCGGTCAAGCATTTTTAGAGACATTTTGATGTTCTGGATTCCACGGAATACCCGATTTGACGATGGCGTTCATAATCGTCAGCATCTTGTGCATGCAAGCGACCAAGGCGACCTTTTTGAGCTTCCCGTTGGCCAGCAGCCGTTCATAGAAGGTCTTGATCACCGGGTTGTACCGTATGGCACTCAGCGCCGCCATGTATAAAGTGGTACGTACTGTCGCGCGACCACCCCAGGTGATGCGCTTGCCCTTGTGGCGACCGCTGTCCGCGTTCAAGGGGGCCACCCCCACCAACTTGCCAATCTGCGCATGGGTGAGTTGCCCCAACTCAGGCAAGGCGCCCATCAGAGCCGCTTGCATGCAGGGCCCGACTCCTTTGAAATCTTTGAACAACGCGAGTTTCTCGGCAAAATGCTCCTTCAGCATGCCATCGATGTTCTTGTCAATCACCGCCATCTGCCGATCGAGCATCTTGAGTACAAGCTTGATGCTTT
>NZ_JAZKUD010000074.1:0-19961 GCF_036625275.1 Accumulibacter sp.
AGAGACCGCTGCCCACGGTCTGGAAATGTTCCAGGCGGTAGGATCGGGCAGCGACGGTTTCGATGCGGATTCGGCGGGCCACTTCGGTGCCCGGGTTGTCACCCGCTCCCAGCAGTTTCGTCAAACGATTGAGCAGTGGCTTGATCTGGCTTCCCAGCAGGCCGCTGGTATCGAGGTTGCTCAGGAGATGCTGCATGGTCAGGAGCGCGTGGATCTCTTCCGCAGAAAACCACATGTGCGGCAGTTCGAACTGGCCGCCGGCTTCTTCGGGGGAGCCGAGGCGATAGCCGCCGTATTCCGGGTCGAAGTCAATGGGAACCTGGAAGCGGTCTCGCAACTCCTGGATGTCCCGACCAAGGGTGGCGCGAGAGATGCCGAACTTTTCCATCAGCTCGCTTCGGTAAGTGACGCGGCGGGGGCTGAGTAATTCCTGGATCTGACGCAAGCGGTCGGTGCGGTTGATTCCGGTCATGTCATTGCTTCCTACCGTTCAGGTCTTGTCGGGTGGTGTACATCGTTTTCACTGAGCGGGCGTGGATTGGCGATGACGGTCCTTGTGCTTGTCTTGACAGTGCTCTATGGCAAGACGCGATAGCAAAGACGAAGGCCCATGATTATTCGTTACGAATGCATTGTCGGCCGGTTGTCTATCGGCGACCGATTGTATGAGCAGTGCCCACGGTGGTTATTCTGGCGGAGTAGTCTGTAGGTAACCAGCCATTTGTGCAGAGTGGGGGTACAAAAACGGAACCGGCGTTGGCTGGCAAAACATTGAGGCGAGACACATCGGAAAGCAAATGTAACTGGAGAACACCCGCAAGTCCGCGCACGGTTCGTGGCGGGTGTCGCAGACACCGGCCCTGTCGATCGCGCTCCCGTTGCGCGTCTTCGAACAAAGGGGACTCCCGAGCCTTGCGCCCCGGTAGGAATTTGCTTCATCGAACCGCCGGATACGTGCCCCGTTCGTCCGGTGGTGTGGGAGGGCGCGCGAGGCTTTCTATTGTAGTTACAAAAAAGCTTGTAATGTCCAGCTATTTCTTACCCAATTGGCCCAACCCTTCCGTCAACCGGATGCCCGGCAAGCTGCGCTTGCCGGTACCCTCCGCCTTTCGGGCTCCGGTCGCCGGTTACGTCGAACGTTAGGCATCACGAAATACCCTGCGGTGGACACACTGGCCTTGTATTGCCATAATGCAATATATGAAGGCTACCTTGCTGGCGCGCACCAAGGAAGTACGCGACGACGGGTCAATCGTTGAGATCGTCATCTGGGAGCTACCCGAGCCCTCGCCACCCAGTGCCTACTTCTTCAAGTACCGGCTGTTCTTCGGCAAACCTGGCGAGGAACGCATCCGATACGACAACGAGCGCGGCAAAGGCGACCATCGGCACGTCAACGGAAGAGATCTGAGCTACGTCTTTCGAACCGTTGAGCAACTGCTCGACGACTTCAAATACGACGTTCAAGACTGGAGCGCGACATGAAAGCCATCATCGAGGTTGCAAAGCGCGGTTCTGCGGTTCGCGCCGCCAGGGAGCAACTCGCTGCATCCCGGCGCGGGCGAACGCCCGACTTTCGGCTCAGCTTCGAGTCGGCCCGCTCACTGTTTGCAGATCTCACCCCTGCCCGAGTCGACTTGCTCGACACGCTGCGCAGGGTCGGGCCTTGCAGCGTTTATGCGCTGGCGAAGGCGGCCGAGCGGAACTACTCAAACGTTCACTCCGATGTCTCGCGCCTAGAAGATCTGGGGCTGATTGAGCGGACACAGGAAGGTACGGTGTCTGTGCCGTACGAGTCAGTAGAAATCCTTGTCCCTCTGGCTCAAGTCGCGTGATGCCCAACAGCCGGTAAGCGGTATGGACGCCACCCGCAGCAGCAGCACCGACAGGCGTGCTCCAGCGTTTCGCGGCCAGGGTGGAACACCGACAGGCGCTGCCAACACACGACCGTCAGGTTTTTTCGCAAACGCAGGGCAATACCGGCCTACCACCAGCCCCCCGCCACGGCGGCGCCGCGACCAGACCGGCGATCATCGTATCCACCATCGCCGGTGCCGCGGTGTTCAGGTCGAAAGCTTCGGGATGCATCAGCCAGTGCTGGATCACCCCGTGAAAAAACGCCTGCAGCAGGTGTGCCGCGAGATGGCTGTCGGTGTCGGCGGGCAGGTGGCCCTGCACGATGGCGCGGACGATGATGCGCTCGAGGGCGTTGGCACATCGGCGATCCATTTCGTCGATCTGCGGCGCCCCGTCGGCCGGTTGGGTCAGCCGCTCGGACTTGGAGAGCAGGATCTCCAGTACCGCGCGCGTGCGCGGGTTCGAGGCAATCTCGCGCATGGCCTGCACCGACACCGCATGCAAGGTGGCGATGGCGTCGTCACCATCGCCATCCGCTGCCTGCTCGAGACGACTTTGCAAGGGCAGCGTGGCGCGGCTGCACATCGCACCGAATAGTTCGCCCTTGTCGCGGAAGTGCCAGTAGACGGCGCCACGGGTGACACCAGCGGCACTCGCCACGTCGCCCAGCGTCGCGCTGGTCACGCCGCTGGCACAGAACACCCGCTCGGCAGCGTCGAGCAGCGCTTCGCGGGTCGCCAGCGCCTCGTCTTTCGTCCTTCTCACCATCTCTTCTGTCCCCCTGCGTCAAGACTATTTACAAACATTCCTGAATGTACGTAAAATTCGTACCTTCTGCAAGTCGTGTTGTCCCAAAACGCGATGCGAGCCAAACGGTCATGACTTTGCAAGATATCCCTGATGATGAAAGTCATGACTGTTTCCCTCTCCTCCAACCCCTCCCTTGCAAGGGGGAGGGGAGATTCGTGAGTCGCTCGCGACTTTCATAGTAAGGACTCCTCATGTCAGTTTTCCCGGCCCGCCTTTCCTTTCCTTCACTGCTCCTGTTGATCCTCGCTGCGGCGGCCGCTGCCGGCTGCGGGCAGCCGCAGGCGCCTGGCGGCATGAACGGTTTTCCACCTCCCGAGGTGACGACGATCCAGGTCCAGCCGGCATCGTTCCCGGTGACCTTCGAATACGTCGGGCAAACGGCCGGATCGAAGGAGGCCGAGGTGCGGGCACGGGTCACCGGCATCGTCGAGAAACGACTTTATCAGGAAGGGGCAGCGGTGCGCGCCGGGCAGCCGCTGTTCCTGCTCGACGCCAGACCCTTCGAGGCGCAACTGGCGTCCGCCGAAGCCGAACTGCTGCGCGCCCAGGCCCAGAAAACCCAGGCCGACCGCGAAGCCGCGCGGCTCAAGCCACTCGCCGAGCGCAAGGCGATCGGCCAGAAGGAAGCCGACGACGCCGCTTCCGCCGCCGAGTTCGCCGCCGCATCGATCAAGGCGGCACAGGCGAAGCTGACCGAGGCCAGGCTCAACCTTGCCTACACGCGCGTCGTGGCGCCGATCAACGGTCTGTCGAGCCGCGCCCAGCAGTCGGAAGGCAGCCTGGCCAACGCCAATACGACCTTGCTGACGACGGTCTCGCAGGTCGACCCGATCTGGGTGCTGTTCAACGTCTCCGACAACGAGCAGTTGCGGCTGAACAAGGCGATCGCCGATGGTCGCCTGACGCTGCCGCGCAACCAGGCCTTCGAGGTTTCGGTGAAACTCTCCGACGGCTCGACCTTCCCGCGCAGCGGCCGCATCAACTTTGCCGACACGCGTGTCAACCCGCAGACCGGCACCTACGAAATGCGCGCGGAGATCACCAATGCCGACCTCGCGCTGAGGCCGGGGCAGTTCGTTCGCGTTGTGCTCAAAGGCGCACAGCGTCAGGGTGCGCTGGCCGTGCCGCAGGTGGCGGTGCTCGAAGGACCGCAGGGCAAGTTTGTCTACATCGCCGGCAAGGACCAGGATGGCAAGGACATTGCCGTCCCGAGACCGGTGAGCGTCGGTGACTGGTCCCAGAGCGACGGCACCAATGTCTGGCTGATCGAATCGGGGCTCGCCGCCGGTGACCGCGTGATCATCGACGGGCTGGCGCGGATCATGATGCCAAACTCGCCGGTACGCATCAGCGAGCCCGCCACCACGGCCCTCCCCGGTCAGCCACCGGCCGCCGCCGCGCCGGCCGCCGACACCGCAACCCGATAAGCGGAGTACGCCCCGATGTTCTCCCGGTTCTTCATCGACCGCCCGATTTTCGCGGTGGTCATCTCGGTGTTGCTCATCGTTGCCGGCCTGGCGGCGATGCGCTCACTCCCGATCGCCCAGTATCCGGAAATCGCACCGCCAGTGGTCACGGTGCAGGCCACCTATCCCGGTGCCTCGGCCGAAGTGCTCGAATCGACCGTCGCCGCACCGCTCGAAAACGCGATCAACGGTCTGCCGGGCATGATCTACATGTCGTCGAACTCGTCGTCGAACGGTCTCACGCAGATCCAGGTGACTTTCGAGATCGGCACCCAGATCGACATCGCTGCGGTCAATGTCAGCAACCGCGTCAAGCAGGTCGAATCGCGTCTGCCGCTGGAGGTGCGCCGGCAGGGCGTGACCGTCGAACCGGGTTCTTCGGCGTTCCTGCAGGTGCTCGCCTTTTATTCGCCCGACGGCCGCTACGACGACCTGTTCACCTCGAATTACGTGACGCTGAACGTTCTCGACCGCCTGAAGCGGCTGCCGGGAACGACCAATGTGCAGATCTTCGGCGCCAAGGACTACGCCATGCGCATCTGGCTCAAGCCTGATCGTCTGGCGCAGTTGAAGCTCACTCCCGGCGATGTCGCCAGCGCGATCAACGAACAGAACGCGCAGTTCGCCGCCGGCAAGGTCGGCCAGTCGCCGATCGGCAAGGGCCAGGACCTGGTGTACACGGTCACTTCCAAGGGTCGCCTCGCCGACCCGGCGCAGTTCCGGGAGATCATCGTCCGCGCCAACCCCGACGGTTCGACGGTGCGCCTCGCCGATGTCGCGCGCGTCGAACTCGGTTCGCGCGACTACGAGTTCAACGGCCGCTACAACGGTCAGCCCGCCACCCTCGTCGGGATCTTCCTGTCGCCCGGCGCGAATGCGCTCGATGTCGCGAAAAGCGTGCTGGGCACCGTAGACGAGCTCCAGCAGCGCTTTCCCGAAGGCCTGAGCTATGCCGTTCCCTACGACACGACACGCTTCGTCAGGGTCTCGATCGAGGAAGTGCTGAAGACGCTGGGCGAAGCCATGTTGCTCGTCTTCCTGGTGGTGTACCTGTTCCTGCAGAGCTGGCGGGCGGCGATCATCCCCTTCGCCGCCGTCCCGGTGTCCTTGATCGGCACCTTCGCCGGCATCTACCTGCTCGGCTATTCGATCAATACCCTGACCCTGTTCGGCATGGTGCTGGCGATCGGCATCGTCGTCGACGACGCCATCGTCGTCCTGGAAAACGTCGAGCGGATCATGCGCGAGCAAGGCCTGCCGCCACGCGACGCCGCGGTGCAGGCGATGCACGAAGTGACCGGCCCGATCATCGCCATCGTCCTGACGCTGACCGCAGTGTTCGTTCCGATCGCCTTCCTCGGCGGGCTGACCGGCGAGCTGTATCGGCAGTTCGCGGTGACCATCTCGATCTCGGTGGTGCTCTCGGGAATCGTCGCGCTGACGCTGTCGCCCTCGCTCTGCGTGATCATGCTCAAGCACGGCCACCACCAGCCGAACCGCTTCTTCCGCTGGTTCAATGCCTGGTTTGCCCGTGTCACCGGGCACTACCTCGACGGCGTCGTCTGGATGATCCGGCGCGCCGCGCGGGTGCTGCTGCTGTTTGCCGGTATGGTCGCGATCACCGCTTTCCTGTGGCGGACGACGCCGGGCAGCCTGGTCCCCGAGGAGGACCAGGGTTTCTTCATCAGTGCGGTGATCCTCCCCGACGGTGCGACGCTCGAACGCACCACCCGGGTCGTCGAACAGGTCGAGGCCGCGGTACGCAGCAATCCCGACAACCAGGACGTCGTGGCTTTCGCCGGCTTCGACTTCATTGGCGGCGGTTTTCGCAACAATGCGGCGACCCTGTTCGTCACCCAGAAGCCCTGGCACGAGCGCCAGACGACTTCGCAGCAGTTGGTCGGCGAACTGTTCATGAAAACCGCGGGCATCCGGGAAGCGCTGGTACTGGCCTTCAATCCGCCGGCGATCTTCGGTCTCGGCACCGCCGGTGGCTACGAGTTCTTCATCCAGAATCGCGGCGACGGCGGTTCCCGACGCCTGCAGGAAGTGCTGCAGCAATTCCTCGCGCGCGCCAACAGCGACCCGCAACTCGGCGGCGCGCAGACCTTGTGGCGCGCGAGCGTTCCGCAACTCTTCGTGGATGTCGACCGCGAGAAGGCGAAGAAGGCTGGCGTCGCGATCGACGAAGTATTTGCCGCGCTGTCGTCGACGCTCGGCACCTACTATGTCAACGATTTCAACAAGTACGGACGCACCTGGCAGGTATTGATGTCGGCCGAACCCGAGTACCGCAAGCGCCCCGACGACATCGAGGGACTCTATGTACGCTCGCAGAAGGGCGAGATGGTGCCGCTGTCTGCGCTGGTCAACGTGCAGCACGCATCCGGGCCGGATTCGCTCGACCGTTTCAACAATCTGCCGGCGGTCAAGATCATCGGCCAGACGGCACCCGGCATCAGTTCCGGTCAGGGCATCGCGCGCGTCGAGCAGATCGCGAGAGAGGTGCTGCCGCCGGACTTCAGCTTCGACTGGGGCGGTTCGTCGTACCAGGAGAAGAAATCGAGCGGCGCCTCGACCTTCGCGCTCGGCCTTGCGGTGGTGATGGTTTTCCTGATCCTCGCCGCGCAGTACGAGAAATGGTCGCTGCCGCTGTCGGTGCTGCTGGCGCTGCCCTTCGGCACGTTCGGCGCACTCGTCGCGATCTGGGTGAAAAATCTCATCGGACCGTTTTTTCAGGCGACACCGCTGACCAACGATGTGTATTTCCAGATCGGTCTGGTGACGCTGCTCGGCCTCGCCGCCAAGAACGCCATCCTGATCGTCGAATTCGCGGTCTTGAAGCACGCCGAAGGTCTGTCGGCTTCGGCCTCGGCAATCGAGGCGGCTCGCCTGCGTTTCCGGCCGATCCTGATGACCTCGCTGGCGTTCATCCTCGGCGTCCTGCCGCTCGCCATCTCGACCGGCGCCGGTGCCGGCGCTCGCCACTCGGTGGGTACCGGCGTGATGGGCGGGATGATCGCCGCGACCCTGCTCGCCGTCTTCCACGTGCCGCTGTTCTTCAAGGTGCTCTACGACCGGCGCATCCAAGAAACACGTTCGCACGACGAGCTGCTCGACGAGGTGCGGCACCTGCACCACGTCATCCCGGTCGTCCCTCCGACGCCGGGACCGCTCGCGAAAGGAAGCGAACATGACTGACCCTCGCCGGACGCTGCGCGCCCTTGCCCTCGTCACCGCGACGACATTCGCGCTTGCTGCTTGCCAGTCGACCCCGACCACACCGCCGCTGCTCGACCTGCCACCGGCGAGCGCGACCGCCGCGCCAGATCTCGAGCGCTGGTGGACGACCTTCAACGATCCCACCCTGACGGCGCTGATGGACGAGGCGCTGGCCCACAACCTCGACCTGCGGGCGGCGATGGTGCGCGTCGATCTGGCGCGCTCGAACGTGCTGCTCGCGCAGTCCTCCCTCTACCCGAGCATGAACCTCGGCGTCGATACCCGCCGCAACCGCATGACGCTGGTCGGTTCGCAGCCGCTGCCGGAGAATTTCAATCCGACCAACAACGACCATCTGGTGGGCTTGCGCGCTTCCTACGAAGTCGACCTCTGGGGACGTTATCGCAATGGGGCGAGTGCCGCGCAGAGCGAGCTGCTGGCGACCGAGTACGCACGCCAGACGGTACGCACCGCGGTTGCGGCCGAGACCGCGCGCGCGTACTTCGGCTTGCTCGCGGCCGACGCCGAACTGGCGATGCTGCGTGATACCCTGCGGTCGCGCGACGAGACGGTCGCCCTGCAGGCCGATCTCTACCAGGCCGGCCTCATCGGCGACTACGACCTGCAGCGCGCGCAGGCCGAACGCGCCGCAGTCGCCGCCAACGTCGCCGTCGCCGAGCGTGCGGTCGGCACCTATGAATCGGCGCTGGCAGCGATCGTCGGCCGTTCGCCGCGCGAGGTCTTCGCCGCGAAGATCACCCGTGACCTGACGCAGCTCCGCCTGCTTGACGTCCCGGAGGTGCCGTCGGGGCTGCCCTCGGACCTGCTCGAACGCCGGCCCGACATCAGACAGGTCGAAGCCCAGCTCGCCGCCGCAAGCCTGCGCATCGATGCCGCGCGTGCGCAGTATTTTCCGTCGTTGTCACTGACCGCCTCCTACGGTTCCGAGTCGGCAGCGCTTGCCAAACTGTTCTCGACGCCGGCGCTCGCCTGGGGAATCGGCGCCTCGCTGCTGCAGCCCCTGATCGGCTTGAAAGCGATCGAGGCCAACGTCGAAGCCGAAACCGCCCGCCGCGAAGCCGCAGTGGTCAGCTACACGCAGACCGTGCAGAGCGCGTTTCGTGAAACGCGTGACGCACTGATCGCCAATCGCAGCACCCGCGACGCACTCGCCGCGCAGACCGAGCGCGCACAAAAGCTCAAGGCCTCGCTCGAACTCGCCGAGCTACGCTACCGCGCCGGTTACTCGGGTTACATCGACGTGCTCGACGCGCAGCGCCAGCTTCTGCAGGCGCAGACCCTGCAGATCTTGGCCGCGCGCGACGTGCGCTTTGCGCTGATCGATCTCGCCAGGGCGATGGGGGGTGGGTGGGATTATTTGAGGTGACAGGCGCTTGAGCGGGTGTTGGAGTGAGTTGCATACGCGACTTTCACATTAATATTCCGGCCGTGGCTCCGGCAACCAACCCGGCGCGTAGACGAGGACTGGCGAGCGCTGACTGTCCGGTGTGTGATGGGTGTCTTATGGGTGTCTTATTCTTGAGAGGAGGGGGCTGAAATGGCTGAGATCAAGGACACGATTGACGAGGTGCTGGACAAGGCCGGGGAGACTTCCGACCGGCTCAACAACGTCATTGCCTTGCTGGTGGTGTTTCTGGCGACGGTGATGGCGCTGTTCAACGTCAAGGGCGGGAACATTGGTCAGGCGATGGCACAGGCGCAGGCGAGAAGCGTAAACGCCTGGGCTTTTTTCCAGGCCAAAAGTACCAAACAGATTCTCTCCGAAACCATGCTCGAACAGCTCATCCTGGAGCGCGAGCGAGACGGTTCGCTGACGCAGGAGGGCGCTGCCCTGATCGACAAGAAGATTGCATTCTATCGCGAGGCGGTGAATCGTTACGAGAAAGAGAAGGAAGAGATCAAGCAGCAGGCAGAAGGCTACGAACAAGAATATGACCGCCTGAACTATCACGACGACCAGTTCGACATTGCCGAAGCCGGGATCACTGTCGCGCTGGCGATACTGGGCATCGCTGCGTTGACGCGCCGGAAATGGCTGATCTGGTGCGCGCTGGTATTCGCAGGCGTGGGCGTGGCATCGGGAACGGCGGGTTTTGTGGGCGGGAGCTTCCATCTCGATTTCCTGGCCAATCTGCTGGGCTGAGACCTGCGTCCACCCGATCAGAAATGGCCGGCCGTTGGTGGCCACGGATGTTGAACATGAACGAATTGAACGAATCGATGCGCACACGCTGTCCCGCCCTCGGCATGCTCTGCTGGGTTGCCGCGCTGATCGCGACGGGTCCAGCCGTCGCAGAATCCACCGGTCTGGTCATCGAGCTTGACGCCAGCCGCGTGCAAGGCACGATCCGCGATGTCTTCGGGACCAACAAGAAACCCAGCTTCGACGGGCGTACCCTGGGTACATCGGTCAATGCGGCCAGTCTCTACAGCGCCTTTGGCATGTCGCAAGTGCGCCTGCACGACGCCGGCATCGATCTGTGCACCATCTACACCCCGGCCAGCAAACTGAATGTCGGCGTGACGCCCGCGCAGCCGGTGACAGGCTGTGAATTGTCCGGCACCGGCAGCGTCCCCCATTTCAGTTGGACGCCGACATCCTCGGCCGACGCCGACCTGAACAACACCGCCAACTACAATTTCACGGCGATGGATCGCGTCCTGGCCGAAGTCGCGGGCACCGGAGCAAGCGTCTACCTGCGCCTCGGGGAGAGTTTCAATGGCCCCAACGACACAAGCGATCCGGTCGCCTGGGCCAAAGTGGCGACCAACCTCTACAAACATGCAATCGGCGTGTTCAAGCCGACACCGGGCATCGCCATCGATCCGGTTTTCGTGGAAGTCTTCAACGAGCCCGATGGCGGATTCTGGCGGGGATCGAGCAGCACCTTCTACACCCTGTTCACCGAAACGGTCACCCGCGTACGCGCCGCCGCGGCGGCAGCCGGTCGAACCGTCCGCATCGGCGGGCCGGGATTCACACGCAACATTCTGACCAGCAGCACCGTGGCTGGCAATCCTGCCAACGGATTCATCGGCGCAGTCGGGGTCAACAACCTGGATTTCTATTCGGCACACCTGTACAACTCCTGCTCCACGGCCACCTTGGCGTCCGCTGGCACGTTCCTGCGCTCGCTGCGGTCGTTGGTCGATGCTCAGGGCGGCAGCGGCAAACCGATCCACATCACCGAATGGAACATCGGATTGGGGTCGCAATGCGGAAACGATCTGTTTGCCGAGCCGCGCACGCAATCGTTTGCGAGCGGCGTGTTGAGCCTGATGCAGGACCCGGCGCTGAACATCGAGGCCGCCCATCAATACGCCGCGGTCACGATCATGTCGCTCTTCGACTTCACGTCGGTGACCGGCAAGGCGCGCATCAATCCATCGGCCTGGGCGTTCTGGGCACACGCCCGGCTTCGTGGCGCGCAACGCGTGGCGACCAAGGTTTGCCAGGGCAGCACGTGCGCGGACGGCTTTGCATCGGATACCCTGCCCCTGATGGCCATCGGCGCCCTGCGCGCCGGCGGTCAAACGGTCGTGGTCACCAACGACAGCACCGGCAATCAGGCCTATACCTTGCGTATCAAGGGCCTGTCGGGTACACAGACCACGCTTTTGCTGAACCAACCGCCCAGCGGCGCGATCGACATCGCCACCAGTGGATCGCCGGCCGCGGTCGGATCGGCTGGCCTGCAATCGCTCAAGAGCGCCATCAGCCTGTCCACACCAACCGGATTGCCGGTCAACGATGGAACAGCAAGCGTCACATTGACAATCCCTGCGCGAAGCGTGCAGCTCATCGAGCTCAGCCCGACCCAACCCAGTGTCGGACAACGCGCCGACTGTGTCTTTGCATGGGCGGAACAAAGTTACCCGGACCTGCTCTCGCCGATGTCATTGATCTCGGTGACGACCGGCGACTACCTCTATCGCTACTACGCAGGCACCGGCAACTATCTGGGCGTTCAGGTCAGTAACCAACACCTGCTCTTTCTCAACACGCGCACCAACCCTGGCCTGGTCGACCTGGGCCGGCTGGCCGACTGGCTCGGGCCGTCCGGCTGTCCAGGCAATGACTGACCTCCCGCTTCCCAATCACGACTCCTGATCGATCCGATCCGGCACCGTCGCCGGCGATCCCGCCGCTCTTCAGCACTGGTCGGCCATCCGGAGCGGCTTGCTGCAATTGGCGGGGAACCTGCCGAAAGGCCGGCCTCACTTTCCCAACAGTCCGCTCGCCCGCAACACCTGCCTGCGCACGGCTTCCTCCAGCAAGCTGGGTGGACCGGGCATGCGCAGCGTCAGGAAAGCGCGAGCGCGGGTGGTAGTCGGGGCCTGCGATCTAAAAAAGATCACTCCACACAGCCTTCGCCACTCGTACGCAACCCACCTGATCGAGGCCGGCGTCGATCTGATCGAGGTACAGAAAATCCTCGGCCATCACTCGATTCTCACCACCGCCCGCTAGGGGACGCTTCAGAAAACGGAAAATAAAGCACGCTAAGCAATTGAAATCACGACTTTCCACGCCTAGTAGATCTGTCAGGCGACAGTGGCTTCAAGGCCCGTTCGCTGTCAAAGCGAATTTCAACACTCGCTTTGCCCATTCGTATTTTTATCCAGTCGGTGATGCGCTTCTGCGCATCAGCTGGTAGAGTTTTGCGACTGTTGAGATTCAAATATAGCAGTGGCTGACTCGGCCCATCCGCTGAGACGACTACACCTTCGCCAATGATCATTTTGGTAATCTCAGGATAAAGCTGGCGTAGTTCCTTGCCAACACCTTCGGCTTGATCGAAAACGGCGTTGCGTTTGGCCAAATCGGTAGTGAGTTTTTGGACTTGAGCATCGCGTAGCTTGACTACTGCTTGACTCTCGTGCAAGAGATCGGATAGCAGGCTGGACTTAAGCTCCGTTACGTTGAGTCGATGATCTCCCATCTGATGCAGAATGATCTTGGTGCCACCGAGATTGGCACCAGCGAGCTTGGCTTCAATGTTCGCAAGCATATCTTTTCCAATAGGATCTCCCACAAGAGAAACATCGATGGTTCGCCGGGCTGGATCGATTTTTGAATCAACAACTTGAGCGCTCTGAAATACGAATTCCCTGCGAATGAATTCTTGCGCGTTGCTTCGGAATACCTCGTCTCTGACTAGTTGAATGGCCAGATATGTACTTGGCAATGCGGTAACCAAGGCAAGAAAAAGCAAAATCGACTTTGTTTTCTTTGCAATAGCAGCGGTTGCAAATCCATGTTTTTTGAGGCCCATGGCGCGAATACCGACAACTGTTGCCAGGGCAATGAAAACACAGTTGATGGTATATAGGTACATTGCGCCGCCAGCAAAGCGCCATTGGCCAGTAGCGATCCCAAAACCTACGGTACATGCTGGCGGCATTAGCGCCGTGGCGATAGCCACGCCAGGAATAACGTTGGACTTTTCCTTGCGCGTGATTCCCACAACGCCAGCGAGCCCGCCAAACAAGGCGATTAGCACGTCCCAAAGCGTTGGGGTAGTACGCGCCAATAATTCTGATTGGGCCTGCTGCAAAGGAGAGAGCCAGAAGTACAGTGCTGAGACGATAACGCTGATCAGTGTGGCCACGCCCAAGTTGATCAGTGAACGCTTTACCAAATCAAAATCGAAAACGGCTGCTCCCAAGCCAGTGCCCATGATGGGGCCCATCAATGGTGAGATCAGCATCGCCCCGATAATGACGGCTGCGGAGTTAACGTTTAGGCCAACCGAGGCGACAAAGATTGCAAACACCAGAATCCATGGTGTGGCGCCACGGAGTTCAATACTTTCTCGGATACGCGACTCAATTTCGGCATCATCAGCCTTGTCGTCACGCAGGTTGAAGCGCTCTCTCATGATGTGACGAACACGCAATGAAAATGGCAAAGCCGCTTGTTGCTGATTCATTCTCAGTTACCCATTCAGCTAATAGTTACATCTCGCCAATCAGAATGCTCGAACGAGCACCTTACCTTTTCCGGCGTGCTTTACCTCATACATAGTCTCGTCCGCCAGACGCAGCATTTCTTCCAGATTCCTGCCCATGCTTTCGAAACATGCCACTCCGATACTGACTCCGGCTGGCTTGTGGAGATCAAGCGCATCTGTGAGGTCCTCATGCAGTCGAATGGCCCACTCATGCGATTTGCCCGGTTTAGATTCAAGAGCAAATATGCAAAACTCATCTCCGCCGATTCGCCCACAAATATCAGACGCCCGCTTTGTTTGCTGAAGCCTTGCGCCGATTTCGCGCAATGCAGCATCGCCCGCTTTATGTCCTTTTGTATCATTGAGTTGCTTGAAACGATCCAGGTCGATAAACGCGATGACAACCGAGGCGCCAATTCTCTCAGCAATACTAACTTGCTGAGCCGCCATTTCCATGAAACCTCGCCGGTTCAGAAGCCCGGTTAGTCTGTCCATTCGGGCCGTGTTGAATTCTCTCTGCAGCAGCACCATCACCCCTCGGGTTAACTCGACGGTAATGCCGTAGTTGACTAAATGAACCAATGCATTAAGCAAGGGAATAAGGAGAGATTCAAGAAATTTTCCTGATGAATAATCCGCGTACCCCCATAGCGCAGAGGCGAAGGCAGCCAATAACCATCCGGCTGCCCTACCAGAAAGCCATGTGCCAACCAACACCGGCAGAAGCATCAATGATGCGAAGGCGAATTTCGACTCGGTAGCTATTCGAACGATGCCCAAGGCGATGATCACAGCGAGGCAAATAAACCAGCCCAATATACGCACGGTGAGTGATGTGGATATGACATTTTGAGAATTTAAAAGCATGTGAATTTTTGCCTGCAGATAATCACTTCGACTGCTCAGAACGATACAAATCAACTCTGTGCGGCGCCAATTGGATTGTCTCCAACGGCATTTCTACTTTTGCTGCTACCAGCGCTTTGAATATGGCCTCCCGCAATGCAAAACGTTTCTCAATATGCTTTCGTTCTTCTTTAATCCATGCCTGCAACTCGACTGCTATGTTGTAGTCATTCAGGGAAGCCACGACCATTCTTGGTGCAGGTTCCTTTAGATAGTCAGGATCCTCCTGAATCAAATTCAGCAGAATGCTGCGAACAAGGTCTAGATTTTCTGTTACGGCCACGTTGACTCTTATATCAATCCGCAAGTTTGGGAAGTTGGTATAAGAAGCGATAGTTTTATTCATTACCACAGAATTAGGTACTGCCAGCATACGGCCATCGTTTGTCACAATACGCGTTGTTCGCAAGGTGATGCGATCAACGCGACCATATTGGCCATCAATTTCAACCAGATCATTAATGGTAAATGGTCTGTCCAAAAAAATGAGAAAACCTGAAATGACATTCGACAAAGTGTCCTTGAGGGCAAATCCCAAGGTCAGGCCGAGAACCCCCGCAGAGGCGAGGAGTGTTCCCGTTTGAATGCCCGCAGCGTTCAAAGCAGCAAGCACTGCCATGGTGAGGAACACCATCTTGATCAGAGCATGCATCATCGCCGCCGTTGTATCGTCGAGATAGTGACGCAGTTTCGGCAAAGCCACGCGATTTACTAATCGCCCTAGAATTATCATTCCCAAAAAAACGACCACTGCAAATGTCAATTTTTGGAGAAATGTAATAAGCTCATCAGCGAGTTGGTAATTTGAGAAGATCCCAGTGATGCGAACGATGAAATCGTTATGCATGTGATTGATCCACCGAGGCATTGTTCGGATTATCGGAAGCATTGGTACCTCCGGCCGATGAGCCAACTATGGGTCCTGACCGTATGGCATTTAGGGCTGCAATACGCTCATCCCGCTCAGCAATCATGCCCTCTAACTGGGTAATACGACGATTCGCCCGCCCGACACGCCAATGGTTGCGGATAAGAGCTGGAGAAGAAAGCAGTCCTGCGATTAATACCCCAAGACCAAATACGATCAATAATACAAGGGATAGGGAGCCGTCAAAGTGCCAGATGGCGAGTGACACTGACACCGGTTCAACATTTTGGAGTGCAAATCCGGCCACACCAATAGCAATGATGATTATCAAGATCAATTTCAATTGCATCTGACATCTCCCGGCTGGCAGAGATTCATAAGAATCTAAAGACCATCATGGCAATGACGGTCGGACAGAAAGCAGCCAATAGTAGTCCCGCGGGACTAATTGCACCCTCATCGAAGTGATCTCGCAAAATAGCAATACCCGCAGGATTGGGGGCATTTGCAATCACCGTAAGTCCTCCACCTGAAACTGCGCCTGCAACCAAAGCAAATTTAAATTCGTCAGACAGTCCGGAAACCAGCGAACCGAGATAGGTTAACGCAGCGTTATCGGTAAATGCCGTCAGAAGCGTCGCACCTACGAAAACTTGATCGCTGTTCATGCTCATCAATAGTGGTTGCAGCCACCATTGCTGTTGTCCACCGAGAACTACCAGTCCAGCAAGGAAAAAAGCGACCAAAAGCGACTCACGCAGGATCAATCGGTCTTGATAATGCGCATATGCGTGGGTAATGCCAAGAAAGAACAACATCAGGCCGAATACTATTTTCGGGTAATGGGCAAAAAAGACCAGACCTACCAGAAAGGAAAAGTGAAGCAATACCAATGGGAAGGGAACGGACATCAGTTTCCCTTGATTTTCGGTAGGCTCCAACGCCATCAGCTCGCCACGAAAAAGCACTGTCGCTCCAAGAGCATTGATGAATACCGCGATGGCTGCCTTCCAGCCGAAAGTGCTCAACATGAAGGCGATGTCCCATTGCCACTTTTCGGCCACCATCAATACCGGAGGGGCCGCAAACGGGGTCAGCGTACCGCCAATAGAAATGTTGACGAACAGAACCCCGAGCGTGACGTATTTCAGGCGATTTGATACCAGGTGCTCAAAAATACGTCGGGAAAGAATCAGTGCCGAGAGCGTCATCGCCGCAGGCTCGGTAATAAATGATCCAAGCAGCGGCCCAATGGAAATCACGACAAAGTAGAAGCCGATGCTACCCCGCATTGGAATGGCTTTTGCCAGCAGGCGAACCGCAGCCATCGCCACTTCCAAGATAGGGCGAGTACCTGCTACCACCATGATCGCGAACACGAATACCGGCTCGGTGAAATTGCGTGAACGCACATACGCGACCGCTGACTCTTTGCCCTCCATTGCAAATATGGCGATAACAAGAACCAATGCCCAAAATCCAAAAACCACCTCCACCTCACCCAGCAGATGCCACAGCCCGGCGTGCGCTGGTTGGCGATGGGCAAGATGCTCAAAGAACTTGGTCGAAAATGTGTGAACAATGGCCAAGCCAAAAAGAATCGCGGCTAGCCATTGGATGCTTGTTGCCATGTCGGTCCTTTGGGCGTCAGATTGAACTATACCCTAACAGTACGCCAGGGGAATGCGGACAAATGCGTCAGAATAGGATTTGATTTTACATTGATTGACATGTTCTACCAAGGGTAATAGATTTCATCCTGACATATTGCACTTTTGGAGGCAGCTTGGCCGGTCAGCGTATTGGTTATGTTCGGGTCAGTAGCGTTGACCAGAACTCGGAACGGCAACTGGAAGCCGTCCAAGTGGATCGCGTATTCACTGACAAGGCGTCGGGCAAGGACACCCACCGACCGCAACTCGAAACGCTGTTGGCTTTCGTGCGCGACGGGGACACGGTGGTGGTGCACAGTATGGATCGTCTGGCGCGCAACCTGGACGACTTGCTCCGCTTGGTGCAAAAGCTAACCAAGCGCGGTGTGCGCATCGAATTCGTCAAGGAAGGTTTGACCTTCACCGGCGAGGACTCGCCGATGGCCAACCTGATGCTGTCGGTAATGGGCGCTTTCGCTGAATTCGAGCGAGCCTTGATCCGCGAGCGGCAGCGCGAAGGCATCGCGCTCGCTAAGCAGCGCGGGGTCTACCGGGGACGCAAGAAGGCGCTGAACGGCGAACAGATTGCCGAATTGAAGCGGCTGGTCACGTCTGGCGGGCAAAAATCACAGATTGCCCGTGACTTCGGCATCAGCCGTGAAACCTTGTATCAGTACCTGAAAGAAGCCTGACGATGCCGCGCCGGTCCATTCTGTCCGCCGCCGAGCGCGAAAGCTTGGTGGCGTTGCCGGACACCAAGGATGAGTTGATCCGTCACTACACGTTCAGCGAAACCGACCTGTCCATCATCCGCCAGCGGCGTGGCCCGGCCAACCGCTTGGGCTTCGCGGTACAGCTCTGCTACCTTCGTTTTCCTGGCGTCATCCTTGGCGTCGATGAGCTGCCGTTCCCGCCCTTGCTGAAACTGGTCGCCGACCAGCTCAAGGTCGGTGTCGAAAGTTGGGGCGAATATGGGCAGCGTGAGCAGACCCGACGCGAGCACTTGGTGGAGCTGCAAATGGTGTTCGGCTTCCAGCCGTTCACGATGAGCCACTACCGGCAGGCCGTCCAGTTGCTGACCGAGCTGGCCATGCAGACCGACAAGGGCATCGTGCTGGCCTGCACCTTGATCGAGCATCTGCGGCGGAAGTCGGTCATTCTGCCTGCCGTCAACGCCATCGAGCGGGCGAGTGCCGAGGCGATCACTCGCGCCAACCGGCGTATCTACGATGCTTTGGCCGAACCGCTGGCGGACGTACATCGTCGCCGCCTCGACGACCTGCGCAAGCGCCGCGACAACGGCAAGACGACCTGGCTGGCCTGGCTGCGCCAGTCGCCCGTCAAACCGAATTCGCGGCACATGCTCGAACACATCGAACGGCTCAAGGTATGGCAGGCACTTGACCTGCCTTCCGGCATCGAGCGGTTGGTGCATCAGAACCGGTTATTGAAGATCGCCCGCGAGGGTGGCCAGATGACGCCCGCCGACCTAGCCAAGTTCGAGCCACAGCGCCGCTACGCGACTCTGGTGGCGCTCGCCATCGAGGGCATGGCCACCGTCACCGACGAAATCATCGACCTGCACGACCGCATCCTGGGCAAGCTGTTCAACGCCGCCAAGAACAAGCATCAGCAACAGTTCCAGGCATCCGGCAAGGCGATCAATGCCAAGGTGCGGCTGTTCGGCCGTATCGGCCAAGCGTTGATCGAGGCCAAGCAAGCGGGCCGCGATCCGTTCGCCGCTATCGAAGCCGTCATGTCCTGGGATGCCTTCGCCGAAAGCGTGACCGAGGCGCAGAAGCTCGCTCAGCCCGAGGACTTCGATTTCCTGCACCGCATCGGCGAGAGCTATGCCACGCTGCGCCGCTACGCGCCGGAATTCCTCGACGTGCTCAAGTTGCGGGCTGCGCCCGCCGCCAAGGACGTGCTCGATGCCATCGAAGTGCTGCGCAGCATGAACAACGACAAGGCCCGCAAGGTGCCTGCCGATGCGCCAACCGACTTCATCAAACCGCGCTGGCAGAAGCTGGTGATGACCGACACCGGCATCGACCGGCGTTACTACGAGCTGTGCGTACTGTCGGAGCTGAAGAATTCCCTGCGCTCCGGCGACATCTGGGTACAAGGCTCGCGTCAGTTCAAGGACTTCGAGGACTATCTGGTGCCACCCACGAAATTCGCCAGCCTCAAGCAGGCCAGCGAATTGCCGCTGGCCGTGGCCACCGACTGCGACCAGTACCTGCATGACCGACTGACGCTGCTGGAAACGCAGCTCGCTACCGCCAATCGCATGGCGCTGGTCAACGCGCTGCCGGACGCCATCATCACCGAGTCCGGCCTGAAGATCACGCCGCTCGACGCGGCGGTGCCCGATACCGCGCAGGCATTGATCGACCAGACGGCGATGATCCTGCCCCACGTCAAAATCACCGAACTGCTGCTCGAAGTCGATGAGTGGACGGGCTTCACCCGACACTTCTCGCACCTGAAATCGGGCGACTTGGCCAAGGACAAGAACCTGCTGCTGACGACGATCCTGGCCGACGCGATCAATCTGGGCCTGACCAAGATGGCGGAGTCATGCCCCGGCACCACCTACGCCAAGCTGGCTTGGCTGCAAGCCTGGCACATCCGCGACGAAACCTACGGGGCGGCGCTGGCCGATCTGGTCAACGCACAGTTCCGTCATCCCTTCGCCGAGCATTGGGGCGATGGCACCACATCATCTTCGGACGGCCAGAACTTCCGCACCGGCAGCAAGGCCGAGAGCACGGGCCACATCAATCCGAAATACGGCAGCAGTCCAGGGCGGACGTTCTACACCCATATCTCCGACCAGTACGCGCCGTTCCACACCAAGGTCGTGAACGTCGGGGTGCGCGACTCGACCTACGTGCTCGACGGACTGCTGTACCACGAATCCGACCTGCGCATCGAGGAGCACTACACCGACACGGCAGGCTTCACCGATCACGTCTTCGCCCTGATGCACCTCCTGGGCTTCCGCTTCGCGCCGCGCATCCGTGACCTGGGTGACACCAAGCTCTACATCCCGAAGGGCGACACCGCCTATGACGCACTAGGTTCTGTTGACACAAGCACCGTTTACTGCGAAGGTTAAAGCCTTTTGGCGATGGTGAACCGGCTCGAAATCAGCGACGAAGAATGGGAGGCGATCTACCCGATACTGGCGGCCCACAGGCAT
>NZ_JAZKUD010000075.1:0-19594 GCF_036625275.1 Accumulibacter sp.
CAACTCCTTTCCGCCAGTCTCAAGAGATGCGATTGGGACGAACTGGAAGCCAGACTGCGCACGCTCAGGTCGTTGAGCAAGGACTATCAGTCGCTGACCGACAATCCTTTTGTCGTCTTGTCGTTCTTCGGCGTCAGTGCCGAAGAACAGTGCAGGGTCGCTGAAAATTTCGCTCGCCACAACTTCCCGGCAAGCGTGCTCGATGCCCCGGAACGTCGTTTGTCAGTGAGCCGGGCCGGGCCGGGCTCGCGGCTGCGGATTGGCTATCTGTCTGCCGATTACAAGACGCATCCGGTCGGGCAGATCATGCCGCAGGTGATCGAGTTGCACGATCGAGCGAAGGTCGAGGTGTTCGGGTATTCGATTGGCGTCGATGATCACAGCGAGATCAGGAAGCGCCTGAGCGCAGCCTTCGATCATTTCGTCGATGTGCGGGACTGCAGCGTGATCGAGACCGCGGACCGCATTCGTGCCGATGAGATCGACATCCTGGTCGATCTCAATGGCTGGACTGCCGACGGACGTCTCGAGGCGCTGGCGCTGCGCGCTGCCCCGGTGCAGGTCACCTGGCTCGGTTATGCCGGCACCACCGGGCATCCGAAACTGGCCGACTATCTGCTCGGCGATCCGGTGGTGACGCCCTTGCAGTACGAGCACTGCTATACCGAGACGCTCGCCCATCTGCCGAACTGCTATCTGCCGGCGGATACCTCGATCGCACTGGGTCCTCCCCCCTCGCGGCATGCCGCCGGGTTGCCGGACGAGGGCTTTGTTTTTTGCTCGTTCAACAACAGTTACAAGTTCAACCCACGGGTCTTCGACCTTTGGTGCCGGCTCCTGTCGGATGCGGGAGAGAGCTGCCTGTGGTTGAGTCAACCGGGAGGTGGCGCGCAGGATCGCCTGCGCAAGGAATTCGAGGTTCGCGGTGTCGACCCGGCGAGGCTGATCTTTGCGCCGCGAGTCGAGGCTCGGGCGGACCATCTGTCGCGCCTGCAACTGGCCGATCTGGCGCTCGATCCGTTTCCGTACAACTCCCATTCGACCGGGCTCGATGTCCTGTGGGCGGGGGTCCCGATGGTCGCGCTGCTCGGGGACACTTTCCCCGGACGAGTGGGGGCCAGCCTGCTGCGCGCGTCCGGCCTCGAAGAGTTGATCACCACTTCCCCCGATGAGTACCATCGGCTTGCCCTGGCACTGGTTCGTCACCCTTTGCGCCTGCACGCGCTACGGGCAAGACTGGCCGAAAACAGGCGGCACTGCGCGCTCTTCGACATGCCGGGTTTTGTTGGCTCGCTGGAACAGGTGTATTTCCGGATGTGGAACAACCATCTGCAGGGCGCCAGGACGCCGGTGGTCTGATCGCCGGCCGAATTGACGTAAAAGTCGCGTCGGTGACTCCCCAAGGGTGTGAATGAAAGTGTTGGGAGGTCCCGACAGGCGCCCTCCCCCCCCGCAAGGGGGAGGGGCGATCACCGATGTCAACGCCTCTCGATCGAACCAGGGACTTCGACCAACGCTTTCAATCGCACCCGAAATGGTGGGCAAGTCGCGACGCCGGGCGTGGAATGCACTACCATCTCGGCCATGCGTATCCTCATCGTCGACGACGAACCCGCGATTTCCGATACCCTGGCCTATGCCCTGCAGGCCGACGGTTTCGCCAGCGATTGCTGTACCCTCGGCGCCGAGGCGCTGGCCTGGCTGGATGCCGGCGATCACGACCTGGTCGTCCTCGACATCGGGCTGCCGGACATGAGCGGCTTCGACGTCTGCCGTGTCCTGCGGCGGCGCTCGGATGTGCCGGTGATCTTTCTCACCGCCCGCTCCGACGAGGTGGACCGCATCGTCGGTCTGGAACTCGGTGCCGACGATTACGTGGCCAAACCCTTCAGTCCTCGCGAGGTGGTCTCCCGCGTCCGCGCCATCCTGCGCCGCACCCGGCCGGAGTGGCTCGCAGTTCCCCCCGCGATCACCGCGCCGACACGGTTCACGGTCGATGGCGATGGCTTGCGCATCGCCTACCACGGTGTCTGGCTCAATCTGACGCGCTACGAATATCTCCTGCTGGCTTTGCTGCTGACGCGGCCGGGGCGCATTCTGAGTCGCGGTCAGATCATGGAGAACGTCTGGCAGGATTGCGGTGAAAGCCTGGAGCGCACCGTCGATACCCACATCAAGACCCTGCGCAACAAGCTGCGGGCGGTGCGGGCCGACGAGGAGCCGATCCGGACCCACCGCGGTCTGGGCTACAGCATCGCCGTACGCTAGGCGGGTCGCCGATGAACATTTCCGTTCGCCTGTTCATCGGCTATTTCCTGATCGTTGGCCTGGCGGCGTGGTTCGTGCTCAACATCTTCATGCGCGAGGCCGAACCGGGAATCCGCCAGGCCACTGAAGAAACCCTGGTCGATACGGCGCATGTCCTCGCCGAACTGGCCGCGCCGGATCTCGCCAGCGGCAGGATGGCCGATGGTGAGTTCGCCAGGGCCCTGGCGGCGGCGCGCCAGCGTTCGCCGCAGGCAAGCATCTGGGGCGTACAGAAGGACAGGATCGACTTTCGCGTCTACATCACCGACGATCTGGGGCGGGTGGTCTTCGACTCCGAGGGTCTGGCCCTGGGCGCCGATTATTCGCAATGGCGCGACGTCGCGCGCGTGCTCAAGGGCGAATACGGCGCACGCAGCACGCGCGCACAGGCCGGCGACGCCAGTTCATCGGTGATGTACGTAGCCGCACCGGTCCACTACCAGGGGCGACTGCTCGGCGTGTTGTCGGTGGCCAAGCCGCTGTCCAGCGTCCTGCCGTACGTCGGCCACGCCGAACAGCGTGTGAAACGCGCCGGCTACATTCTTCTGGCCGCTTCGGCACTGATCGGGGTAGTATTCTCGGCCTGGCTGAGCTGGTCGATCAACCGCTTGCGAATCTACGCCCGCGAGGTCTCCGAAGGCCGCCAGGCCGACCCGCCAACCTCCGGCGGCCGCCAGTTTTCCGAGCTGGCACGCGCGCTGGCGCTGATGCGCGAACGCCTCGAAGGGAAGCAATACGTCGAACGTTACGTGCAGAACCTGGCGCATGAAATGAAGAGCCCGCTCTCGGCCATCATCGGCGCCGCCGAAATCCTCGAAGGCCACCCTGCCGACGATGATCGGCGGCGTTTTGCGATCAGTGTCGGCGAGCAGGCGCGCCGCCTGCAAGGGATCATCGAACGGATGCTGATGCTGGCGCGGGTCGAACAACTGCAGGCGCCGGAAGACGCCGTCCAGGTCGACCTGGGCGGGCTGCTGCAGTGTTGCGTCGACGAGCGGAGCCTGTCGCTGCAAGCTCGCCGGTTGAGCTGCTCGCTCGTCATCGGCGAGCCGCTCGACGTGCGCGGCGACCCTTTCCTGTTGCGGCAGGCGCTGCTCAACCTGCTCGACAACGCGATCGCCTTTTCGCCGGCCGGGGGAGACATCGAAATCGCCCTGCAGCGTCGCGATCAACGCGCCGAGGTATCGCTTCGCGATCATGGCAACGGCGCCCCGGACTACGCGCTGCCGCAGGTCTTCGACCGTTTCTACTCGCTGGCGAGTCCCGCCAGCGGCAAGAAGAGTTCGGGTCTGGGGCTCGCGCTGGTCCGCGAAGTCGCGCGCCTGCATGGCGGCGAAGCCGATTTTGCCAACCATCCCGAGGGCGGCGCACTGGCCCGCCTGCTGCTGCCGCTGGCCTGACTTCACCCTCGATTCACAGGGCTTCACCGTCGCTTCCTCATCCGTTCACCGGGGTAATCGAGACTCCCTACACCATCATCCACCAGGGAGAACTTCATGGACAAGAAACTGCTTCTCAAACTCGTTGCCATCGGCTTCATGTCGCTTCTGCTGCTGGTGCCTCTGGCCCTCATCGAGGACCAGATCCGCCAGCGCAGCTCGCGTCAGGAAGAGGTTCAGCGCAGCATCGCCAATAGCGCTGCCGGCCCGCAAACGCTGACCGGGCCGGTACTGGCGGTTTATTACCGGGAACAGATCGAGCCGGAAATCAAGAAAGATCCCGCCACCGGTCGGACCAGGAGCACGCCGCGCTTCGTCGATCGTAGCCTGTATCTGCCGGCCGAGACGCTGAGGCTGACCGGTGAGGCCCGTGTGGAAACCCGCCAGCGGGGCATCTACCAGGCTCGGCTCTATCACCTCGACCTGGCCGTCGCGGGGCGCTTCGTGCTTCCCGTACACCTCGGTCTCGATGGTCAACGTCACATCGTCAGCGCCGAGGCGACGCTGCTGCTCGGCGTTTCCGACCCGCGCGGCGTGGACAACGATCCGCTGGTGAACCTGGGCGGCAAGAGCCGTCGCTTCTCGACCCCCAAGGGTTCGGCGCAAAACGGGGACGCGCTGGCTGGCGAACGCCTGGCCATCCCGCTCGGGAAGGTCGCCCTCGACGCGCCGACCTCGTTCGATTTCGACTTTCCCCTGCAACTGACCGGTACCCAGCGACTGGCCATCGCGCCGACTGCGGAAGCGAACACCATCGCCATCCAGTCGGACTGGCCGCATCCGAGCTTTGCTGGCCGCTTTCTGCCCCGTGAGCGCAGCATCGGCGACGCCGGGTTTAGCGCCCGCTGGGAGGTCTCGCATCTGGCACGCAGTTTTTCCAACACCCTGGTGGCCGCCAAGGGCGGGCCGAATCCCGAAGTGCTCGATATCCTCTTCATCGATCCGGTGAACGTCTACCTGCAATCCGAGCGCGCTGTCAAATACGGCATCCTGTTCATTACACTGACCTTCGCCGGTTTCTTCCTCAGCGAGATTCTGCGTCGCTCGCCGATCCACCCCTTGCAGTATCTGCTGGTCGGGCTGGCGCTGGCGGTCTTCTTCCTGTTGCTGATCGCGCTCTCCGAGCACCTGCCCTTCATTGCCGCCTACGCCATCGCCGCAGCGGCCTGTATTGCCCTGATCGGAACCTATCTGGCGGGCGCGCTCGGTGATCGCCGCCAGGGCTATACCTTTGCAGCGGCACTGGCCGGTCTCTACAGCGTACTTTATGGTGTCCTGCTCTCCGAGGACAATTCGCTGCTGATGGGCAGTGTCCTGATCTTCCTGGCACTTGGCGCGATCATGCTGGCCACGCGGCGCATCGACTGGTACCGAATCGGCCCAGCGCTCGCTGCCCGGCCGACCGAATGAGCCCTCGTCATGCCCCGGTCCATGTTTCGATGCTGGCGTACCGTCCTCGCCTGCGCGACACTGATCGCCTTGTTGAGCGTTGCCTGGAACCTCAAGCATCCGCTGCTGTACGGGTGGCGCTCCTGCGAAACGGCTTTTCTGCTGGCGGTGGCCGTCCTCGGTGGCAGCGCCACCCGGTTTTGCCGGCTGTCCGGTCGGTGCTCGTCCAGTCGCCGGCGAGTGTTGGGATGCGGGATGCTGGCGCTGGCCACCCTGACCGTCGGCCGGGAGCTGGAATTTCAGTTCGACCGCCAGCGGGTGCTGGCGGGTGGCCGCGAAATGCAGGCCGTGGGCAGGCACTTCATCGTCGGCTTTCGTACCCTGGAAGAGGTCGAAGCACTGGCAGTCGGCGGCCTGATTGGCGGCTTCTACCTGACGCGGCGCAACCTGTGGGCGGGCAATGTCGCCACTCTCGCCGCCGGGATCACCAGGCTTCAGAACCTCCGCCGTGCCGCCGGCCTGCCGCCGCTGATCGTCGCCGCCGATCAGGAGGGTGGGGCGGTTGCCCACCTCTCGCCATGGCTGGAACGGCTGCCCGCACTGTCCAGTCTGGTCCACGAAGCGTCGCCGGCAACGCTTGCCGTGCGGGCGCGACGCTATGGCGAGCGGCAGGGGAGGGCGCTGGCGGCGCTGGGTGTCAATCTCAACCTGGCGCCGGTGGTTGACCTGCGACCGGCACAGCCGGACTCCGCCGTCGACTTCCTGACCCGCATCGGCGACCGGGCCATCGACGACGATCCGGTCGTGGTCAGCGAGGTCGCCCGGGCCTATGTCGAGGGTCTTGCCGGTGCCGGTGTCGGCGCGACCCTCAAGCACTTTCCCGGACTCGCCCGCGTGCGGGCCGACACGCACTGGCGGCGCGCCACGCTGGTGGCGAGCATCGATGAACTGCGTAGCGACTGGCAGCCTTTCCGCAATGTCAGCGCCGGCACATGCGCCGCGATCATGCTCGGCCACGTCGTTTTGCCGATGGTGGACCCCGAACACGCCGTTTCCCATTCGCGCGACGTGGTGCAGACGATCCTGCGTCAGCAATGGAACTATCAGGGTGTACTGATCACCGACGACCTCAACATGGGCGCCGTGTACAATCAGGGAATCGGTCGCGTCGCGGCCCAGTCGCTGGCTGCCGGGGTCGATCTGGTCCTTGTCTCCTACGACCCTGACCAGTATTTTCGTGCCATCACCAGGGCCGCCCAGGCACTGGCCAGCGGTGAGATCGACCCGGCGATGTTGCAGGCCAGCAGCCGGCGCTTGCAACAATTTGGCCCCGGCAGCCCGTGCCGTGCGTCCTTGTTCACCGCGCAGTGCGAACCAGGATGACCGGGAGGGTCGGTGGTTCGGGGGGTGAGTGATCCGGAATGACCGTATTTCAATGAGTTGGCGCCAGAACCCATTTGCCGTGGAATCCCACCCTTGGGCAGATGAAAAACCGGGAGAACCTCACTCACGATCGATCTTTGGCACGGGTTGCGCTCGCTCTTGCCGGCGTCAAGGCCAGGCTTGCGGCGACCGAAACAAGAATGACACCGGCAACGATGCTCAGGGACCACTGGATCGGCAGGTGAAACCAGGGCGCGGCGAGCATTTTGCCGCCGACGAAAACGAGCACGATGGCGAGGCCGTACTTGAGCAGATGAAAGCGGTCGGCCATGTCGGCGAGCAGAAAATAGAGCGCGCGCAGGCCCATGATGGCGAAGATGTTCGAGGTGAAGACGATGAACGGGTCGGTGGTGACGGCGAAGATGGCCGGGATGCTGTCCACCGCGAAGACCACGTCGCTGGCCTCGATCAGCACCAGCACGAGGAACATCGGCGTCGCCCAGAGGATGCCGTTCTTGCGTACAAAGAAATGCTCGCCGTGAAAACTGCTGGTGATGCGCAGGTGTCCGCGCAGCCAGCGCAGCAGCGGGTTCTTTTCGAGATCGGGTTGATGGTCGGCGAAGATCAGCATCTTGATGCCGGTGACGACCAGAAAGGCGCCGAAGACGTAGAGCAGCCAGGAGAACTGCGAAACCAGCCAGACTCCGGCGAGGATCATCGTCGCGCGCATCATGATCGCACCGAGTACGCCATACAGCAGCACCCGACGCTGCAACTCGGGAGGCACCGCGAAGTAGCCGAAGATCATCACGAAGACGAACATGTTGTCGACCGACAGCGATTGCTCGATCAGATAGCCGGCAAGGAACTCCAGGGTCTTGCGGTTGGCAATCTCGCGGCCGAGCGCGCCATCCAGATACCACCACATGAGGCCGGCGAAGGCTATGGCCAGGGTTGCCCAGGCCAGCACCCAGGCCAGCGCCTCCCTGATCGGTACGCGATGCGCCTGGCGTCCGCCGAGGACGAACAGATCGAGCGCCAGCATGGCCAGGACGAAGACGATGAAGCCGACCCACATCGGGCCGCTGGCAAAGGTTTCGACGGCGTTCAACGGTTTGCTTCCAGAGCCGCGATGCGCTCCTCGATCGGCGGGTGGCTGGAGAACAGGGCCATCCAGCCAGGGCGACCGTTGATGCCAGCGGTGGCGACATTCTGCGGTAGTTCGCCGGCTTCGATGCCGCCGAGTCGGCGCAATGCTGCCGCCATCGGCCGGGGCGACCCCATCAGTTGTGCGGCACCGGCATCGGCACGGAATTCGCGCTGTCGCGAGAAATACATGACGATGATGCTGGCCAGGATGCCGAAGACGATGTCGCAGACGACGACGGTGATCGTGTAGCCGATGCCCGGTCCCGACTGCTCGTCGCCGCCTTTGCGCAGGGCCGAGTCGACCAGCCAGCCGACGACGCGGGCAATGAAGATGACGAAGGTGTTCACCACCCCCTGGATCAGCGTCAGTGTGACCATGTCGCCATTGGCAATATGCGCGACTTCGTGGGCGATCACCGCCTCTGCCTCGCTGCGCGTCATGCTTTGCAGAAGACCGGTGGATACCGCGACCAGCGAGCTGTTGCGGCTGGCACCGGTGGCGAAAGCATTCGGCTCGCCCTCGTAGATGGCCACCTCGGGCATCGGCAGGCCGGCCTTTTCGGCAAAACGGCGGACGCTGTCGACCAGCCACAGTTCGGTGGAATTGGCCGGCGTGTCGATCACGCGTGCGCCGGTGCTCCACTTGGCGATGGTCTTCGACAGCCACAATGAAATGAACGAGCCACCGAAACCCATCAGCAGGGCGAAGAACAGCAGCTTGCCAAGGTCGAGGCCGCTGCCCGAAAAGAACTTGTGCGCACCAGTGAGTGTGCTGACGATGCCCAGGACGAGCATGATCGCCAGGTTGGTGCCGATAAGCAGCATGATCCGTTTCATGATTCGATTTCCTTGCAAACGGTTGGCCGGGTCACTGGCCACGATTGATGAACTAGGAGGAAGCCGCGCTCGTGCTTTCGGCTTCCTCGACGATGGCATCATTCCTTGCCCGGCCATCACGCGGACTGCCCTGGCGGCGTTCGCGCTGCCGCGCCACCTGACGCGCCAGCGTCCTGCCGGCGCGGTCGGTGGCGCGGTCGATGGCGATATAGAGGTCGGGCTCGATATCCTCGATCAGCACGTCGGCGGCGCCGGGAACCACGACCTGAATGCTGCAGCACTTGTCTTCTCCACCGCGAGGACCATTGAGATCGGAGAGGCGAATCGACACCTTGTGCACGTGCTGATGGGCCCAGTCGAGCGCGAAATGAATGCGACGCTCGACATGCTCGCGCAAACCTGCGCTGAGATCAAAGCCTCGGGCCTGGATGAATATTTGCATGAGAGGGCTCCTTGAGAGTTGAGTGTTGAGTGTTGAGTGTTGAGTGTTGACTGCGAGGGGAAATGTAGCGCGGGAAAAAGAATCCAACAAATCGAATATAATTGAACGATACATCGATTTTTTGGATGGTTGTGAAAGCATGGCCACGCTCAACTACAAGCATCTGCGCTACTTCTGGGCAGTCGCCAAATCAGGCGCGATCGCCCGCGCCGGCGAACAGTTGCATCTCACGCCGCAATCGATCAGCGGCCAGTTGCGCGAGCTGGAGGAAAGTCTCGGTGTCGCGCTGTTCCGCCGCGCCGGACGCGGTCTGGAACTGACCGACGCTGGCCGGCGCATTCTCGGCTACGCCGAAGAAATCTTCGCTCTCGGCGACGAGCTGCTCGACGCGGCGCGCGACCAGAGCGCAAGAAAGAGTCTGCCTTTTGCTGTTGGCATCGCTGATTCGGTGGTTAAAGCGGTTGCGCACCGGCTCGTCGAACCGGCGTTGCAATTGCCGGAACCGGTGCGGCTGATCTGCCGCGAAGGCCGCCTGAGCTCGCTGCTCGCGGAGCTGGCCATCCATCATCTGGACATGGTGATCGCCGATCGGCCGATGCCGGCCAATCTCAATGTCCGCGGCTACAGCCACCTGCTCGGCGAGAGCACACTGACGGTGTTCGGCGCAGCAGCACGAATCAAGACCTTGAACGGCGACTTCCCGGCGCTGCTCGACGGTGCACCCTTCCTGATGCCGGGTGAGGATATCGCGATCCGTCCGCGGCTCGAACAATGGCTGGAAGCACAGCGGCTGCACCCGCGCATCGTCGGTGAATTCGATGACAGTGCGTTGCTCAAGGCCTTCGGCCAGGCCGGCGCCGGACTCTTCGTCGCCCCGACCGCCATCACCTCCTACGTTTGCGAACAGTATCACGTCGACATCGTCGGGTGCATCGATGCCATCAGCGAACAGATCTTCGCGATTACCAACGAACGCCGGCTGACCCACCCGGCGATCATCGCCATCAGCGAAGCGGCGCACAATGAGATTTTTAATGTCGAAGTCGCGTCGTTGACTCCCTGATCATCAGATTTATACGAAGTGTCGTTACGGATAATTCTTCTTTTTTATTGATCTTCGAGCGTCTATGCTCATTGCACTGTTTTACCACTCACAGGAGACAACCATGAAAACATTTTCCATGCTCACCGCCGTTCTGGCATTGGGCTGCACACTGGTGTTCGGCGATGCGGAAGCCGCCAGCAAACGGTTCGGTGGCGGTCAGTCCACCGGCATGCAACGTCAGTCGACCCTGCCCGACAAAGCCGCCGTCGCTCCGACGCAGGCAACGGGCGCGGCGCAATCGGCCGCTGCACAAGCGGCTCAACCCAAGCGTTCGTGGATGGGGCCGCTGGCCGGACTCGCCGCCGGCCTGGGTTTGGCTGCGCTGGCTTCGCACTTCGGCTTCGGCGAGGAACTCGCTTCGATGCTGATGATAGGCCTATTGGTCATGGCCGTGCTGGTGGTGGTTGGCCTGATCATGCGTCGCCGCGCTGCGGCTCGCGAACCCAGTGGCGGAGGCCTGCAGTACGCAGCGGCCGGAGCCAACGGTATGCCGGCTGGCGGCCATGAGCTTTCCCTGCCGGCCGCCGCTGGCAGCAGTGCACCCGCCGCCGTCGCCAGCCACATCCCGGCCGACTTCGACCTTGACGGTTTCGTGCGCAATGCCAAGGTCAGCTTCATTCGCCTGCAAGCCGCCAACGACGCCGGCAATCTCGACGACATTCGTGCATTTACTACGCCGGAGATGTTCGCCGAGATCAGCCTGAACATTCGCGAGCGTGGCCACGCCAAGCAGGAAACCGATGTCGTCAGTGTCGAGGCCGTTGTGATCGATGTCGCAGAAGAGCCAGATCGCTACATCGTCAGCACTCGCTTCAATGGTTTGATCCGCGAAGACCAGGGTGCTGCCGAGCCTTTCGACGAGATCTGGCACCTGGTCAAGCCGCGCGATGGCCGTTCCGGTTGGGTGGTCGCTGGCATTCAGCAGCAGACACAGTAAGCTGCAGCAACAACCACGTCCGGAGCCATTCCCCGATGCTGGACGGGCTCCGGACCTGCGCGCTCCCATTACCTCAGCCGCAACCCTGGCGATCGCCGATCCCTGAGAGCGGCTTCGTTCTTCATGGCCGCGCCTCGAACCACAGATCGCCGAAGCGTGCCTCGACTCGCTCGCCGGTATTGTCGGTATCGGCGGCGAGAGCGACACCCGAGATCGCCGGCACCGGATCGCCGAAGGCGGCACGAAAATCGGCGGCAACATCGCGAACGACCGCCCGCCATTGTCCGGCATGGGCGTTGCCGGAATCGACGACGATCATCCGCAGGCGGTCACTATAGGCATTCCATCCCGACTCGCCGGCGGCCTGTGCCGTACCCCATACGTAGCACAGCGCTGCCGCCGGTAGATCGGCGCCGTACAGGACACGCGCTGCAGCGATCTTCATGCGGTCACCGACGCTGAGCCGCTCGGCGGGCAGGTCGAACAGGACATAGACACGTGCGGCGTAATCGTCACCGGCCTTGCGCCGCAGATCCGAGCCCGCAACCGCGTTGGAAACCCGCCAGCGCCATCTGAGCAAGGGCGTCGTTGCTGGGTCGATGCGCTGTGCGATCGCCAGGCTCGACGCCGAGCGATCGGAGATCACCCGCAGCACCGTCACTCCATCATCGACCAGCAGATCGAAACGGTTCGGCCGTTCGACCGAAGGCAAGGTCTGGTGCAGCCATTCCTTCGGTAAATGATTTCCCGTCACTCCGCCAGAAAATCCCGGCAGCGCGACGCGCCGGGCATCGGCATCCGCCGGCAGCCCCAAAAAACCGCCGACGACACCCATCAGCGGGCTGATCAGAAGCGTCAGCACAGCCCGCCGGCGTTCGGGATTCATCGGTTCCATTCGACGAATCCTTCCAGCGTGGCCAGGCGCAGCAGGTCGGCTGGCCGATCGATGTCCCACAGCCAGGGCAGCTCGGCCCAGCTCAGCCCCAACCCGGACAGGCGGTGCCGCGTTTGAGCCATGACCCGCTCGCTTCCCCACTCGATGGCCTCGAAAAGCTGGGGCTGTGGGCAACGCAGGCCAACGAGCACGTAACCGCCATCTTCGGCGGGGATGAACACTGCATCCTGCGGGGGCTCGTCAAGCAGGATCTGGGCGGCTGCCACGAGATGTGCTGGCTGCAGCGCCGGACAATCGCTACCGATCAGCAGTAACGGTCCGGCTTGCGCCGCGAAGGCTGCAGCCATGCGTGTGCCGAGGTCAGGACCCGACTGGCTGCGCAGGTCGACGCCGCAAGCGCGTTGCACGGCGCGAAAGAAGCGCTGCTGGTCGTCCGGCGCCCCCCAGAGTGTTACTCTGCCGAGCGCCGCACGCCGCGCGACCGCCAGCGCTTGCAGCGTCAGCCGGCGTTGCAGGCGGGCAGCCGCCGCCGCACCGAGGGCAGGAATCAGGCGGGTCTTGGCGGTACCGGCCAGTGGCGCACGGGCAAAGACGGCGATGCCGGGCAACTCAGCGCCGGCGTGGCAGATAGCCATAGCGAATCGCCAATTGCTGCGGGTCCGCACCCAAAAAATAGCTCGCGCGCAGGCACCACATCAGCAGAATCGTTCGCAGAACGCCGTGTTTCTGCCAACGTCGTCCGGAAGTCAGTACCCGTTCGTGCAGGCAGACCGGTCGAGCGATTCGCTTGAGTTGCCTGGACAAGGCGATGTCCTCCATCAAGGGCAGTTCCGGATAGCCACCCAGGCGTTCAAAAACCTCACGGCGAACGAAAATTCCCTGATCACCGGTGGCAATGCCACTCAGGCGCGAGCGCCAGTTCATCATTGATTCCACGACTCTCAGCAGTGGCTGGTGACCGTCAATACGCACGTCGAAGCGTCCCCAGACGACATCGTCAGTCATTGCGGCCTGGATCAGCTCGTCGGCTGCGGGCGGCAGTGTGGTATCCGCATGCAGAAAGAGCAACACCTCTCCCTGGCTGGCGTGCGCCCCCGCATTCATCTGCGTCGCTCGGCCACGCGGCGATTCGAGCAGCCGGTCGACCCATGGTCCCGCCAGGTCTGGCGTCCCGTCGCAACTGCCGCCATCGACCAGCAGCAGTTCGACCCCGCCACTGCGCAACTGTTGAAGCAGCGCCAGTTGCGCGCAGATTGTTGCCGCTTCATTGAGCACTGGGAGAATCAGCGAAAGGAATGGGCGATTGGTTGATGTCTGCATGGCCTGCAGCGATTCATCGATGGACTTCGGCAGAAAACGGTCTGTCGGGCAGGGATTCTGGGGTTTGACCGGTGTGAAATCAAGAGCGGCGGCACTCGGTGTTGGCCGGTTGGGTGTGAATGAAAGTGTTGGGAGGTACCAATATGCCCCTCCCACTCGTGGGGTAGGGTGATTACTGATGCCAACGCATCTTGATCGAACAAGGCACTTCGACCAACACTTTGATGCGCCCCGCACGACAAAGAAAACTGGACGGCACGCCACCGAGTGCTATAATTCGCGCCGCACGAAGCAGCCCTCCTGCGGCGTGCAACGAGCATCGCAAACCTGGCTGTAAATCTCAAGCCCCCCTGCCTTCTGGTGTCGATTCATTCAGCGCCGTTCTGGCACAAAGCTTTTGTGCTGATGGGTGCTGACGACTGTGCATCGCACAGAGTCTGTCTTTCAGCTTCTTCGTTGGTTGGCGTTGCTTTTTTCTTTAGCAGCGCGCGCTGTCGTGACAGCAGCGCGCAGCACATCCACACGAAAGAGAACATGAATTTTGCAGAAATCGGCCTCCACCCGGCCATCCTCAAAGCACTCACCGATTCCGGCTACAGCCAGCCGACCGCAGTTCAACAACAAGCCATTCCTGCTGCCCTCTCTGGTCGCGACCTGATGGTTTCCTCTCAGACCGGATCCGGCAAGACCGCCGCCTTCATGCTGCCGGCACTGCATCTCTTCGCCACGCAGCAACGCCCGGCGACCGCACGTGCCAGCGCTTCGGAGCGCCGCCCAGGGCCCTCCCGCGGCCATGATCGCCTTCGCTTCCAGCCGGCGCAGCCGCGCATGCTGGTGCTGACACCCACCCGCGAACTCGCGCTGCAGGTCACCGCGGCCACTGAAAAGTACGGTCGCCAGCTCCACCAGGTGCGGGCAGTGGCCATCCTCGGCGGCATGCCGTACCCGAAGCAGATGGAACTCCTCGGCCGCAACCCCGAGATCCTGGTAGCCACGCCGGGTCGTCTGATCGACCACATGAGCTCCGGCAAGATCGATTTCTCGCAGTTGCAGATTCTGGTTCTTGACGAAGCCGACCGCATGCTGGACATGGGTTTCATCGAAGATATCGAACGGATCGTTGCGGCGACGCCGAGCGCGCGTCAGACGCTGCTGTTCTCGGCAACGCTCGACGGGACCGTTGGCGACATGGCACAGCGCATGACGCGCTCCGCGCTGCGTATCCAGGTCGATGCGGTTTCGGCGAGGCACGACCACATCGAACAACGGATGCATTTCGTCGACGATCTGGCGCACAAAAACCGCCTGCTCGACCACCTGCTGCGTGATGCATCGATCGCCCAGGCGCTCGTTTTCACCGCCACCAAGCGTGACGCCGATACCCTCAGCGATCGCCTCAACATCGCCGGTCTCAATGCCGCAGCGTTGCATGGTGACATGCATCAGGGGGCGCGCAACCGAACCCTCACCGCAATGCGTCGCGGCCAGTTGCGCATCCTCGTCGCCACCGACGTCGCCGCTCGCGGTATCGATGTCCCAACGATCACGCACGTCTTCAACTATGACCTGCCAAAGGCTGCCGAAGACTATGTGCATCGCATCGGCCGAACCGGTCGTGCCGGTCGCAGCGGTCTGGCGATCTCGCTGGTCCATCACGCCGAGCATTTCAATGTCAGAAAGATCGAGCGCTTCACCAAGCAGATGATTCCGGTCGAGGTCGTGGTCGGTCACGAGCCGACGCGTCGCGCTCCTTCGGCAAGTCCGCGTCCGGCCGGCAAACCAGCCTGGAAGGGGGCTGAGAAACGCAGCTTCGGTCCGCCCGCGGGACAAGCCGACAGCCGCTTCAGCAAGCCGTCCGCGCCAAGACGCGATGGCGCGGCACGCCCATCGTTCCACGACACCGCCAAACCCGGTAGCAGTGTCAGAGGTGGCCATCGCAGCTACGGCGATCGCTGATCCGTCCGCCTTGTCAGAATGCCCGCCCTGCGCGGGTATCTGGCCGCTTGCCACGGCCATGACCACAATTCGCCGTGGTCATGAAAGCATCGGCAATGGCCTTGCCTTATCAAGGCACTTGCTATAGATTGCAGGCGTGTTAGCATGCCGTATCGAATGATGGCCGGATCGCCAGTCTGACCGAAGCAAGCTCCTCCGAATACACGATTCGCCCGTATGAGTGATCGCTCTGCGGTGGACACGCCGCTTTCCCAAGCGATTTTTTACTGCTTCGTGAATGGTGTTTCAGCACGGCCCAGCAGATTTGGCTCAGCGCTTCGGCGCTAGCGGCAAGGTGAATCGGCGATGGCTGTTCCAGTTGACAACGTGATCAGATTCCCTGAAGGAGCCCGCGGGGCGACCATCGAACCCGATCGTTCCCAGACCCTCGCCAAGGCGCGGGAACTCATGGCTGAGAAGCTTGCTGAAGCTCTTGGTTCCCTGCTGCCCCGGATCGAGGAAAATTTCCTTGCCCGAGGCGATGCCTCGACTGGACGTGTGCAGCGAGAACTTTATTACCGCACCAGAGACGTGATCCACGAGAAGGCGCAGCGTCTGCAGAGTGGTCTGGCAACTGCATGGTTAACTCTGTGCGAAAAAAAGTTCGGGCTTGGTGAACAAGCCAAAGCGGCTCAGGCCAGCAAGATCCCGGTGGAATTGCAGTTGCTCGACCTGGACGCCATGGAACAGGACCTGGCAGTCAAGGCCATTGCGTCTCGCCTGCGCAGTGGTTGCGACGAGGAGCTGTTTGCGGTCGGTCATCGTCTGGCCTCTCTCTGCGGACAGACCGAAAGCCTCTGGTTCATCGAGGATCTCATCGCCCAGGCGCTGGACCAGACACTCATTGAGACCGGGGTGGTCGGGGCTGCGCAGATCGAGCTTCTGCACGCCATGGAGAGTCATGCGGTCGACGCCTTTGGTCCCACGATCCAGGAACTGAACGCCTTTTTGGTTGGCCGTGGCGTACTTCCCACGCTACGCCGCAGTTACTCCCCGTCGGTTGCCGGCAAGAAGCCGTCGAGCGACACCGAGAACGTTCCAGAAGCTGCTGATATCTTTTCTCTGCTGCAAAAACTGGTGGTACCACCGTCCGCGCATGGGGGGGCTACTTCCGTCGCTTTGCCCATGCCGGGTGGTCTGGTGGGCGGTGCTGCAGCCGCTGGCATGTCTTTGTCAGGAGGTGCTTCTGGCCCGATGACCGCGGCGACGGAACATGTCATGGCTTCCCTGAATGCCCTGCAAGGGGCGGTATTGCCTCCGACCACCGACACCGCGTTGACGGCCAGCGTGTTGCGGGATTTTCGCGCCAGTGACACGGGCCAGAATCTTGACTATTTGCAAGCGGTGACGGTCGATATCATCGCTACCTTGTTCGATTTCATTTTCGACGACACTTCCGTCGCCGATCCGATCAAGGCGCTGGTTGGGCGCTTGCAGATTCCCGTGTTGAAGGTGGCGATGCTGGACAGGACATTCTTCTCCAGCAAGGCTCATCCGGCCAGACGTCTGCTGGATGGAATCTCGCGGGCGGCCATCCGTTGTGGCCCGCACGCGGGCCACGATGATCCGCTGTACGCGCGCATCGCAGAAATCGTCGAGCGTCTGCAAAATGAGTTCATTCAGGATACCAGCCTGTTCGATCTGCTTTGTGTCGAACTGGAGGCCTTCCTCGAAGGACAGGAAGCCGCCGCCGATGACCGTGCAGTCCAGGCGGTTTCTCTCGTCGCCGAACAGGAGCAGCACGAACTGGCTGCCTTGGCCGCCGATCAGGTTCTCGCGAGCTGGCTGGCCATGCCACTGCCTGCCGCCGTGACCGATCTGCTGAATCATGAATGGCGCAGATTGCTCATTCGGCATCATTTGAGCGGAGACGACGTCGCCTGGGGGGTGGCCATGAGTACCGTCGGGGAACTGGTGGCGAGCGTCCAGCCCCAGTCAGATGTGCAGAGCCGAAAACGCCTCGCGGCCCGGCTGCCGACCCTGGTTCGCAGAATCTGTGAGGGTCTGGACAAGCTGCAGGTAACTGACGATCGGCGTCTCGCGCTCACTGATCAATTGTTTACGCTTCATGCGGCCGTACTGCGCGGTGCGGCGCCAGCGGCGGCGGCAAACGCGCGGCCGATTCTCCCGGCAGCGGAACCGGTCGCGGCACAGATCGCCAGCGAACGTATCGACTGCGGCGAAACCCATCTAGAGCGGATCTTCCTTTCTCCTGGTACGGCACCGCCGCGCTCGGAGCGCACTGACCACGCGCAGTCCCTGGTGGCAGGGCTGCGGCGCGGCGATTGGCTTGAGTTCGAAAACCCCGAGAGCGACCCGGTACGTTATCGACTGTCCTGGATCAGTCCGCAGCGGGGCATCCTGTTGTTGACCAATCCCCAGTCGCCACGTGCGATGTCGGTGTCGCCAGACGCCCTGGCGCTGAAGATTGAACGTGGCGAAGCGACCATTCTGTCCGTCGAGCCGATGTTCGATCGCGCCGTTAACCGCGCCCTGGAGACGCTACAGGCGGCCTAGCCGATCTTCCATGAAGAATGGAACAACCCGCTGCAGGGCGCCTCTTCGCCCGGCTCACCATCAAGCAGATCTGCGCACACGACACGTCAACTACATCAGAACGATGTCGAATAGATAGAGTTCGGCGAGAAACATTGCTTTATATCAATTGCATGAGACCGTTTCGGCTTTCTAGTCTGCTGTCCGCCACCCATCCGGCTACCCGTAAGCAGTCGGTTCCAATAGAACCGTTTGCGACTACATGGTTGAACACAGGGCGTTGTGCAAGTTTCTCTCAAGAAACAAAACTGAAGGTGGCGGTTTTCATGTGGGGCTCGTCACCGGGTTGAGTTGAAATCCGAGCGCGGCGGCTCGGCGCTTGAGGGCGGCGATGCTGCGTTGGCGTTGCAGTTCTTCATAACGCTGCTGCCCTGGATCGACGAAGGCTTCGCCGCGCGTCAGCATGAAATAGACCATCCGGGCCAGTTTGTGAGCCATCGCCGTGTGGGCCGTAGGCGTGTCCATGCGGCCGCACAGTCTTCAATAACGTCAGTTCGGGATAAATTTGGGGGGCTGGGAGAGCCGGCGGATGTCCTGTAGCGACAGTCTGGGCTGGTTGGGCATGAGGCAATAGGCGATGAGGCCGGCCAGCAAATTGACGGTGAAATGGATGGGCGAGCGATGGCGGGTGTGCTCGACCTGACAAAGATTTTTCAGTTCGTCGATAACGGTTTCCACGAGGGATCGCTGCCGTAGCATCGCCTCATCGAAGGAAGACAGGGCGACGGCTTCATGTTTTTCTTGACCTTGGTCACAAGATCAATGCCAAGGTCCTTCAGGAAGGCGGTTAGCCATTGGGCAATATAGCCCTTGTCGGCATAAAGTTTGCCAAAGAGCCGATCGGCAAAGTTGCGCAAGGGCTGACGGTCATCGACGTTGCCAGGCGTGAGTTTGACGCACAACAGCTCGCCCAAGTGATTGATGACCAGATGGAGTTTGAACCCGAAAAACCAGCCGGTAGAACTCTTGCCCCGCGCCGCCATCCCTTGGAACACCCGGTGAGGCGAAATCCGCAGATTATTGCAGACGGTGATGGGGGTTGAATCGGCAATGGACGGTCCGGAGCACTTACCCGTGAGCGCCTCAAACAGGGCGGCCAGCGCTATCGCGCAGCGTGGTAGCAATTCGACACCCCGCTGATACGTCGGTAGCTGTGGAAATTCGGCGCGCAGGTGTGGGCATACATGATTCAGATAGAAGGATTTGAACTGCCGGTAGCGAATCTGATGGAACAGCACCACCCGCGTCATCAACTCCGGTAGGGAGAGGCTGCATTTTCTCGACCGATGACGCTTGCCATCGGTCAGCAGTCGGGCGTTTAGTTGGGGTTCGATCGCTTTATAAAAGTCGTCTATCCGGCAGTAAGTCTCGGTCAGATCGTCCATGATGAGGGCCTCCGTGTGACGTGGTTGATTAGGTCGTGCACCCAATATACCAAGACGGCATCGGCGCTCATCCGTTTCTCATCAATGCGTTAGCGCCACATTCCCGGCTTCGTTATCCCGAACTGACGTTAAAGATAGGAAATCTCGACATTGCTTCCATACGGGCGAAGATCTTCTTGTACAGGTCACAATAGGGATCTTTCGTGAGGATGTCGCCGTGAACGCTGTAGGCTCTCACCGGGCATCCGCCGTGACAGATGGCGAGGTAGTCACAATCCAGGCACTCTTCGGTTTTTATCAGGGAACCGGGTCTCATCTGGAACTCCCAGCGTGCATCGCTCCGTCGCAGCAGGTCCGAGAGGCTGACCGGATCAAGAATGTTGCCAAAGCGATACTCGGGATAACTGCTGACCCAGCAGTCGCATTGGGCTACGTGCCCACGGGGATCGATACAG
>NZ_JAZKUD010000076.1:0-19297 GCF_036625275.1 Accumulibacter sp.
CTTGTCCGCCACAACAAGCAGCAGATTGATTGACCGGAAGGGAATTTTGTGCTCGACACAAATCCAAAATTGCGTCACCAAAGCACCATTCCCCACTACAATGGCTGCACATCGCCGGTCTGTCTAGGACATATATGAACAAGACCGACATTGCACCCGGAACTGGAGTCAAGCCTTTCGGTTCACAGACTGCTCGCCGCCTGAACCCGAAGAAGCTGCTGCTCAGCAAGTGGACGGCGGTGACCCCGCACGACAAGGAGAAGCACTTCATCGTGACCGGGGTCATTGAGCCAGAGCCCCCGGCCACGCGAATCGAGCGCATCGAACTGGAAGCCGTGTACTCTCGCCGGGTCTTTTCGCTGTCCTGGCGTGATCTGACCGATCGCAAGCAGTGGGTGCAAGGGTGGCAATGACTTGCGCTGAGGAGAATCTGCGCGCAGGCTCGTCGCATCGATGACTAACAGGAGAATCATGACTCCAACTGCCCATCTGGCGCTGATCGGTGCCGGGATCTCTGGCCTGTCCTGCGGCACGCGACTGCAACAGGCCGGCATCGAAGTCAGTCTGTTCGACAAGAGTCGCAGCGCAGGCGGACGCATGAGCACGCGTCGAGGCGACGACTGGCAATGCGACCACGGTGCCCAGTATTTCACCGCGCGCCACCCCGATTTCCGTGCCGAAGTGGCGCGCTGGCAGCAGGCCGGGGTTGCCGCCTTGTGGGATCCCGGACTATGGCTGTTTGATGGCGATTCGTCGGCAGCACGCGAGTCGACGGTCGAGCGCTTTGTCGGCATGCCAGCCATGACGGCGCCTGCCAGTTATCTCGCCAGCACGTTGAGCGTGCAAGCATCAACGAGCATCCAGCAGCTCAGGCGCCAGACGCACGGCTGGCAGGTCTTTTCGGCTGAACACGGTTGGCTGGAGACGTGCTTCGCGGCCGTCCTGCTGGCCGTCCCGGCGCCGCAGGCGGCACCCTTGTTGCAGCAACCGGCCCCCGAGTTGGCGGCACTGGCCGGCAGCGCCGTCATGCGCGGCTGTTGGGCGCTGATGCTGCGCTTTGCCGCGCCGGTCGACCTGCCGTTCGATGCCGCCTTCGTCAATCAGGGCCCACTGCGCTGGATCGCCCGCAACAGCAGCAAGCCGGGCCGCAGCGGCGAGGAAACCTGGCTGCTGCACGCCTGCGCAGAATGGAGCGAGGCGCATCTGGAAGAAGATTCCACAAGCGTCGCCGCAGCCCTGCTGGACGCCTTTGGCCAACTGGGCGGTCCGGCCCCGCAAGACTGGACGGCGCACCGCTGGCGTTACGCGGACACCGAGCCGGCCCTCGCCGAGGGTTGCGCCTGGCGTCCAGAGATTGGCCTGGGGTTGTGCGGAGACTGGCTCAACGCTGGCAAAGTGGAGGGTGCCTGGCGCAGCGGACGGATGCTGGCTGAAGAGGTATTGCGGTCGTTCGCGCGATGCTGACGGCCGGACCTGCTGCGGCGCGGCCCGGCCAGCAACCTTTCCCACCGAGGCGCAGCTTGCCGCAACGCCAGCGCAGCGGGCTTGGCCAGAAAACCGCATGAGTCCCGGCACAACCCTGCGGCTTATTCTCGGGGACCAGCTCAATCCACGGCATACCTGGTTCGAGCAGCCGCGCGACGACGTGCTGTACGTCTTCATGGAAATGCGCCAGGAAACCGACTACGTGCTGCATCACGCACAGAAGATCATCGCCATCTTTGCCGCGATGCGCGAGTTGGCGCGGCAGTTGCGCACGGCCGGACACTGCGTGCACTACCTGACGATCGACGATCCGGACAACCGGCAAGCGCTGCCGGACAACCTCGACGCGCTGATCGTTCGGTTAGGCGTTCGGGCCTTTGAATACCAGGCCCCCGACGAGTGGCGACTCGACGCGCAACTGGCCGACTATGCGCGGCGTCAATCGATCCCCTGCCGCATGGTGGACAGCGAGCATTTCTATACCCTGCGCGACGAGGCGGCGCGTCTGTTTTCGGGACGCAGGCAATGGCTGATGGAGCACTTCTACCGCCATATGCGGGTGCAGCATCGGGTGCTGATCAATGACGCTGGCCAACCTGTCGGCGGCCTATGGAACTTCGACCACGACAACCGCAAGTCCTGGCCAGGGCTACCGTGCGAACCCGCCGACTTTCGGGCTTCGCACGACCATTCAATTCTCTGGCAGACGATCGTCGCCGCGGGCGTCAACAGCTTCGGCGACGCCCACGCGGCACAGCTCGCCTGGCCGCTCAATCGCGCCGAAGCCTTGCAGCAGCTCGACGCCTTCGTCGAGAAGGCCCTGCCGCACTTCGGCGACTTTCAGGACGCGATGAGCCATCGCGCCTGGCGCATGTTTCACTCGCTCCTGTCTTTTGCGCTCAACACCAAGCTGCTCGACCCGCGCGAGGTCGTTGCCAGGGCCGACGCCGCCTGGCGCGCGGGATCGGTCTCCCTGGCCACTGCGGAGGGCTTCATCCGGCAGGTCATCGGCTGGCGCGAGTACATTCGCGGCTTCTACTGGGCGCACATGCCGGCGTATGTCGAGCAGAACGTGTTCGGCCACACCCGGTCGCTGCCGGGATGGTTCTGGAACGGTCAGACCAGGATGCGCTGTCTTGCCCACGCCATCGGCCAGTCCCTCGAACAGGCCTACGCCCACCACATCCAGCGACTGATGGTGATCGGCAACTTTGCACTGCTGGCCGGACTGGACCCAGTTGCGGTGCATCGCTGGTATCTCGGCGTCTATGTCGACGCGTTCGAATGGGTCGAACTCCCCAACACCCTCGGCATGAGCCAGTTCGCCGATGGCGGACTCCTGGCCACCAAACCTTACGTATCCAGCGCCGCCTACATCGATCGCATGAGTGACTACTGCAAGGGCTGTCATTACGACAAGAAGCTGCGCACCGGCGAGCGAGCCTGCCCCTACAATTCGCTCTACTGGGATTTTTTTGCGCGCAACGCCGGAAAACTCTCGACCAACCCGCGCCTCGCCCTGGTCTATCGGCAGTTGTCGAAAATGGACGAGGAGACCCGGCGTTCCTTGCAGGAGCAGGCAGACGAGCTACGCAACTCGCTCGATCGCCTGTGAGCGGCTTGTCCGGATGGTCGGCTAGCCTGGCAAGGAGATCGCTCAACGGTTGGCTCGGCCGGGCACCGTGATTCCCGCGCGGCCGGCCTTCATCGGCCTGGAAACCATCGGGGCCAATCCGGTGCGGGACCGCATCACCAGGATCGGTGTACTGGAAGCCGAGGGTGACCGGATCTCGACCTGGAGCACCCTGGTCAACCCACAGCGGCCGATCCCTGAATTCATCCTTTGACGACCGGCGACCGCCACGGCGCCCTGGCCGACGCCCACCTGCTTTGGCAGTTCTGGTGTCTGTTGAAACGCGATCGCGGCGAAGAGCCTCTGCCGAGGCCATCCGTCAGCAGAACAAGTTCCCCAGCTTGCCGCCTCACCTCGATCCTGCCCTGCTCGACGACCTGCCCGAATCCGCCGGGGTGTGCCTGTTCTACGGCGACAACGACGCGCTCCTGTACGTGGGGAAAAGCGTCAACCTGGGTCAGCGCATACGGGCTCACTTCGCGTCCGACCTGCGTGAGTACAAGGAGGTGCGCCGCATTCACTGGCATGAGACGGTCGGAGAACTCGGCGCCCTGCTGCTGGAATCGCGACTGGTCAAGGAATGCCAACCGATTCACAATCGTCGCTTGCGCCGAATTTCGGACCTGTGCACCTGGCAGTTGGTGTAAGTCGCCCCGGGCCATTTCGGCCCCCGGCTGGTCAGCGGCCAGGCTGCCGATTTCGTCCACTCGGAAGACCTTTTTGGCCTCTTTGCCAACCGGCGGGAAGCCATCGAAACCCTGCGCAAGGTGGCTGCAGCGCATGAACTGTGTCCGATAATCCTCGGATTGGAAAAGCCCGTCCGGCCCCGACGCTCCTGCTTCGCTCACCAGGTCAGGCAATGCCGGGGCGCCTGCGTGGGCAAGGAAACCCTTGGCGTGCACAGCGCTCGCATGCTGTCGGCGTTGATGAAGCTGAAGCTCACCGCCTGGCCCTACCCCGGAGCGATCGGCGTCGTCGAGCGGGACGAGTTGCGGGAAGTGGAGGAAGTCCACGTCGTGAACGGCTGGCGGCACCTGGGGCGCGCGCAGCGAGGCCGAGATCCAGGAAATCCTGCAGGGTCAGTCGGGTCAGGGGCGGTTCCACCGGGACACCTACAGACTGCTCGCCGCGCATCTGGGAAAAGGGCGAGTACGGGTGCGCTTGTTGTCCGGGCGGTAACGGCTCGCCAACGGTGCGAGATCCCTGTCTTGTGGTCATATCTTGATTGAAGTGCCTGGCATGAATCTTCCCCGCAGGCCATGGCTGGTCCTCTACTCGTTGCTTGCCGCTGTACCGGTCGCTGCCGCGGCCTCGCTCGGTTCGTCGGCACCGCCCGCCACCTGTGCCGCCCCCGGCGGCTGATGACAACCTCAATGCCCTGGCCGTCCATGCCGCCAGATGAACTCTACTCCACCACTTGATGCCCTGGGCCGCATTGTATACACTTCACGTATACACAACCAAGGAATGCCCATGACCTTCGCTCGCGTCTTTCAGTCCGGCAATAGCCAGGCCGTTCGTCTCCCCAAGGAATTCCGTCTGAACGTCGAACAGGTGGAGATTTTCCGGCGCGGCGATGAAATCGTTTTGCGCGAAGCGCCGGTTGATGCCGCCGGCGTCTTCGATGCGCTGGTGAGCCTGACCGCCGACTTCATGGCCGATGGCCGCGACGATGCCCCGCCGCAGGAGCGGGAAGCCCTCTGATGAGTGCCCGTTATCTGCTGGACACCAACATCTGCATCTATATTGCCAAGCACAACCCGCCCGCCGTCCGCGAACGTTTTTCCCGGCATACCACCCGCGAGCTCGCGATGTCGGTAATCACGCTGGGCGAACTGCGCTTCGGCGCCGAGAAGAGCCAGTCCCGCGAACGGTCGCTGGCCGGCGTCGCCCGACTGGAACAACTGATCCCGGTGCATGCCCTGCCCGAAGCCGCCGGAGAACACTACGGGCAGATTCGTGCCGGCCTGAATAGTCTCGGGCAACCGATCGGCAACAACGACCTGTGGCTCGCCGCCCACGCCCGTGCCGAAGGGTGGATCCTGGTGACCAACAACGAGCGGGAGTTCATCCGGGTGCCGGGTTTGCAGGTGGAAAACTGGGTGAGCAGCGTGGGCCTCTGACCCACGGACTCGATGCGGTGCCGGCAATCGCCCGATCGCTGGGCATGCGGGTGGTGCTGGGGGAGTGGATCGATGGCGACGCGGCCAGGAACGCGGCGCAGCCGCAGCGGGCACTGGCGCTCGCCGGCGACTACGCCGACGTGACCGACCTGCTGGTCATCGGCAACGAGGTGCTGCTGCGCGGCGAGCAGACGCCGGCTGCGCTGGCCTCGCTGCTCGCGCGGGCAAAGCGCACGTCCAGCGTACCGATCGCCTATGCCGACGTGCGACCGTTCAGTCGGGGCGCACTTTGCGCGTCAGTGCAACCATCAATTCGGTGGCCGCAGTAACCACCGGCCCTCCCATCGGATCGTTCTGGAGATCAGCCATCGGGCCTTGCCCGAAGTAGAGCCCGTCGCTGACCAGGAAAGTGAGCCGCATGGCCCCGCTCGGCGGCGGTGCGAGTCGCGGCTTCTCCCAGGGACCAAGTTTGTCCACCGCCACCTGAGAGGCACGGAACAGCTGCCTGATCTTGCTATCCACGTCTGGCGCCGTGGCCTCCCAGACGACCATCTTTCCGGATTGATTGATGTATCGAGCGCGGCCGTCCTGGTATGCAGCCAGCGTGTCGAGCCCGCCGTCGAGCCCCACTTCGACGATCACGCCCAGCAGTTCTTTCCGTTGAGTCGGCACGGACAGTTTTCGAAGGGCGTTGCTGGCGAGAATGCGAAGGCGGGCTTCCTCTGTCGCATTCGCTGCCAGCGCCTGGAGCCCTTCCCGATCTGCTGGTTGGGCGAAGAGAGTTTTCCAGGGCCCTTCGACGGCTCCCTGGTGACTGGCCTTGAAAAGCGCCAGGTCGTCGCAGAAAAGCAGGTTGTAGATCGTGTTAGTCGACGAATCGCGATACGGCGTGTAAGCGGTCGTTGGCGCAGCCACTCCCGCCGCGACGCCGAGGCCGACGAGCGTGGCAAGTTTCTTCAGCATGCAACCTCTCCTTTCCAAAGGGCAATTGCTTCGACTTCTGCATCGGCTCGTATTCCCGTGCCGAAATCACCCAAGGCGCGGCCAAAGGCCGAAACCGCGCTGCCCCTGACATGGACAAGGATAGGAAATCCAACCGCGCCACGGTGAGTATATGAGCACCCACCAAACGGCGTCAATTCTCCAGGCTTGTTCCACGAGCCCCTGAAAGGTCCTCTGAATTCCGCCCGCTCAACGCCTGCACACTCCCCAACACCTACCAGGCAACGCGGCATTCGAATTCGTATTCAGACGCCGACCGAGCCAGGGGCCGTCCTCGCCGAGGGTGGCGCCCTGCATCTCCCAGAGCGGGGGCGCACGGCCTCTCATCAGTCGTAACGGTGAGGTCGGTTCGCCCAGATGGGTCAGGATTTCGCACACGGCACCGGCGTCGGTGAGGAAGGCGATGATCCGCATCTCGCCGCCGCAGCGTGCACAGACCAGTGGAGAGACCTCATGGATTCGCGCGAGCAGCGGGCAAAGCCATGCGCGAGAATCCCGCATTCGAGATGGCGGCGGAACTCGCGTTCGACATGGGCTGGACCGGAAGCGCCCTGGCGGCAGTCGCAGGAGAGTTCGAGCCAGGTGGCGAGGTGCGTCTGCACGGTGCAATGGAACACGGTACGGTCGAGCGCCGCCTTCGGGTAATAGCCATTCACAATCGAGGCTATACCCACAATTGATTGGACCAATCTGCCAGACGCTCCTAGACTTGGCTCGTCTGAAGTGCATACGGCTCATTCTTCAAGTGATCTCACTCGCACATCTGCGTCGATCGATCAGTGCCCAAACTCCAGACTGGATCGGCTAGTCAAAATCAAGCAGCCAAAGGAGAGAAACCATGTCAACAGAAACAAAGTGCCCGTTCTCGGGCGGCGCTGGCAGCCACACGCTGTCCGGAGCCGCGACGAACGCAGGCTGGTGGCCCAAGCAACTGAACCTGAAGATGCTGCACCAGCAGTCCGCAAAGTCCAACCCCATGGGCGAGGTGTTCAATTACGCCGAGGAGTTCAAGACTCTCGACCTCGACGCCGTGGTCAAGGACCTGCATGCCTTGATGACCGACTCGCAGGACTGGTGGCCGGCGGATTACGGCCATTACGGGCCGTTCTTCGTGCGCATGACCTGGCATGCCGCGGGGACCTACCGCATTGCCGATGGTCGCGGCGGCGCCGGCACCGGCGCGCAACGTTACGCGCCCCTCAACAGCTGGCCGGACAACGGCAACCTCGACAAGGCGCGCCGCCTGCTCTGGCCGATCAAGCAGAAGTATGGCCGCAAGCTTTCCTGGGCCGACCTGATCGTCCTCACCGGCAACGTCGCGATGGAATCGATGGGCTTCAGGACCTTCGGTTTCGGCGGCGGCCGCCCGGATATCTGGGAGCCTGAGGATGAAATCTACTGGGGTCCGGAAACCACCTGGCTGGGCGACGAGCGTTACAAGGGCGAGCGTGAGCTTGACAATCCGCTTGGCGCCGTCCAGATGGGCCTGATCTACGTGAATCCCGAAGGCCCGAACGGCAATCCGGATCCACTCGGCTCGGCGCGCGACATCCGGGAGACCTTTGCCCGCATGGCGATGGACGACTACGAGACCGTCGCGCTCACTGCGGGCGGTCACACCTTTGGCAAGGCCCATGGCGCCGGCGACACTGCCCACGTCGGTCGCGAACCCGAAGGCGCAGGCATCGAGGAGCAGGGCCTGGGCTGGATAAGCAGCTTCCGCTCAGGCAAGGGCGCGGACGCGATCACCAGCGGGATCGAAGGCGCCTGGACCCCCAACCCGATCCAGTGGGACAACGGCTACTTCGAAACCCTGTTCGGCTACGAATGGGAGCTGACCAGGAGCCCGGCCGGCGCCCACCAGTGGAAGCCCAAGGACCCCTCTGCGGCGAGCACCGTGCCGGATGCCCATGATCCGGGCAAATGCCACGCCCCGATGATGACCACCGCCGACATGGCCATGCGCATTGATCCGGCCTACGAGAAGATCTCGCGCCGCTTCATGGAGAACCCGCAGGAGTTCGCCGATGCCTTCGCCCGCGCCTGGTTCAAGCTCACCCACCGCGACATGGGCCCGCGCGCCCGCTATCTCGGCAAGCTGGTGCCGAAAGAAGCATTGATCTGGCAGGACCCGATTCCCGCCGTCGACCATGCGCTGGTTGATGAGCAGGACATCTCGGTCCTGAAGGCCGCGATACTCGCCAGTGGTCTGTCGATTTCCCAACTGGTCACCACCGCCTGGGCGGCGGCGGCGAGCTTCCGCGGCAGCGACAAGCGCGGCGGCGCCAACGGCGCGCGTATCCGCCTGGCGCCGCAGAAGGACTGGGAGGTCAACCAGCCGGCCGAGCTGGCGAAGGTACTGCCATCGCTGGAGGCCATCCAGAAGGCGTTCAACGGCGCGCAGTCCGGTGGCAAGAAGGTGTCGCTGGCCGACCTGATCGTGCTGGGTGGCTGCGCAGCCGTCGAGGCCGCTGCGAAGAAGGCTGGCCACGATGTGCAGGTTCCCTTCTCGCCGGGACGCATGGACGCATCGCAGGAGCAGACCGATGCCGGCTCGTTCGCCGCCTTGGAGCCGATCGCAGACGGGTTCCGCAACTACGTCCGCAAGGAACACGAGGAATCGGCGGCCGAACTGCTGGTGGATCGCGCCAATCTGCTGACGCTGACCGCTCCGGAAATGACGGTTCTGGTCGGTGGCCTGCGCGCCCTGGGCGCAAACTTCGGGCAGTCCGGACATGGTGTTTTCACCCGGCGACCCGAAACCCTGAGCAACGACTTCTTCGTGAATCTCCTCGACATGAAGACGAAGTGGCAGAAATCCGCCACCTCTGAAGGCGTGCTGGAGGGGCGTGATCGGGCGACGGGTGAACTCAGGTGGACGGGCACCATCGTTGATCTCGTCTTCGGTTCGAACTCCCAGCTCAGGGCCCTCTCAGAAGTCTACGCGTGCAGCGACTCGCAGGAGGCGTTCGTGCGTGACTTTGTCGCGGCGTGGCACAAGGTGATGAATCTTGATCGCTTTGACCTGGCGTGATCTCAGGGATAGGCCTCAAAAAGCCTGTCCCGTGCAGCCGCAACCTGGCATCGGCTTATCCCCGCCCCGGTAGTGGCTGCACATTGGCGCTTACGACCCGCCCCGATCAGACGACAGGCTGACCGAATTCGTGTTCAGCGTACTCAGGCGCCGATGGCGCCTGTGGGTCGTCTTCGCCGAGGGTCGCGTCGATCATGTCCCATAGCAGCGGCGAGTGGGCGGGCATCAGACGTGGCGGCGCTGTCGACTCGCTCAGCGGAGGAAGTGTCGTCTTCTTGCCAAGCGAAAACCCACGGGGTTATCAGGCCCGGTCATCCGATGTTCGCGAGGGCCAAGGACCGGAACGGGCCGCCCGCCGCCCGTCACGCCGCCAGGAAACTGCCGCTGACCTGACTGTCCTCTCAAGACGGAGTTCCGCAGGCAGTAGCCGGCCAGAAGCGGCCGGTGAGGTGATCGAGAATTTCGTCGTTTTGGCGACTGCTGTTCTGCCGAAACCGGACCGGTGCCCGCAGTGGTGTGCTGAATGCCAGTACGCCGCAGTAACGATGCCGATACCGGCGCGGCGGCAGAATCAACGCCGCCAAATGGACCAGTTCGAGCGGGGTGAGCAGCAAGTTGACGCTGCCACCGGGACCCGGCTTGCCCCCTCCATAAACCAAGTGTTCTGCGTCGATTTCACGCAAACGCATAGCGCGAGGGCGCAGGGTGATAGCAGCAACCGCTCAATGATCCGCTGCTTGAAAATGTTGGCCAGGCCAACCCTGCTATCCCTGGCCGGGTCGGGATGCATGGTTTATTGAGTTGCGCAATTGGCCCGCGTGCACTTCGGGATGCAGAACTTGACGTCGGCAGGGTTGATCTTGCCGTCGCCATTGGCGTCCCGCCGGTCACCGGGTAGTGGTGTCTTTCCGCGCACACGGCTGATCGCCGATAGATCGAGTTGGTCCACGTCGCCGTCCCGGTCGACGTCACAGACATTGGCCTCAACTCTCAGGTCTGAGAGTATCGGGCTGGGTGTTTCTACACAGCCTGCGTCGGCAACACCCTTCAGACTGGCTTTTACTTCGATGTAACGCCCGGTCAGGTTGAATGGAAGGCCACTCGTCACGGTAATGAAGCTCTGGCCCGACAGCGCAGCCTGAGTGTCGGCGGCGCGTGCTGCGACCGTGATGCTTGCGCCAAGGGGCACGAAGGCCTGCGGTTCGCTATTCCATGTGATCGTGCCCCAAGGCGTGCCAAGGGCCAGGCCATCATGCACCACCTGCCAGAAGCCCTGGGTCGGGTTGCCGATGGCAATCTGGCCGGTCATGTCACTGTAGTTGTAGGGGAAAGCGCCGGGCCCCAGATCGACGGTGAGGTCGACAGCCCCGACCCGGAGGCTCGCTCCACCGATGGGTCCGAGATCAGGGTCAATGCGCATGACGTTATGCGTGTAGTAATTGGTGACCCAGATCTTGCCGTTGGTATCGACCGCGACTCCGGTCGGGCCTTCCCCGACGATGTTGGGTGTGACGGTGCTATCGACCAAGGTAACGTTGCCGACGAAGGTGCCGGTCAAGATGCCACTGGTCTTGAGATGTCCGACGGTGGTAGCCGGAACGATACCCGGGAAATTCGGTGTACCTGTCAGCGGCCCAACCGCTGAATGCGCCACCCAGGCGTTGCCGTTGCCGTCCACGACCACCCCCTGAGCAAACGGTCTGCCGTGTGGCCAGTAGTTCAGGACGTTACCGTACCGGTCCATTTCCACGACCTCGCCCGTATACAAAGTTGGGTCAAAGTTTGGATCGTTTGGATTTACACCCACCAACGCTGGATCGATATTGGTGGTATGCCAGACATGACAGCTCTTGGGATCCAGCGCGAGGCCGTAATTTCCGTGGCTGATGTCCAGACACGCATCGGCGGGCATTGGTGGGGGAGACTCGTTGGGATCGAAACGGAGCAGATTGTTCCCGAATCTGGCCGACCACAGCACGCCGAACTTGTCCATGAAGCCACCGTAGCCACCACAACCCAGGTTGAACTGGGTGCCGGCCATCGGCTGACCGCTGACACCGTCAAGTTTTTCATGTGCGTTGTTGTCACCGCCTACCCATACGTCGTTATTGCTATCAACCGCTACCGTGCGGGTGTGGGTACCGGTGACACGGGTGTAATTGATGATGCATTCGTCGTCCGCGGTGGTTACGCCGCCGTGAGTGTCAGCCCCGCCGCCGCCACCGGTCCAGGGGAGGATATCGGTGAGGCCGCTGGAGGTCTTGATCCTACCGTCGTTGTCGCGATCCACACAGGTGTTGTATTTGATGGGCGCTGCAGGACTGTCTTTGAGAAAGGCGCCGGTGGTAGCGGGGTTTCCGTTTCCATCGACGCGTTCGCCGCCAATGATCAGGCCCACGCGCGTGACCGAACCTCTTGTTTGATTGCTGCCGGGTGGTGACTCACCGGCCTCGGCCCGATTGGTGACCCAGGCGTTGCCAAGCTGATCCACCGTGGTGCGCGAGGGATCGCGCCCATTGCCTGCGGGTGCAGTGAGATATTCGCCCAGGATAGCGCCGGTGTTCACGTCAATCCGGACCAGGGTGCCGCGTGCGGACACGGCGACATATACGAATGGAAACGGCGTGATGGTCTGGTTGAATTGCACCTGATGCATCGTGGGGACGATCGCAGTGGTATTCAGGAACGTCCCTTCGGCGAAATCAACGGTGAAGGTATAGAGCGCGTTGGTCCCGGTCAGATGACCTGCGATGCCGACCGGCGCAAACCCGAATGACGCAACAACTGACACTGCAAAAAGCTTGGGCAACGCGTACCGTCTTGTGCGGGGGCTACGGCCAAGATGTTTCATGGCTTCTCCTTACAGTTGATTGTTCGTCTTACGGCTTGAACCGACACAGAGAACGGCAGACTTGCATAAGGATAGAAAATCCAACGGTACCCACGAGAGCATATGAGCCTTCATAAGGCAGCCTCAAAACAACATTTAGACCTGAGAGCCAATGAAAAGTTGTCCGAATCCCGCTTCGCCCAGGGTGACGCCCTGCATCTCCCAGAGCGGAAGTGCATGGGCGGGCATCAGGCGTGGCGGCGAGTTTGGTTCGCTGAGATGGGGATGATCGTTTACTTGTCGAGCGAACGTCCGCAGACGTGATCAGGACCGGTCCTCCGATGTTCCCGAGAGCCAATGACCAAGTTGGGTCGTTTGCCGTCAGCCAACCACGAAAATTCAGTGGCCGCTTGTGTTGCTGGAGCGGCCAGCTCGATGGGAAACCGCCGAGGCTAAGCATCAACGCCCGGATCAGACTGGAAGCAGTCGTTCAGATTTCGTAGGCCACCGGCTGCCATCGACCCGTAGGTGGCGTTCGTGAATTCCGAGGTCCTATGGCAGCTAAGCGGCGTGTTGCGGTCCCCCTTACCAGCAGAGTCGCTGACCCTGGTTCGGCCGAGCCGGCAGTTCCCTGAAGCAGGCGCTCGGCGGTGGCTGATTCTCATTGTGTCGGCGTGCCACGGACCCACCATGACCATGAAATCTCTGCGATATCGGGACTGAAGTTCTGGGCGAGGAGGCGTGACGACCGGTCCCGCAACACCGCGCACGCAGCTCAAGAAACACAAGGCCCCGCTTGGCCGGGCTTTGTGCTTCCTGGAGCTTGGCCTCGTCGGGTCAGTCCGATTCCTGGAACGTCGCCTGGCGTTTGGACTTGATCGCCGGCAACGTCGCGATGCCCAACAACGCCAGAGCCGCAAGCAGCAGGCCGAGCGAGAGCGGGCTTGTGACGAACGTGGTCGGGTCGCCGCGCGACAGCAGCATCGCCCGCCGCAGGTTCTCCTCGATCATCGGGCCGAGGATGAAGCCCAGGATCAGCGGTGCGGGCTCGCAGCGCAGCTTGTAGAACAGATAACCCAGCGCGCCGAAAAAGACGGTCACCAACACGTCGAAGGTTGCGTTATTGATCGAGTACACGCCGATACAGCAGAACGCCAGGATTGCCGGATACAGCATCCGGTACGGCACCTTCAGAAGCTGGATCCACAGCCCGATCAGCGGTAGGTTAAGGATCACCAGCATCAGGTTGCCGATCCACATCGACGCAATCAGGCCCCAGAAGAGCGTCGGATTGCTCGTCATCACCTGCGGGCCGGGCTGGATGTTGTGAATCGTCATCGCGCCGATCATCAACGCCATCACTGCGTTGGGCGGTATGCCGAGCGTCAGCATCGGGATGAACGAGGTCTGTGCGCCCGCGTTGTTGGCCGACTCCGGGCCGGCGACGCCGCGGATGTTGCCCTTGCCGAATGGCGGATCGGCATTCGGACCCGCGAGTTTCTTTTCGACCGCGTACGCCGCAAAGGCCGCGAGCAGCGCGCCGCCGCCAGGCAGTATGCCGAGAATCGAACCGAGGAGCGTGCCGCGCGCGACCGCCGGTGCCGCCTCCTTCATCTCCTTGACGTTTGGCATGACCGAGCCGACGTTGTTGGTCAACACCTCGCGCTGGCCTTTCTTCTCCACATTGGCGATGATCTCGGCAAAACCGAACACGCCCATCGCCACCGCGACGAAGCCGATTCCGTCGGCCAGCTCTGGAATGCTGAAGGTGAAGCGTGACACGCCCGAGTTCACGTCGGTGCCGACCAATCCGAGCAGCAGCCCGAGCACGATCATCCCGATCGCCTTGACCAGCGAACCCGACGCGAGTACGACGGCGCCGATCAGGCCCAGCAGCATCAGCGAGACGTATTCGGCAGGACCGAACTTGAACGCGAGTTCGGTCAACGGCGGGGCAAACGCCGCGACCAGAACCGTTGCGAAGGTTCCGGCAATGAATGAGCCGATGGCCGCTGTGCCGAGCGCCGCCCCCGCGCGACCCTGGCGCGCCATCTGGTAGCCGTCGAGACAGGTCACGACGGAAGACGATTCACCGGGCAGATTGACCAGAATCGCCGTCGTCGAGCCACCGTACTGCGCACCGTAGTAGATGCCGGACAGCATGATCAGCGCCGAGGTCGGTTCCAACGCGTAGGTCGCCGGCAGCAGCATCGCCAGGGTGGCGACCGGTCCGACGCCGGGCAGCACTCCGATCAGTGTGCCGATCAGGCAGCCGGCAAAAGCATAAAGGAGGTTCTGCAGCGTCAGCGCAGTGCCGAAGCCGATCGCGAGGTTGTCCAACAGTTCCATAGCCGTCTCCGCTGAGTCCGTCTAGTTCCTGAGGAACGCCGGCAGTACCGGGATCGTGAGCTTTAGCCCCAGGATGAAGACGAGGTACGTGATCACGGCCATCACGATCGACAGGATGATCGCTTCCTTCCAGCGGAACTCGTGGCTCGCGAAGCTGGAGATCACGATCAGTGCGAGCATGGACACCAGCAGGCCCGCCCAGCGCAGTATCGCTGCATAGATGACCGCCGCACCGAGCACCCATGCCAGCTCGGCGAAATGAAACCTCTCGAGCTTACCGCCTTCTCCCGCGCGCCCGAGTCCGGCCAAGGCCACCAGCACGCCGACAAGCGCCAGCAGCCCGCCCAGCACGGTCGGGAAATACGCCGGCCCCATGACCTGTGCGGTACCAAAGTTATAGCGGGTCGCGAACGCCCCGAAAAACAGCCCGAACGCGATGAACATCACACCCGACCAGAAGTCGGTTTCGTTTCTGATTTTCACTTTCATCTCCTCGCGGTTGCTGCGCGTTTGGCAAGCCTGTTGAGACGTCTTCGTGGTCAGTCTATGGTTCGGACGGTCGGGAAATGGGGAACACTTCGCGCACGTACTCCGAGAGCATATCGCAAAAGGCCGTTGCGTAGGACGGCAGGGAGCGTCGCTTGTCCCAGAAGACGGCCAAGTGCTCGCGCAACGGTTTGCCCCCGTAGGTGATCCGGACGATGCGCAACGGATACCGATCGATGCGTACTGCAGCGGGAACGATGGCTACACCGTGCCCGCTCTCAGCCATTGCCAGCAGCGTATGCGGTGTTCGGCTCTCGAAAACGATATTGGCCTCGATGCCTGCCAGACGGCAGGTGGCGTCGAAGGTGCGGCGGGATACGAAGCTGGTATCCAGCACAAGGAGCGGCTGGGCGGCGAGGCGGGCGATCTCGATCGCTCCACTCTCTCCGAGCTTCAGCGGCGCATGGGACGCGGCAAGCAGGTCTACCGCCTCTAGCGGGTGGCTCGCAAAGCGCGGATCGTCGGGCTGAACCACGCGAAGCAGATTCTGGCCAAGGTGAATCTCGCCGCGCTCGAGCATTCCAAGGGTGTCGGACCACGCAATTGCCTCGATCACCTTTACCTGCACGTTGGGGTAACGCTGCGTGTATCGGTCCAGGAACCCGGAAAGGGTGCCTTCGATGAACTGAGGGGAGGCCGCTACCTTCAGTATGCCCGCGTCGCCGCGCCGAAGCTGTTGCGCGCGCTCGCCGATCGAGCTGGCGCAGTTCAACAAACCGCGGCAGTCGCCAAGCAACTGCTCGCCCTCGCCAGTCAGCACGAGACGGCGTCCTACACGATCGAAGAGTTTGAGACCGAGTTCCTCCTCAAGATCGCGGATCTGCCGGGACAGGGCAGGCTGGGCAATGTGCAGACGTGCCGCCGCCTTGGAGACGGTGCCCAGTTCTACAACGGTGACGAAGGTTCGCGCGTGCCGAAGATCCATACCAGTGGTCATGCCTGATCGGCATAAACGACAAGAGGAATTCTATATTGGACTGCTAAACAGCATTGCGCCATAGTTGATGTGCGAATTGCGTTCCTCTGGAAGGAGAAAGCCGTGAAATCGATGCTCTTGATGCGCGTACTCGCGCTCGGCCTGACCGTCGCGACATTCGCCGCCGAAGCACAGACCTGGCCGTCGAAACCGCTGAGGGCGATCGTGCCAATCGCGCCCGGCAGCATGGCCGACATTGCCGCGCGTGTCGTGTTCGAACAGGTGTCGACACAACTCGGGCAGCCCGTCATCGTCGAGAACCGTCCCGGCGCAGGGCAAACAATCGGTGCAAGCGTCGTTGCCAAGTCGGAACCCGATGGCTACACCCTGCTGGTCAACTCGTCCGCACACGCCATAGCGCCGTCGCTTCATCTGAACCTGAACTACCACCCGGCGCGGGACTTCGCGGCAGTCATCCCGCTCGGCATCCTGCCCAATGTCCTGGTCGTCCCGCCAGCCAAAGGATGGAAGACAGTGGGCGAACTCGTCGCCGCAGCCAAGGCGACGCCTGGCGCGATGAATTACGCCTCAGCCGGCGTCGGGACTGCGACTCATCTCAGCGCGGAGCGCTTCCGGTCGAGCGCGGGAATCGAGGCCGTGCATGTTCCGCTCAAGGGCGGGTCAGAAGTCCTCACCGAGGTGATGACCGGACGGGTCGATTTCTTCTTTGGGCCCGTCGGCGTCGTGGCGCCTCGGGTCCGGGAAGGCAAGCTCACTGCGCTTGTGGTGAATGGCGCCCAACGCTCTTCCTTGCTGCCGGACGTGCCTACTACACTGGAGGTTGGCCTCGCCAATGCCGAGTATCCGCTCTGGTTGGGCGTGTTTCTACCAGCGAAGACGCCGCGCGGTATCGTCGAGAAGCTTCACCGCGAGACGCTCAAAGCGCTGCAAGAGCCCAAGGTGAAGAACAGGCTGGCGACACTGGGCATCGATCCGATGGTCATGACCCCGACCGAGTTCGACAAGCATATCGAGAAGGAGATTGCCGTCAACGCAGCGCTTGTCAATGCGATTGGCTTGAAGCCGCAGTGACAGACAACCTAGCTTGAGGCTGACCGCTCGGTTAGCGGCCAAACCCGATGGGATCTGTCGCCCGATGGATATAACGCAGAACACATGGCGATTTCATCAACATTCGTTGCCTCGGACGGGGACGGTTACGAGGTCCAGATGGGCCGATGGAGCCGTCGTCTCGCGCCCCTGTTCATTGACTTCGCGGGGATTGCGGCAGCGGAGCGCGTCCTGGATGTCGGGTGCGGCACGGGCAATCTGAGTTTCAGCATTGCCCGGAACCCAGCCGTCGGCAGCGTGCGCGGCATTGATTTTTCGGCCGCTTACGTCGAGCACGCCAAGCGACGGAATCGCGATGCGCGCGTCGACTTCGAAGTGGGAGACGCTTGTGCTCTGCCATTTGCGGACGCCTCGTTTGACCACACCCTCTCGCTGCTGGTCCTCCAATTCGTGCCGCAGGCCGATCTCGCAGTGCGCGAGATGCGGCGTGTCACGCGTCCGGGCGGAACTGTCGCCGCCGCGACGTGGGACACACGCGGAGGACTCGTCTGCGTTCGTCTGATCTTCGATACGGCAGCCATGCTCGATGGGCACGGAAATGAGCACAGAGCGAGAGCCTACACCAAGCCCATGAGTCGCCCCGGAGACCTGGCGCGCGCGTGGCGCGAGGCCGGTCTGGTTGGTGTCGTGGACGGCATGCTGACCATCCGCATGGATTTCGCATCCTTTGCCGACTTCTGGGCACCCACAGAAGGCAAGGATGGACCGATCGCAGACTACGTCGGCACCCTTGGCATGCAAGCGCGGGAAAAGCTTCGAGACATGGTCAAGCTGGCGTATCTGGATGGAGAGGTTGATGGCCCACGGTCCTACGCCGCAACGGCCTGGGTCGTGAAAGGCAAAGTGCCATAGTCGCTGGAGCCCCTGTGGCGTCGGCCGGCACCGAACCTGTTCGGCGTCAGATCCCCATCGTAGTGTTGGCAGGGTCGACCTGCCGCCAACCTCGGAGAAGCCCCCTCACGACAGCCAGCATTCCGCGATTGTTCCGAATGGCTGGTTTGGGCCGAGATGCTGGCAGTCGCAGCGATGTGCGAGCGTCCGCAGTGGATGGGCATTGCTGACGCTCGTCGCCCCAACTTGAGGGGCTGGCCGATGGTCCGCTTGCGGCCGGTTGCCGACGGACCCCTTCCCGCACACACTGGCCGTTCATCCTTCAAAGCTGCCCGTCAGGCAAGAATAGCACTGCTGAGTATTGAACGGCAGCTTCCGTGCGCGGCGGTTGCGATGAATGGCCGCTTTCACGAGCCCCGACCGTCTGCTCTGGGTCGACAGCGGGAGTAGCGCTTGTCGGTCAGTAGCCGCTCGCGTTCATCTGCCCGGATCCTTCGCCGAACGTGCTCGGATGGCAACACTGGGGAGCGCTGCTGCCACTCAATCAGCTCGCCTCGCATGACCATCAAGGCAGAAGAGGGGACAATCCACCATGGGGCCGAGCAACCGGCAGCTGGTGAGTGACCTGCCGTTCGCATCACTCGATTTTTGGCTGCGACCCCGTCCGCAGTTCGAGTGAGGTCGCACGCAAGGCGCGGCCGGGGGGCCTTGACCAGGTCGTGGCGGATGCGGTGGGTGCCATCCTCGCAGACGAGCCCTTCGGCCCGCAGGCTCCCGACGTCGAACGATTTCATGCCGCGACCGGCCTGGATGCGGTCGCCATCGCCGATATTCAGGCGGTGGAGCAACAGCGAATTCTGCGCGTCTGCTTCCGTCGCGACCTGATCAGCATGAGCACGACGAGGAGATGGGCGGCTGAGAGTTCGGCGGCAGCAGCGAAGCCACCGACCGCTGCATCATCGCCGCTGGTCGGCACGCGACAGCCAGGCACAGACGAGTGCTGCGGCATAGGGCAGCGCCTGCATGCCCAGGGCGACCTGCAGCCATACCGCCGGCACCGAACCCGCTGCCGCGGTGTGCACCCCGATGGCGGCGATACACGCCAGCAGGCCGGTAAGCAGCGCGGCCTCCTCTCGCACCGAGGCAAGGGAGCCGGGTCGCCGGCCCGGTCGAGCATCCCGCGCGCAATCGACCGGCCCCTTGCTAGTCACGTGGAAAACCGCCCGTCGCCCGGCCAGGCCGGCGATGACGCCGCGGGCAATACTGTGCGACAGAGCCATGCCGGCCAGTGCGGCACCAGCGATATCGGCCACTCGGCAGGGCACCCGGCGGCTGTAGAGCAGCGGCATCAGCAGCAGCCGCAGCCCGATGAAAGCCACCAGCGGCGCGACAAAAAGCGGCGTCGGCAGGCCGAAGA
>NZ_JAZKUD010000077.1:0-19155 GCF_036625275.1 Accumulibacter sp.
GGGTCGGCGGCCGTCTTGCCGCCGCGCTCGAACAACTCCCCAGCCCGCTTCACCAATTCCTGCTTCCAGGGGCTGATCATCGTCGGATGCACCCCGTATTCCGCCGACAGCTCCGCCAGCGTCTTCTAAACCGGAACCGCCGCAATCGCGATGGCGGCATTGTCTCTGGACGAGGTCATCGATCAGGATTTTGTGAAGTTGGCCGGGGCGCGGTTTGCCGTCGCCACACCTTTCATCAAGTTTCTATGTAAGGCTTTGGAGGTGCAGTACTGATAAGCAGCACCCTCTCCCACTCCACCGGAAACGGCGTCATCAGATCCTTCAAAGTCAGACTTGCCGACTGCCTGCCCGCCAGAATCGCTTCCACGATGTCCGGTGCCAGCAACGCCAGTCGCACCGCACGACTCACGAACGACGACCTGATGTGCTCAGCCTTGGCGATTTCATCCAGGCACCCGTAGGTGCCATTCTCCAGTAGCCTCTGCCACCGAAACGCACGAGCGATCGCCTCGATCATCGTGTTGTCGACGGTAGCCCTCGGCGCGGGGTTTCCCTGCGTCCCATCCGGCAATACGATCACCTTGCGCCCGCCCCGCTTTCTGAAGGTCATTGGCAGATCAACAGAAAAGGTCTGCGCGCCGGATTCTGCCCAGGATTGGGTGGCCTCCCAGAAGGCGCAATTCCTGTTGGGACAGGCCCGCGAGGGGGGTTGAAGAGATGAAACGGCACCTCGAACCCGCATCGGTCGATGACCCGCGGGCTCCGGTGCGTGTCGCCTGTCGCTGTTTCTCCAACCGACTCGACCCGTTGGACTACCCCCGCGCACTGGCGCTGAATCTGCCCGTCGGCTCTGGCGAGGTCGGGAGTTCTCATCGCCATCTCGTGCAGGCCCGCCTCAAACGCCTAGGGGCCTGGTGGCGTGCGAACAGGGCTCAAGCCATGATCAACCGGCGTGTCATGCGACATCACCCGCTGTGGGAAACCTATTGGGAAAAGCGCTGGGCGGAGCCTCTACGCAGAGCGGCTTAAAACCGGGACTCCCCCGTCCAACACTTTCGTTCACGCCCAGAGCTGCAGGAGTTGCAGGAGCTGCACCGGCTGGCCGCCTTATGCAACACACGCCACGGGGCGATCACCGCAACGACAGATTCTCGACAACGATCCTCGGTGTGATGAAGACCAGTAGTTCGGTCTTGTCGTCAATCCATTCCCGGTTCTTGAACATCCATCCAACATAGGGAAGGTCGCCGAGAAACGGGATTCGCTGGGTGTTGGTACGCTTTTCCTGCGTGTAGATGCCGCCAATGACCACCGTGCCGCCATTCTCGACCAATACTTCGGTCTTGACGTGCTTGGTATCGATAGCCACCCCTGCTCCTGTCGATAAACGAGTGTTCGGAGTGTCCTTGTTGACATCCAGGGTCATGGTGATCTTGCCATCCGGGGTGATCTGTGGCTTCACCTTCAATGAGAGATTGGCCTTTCTGAACGATACGCTGGTGGCACCGGAACTTGTCGCCTGTTGATAGGGAATCTCCACGCCCTGCTCGATGATTGCTTCCACCTGGTTTGCCGTCATCACGCGTGGACTCGAGATCACCTTGCCACGCCCGTCAGCTTCCAGCGCTGAAATTTCGAGGTTGAGAAACTGCGTCAGCGAGTTGTCGTACAGACTCAGGTTGAGCAGTCCCGGTGTCCCTGATCTCGGCGTCGCTGGCAGGTTCACGAGGCCGAACGACGAAGATCTGGGGTCCGAATTGACGATGTACCCTTTGTCTTTCACCTGCTCTACCGTCGTGGTCACCTGGCCGGTGACCGAATCTACCGTAGAGGTCTTGTTTGTCGCACCAAAGGACAGGCGGATGCCCAGATTCTTGGCAAACGAGTCGCCCGCTTCAACGATTCGCGCTTCGATCATCACCTGTCGAGCGGGGATGTCCACCTTGGCGATCATTGCCCGGACATCATCGAGGCGGCTCGGTGTATCCTTGACGAACATCATGTTCGAACGGTCATCGAGAAGCGCGCTGCCACGCTTCGAGAGCAAGGTCTGCTTGGGGTCGATCAGCAGCTTTTGCACGGCTTCAGCCTTGATGTAGTTCATCTGGAAACTCTCGGTCTGCAGGGGCTCAAGGTCACCGATCTGCACTTTCGATTCAAAATCGAGCTTCTCCTTGGTCGCAATTTCCTCACGTGGCGCAATAAGAATGACATTTCCATTCTTGCGCATGTCCAGACCCTTCTGCTGCATGATGATATCGAGTGCCTGATCCCAGGGCACGTCCTTGAGAATCAGGGTGATCGAGCCGCCGACTGAATCGCTGACGACCATGTTCATACCGGTGAACTCGCCGATCACCTGTAACAGACGGCGCACATCGACATTCTGGAAGTTCAGTGACAACTTCTCGCCCTGATAGCCGCCACGCGAACCCTGCACCAGTTTGTTCGGATTCACGATGACCTGCTTGACCTCAATGACGAACTGATTGTCGCTCTGATACGCGTTGTGTTCCCACAGGCCACGCGGAGTGATGATCATGCGGGCGTTGGCGCCCTGCTGGTCGGTATGCACGGTCAACACCGGGGTTGCGAAATCGGTCACGTCCAGACGTTTGCGTAGCGTCTCCGGAACCGTCACCTTGGCGAAATCGACCACCAGCGTCGACCCTTGCTGCTTGATGTCGATGCCGGCATTGGCATCGGTGAGGTCAACCGTGATCCGCCCCTCACCGTCCCTGCCGCGCCGGAAGGCGATGTCGCGAATGCTGTTGGACGAGGCAGATGGACGTGCCTGCGCAAAATGTTCGACCTGCGCCGTACCCACGGTCGTCGCACTCGGCACCAAGGCGAGCAGCAGGCTGTTGCCGTCAATTGTCGCCTCATAGGTCATCGCCTTGTGCAGGTTCAGGACGACGCGAGTCCGGTCCTCCGCCTGGACGATGTTGGCACTTTTCAAATCGCCCTCGTTATACGCCTGGCTCGACTTGCCGAGGCCGTTGGTCGTATTCGGAAAATCAAAGGCCATCCGCGCCGGTTTGGCGACACTGAAGGCTGCCGGCAGTGCTCGCAGGGGTTCCTTGAAAGTAAGCTTGACATTCAATACCGAGCCTTGCTGCACCACATTCATCGACTCAATCGAATTCGGCCGGTCTTCCTGTGCATGCGCCATTCCAAAAGCCCACAGCGCACCAGCAACCAGGCCAAACAGGTATTGTTTGATGTACTTCATCACTTTGCTCCCTTCTCCTGCAAAAGCAAGGTACTCGTCCTCTCCACCCAGTCACCGGCCGAATCCTGGACGAGTTCTCGCAGGGTGACATCTGCCTCGGAAACGTTGACCACCACGCCGAAATTCTGCCCCATGTAATTTCCGATCTTGATTTGGTACAAAGTCCCTTCAACCTGGATGATGGCGTACGACACCTTGTTTCTCGTCATCACGCCGACGTATTTCAGCGATTCCAGGGGATAAAGCTCCAACGGCTCTTTGGGCCGATCGAGGTCAGGCCGCAGGCCACCCCCGCCCTTCTTCTCCTCGGGACCTACCTTGGCCGGCTTGAAAGGGTCAAACAGACCGCCCACATCATAAGAGGCAGGCTCGTAGGGCTCAACCACCGGCAAGGGGGGGATTTTGGCCTTGGTATCCTGAGCCGCGGTTTTCATCCATTCACGCAAGTCCTCGTGATCGCCAGTGGAACATGCGACCAGAAAGACCGTGCCAAGCAGGGCAACGAGTCTCCTCATTTCTTTCCAGCCTTCGCAGCTTGGGCGGCCTTCCTCTTCGCCGCCAGTTCTTCTTCGTCGAGATAGCGGAAGGTCTTGGTGATGGCATCCATCACCAAAACCCCGTCCTTGCCGGCAATGGCGATATTGTTCAAGGTGACGATCCTGGACAGCTTGCCGATATCTCCGGCGAAAGCGCCAAAGTCATGATAAGAGCCGGTCAGGCGTACATTGATTGGCAGTTCTGCATAAAAGTCCTTGACCTGTTCCGCTCCAGGTTTGAACAACTCGAACTGCAGCCCTCTTCCCATCCCCGCCTGGTTGATTTCAACCAGCAAGGCCTCGACCTCAGATTTGTTGGGCAACTGTTTCAGGAGCGCGCCGAAGGCGCGGTCAATCTCGTTCAGGCGCTGTACGTATAGATCGAGGTTGACTGCCAGCTTCTTCTTGGCAACAAACTCATCCCTGAGCTTCAATTCGGTTTGCTGCTTGTTCTCCAGGGATACCAACTGTTCATCCCAGAAGAACCACCAGCCACCCAACAGGATTAACAGGAACAAGGCTAACAGGATGGTTACCCGCGGCACCAGCGGCCAGGCCCCCACATCCTTGGGATTCAGATCCTGGAAATCCCTGAAGATTGCCCGCAAGTCGATGTTTTGAAGAGCGCTCACTTTCACTTCTGCTCTCCTCCCCCGGCCGTTGTCCTCTTGAGCGAGGCATTCATGGTGAATTCATTGAGGCGTCGCTTGTCAACGAGGACGGCCTTGATTTCCAGCAACTGCGGTTTTTCCAGCCACGGCGAGGCTTCGATGTTGCGCATCAGCGTCGACACCCGGGCACTGGACTGGGCATAACCACCGAGACTGATCCTCTGCCCCTCCTGCTTCAACGAGCGCAGGTACACCCCTTCCGGCATCTGCTTGGCCAGTTCGCTCAGCAAGCGCACCGCCTCTGCCCGATCACGCTGTAACGATTCGATGATCCGTTTGCGCTCCATCAAGGCGTCGCTCTGTTCCTTGAGCCGCTTGATCTGATCGATCTCCTTGTTGAGAACGGCGATCTCCTTCTTGAGAAAATCGTTCCTGGCATCCTGCGCCGAGATGTAACCGGCAATCACCGAGTAGACGAGCACCCCGATCAGCCCCGCAAGCAGCGTCACCAAGCCCAGCAAGGCGTAAAACTGTTGCCGCCGCGCTCTGCGCTTTTCTTCCCGATGCGGCAGAAGATTGATCCGTATCATGCGTCGAATCTCCTCAGCGCAAGACCGCAGGCAACCATCAATGACGACGCATCAGCCAGCAGACTCTTGCCGCGAACCCGTTCGGCAAGCAGCATGTTGGCAAAGGGATTGGCAATGATCGTGTTGATCTGGGTCCGGGAAGCCACCACTTCGTCAACGCCCGGAATGACTGCGCACCCCCCTGCGAGAACGATGTGGTTGACCTCGTTGAACTGCGTCGAAGTGAAGAAGAACTGCAAGGCACGCGACAGTTCCAGAGCCAGCGATTCAAGAAATGGCCGCAGCAGTTCGGCCTCGTATTTCTCCGGCAGAGTATTTCGGCGCTTCTCGGCCTCTGCTTCCTCGAAGCTCAAGCCAAAAAGGCGAGCGATATCCTGCGTCAGTTGATTGCCGCCGAAGGCCTGTTCGCGAGCGTAGAGTTGCTGGCCATTGCGGAGAACAGTGAAGTTCATCACATTGGCGCCGATGTCCACCAAGGCGACGATCTTCCCTTTGCCGCCTTCGGGAAGCTGTGCCTCGATCAGTTCAAAAGCGGCAAGCATGGCGTAGGACTCCACGTCCAACACCTTCGGCTTGAGGCCGGCCGATTCGGCAACGGCAACACGATCCTCCACCTTTTCCTTGCGCGACGCTGCAATCAGCACCTCGATCTCGTCAGGAGAAGACGGTGCCGGCCCGACCACCTGAAAGTCCAGGTTGACTTCATCGAGCGGGAACGGGATGTACTGGTTGGCTTCGGACTCCACCAGCAGTTCGAGTTCATCTTCACGCTGCCCCGCCATGACAATGATTTTCTTGGTAATGACATGTGACGACGGAAGAGCGATGGCTACCTGCCGCGTCGAGGTCGCCAGTTTCTTCCAGGCTCGCCTGACCGATTCGGCAGCCGACTCAAGATTGACAATGTTGCCATCCGACACGACATCCCTTGGCAAGACCTCAATCGCGTAACGCTCGACACGGTAGCCGCCCTTGCCATCACTGGCCAGCTCCACCATTTTGACCGACGACGAACTGATATCAAGACCGATCAGCGAGCGCGCCTTGGGATTAAAGATCGAAAAATCAAGCTGCAAATTGCCACCCCTCGTAAAAAACCCTTCAATAATTTGCAGTTAGCGTACCTATGGAGACTCTCCTTTTGATGCTAACAACAAGGCTACGGCATGTAAAGAAATTTCTGGGGGCTTTCGACGCCACCCTGGCAGTACTTGGCGTGAACCCCACAAACGCTCATCCGGTTTGCTTATCTGTTTGTTTTTACATTCAATCGGCTCCGTGAATGGGATAGTCATCGGCGCCGGCAACGATCTCTGGCAGGTCATCCCTCTGGGCATCATCGTCAATTGACTCCGCCGGCCGCAACCGCTACATTACTGACCCGATCATTGCTCCCAGGCTGCTGGTGCTTGTTTTTCGCGGTGCAGATACCGACCCGGATGCGCACCTGCCCGTAAGGCACGGCATGCGGCTGAACACGGCCTTCCCTCAAAATACGCTTCTCTTGTTCACGCTTCTCGCGCTGCTCGCCGCCTGCGGCAAGGAGCCGGTAGCGCCCGAGCCTGCCCGGCCGGTATTGACGCGTGTTCTTCACGAAAGTGCGGGGGACGAGGTCCTCGACTACTCGGGAGAGGTTCGCTCGCGTTACGAGATCCCGCTCGCCTTCCGCATTCCCGGCAAGATCACTGCCCGCCTGGTCGATACCGGAGCCGTGGTCAGGGCCGGTGAAGTACTCGCCAGGCTCGATCCCGCCGATACCGCTCTGGCGGTATCGGCAGCTTCCGCCCAACTGGACCTGGCCGCCGCCGATCTCGGGCGTTTCAGGAATCTGCAGGCCAGGAACTTCGTCAGCCAGGCGGCCCTCGATGCCCAGGAGACCCGCTTCAGGGCGGCGCAGGTGCAGGCTGAACTGGCCCGTAACCAGACCGCGTATACGGTTCTCAAAGCCGAACAGGCGGGGGTCATCGGACTCGTCACGGCTGAAGTCGGCCAGGTTGTCGCGGCTGGACAGACCGTGATGCGACTGGCACGTGCCGACACCCTGGAAGTCGCGATCTCGATCCCCGAGACACGCATGCCGGAGCTGCGCGCGCTTCGATCCGCCGAGGTGAGCCTGTGGACCGACAACAAAGCCCGCTATCCGGGAACGTTGCGCGAAGTGTCGGCGGTTGCCGACCCGATCACCCGCAGCTATGCAGCACGCGTGTCGATCCACCATCCGGATGCCCGGGTCCTGCTCGGGATGACCGCCAGGGTACACTTCCATCGCCCTGACGAAAGGGCCCGCCTGACGGTGCCGCTGACGGCCATTTTTCAGCACGCTGGCCAGCCAGCGCTGTGGGTGGTCAGTGCGGAGCAGACCGTCACCTTGCGACCGGTAGCGATTGCCCGCTATCGGGAAGACACTGCCGTACTGGACAGCGGCGTGCAGGCCGGCGAAAGAATCGTCGTCGCCGGCGTCCATAAGCTGAGCAGCGGCGAGCACGTCAAGGTCATCGAACCGGCGCCCCGGTTTGACGAACCGCTGCCGGAAAAGGAGCGGCAAGGCACCGCCAGGCGATGATCTTTCCCAATCTGTCCGAATGGGCGCTGCGCCACCGCTCGCTGGTTGCCTATCTGATCGTCGTGCTGATGCTTGGCGGGGTGCTTGCGTATCTCAAGCTTGGCCGCGCCGAGGACCCGGACTTCACCTTCAAGGCCATGGTGGTGCGTACGCTGTGGCCGGGCGCCACCGCAAACGAGATGCAACTGCAGGTCACCGAACGGATCGAAAGACGCTTGCAGGAAGTCCCCTGGGTCGACGTGCTGCGCTCGCAGACGCGCTCCGGCGAGTCCTTGATCACCGTTCTGCTCAAGGACTACACGCCGAAAAAGGAGGTTCCGGAAACCTGGTACCAGGTCCGCAAAAAGATCGGCGACCTGCGGCATACGCTGCCGCAAGGCGTGCTCGGCCCTTTCATCAACGACGAATTCGGCGACACCTTCATCAACATCTACGCACTGACCGGCGATGGCTTCGACCTCGCCACGCTGCGTCGTGAGGCCGACCGCATCGCCCGCGAATTGCGGCAGGTCCCCGACGTCAAGAAAATCGAGTTGATCGGCGTCCAGGAAGAAAAGATCTACATCGAGGTTTCGCACGCCAAGCTGGCGACGCTTGCTCTCCATCCGCTGGCGATCTTCGACGCCCTGCAGAAGCAGAACGCCATGACGCCGGCCGGATTCTACGAGACGCCGTCCGACCGGGTACGCATTCGCGTCACGGGCGATTTCCAGTCGCTGGAGAGCATTCGCGAGATCGGCATCCAGGCCGATGGGCGCCTGTTCCGCCTCGGTGACATCGCAACGGTTGAACGCGGCTTTGCCGACCCCCCGACACCCCGCATGCGAGTTCAGGGTCAGGACGCGATCGGCATCGCCATCGCCATGAACAAGGGGGGCGACGTGATCCGGCTCGGCGACCGCTTGCGTGCCGAAACCGAGCACCTGCAGAAGCAATTGCCGCTGGGAATCGACCTGCACGTCGTCGCCGATCAACCGCAGATCGTCCGCCAGTCGATGAACCTCTTCATGTCCTCGCTGGCCGAAGCCGTCCTGATCGTCCTGGCGGTTTCCTTCCTCAGCCTCGGCATGCGCACCGGCACCGTCGTCGCCCTGTCGATTCCGCTGGTGCTGGCGGTCACCTTCCTGTTGATGGCCGTGTTCGGGATCGACCTGCAGCGAATCTCGCTCGGTGCGCTGGTCATCTCGCTGGGTCTGCTGGTCGACGACGCGATCATTGCCGTCGAAATGATGGTCGTAAAAATGGAACAGGGTTGGGACCGCTTCCGCGCAGCCACCTTCGCCTATACCTCGACCGCTTTTCCGATGCTCACCGGCACCCTGATTACCGCCGTCGGCTTCATGCCGGTCGGTCTCGCCAGGTCCGGTGCCGGCGAATATACCTTCTCGATTTTCGCGGTCGTCAGCATCGCGCTGCTGGTTTCCTGGGTCGTGGCGGTACTGTTCACCCCCTACCTGGGCTACCTGCTGCTGGACGCCGACAAACTGCGCCATAAGGCGCAACAGCACGGTCAAGACACTTACCAGACGCCGTTCTATGGTCGTGTTCGGGCAACCATCGAATGGTCTTTGCAGCATCGCTGGCTGGTGATCGCCGCCACGCTGACCGCTTTCGTGGCAGCGCTGGCAGGCTTGGGACTGGGCGTGCAGAAACAGTTCTTTCCGGCATCGAGTCGCCCCGAGTTACTGGTCGACCTGTGGCTGCCGAACGGCGCTTCCCTGCAGGCCACCGAAACGGCCGCCAGAAAAGTCGAAGCGATCCTTGCCGAGCCGGAGATGAAGCGCTCGATCAAGTACTTCGCGAGTTATCTCGGAAATAGCAGCCCGCGCTTCTACCTGCCACTCGACCAGCAACTGTTCAACGACAATTTCGCGCAATTGGTCATCACCACCCACGACCTCGCGGCGCGCGAGGACCTCAAGCGACGCCTCGAAGAACGTTTTGGCGATGTCGGCGGTGCATGGAGCGGCCTGCGCACGCGCGTGCTGCGCCTCGAAAACGGTCCGCCGGTGGGCTTTCCGGTCGTCTTTCGGGTTTCCGGCGAAGACCTCGAAGAATTGCAGCGGCTCGCCGCGGCAGTAGCCAGCGTGATGCGCGCCAATCCGCACCTCAAGGAAGTGAACTTCGACTGGAACGAGATGGGCAAGATGATCCGTATCGACATCGATCAGGATCGCGCGCGCGCACTCGGCATCAGTTCGCAGGAACTCTCGGCTTTCCTCCATTCGATGCTGACCGGCGTTGCCGTGACGCAGATGCGTGCAGGCGACCAGTTGGTCGACGTGATCGCGCGGGCGCGCGGCGACGAACGTGCCCGCCTCTCGGCGCTGGCCGACATTAACATCCCGACCCGCAGCGGCCGTTACGTGCCACTGGCGCAACTGGCAAGGATCAGCTTTGCCCTTGAAGATCCCGTGATCGCGCGCCGCAACCGCCTGCCGACGATCAGCGTGCGTGCCGACCTCCGCGACGGCATGCAGGCGCCCGCTGTCACCGCCCAGATCGACCCCCATCTCGACGCCCTGCGCGCCCGGCTGCCGCCCGGTTTCCGCATCGAGGCTGGCGGGGCCAGCGAGGAGTCGGCCAAGGGCGAGAATTCGATCAAGGCGGTGATGCCGCTGATGCTCATCGGGGTCATCACCTTGCTGATGATCCAGTTGCAGAACGTCGGCCGAATGTTGCTGGTGTTGCTGACCGCACCGCTTGGACTGATCGGCGTCGCACTGGCGCTGCTGCTCTTCCAGGTGCCTTTCGGCTTCGTCGCCAACCTCGGCGTGATCGCGCTTTCGGGAATGATCATGCGCAATTCGGTGATTCTCGTCGATCAGATCGAGCAGGACCAAAAAGCCGGCAAGCCGGCCTGGGAAGCGATCATCGGATCGACGGTGCGACGCTTCCGACCGATCATGCTGACTGCCGCAGCGGCCATCCTGGCGATGATTCCGCTGACCCGCAGCGTCTTCTGGGGACCGATGGCGGTGGCCATCATGGGCGGGCTGATCGTCGCCACGCTGCTCACCCTATGGTTCCTGCCGGCGCTCTATGCCGCCTGCTACCGGGTCTGGCCGACCGGGGGAAGAACCGCTGGCGCTGCTGCCCACGCTTGAAGCGTGGCCTGTCTGCCCGACGACTGCGGCCTCTGGTGCCCCCCCGCCAAGCGCATCGATGATCGCCGCGCATACCGCCGTGTAACGCTCGGCAAGCGTCATCGCCAGCCCTTCGAGATCGTCCGGCCCGGCATTGCCGGCACGCAGCGCCGCTTCCAGGGCGATGCACGCCTGCTGGACCCCGGCGACGCGCAGATTGGCCGAAACCCCCTTGAGCGCGTGTGCGCGGCGCTGCACCTCATCGCGTTCTCCGCTCAGCAGTTGCTGCGGCATCGTCGCAATCGTTTCGCCGTAACTGTTCACGTAAAGGCGCAGCAAACGGCAATAGCTGGCCACATTGCCGTTCAGCAGTTGCACCCCGGCGACAGCGTCGAGACCGGCAATGCCCATCAGGCGTGCCAGCATCTCCGACTTTGCTGGCTGCACAGCCGGCTGCTCTCCAGACGACACCGGCGCGGTGGCCGTATGGTGGCCGGGCTGGGCGGGTGTCAGCCAGCGCAACAGCGTCGCAAACAGTTGTTCGGGGTCCACCGGCTTGGTGACAAAGTCGTTCATTCCGGCGGCCACGCAGGCACGCCGATCGTCCTCGAAGACGTTGGCGGTCATCGCCACGATCGGCACCGCAGCGCGGCCGGGCAGCGCGCGGATCGCCCGGCTGGCCTGCAAGCCGTCCATCGTGGGCATCTGCACATCCATCAGGATCAGCGCGTAGTCCGTTGCCGTGGCCATACGCAACGCCGCCTGGCCGTCGGCAACGCTGTCGACGGCGAGCCCGACGCCGTGCAGCAGTTCGAGCGCCACCTCGCGGTTGATCGCGTTATCCTCGGCAAGCAACAAGCGCGCACCGGCATGACAGCGGCGCAAGGTATACTCGGCGCCTTGCACCGGCTCCAGGCGGGGCGCCATGACCCGCTGACCACGCTGCAGGCGGGCGGTGAACCAGAAGCGACTGCCCTGGCCGGGCACACTGTCGGCGCCGGCATCGCCCCCCATCAGACGGGCCAGGCGGCGCGTGATCGCCAGGCCGAGGCCGGTGCCACCGTACTTGCGCGTCGTCGAAGCATCCCCCTGTTCGAAGACCTCGAAGAGTTGCGGCAGTTTTTCGGCGGCAATGCCGATGCCGGTATCCTCGACTTCGAAGCGCACCAGCAAAGTGTCGCGCGCCTCCTCGAGCAGGCACGCACGCAGGACGATGCAGCCGCGTTCGGTGAACTTGACCGCGTTGCCCGCATAATTGAGCAGCGCCTGGCGCAAGCGGGTTGCGTCGCCGCGCAACCACAGCGGCACCTTGTGTTCTTCAATCTCGACCGTCAGTCCCTTGGCGCGCGCCGGCTCGATAATCAGCGAGCGCACGCCGTCCAGGATCGTATCGAGGCCGAAATTCCCCTGCTCCAGGTCCAGTTTGCCGGCCTCGATCTTCGACAGGTCGAGGATATCGTTGATGATCGCCAACAGATGCCGGGTCGCGGCATTGATCTTGTCCAGGCGCTCGCTCTGCTGCGGCGTCGGAGCGCTGCGCTGCAGGAGGTGCGTCAGGCCGACGATGGCATTCATCGGCGTCCGGATCTCGTGGCTCATGTTGGCAAGAAATTCGCTCTTCGCCCGGTTGGCGGCTTCGGCGCGCGCGCGCGCCTCGACCAACTGCGCCGTTCGCTCCTGCACCATCTCCTCCAGGTGATGCCGGTAGAGGTCGAGTTCGGCGCCGATCCGCTTTTTCTCGGTGATGTCTTCCTTGACCGCCACATAGTGCGTGATGCGCCCGTTGGCCTGGCGAATCGGCGTGATGATCGCAAACTCGATGTACTCGACGCCATCCTTGCGACGGTTGTACAACTCGCCCCGCCACCCCTGGCCAGCGCTCAGCGCTGCCCACAACGCCCTATACGTGCTCGGCGGCGTCTTGCCCGATTGCAGGATGCGCGGGTTCTCGCCGATCAACTCGGCACGCAAATAGCCGCTGCTGCGGACGGCAGCCTCATTCACGTATTCGATGCACGCGTCGATGTCGGTGATGATGATGCTCTCCGGGCTTTGCTCGACCGCCAGCGAAAGCTTGCGCAGCTCGGCCTCGGCCTGCACGCGCTGGGTAATGTCGTGGGCGAGTATCACACGCGCGCGCCGGCCACCGAAATCAAGCGGGTGCGAGGTGATCTCGACCAACAGCTCGCTGCCATCCCGGCGTCGATGCCGCCAGACGCCGGCATCGCCGTTGACCTCGACCTGCGCGACACGGGTCAGCAGGCGGGGAATCTCCTCCGGTGGTCGGATGTCCTTGATGGTCATGGCCAGGAATTCCTCGCGGCGATAGCCATAGCGGCGGATCGCAGCCGCGTTGACGTCGAGGAAGGCCAGCGTCTCGGGGTCATAAACCCACATCGGCTGCGGATTTGCCACAAACATTTCGCGGTAGCGCCTTTCGCTCTCCTGTAGCGCCAGCGTCGCCTGTCGAGCGCTGCTGATGTCGGTCCACGCGCCGACGATTTCGGCCGCCTGGCCGGTAGCGTCGCGAATCAGCCGCAGTTCGTCGCGGACCCAGAGGTAGTGACCCGCCTTGTGCGCAAAACGATATTCGTGCACCGTGATGTCGCTACAGGGCGCAGAGAAGCGCAGCGCCGCCTCGCGATCGTCGGGGTGCAGGCCGGCTTCCCACCAGCCCTCCTGCAGCGCTTCGGCAACCGTGTAGCCGCTGATCCGTTCGATATTGGCACTGACCTGCTGCGCACGCGGCACGCCGTCGATGAAACGCAGCGCGTAGAGCGTGGTCGGACTGGCTTCGAGCAGGTGCTCGAGCTGCTGCGCAGTGGCGCGCAGCGTCGCTTCGGTGCTATCCCTCGCGACCCGGTCGCGCAACGCCCGGATGCCGTAAGCAAGGTCGTCGGCCAGTTCGACGAGCAACCGGGTCTCGTCGGCGTCGAAGGCATCCGCTTCGCCGGCGTAGAGATTGAGGGCGCCAAAGCAGACCGTGTCGCCGACGAGCAGCGGTAGCGCGATCGAAGCCGCATAGCCCTGCCGGTGCGCCGCCTCGCGCCACGGTTCGAGGGTGGGATCGATCTGCAGGTTCTGGGCCAGCACCGGTCGCCGCTCGCGGACCGCCGTGCCGGTTGGGCCGCGCCCACGCTCGACGTCGTCACTGCGGATGCGGACGGTCTCCAGGTAGCCGTCTTCATCACCGGCTTGCGCGACCGGACGAACGCTAAAGGGCTCATCGCCGCCATCGGTGTAAGCGACCCAGGCCAGGCGGTAGCCGCCGAATTCGACGAGCAGTCGACAGATGTCGGCGAGCAGGGTCGCCTCGTCGCTGGCACGGACCAGCGCCTGATTGCATTCGCTCAAAGTGCGCAAGGCGCGATGGCTTCGCCGCAGCGCCTCGTCCGCCTTTTTGCGCTCGCTGATGTCACGGATGAAGCTCTGGTGGTAGCGCTTGCCTTCGATTGCAAAGGCGCGGGAACTGACCTCGACCGGAAAGCAGGTCCCGTCGCGACGCTGGTGAACGGCCTCGAAGAGGACTCCGTCGGGTTTTGCCGAAGCCTGCCACTGCTCTTTGAACGCGCCGAAAGTTTCCTCGCCGCGCAGGTCGCTGATAAGCATGCCACGCAACTCGTCGGCGCTGTAGCCGTAAGCGGCGACAGCCGCTGCGTTGGCTTCGACGATCTGGCCATTCTCGTCGATCAGCAGAATGATGTCGCGCGCCTCGCCGACCATCGTCTGGTAGTGGCTGGCGAGTGCCAGGTGTTCTGCGCGCTGCTGGTCGACGAGTTGTTGTCTGCGCAGCGCCTCGGCCTGTGCCTGCCGAAGCGACTCGGCAAGGCGCAAACGCTGCTGTTGATGGAGCATGATGCCCAGGAAGACGACCGCGAACAGTGCGGCGGCGATGCTCAGCGTGATCCAGAAGAGATCGCCCGGTCGGGTCTCTTGCCGCCCGGCCATCTGGCGCATCGCCGCGGCGCCGACGATCAGGATCAGCAGCGCCAGTGCCACCACCGACAGCAACAGCCATCGACTGCCGCTACCGTCCGGGGTCGCCGCGGCGCTTTCCGGCAGGCGCCGCAGCAGGGCGTACAGCAGCATCGAAGTCAGCCCGACGAAGGCCAGGCCTTTGAGCACGCCGAGCGTCACCAGCGTCTCCGGCTGCACCCCCAGGCTTCCGATCAAGGTGTCGGAAAAAAGGATCCAGAGGGTGGCGACGAAGGCATAGATGAGTACCACGCGCAGCATCGCCGCGCGGCCATCCGGCTGCATCGGCGTCATCACGGTACGGCCTGCATGCCGTCGGGCACCCATTGCTGCGCAACGCCGCGACAGGCCGCATGGCCGGATTCATGGTAGCGGAAACCGGCGCACACCACCTCGACCAGTCTGGCCTCATGGATGGCCTGCGCCAGGCAGTCGTTGGGCAGGTTGCGATTGAGCAGGCCGGTCAGGAGAAGAACCGGAATGTCGCGTGTCACCGGGTTCCCGTGCAGCGCATTCAGTACGGCATAGCCGTCCATCTCCGGCATCATGATGTCGAGCAGGATCAGGTCCGGTGTCGGCTGTTGCGTAGCAACCGCGAGAGCGCCGACGCCTGAGGACGCGACCAGAACTTCGTCATGGTTTTGCAGCAGCCCCCCGAGCACAGCGAGGTTCTCCGGCTGATCGTCGACGATCAGCCGGGTAGCGCGTGCGACGGTCGCTGGCATGCTGGCCCCTCTGGTGATACGAGTCCCGGTGGTAACCCCTGCGCTAACGGTCATGACTTTTCCAGGCATCCCGATCATGAAAGTCATGACCGTTTCCCTCTCCCGCGAGTGGGGAGATTACTCGCTCATGATACGCTCAAGTCGGTCGCGTGATTCACCCTCGCGCCTACCCGATCACTTGATGCTGACAGGGGGTATTTCCGCCATCAACCAACCCAGGCCGGGTGCGAATTCGCCCAGAGATCGCGGTATGATGTCTGCTGACGACCAGACGGACCGCCCTCGATGAGCAGCAGACTGATCACCAACTGGAGCGACTACGACGGCGCAGTACAGGAAATCCTGGATCTGACGACCGCGACGCTGGAGATTTTCGATGAAGACCTCGCGCCGCTCAAACTCGAACGTCCGGAGCGGGTTGCCGTGCTGCGTGGCTTGCTTGCCGCGCGGGAAGACTACCAGCGCCACCAGCGATTGACGATCGTCGTGCAGAAGCCGGAGTTCGTCAGGCAGTACAGTCCCCAGTTGATGAATCTGCTGACCGTTTATGCGCCGGCGCTGACGATCACTCAATCCCCTCCCCACCTCGACCCCCTCAAGGATTCGCTGCTGATCGCCGATGGCCGGCACACACTGATCCGCTTCCATCGCGATCAGGCACGTGCCCGACTGATCGTCGATGACGTCCATGAGTGCGCGCCTCATATCCAGCGCTTCGCAGAAATCGTCGCCGCTGGTGGCGAGCCGCTCAGTTCGAGCACGCTTGGACTGTAAGTTCTTGTTGCCCGCGCCGATCGATCCTTCCATGCATCCCGCCGTGGAACAGTACCTTGCGATGGACTCTGCTACACAAAAACGAGTTCAGGTCTTGCTGTGTCAACAGGCATTGCAGGTCTGGGAACAACTCGTTCCAACCCATTTGACGTATCGGGAATCGGTGGTTGGAACGGAGCAGAAACTGGATGCAAGCCTCCCGCGGGCCGCATTAGTTGCCGTCGTTTCGGGTCAGGATGCCAAGGCGATCAAGGCAAGGTACCTGGAGCCAATCGTGGCGCTGGAAGATGAAGACATCGTGCTGCCCAAACGCGCAGAGTTTGCCTACTACGCCATCTACAACCTGTTCTCCGCGCAGGTCCTTCAACAGCCGCTGGACCCGTGGCTGGTGCCCAATCAGGCGCTGACCGCAATCGGTGACGAAGCGGCGGGGTCTGCATTGGAGCGTGCGCTCGGTGCGCCCCAAGGGTCATGACTTTTTCGGGTACTCCTGATCATCCAGGTCATGACCGATCAATCCAGTTTGCCATGCCACCGATTGCACGCGCCTGAACTGGCAGGCGGGGTCACGGACCCGCCCGCTTGAACCGCTCGCAAGCCAATCTGTTGCTGCTTGCCGTCGCCGTCATCTGGGGTTCGGCTTTTGTCGCCCAAGCGGTGGGAATGGCCGGAGTCGGGCCACTGACCTTCACCGGCATGCGTTTCCTGCTCGGGAGCGCCATCGTGCTGCCGCTGGCCTGGCGCGAGTGGCGGCGGCTGTCGCTGCGCGACGCTCGACCGCGGGCCAGCGACGCCCTCGGCGTCAGCACCCTCGGCGTGCTGCTGATGCTTGGCGCGGGCCTGCAGCAGATCGGGATCGCCAGTACCACGGTGACCAATGCCGGCTTTCTCACCGCCCTCTATGTGCCACTGGTGCCGCTACTGGCGTGGCTGATTCTCCGAACCCGCCCGCACTGGTCGGTCTGGCCGACATCGCTCGGCTGTCTGGCCGGAACCTGGCTGCTGTCGGGCGCACAGGAAATCGACCTGATGGTCGGTGATCTCTGGGTGATTGCCAGCAGCATCTTCTGGGCCTTGCATGTCCTTTTTGTCGGACGCGTTGCCGAGCGCATCGCAGCCCCTTTCCTGGTCGCCTGCGGACAGTTTCTGGTCTGCGGGGTGATCAGCCTGCTCGCCGCCGGCCTGGGCGAGACGATTACCCTGGCCGGAATTCGCCAGGCCGGGCTGCCAATCGTCTATGCCGGCGTCTTTTCGGTGGCCATTGGTTTCACCGCGCAGGTGGTCGGGCAGCGCTATTCACCGCCGGCCGATGCGGCGATCATCCTCTCGGCGGAAACGGTTTTTGCGGCGCTGTTCGGTTTCCTGCTCATGGGAGATCGCCTCAGCGCCAGTGGTATGGCGGGCTGTACGCTGATTCTGGGCTGCATCATCGTCGTCCAGATCGCGCCGCTGACTCGTGCTGGGCCGCAGTTCCGGCTGGACGAACGCAGCCGCCAGGATGATGCACGAGGAACTTGACCTCCTCGGACGAACGTAACGCCAGCACGCACTGTCCATTCACCATCTGCGTCAATCGTGCATCTGTCCGGAGGTTTGACATGCCCCACTCGCCATTCAATACACTATCCCGCTTCACGCCTCCCGGCCAGCCGGAGACCCTGTTCTATTCCTTGCCGACTCTGGCGGCTGCCGGGATTGGCAATGTGCCTCGTTTACCGGTATCGCTGCGCATCGTTCTCGAAGCGCTGTTGCGTCACTGCGATGGCCAGCGCGTCAGCGAGCGACACATTCTCGAACTCGCCGGGTGGCGACCGCGCGCGCGCCGCAGCGAGGAGATTCCCTTCGTCGTCGCGCGCGTCGTGCTGCAGGATTTCACTGGCGTGCCATTGCTCTGCGATCTCGCGGCAATGCGGCAGGTGGCGCAGGCGCGCGGACTCGATCCGCGGCGCATCGAGCCGCGGGTGCCGGTCGACCTGGTCATCGACCACTCGGTGCAGGTCGATTACTACGGCACACCGCAGTCTCTGCAGCAGAACATGACCCTCGAGTTCGAGCGCAACCGCGAACGCTATCAGTTCATGAAATGGGGCATGCAGGCTTTCGAGACCTTTCGCGTCGTGCCACCGGGCGTCGGTATCGTCCACCAGGTCAATCTCGAACATCTGTTCCACGGCGTGCGCCAGCAGGCTGTGGGAGCAGCGGGAGTGGCGGAAAAAGGGCGCACCGCGGGACGGCTGTGCTTTCCCGACACGCTGGTCGGCACTGACTCGCACACCACGATGATCAATGCCGTCGGCGTCGTCGGCTGGGGAGTCGGCGGCATCGAGGCAGAAGCGGCGATGCTCGGGCAGCCCGTCTATTTCCTGACCCCGGACGTAGTTGGCGTCGAACTCGGTGGCCGCCTGCGTGAAGGCGTCACCGCCACCGATCTGGTGCTGACGGTGACCGAGCTGTTGCGTGGTGAGAAAGTGGTCGGCACCTTTGTCGAGTACTTCGGCGAGGGAGCCAGCACGCTGTCGGTAACCGATCGCGCGACGCTGGCCAACATGGCACCGGAGTACGGGGCAACGATGGGCTTTTTCCCGGTCGACGAGAAGACCGTCGACTATATGCGCGGCAGCGGCCGCAGCGAAGCGGACTGTGTGCTTTTCGAGGCCTACTTCCGGGCGCAGGGATTGTTCGGCATGCCGCGCGCCGGCCAGATCGATTACTCGCGTACCGTCCGCCTCGATCTGGCCAGCATCGTCCCCTCACTGGCCGGCCCCAAGCGGCCGCAGGACCGCATCGCACTGTCCGAGATGGCGAGCCGCTTCACTACCCTGCTGAGCGCACCCGAGTCGGCCGACGGCTTTGCTCGCCCAGCCGAGACCCTGCGACAGCGCTACCCGACCGGGCGGCCCGGCATCGATCTCGGCCACGGCGACGTGCTGATCGCAGCGATCACCTCATGCACCAATACCAGCAATCCGGCAGTGATGATCGCCGCCGGATTGCTGGCGAAGAAGGCCGTCGACAAAGGCCTGCGCGTGCAGCCGCACATCAAGACCTCGCTGGCTCCCGGCT
>NZ_JAZKUD010000078.1:0-19065 GCF_036625275.1 Accumulibacter sp.
ACCGCGGCGGCCAGTGCCGCGGGTCCGTACTGCACCGGCGCAGAAATGCCTTCGGGAAACGCGCCGCGGCAAATCTTGCCGCAAGCGGCACACTGACCGGCAAGAACCTGATGCTCGGCAACCTCGAAGCGCAGGGGCGGAAGATCGAATACCTGACGTGCTTCCACCACGGCCAGTTCCCCAAGCGGCGTCTGGCACGCGTCACAGCGCGCCAACGGCGCATGCGTCACCACCCGATCCACTTCGGCAACTTTCTCCAGCGTGTACCCACGGTGCCCTTTCTGCCCGCCTGTGGGCTTGCCTCCCGGCTTCCTCAGCGACTTCGGCTTCGGCTTGCTCAAACCATCCGAGGACGGTGGCTTGCTCGAATTCCGGCTGTTTTGCGCCAGCCGCGCTTCCAGATCCACCCCCTTCGCCTGAAGCGCCGTCACCTGTGCCACCAGATCGCGCACCAGCGCACGCAACGGCCACAGTTCCCGGATCAAGCCGTCTTTTTCGGCAACACTCAGGCGATCAAGATCTGGAAGTTCGTCCATGCACAGTCAATAGCACGAGGCATGCCATGCACCTGAGTAGTTACCGGTGACAAAGGAAAAACTGTGTCAGTTTTCAATCGGTGTTGACACATGTCAGCCTGTGGGCCAATACGCATGCAACCCATACCTTTCTTCCCGACAGCCTCTCGGCTTTCCTGCGTTGTTACCCGCAGGTCAGCATCACGCTGGAAGAACATACGAGTCCCGAGATCGTGATGGCCGTTGTCCGGGGAGAAGTTGAAGTCGGGGTGGTTGCGGAATCTGTCGAAGGGGTCCTTTCGGCAACGCCGCATGAAATCGCTGCGGCGGTCTGGTCGCGTGGTAGGCCCGTATTGACTGATCGAGAAGCCTCCCGATGCCGCCGTCCCGCGCCTGCGCGTCCGGGTCGCCGCCGAGCTGGCCGACTGTCGCTGCGGCATCGACGGCCTCGCCCGGCGCGTGCGTCAGTGACTGGCCGAAGACCCCTTCACCCCTTCAGCGCCGCCCTGTTCGTTTTTTGCAATCCGGCCGGCGCACGGCGGTCAAACAAAGGCGCGGGCCTTTCCGTTGCCGGCGGCGACCCCGCGGGCAGTCGTGCTGCAAGCGGCGGCACGCCTCACTCCGGCCTTTGCCGAACTCGCTGAGCAGGCGGGCGAGGGCACGGTGCTCGACCATAACGAGACCACGAGGTGCCTCCTGAACTTCAGGAGGCGGGCACCAAAGCACGGCCACCGGGCGCCCGTGCGGATCGCCCCGGGCGATCCTCCAAACGGTCATGACTTTGCAAGATACCCCCGATGATGAAAGTCATGACCGTTTCCCTCTCCCCCGACCCCTCCCCCACGAGGGGGGAGGGGAGATTCGAGAGTCGCTCACGACTTCCATAGTAACCAGGTCGCTTCCTGCCTCCCGCAGGCGCAGCGCAAATGCGTCGAGGTTGCCAACGCCTTTGCCGACAAAGTCGCCTTCGTCCTCAGGACCCTGCGCGAGGTCTTCCGTTCCGACCAGCAGGCGAGGCGGAAAGGTCTTTCGCCGTCCGGGCGTCTACTCCTGCTTCCCTCTCATTCCATCCGGGCCATCGTCTACGCTCGCTGATCGAAGACTTCATCCAACGATTCGGCGTCAAGCACCTTGATCGCCCAGGTTTCCAGTTGATCGATGCTTGCGCTGGTCAGTCGGGCGCGGACAGCCTCAGGAATACCACAACGCCGAACCCGGTGCGACCTGGTTGCGCCGGCTGACCGACATCTGGCCGCACGCGATCTGGCTCAACCCCGAGGCGGAACAGTCGTGGCCATACCGGCAATCGATCTCGCTGATCTACAAGCTGATGGGGGCGGATGTTTCCGCTGACGCTCGACCCTGCCATGGCCCACGCTGCATTGCGGGCCGGTTGCGGTGGCGCGGAGCAGTGCTCCGCGAAACCCCGCCTTCGCCCCCATGAGGGGAAGGGATGATCACCACGGTCAACACTTCGCCATCGAACAAGGCACTTCGACCCACCTTTGCATGCGCCCTCGAACGCCTCAAGGGATGACCTCAAGCTGCCGTGGCTGACCACCGACGTACTCGAGCCGACCGTGCAGGGCCCTGCTGACCTGTACCAGGCCTTGTGCGTCGACCCGCAGCACCTGCTCGATCTGCAAGGCACGCGCCAGACGCGGCCAGTCGCTACCGGCGATGAATAGCGGCTTGGAAGCAACGTCGCTGAGCGTTCCAGCCGCCGCGCGCGGCGAGATCAGGACACTCAGCGATTGCGTATGCGACGCCGGTTGCGCGCTGCGCGGGTCGAGCAGATGACAGTAACGGTGACCGTCAAGCTCGAAGAAGCGCTGATAGTCGCCCGAGGTACCGATTGCTTCACCGTTCGTCAGTTCGATCGTCGCCAGCGGCCCGGGCTGGCGCGGATGCTGGATGCCGACGCGCCAGCGCTGCCCATTCTTGCTTCCCAGCGCCATGACATTACCGCCGATGTTGATCAATGCATGGTGCACCCCCTGCGCCTGCAGAATCGCCACTGCGCGGTCGAGCGCAAACCCCTTGAGGTAGCCGCCAAAATCGAGGGCCACTTCGCGCTTGTCGCTGCTGGCGTAAGCACCTTCGATCCGCAGGTCGAGGATGCTCGGCCGGGCCGCCTGCCAGGCAGCCAGGGCCAGCGGATCGGGCAGCGCGGCCGGCAATTCGTCGGACTGGAAACCCCAAAGGCCGATCAGACGGCCGATTCCCGGATCGAAAAGCCGTTCGCCAAGGTGTGTCAGGCGCTGTGCTTCGGCAATCAGTCCGGCCATTTCCGGCGTCACCGGCTGCCGCCTGCCGGCCGCGATGGCCGTGTTCAGCGCGCTCAGTTCGGAAGGCTTCCAGGCATGGTAGGTGCGGTGCAGGCGATCGAACTCGCGCAGCACGGCTGCCGCGGCCGGACGCGCAGCCGTTTCGTCGAGACCGGCGATCAGCACTTCGACGCGGGTCCCGAAAACGAAGGCTTCCTGACGATGCAAGGGCGCCCGCTCGCAGGCCGTCAGGACGCTGGCGAAAAGCAGTGCGAGCCAGCAGAGCAGGAGGCTAGGGGGAGGCAAGGCACTGGCGATCGAGTGCAGCAATGAACATGGCGGCGGCGTCGAATCCGGTCTGCTCGGCGATTTCGACCATGCAGGTCGGGCTGGTGACGTTGATCTCCGTCAGCCAGTCGCCGATCACATCGAGACCGACCAGCAGCAGGCCGCGAGCAGCCAGCACCGGCGCCAGCGTGCTGGCGATTTCCCAGTCGCGGGCGCTCAGTTCGCGGGCCACGCCGGTGCCGCCGGCGGCCAGGTTGCCGCGGGTTTCGCCGGCCTTGGGGATGCGCGCCAGGCAATAGGGAACCACTTGACCGCCAACGATCAGGATGCGCTTGTCGCCTTCGACGATTTCCGGAATATAGCGTTGCGCCATGATCGTGCGCGCTCCGTCACGGGTCAGCGTTTCGACGATCACATTGCGGTTCGGGTCGTCATCACGGACGCGGAAAATCTGGGTTCCACCCATGCCGTCGAGCGGTTTGAGAATCGTGTCGTGTTCGTAGTCGATGAACGAATGGATTACCGCCGCGTCGCGCGCCACCAGCGTCGGGGCCGAAAAGTGCGCGAACTCGGCGATCGACAACTTCTCGGAATGGTCGCGCAGGGCGCGCGGCCGGTTGAAAACGCGCGCGCCCTCGGCTTCGGCACCTTCGAGCAACCAGGTGGTGGTCACGTATTCCATATCGAAAGGTGGGTCCTTGCGCATCACGACGGCACGGAAATCACGCAAGGCGACGACGTGACGGTCGACCTCGACGAACCAGTCATGATCGTCGGCGAGCATTTCCAGATGCACCGCGGTAGCGCAGACGCCGTGTAGCGGCGACCAGTGAATCGCCTCCTGCTGGATCGTCCACACCGCGTGCCCCGCCGCCTGGGCAGCGCGCATCATTGCGATACTGGTATCCTTGTAGGCCTTCAGCGACCGCAGGGGGTCGACGATGAATGCTATGCGCATGCCACTTGCTCCTCTATCGGTGCCGTACGTTCCAGTTCGAGCGCAGCCGCGAGCTGCGCCAGGCGGGCAACCACGCCGTAGACGTAAAAGCGGTTCGGTGCTGCATCGGGATTCTGGCAATGGTCGGGTAACGAGCAACTGGTCTCGAAGGCCAGCGGTTCGAAGTGCATGCCTGGCGCGTTGAGATTCTCATCCTTGCCACGCCCGCTATGGACACGGTAGAAGCCGCCCACGACAAAGCGGTCGATCATGTACACCACCGGTTCGGCGACGCCTTCGTCGTTGCCGCTGCCGACCCGCTCATAGGAATGCACCCCTTCCTGGATGATCACCTGCGACACCGCCAGGCCTTCCTTGATCACCGACATCTTGTTGCGCTGCCTGCGGTTGAGGCCGGTCACCTGGGCTGCATCCTTGACCGTCATCACCCCCATGCCATAGGTACCGGCATCGGCCTTGACGACCACGTAAGGCGTTTCTTCGATCCCGTATTGCTGGTATTTTTCGCGGATCAGACCGAGCACGGCATCGACATTGGCAGCCAGGCAGTCCTCGCCCTGTCGCTCATGAAAATTGACGCTGCTGCAGACCGAAAAGTAGGGGTTGATCCGCCACGGATCGATCCCGACCAGCCTGGAGAAGTTTTCCGCCACCTCATCGTAGGCTGCAAAGTGGTTCGACTTGCGGCGCAAGGCCCAACCCGCATGCAGCGGCGGCAGAACGAACTGTCCGTCGAGGTTCTGCAGAATCGGCGGGATACCCGCCGAGAGATCGTTGTTGAGCAGGATGGCACAGGGGTCGAAGCCTTCGAGGCCCAGCCGGGAGCGACTGCGCAGCAGCGGTTCGAGGAGCAGCGAGCTGCCGTCGGGAAGTGCCACCGGCGTCGGCCTGTCGATCTCCGGCGACCACGAGCCGAGGCGCACGTCGAGGCCGGTCAGGCGCAGGATCGCCGCGAGCTGTGCGACGTTCTGCAAATAAAAGAGGTTGCGCGTGTGCTTCTCGGGAATCAGCAGCAGTCTTCTGGCGTCGGGGCAGATCCGGTCGATCGCCGCCATCGCCGCCTGCACGCAGAGCGGCAGGAAGGTGGCGTCGAGGTTGTTGAAGCCCCCGGGAAACAGGTTCATGTCCACCGGCGCCAGCTTGAAACCTGCGTTGCGCAGGTCGACCGAGCCATAAAAAGGCGGCGTGTGCTCCTGCCACTGCCCGCGCAACCAGCGCTCGATCTCCGGCATGGCGTCGAGGAAACGCCGCTCGATCTCCAGCAGGGGCCCGCTGAAGGCAGTCATGAGACGTGGAACCATGGGTTTTCTCTCCTTTCCGTCAGCGCCGGTCGGCGCAGCGGAATGCTCGGTGGAAACACCTGCGTTACGGCAGATCGACCTGAGATCTTACAGCGGCAAGGCCTTTTGCAGGCGATCCGGACGCACCGTCAGCGTTCCCCCCAGGGCATCACCGGCACTGTCGAGATGCTGTTCGCCGGCGCGCCGTCGATCAGCTTGCGACTGATCGCGAGGTAGACCAGGGTCTTGTGGGCTTCGTCCCACATCCTGACGACACGGGTCTCCTTGAACAGAATCGAAGTGTCTTCGGCAAACACCGTGGCCTCTTTCGGCAGCTTCGCAGGCAGCGTAATCGGCCCGGTCTGCCGGCACGCCAGCGAGAACTGCGAAGGATCCTGCGCGAGGCCGAACGACCCGCTGATGCCGCCGGTTCTCGCCTGGCTGACATGGCAGGTCACGCCCGGTACCTTCGGATCGGGAAAACTCTCGACGCAGACCCGGTGATTGGCGCCAATCAGCTTCCATTCGGTGGTCACACAAGCGACCTGCTCGGCCATCGCCGGTGCGCTCCAGAAGGCCAGCAGGCCCCAGACCAAGGCCTGCAGACACGGCGTCCCATGTTGGTTGCGATTGATCAATTTCCCTCTCCTCGTTCCGGATACGCGGCCAGCATCACCTGGCCGAGTTGCCCCACCGGCGAGCCGCGCCGCGCACGCTGACCGAGATGCCGGTCTTCCGAAAGCAGGGTCTTGATGCGGTTCCGGAACATTCCCTTGATCGTCACCCGGTCGCCCTGGGTAGCGACGACCGCGCGCAAGGATTCGTTGTCGTGCAGGCCGATGATCTGCACGCCCTTGCCGGCCGACAGGCGCTTCATCTGTTCGAGCGGGAAAACCAGCAGGCGGCCATCTTCGGACAAGGCCGCCAGATGATCCTTGCCGGCCAGCCTCACCGGCGGCAGGATGGTCGCGCCCTCTTCGACACTCAGAAAGGATTTGCCGGCCTTCTGACGCGACAACAGGTCGGCGTAGGTGCAGACGAAGCCGTAGCCCGAAGTCTTGGCGATGAGCAGTTCGTCGCCCGGCAGTCCGGTGAGCACATGCGCGATCTTCCCGGTACCGAGTTCGACGAACGACGACAGCGGCGCGCCCATGCCGCGACCGTCGGGAAGACTGGCGACCGCCAGGGTGAAAGCGCGCCCTTCGGTCGACAGGATCACCAGCGAGTCCACCGACCGGCATTCCTGTGCCGAACCGGCGCGATCGCCGTCCTTGAAAGCGACGCCCGAGAGGTCGAGGTGGTGCCCCTGCCGGACACGCGCCCAGCCCTTCTCGGAGATGATCACGGTCACCGGTTCGTCGGTGACGGCTGCGACCTCCGAGCGCGAAGCGGTGGCCGCCGCGAGGAGAATTGTCCGGCGGGCGTCGCCATGCTTCTCGGCATCGGCCCGGATTTCGCGAATCACCTGCCGGCGTAGCAGCGTGTCGCTGCCGAGCAGTTTGGCCAGGCCTTCGCGTTCACTGCGCAGCTTCGCGAGTTCCTGCTCGATGCGGATTCCCTCGAGTCGGGCCAACTGACGCAGGCGGATTTCCAGGATGTCTTCGGCCTGCCGGTCCGAGAGCGTGAAGCGCGCGATCAACGCCTTTTTCGGATCGTCGGATTCACGAATGATGCGGATCACTTCGTCGATGTTGAGGAAGACGATGTGCCGGCCTTCGAGAATGTGGATGCGGTCGTCGGCCTTCTGCAGGCGGAACCCGGTACGCCGATGCACGGTCTGGATGCGGAAGTTGCACCACTCGCCGATCAGGTCGGCGAGCGATTTCTGGCACGGTCGGCCGTCGATGCCGACCGCCACCAGGTTGATCGGCGCCGAGGTTTCGAGACTGGTATGCGCCAGCAGCAACGCCACGAACTCGTTGCGGTCGATGCGCGAACTGCTCGGCTCGAAGACCAGACGCACGTCGTCGTCCTTGCCCGACTCGTCGCGCGCGCGATCGAGTTGCGAGGTCATCAGCGCCTTGAGCTGTGCCGCCGCCTGTTCGATCACCTTCTTGCCCGGTTTCGGCTGCGGATTGAGCAGGGCCCCGACCTCGGAGAGCACCCTGGCCGAAGAAACGCCCGGAGGCAACTCCTTGAAAACCACCTGCCAGGCACCTCGCGCCATTTCTTCGATCTCGTAGCGCGCACGCACGCGCAGGCTGCCGCGGCCACTGCTGTAGGCGGCGGCGATGTCGCTCGCCGACGAGATGATCTGGCCACCGCCGGGATAGTCGGGGCCGGGAAGGTGCGCCATCAGTTCGCTGACGCCGGCGGCCGGGTGCTCGATTTTGTGGATCACCGCCGCGGCAACTTCGCGCAGATTGTGCGAAGGCATTTCGGTGGCCATGCCAACGGCGATTCCCGAAGCGCCGTTGAGCAGCAGGAAAGGCAGCCTGGCCGGCAGGAATGCCGGTTCATCGAAGGAGCCGTCGTAGTTCGGCTGAAAATCGACGGTGCCTTCGCCGAGCTCGCCGAGCAGCAGTTCGGCAATCGGCGTCAGGCGCGCTTCGGTGTAGCGCATCGCCGCGGCGTTGTCGCCGTCACGCGATCCGAAATTGCCCTGGCCGTCGACCAGCGGGTAGCGCAGCATGAACGGCTGCGCTACCCGCACCATCGCGTCGTACGCCGAGGTGTCGCCATGCGGGTGATACTTGCCGATCACGTCGCCGACGACGCGCGCCGACTTGACTGGTTTGGCGGTTGCCGACAATCCGAGTTCGCGCATCGCGAAGAGGACGCGGCGCTGCACCGGTTTCAGCCCGTCCTTGACATCCGGCAGGGCGCGCCCCTTGACCACCGCGATCGCATACTCCAGGTAATCGCGCGCCGCCGAATCATGCAGCAGGATGCTGTCGTCGTCTTCGCCAGGCGGCAGGACCGCCGACGGCGGCGGTACGCCTGGCGGTGCCGCCGGCACGTCGAGCAGGTCGCCAAACAGGTCTGGCGTCGAATTTTTCCTCACTGGCAGATCACCCTCAAATTTCTGCGCCGATCAGGGCGCCGTTTTCTTCCATTCACGATCCACGTGCCGATCCGCCGGATCGCTCTTTGGCCATCCGCAGGCTCATCCCCGGCCTGGCGGTCTCGGTACCGGGCTTGCGCAGGCGTATCAGGGGGGCGTGCCAGGCGACCTCGTCGTCTCCCGGAGCGGCTCGGGATTCGTTTCCCCGGGTCCATGGCAACATGAAATCGACACCTCCTCCGGCTGGATTCCCTCTGCAGTTACAGGCGTTCGATCGCCGCCTGGCACCCGTCGCTGTCGGACGCCTGGATCTTTCGCAGCCCGTGCTTCCTACCCTGGCCGGGGAAGAATAGGTGATCCAACGCCATCTCCGCAAGTGTTTCGGGCTCTGACACTGTGTACTACGTTCGCCCCCTCGCGGGGGGAGGGACCTATCGGTGCCTCCCAACACTTCAGACGCAACACGGGAAGCCCCCTCCCGCGGTCAAGCGCAAGACCAACCGGAAGTCGGCGAGGGACAAGTCTCTACACTCCCGACATTCCCGAGCACGCGCGGCATGCTGCGATGCGGTAAAATGTCGGCATGTTCTATCCTTTGTTACGTCGTTTTTTCTTCGCTCTCGACCCTGAAACCGCACACCTTGTCGGGATGAGCGGTGTCGATTTCCTCAACGTCACGGGCGCGCGCTGTCTGCTTGCTGCGGCGGTGCCGCCGGACCCGCGGCAGGTGATGGGGCTTGCTTTTCCCAACCCGGTCGGCCTGGCGGCGGGACTCGACAAGAACGGCGAGCATATCGACGCTCTGGCCGCCCTCGGTTTCGGATTCATCGAGATCGGTACCGTCACTCCGCGGGCGCAGCCCGGCAACCCGAAGCCACGCCTGTTCCGTATTCCGGAGCGGCAGGCGATCATCAACCGCATGGGCTTCAACAACGATGGCGTCGAGAAGCTGCTGGCCAATGTCGCCCGTTCCCGCTTCGCTGCTGCCGGCGGAATTCTCGGAATCAATATCGGCAAGAACTTCGATACCCCGATCGAGAACGCCGCCGACGATTACCTGACCTGTCTTGAGCGCGTCTATGGCGCCGCCAGTTATGTGACGGTCAATATTTCGAGTCCGAATACCAGGAATCTGCGCGAATTGCAGCAGGACACTGCGCTCGACGCGCTGCTCGGTCGGCTGAAAGGCGCCCAGTCGCGGCTCGCCGACCGCCATGGCCGGTATGTGCCGCTGACCCTGAAAATTGCTCCGGACCTCGAAGATTCGCAGATCCAGGCGATTGCCGACCTGTTGCGCCGGCACCGGATGGAAGGTGTCATCGCCACCAACACCACGCTCTCGCGAGCCGCTGTCGCCGGCCTGGCGAATGCTGAACAGGCAGGCGGCCTTTCCGGTGCGCCGCTGCGGGCGATGTCCACCGCGGTGGTGAAAAAACTGTCGCTCGCCCTGGCCGGTGAAGTGCCGATCATCGGTGTTGGCGGCATCCTGTGTGGTGCCGACGCGGTCGAGAAGGTCACTGCCGGTGCCAGCCTGGTACAGTTCTATACGGGCTTCATCTACCGCGGTCCGGGGCTGGTCGGCGAGGCCGCTGCGGCGATCGCCGGGCAGCGCCGTGTTTGACGGTACATGGCGTGGTTGGCAACGTGGTTGAATGCACATACTGGCCGGGGGATAATCGCGGCGCCCCGGACCCGGTCGTCTCCTGCCCAACGGTCGTGGCTACCCGGACACCCCTGATCATGAAAGCCCTCACCGTTTCCACCACTCCCGCCCCTCTCCGGCACGCCGGCGAAGGGGAGATTCGTCAGCCGTCAGCGCGACTTTCAGGGTAAGCGAAACATGAGCCACTACCTGTTCATCATTGTCGGCGCCGTCCTCGTGAACAACGTCGTGCTGGTGAAGATCCTCGGGCTGTGCCCGTTCACAGGGGTTTCCAAGAAGCTGGAGACGGCGTTCGGCATGGGCGCGGCGACCACTTTCGTGCTCACCGTGGCGACCGGTGCCAGCTACGTCATCGATCACTACCTGTTGATGCCGTTCGGGCTCGAATATTTGCGGACCCTCTCCTTCATCTTCACCATCGCCGCCATCGTGCAGCTCACCGAGATGGTGATCCAGAAGACCAGCCCCTTGCTGCACCAGGTGCTCGGCATTTACCTGCCGCTGATCACGACCAACTGTGCGGTACTCGGCGTACCCTTGCTGAATATCGCCAACAAGCATGATTTTGTCGAGTCCCTGCTTTTTGGTGCCGGCTGCGCTATCGGTTTCTCTCTGGTTCTGGTGCTCTTTGCGGGTATCCGCGAACGCGTCGAAGGGGCCGACGTGCCGACCCATTTTCGGGGCACAGCGATTGCCATGGTGACCGCCGGCCTGATGAGCCTGGCGTTCATGGGCTTTGCCGGACTGGACAAGTATCAATGATCAGCACGCTGGTGATCATGGCGCTCGGTGCCATCGTGCTCGGTGCCGCGCTTGGCTACGCGTCGATCAAGTTCAAGGTGGAGGGTGATCCGCTGGTCGAGAAAATCGAGGCGATCCTGCCACAGACGCAGTGCGGCCAATGCGGTTATCCGGGGTGCAAACCTTACGCGGCGGCGATTTCAGCCGGTGAGGCCGACATCAACCTGTGCCCGCCGGGCGGCATGGACGGTGTGCGCAAGCTCGCCGACCTGCTCGGCCGTGAAGTCAAGCCGCTGGAAGTCGAGGAGAAGCCGAAACAGGTGGCGATCATCGACGAGACGACCTGTATCGGCTGTACCCTGTGTATCCAGGCCTGCCCGGTGGACGCCATCGTCGGCGCCGCCAAACAGATGCACACCATCATCGAACCGCTGTGCACCGGTTGCGAGTTGTGCATCAAACCCTGCCCGGTCGAGTGCATCCACATGCAGCCGATCACCGAGAATCTCGATAACTGGAAGTGGAAATACCCGGTGATCGAAATCAAGCGCGCTGCCTGAGTTGCCGGCAATGCTCCAACACCTGTTCGCTTTCAAGGGCGGTGTCAAACCGCAGACCAACAAGGCCCCGTCGGTGCAGCAACCGATCGGCCAGGCACCGTTGCCGGCGCGCCTGTACGTGCCCTTGCACCAGAGCATCGGCGGCTCGCCGAACCCGCTCGTCGAAGTCGGCGAGCAGGTACTGAAAGGGCAATTGATCGGGGGTGCCGACGGCTGGATGTCGGCGGCCGTGCATGCACCGACTTCCGGCATCGTTCTGGCGATCGAGCACCATGTGGCTGCGCACCCTTCGGGTCTGCCGACGCTGACCGTGGTCATCGCGCCGGATGGTCGTGACGAATGGATCGCACGTACGCCGCTCGATTACCGGAGCCTGGCGCCCGAGCGCGTCCGCGAAGCGCTGCGCGATGCCGGTGTCGTCGGCCTCGGGGGCGCCGTCTTTCCGAGCCACGCCAAGCTCACCGCGGCCAGCTCGGTCGCCGTCGAACAACTGGTCATCAACGGGGCCGAGTGCGAGCCCTTCATGACTTGCGACGACCTGCTGATGCGCGAGCGCGCCGAGGATATCGTGCGCGGAAGCGCGATCTTTCGCGAGTTGCTGGCGGCCAGGCGAGTGCTGATCGGCATCGAGGACAACAAGCCGGAAGCCGTCGCGGCAATGCAGGCAGCGGTGCAGCGGCTGGGCGAGGATCATGAGGTGGTCGCCGTTCCCACACGCTACCCGGCCGGCGGTGCCAAGCAGTTGATCCGCGTGCTGACCGGCAAGGAAGTTCCGGCCAGCAAGCGCTCGACCGAACTCGGCGTACAGTGCTTCAACGTCGCCACTGCCTATACCGCGTATCGGGCACTGGCCCACGGCGAACCGGTGATCTCGCGCATCGTCACCCTGACCGGCAACGTCCTGCAGCCACGCAACTGGGAAGTGCGGCTCGGGACGCCGCTAAGCGACCTGGTTGCGCTCGGCCAGCCGAAAGCCGACACCCGCAGTTACCTGATGGGAGGGCCGATGATGGGCTTCGAGATCCCCGACCTCGCTGCACCGGTGATCAAGGCCACCAACTGTGTCATCGCCGGTTCGCCGACCCTGTTTCCGACACGTCCGCCCGAGATGCCGTGCATCCGTTGCGGTGCCTGTGCCGAAGTCTGTCCGCACGAATTGCAACCATTCGAGTTGTACTGGTTCGCGCGCGCCAGGAACTTCGGCAAGACGCAGGAATATCATCTCTTCGACTGTATCGAATGTGGCTGCTGCAGCTATGTTTGCCCGTCGCACATTCCGCTGGTGCAATACTTTCGTTTTGCCAAGAGTGAAATCTGGTCGCGCGAGCGCGAAAAACAGGCCGCCGAAGCCGCCAAGGCCCGCTTCGAACTGCGCAATGCACGTGCCGAGCGGGAACAGGCCGAGAAGGCCGAACGCCTGGCCAGGGCCGCCGCTGCCAGGAGCAGCGAACGCAAGCCGGCCAGCGCCGCGGCGAGTCCAACGGTCGCGGTCGCGGAAGCGGGCGTTGCCAGCGCCGTTGCCACCGAGCTGGCCATCGCCTCCCCTCCGGTCGATGCCGATGCGCTGAAGAAGGCGACCATCGTCGCGGCGATGGAACGTGCCCGCGCCCAGCGCGCTGCCGTACAACCCAGAAATACCGAACAACTCACCCCCCAGCAGCAGCGCGAAATCGCCGCCATCGAGGCTCGCCGCGCCAACCTGCAGGCAGAGCCGCCGCCGGACGAAGTGACCCGACCGCCGCAGGCAGCCGAATGATGACGTTCTCGACGCCCCCTTACCTGCTCGGGCAGGGCAGCGTGCGGCGGGTGATGCTGCAAGTGCTGGTCGGCCTGTTGCCGGGCATTGCCGCTTACATCTGGCTACTCGGCGCGAGCATCGTCCTGCAGTTGTTGCTTGCCACGGTCGCTGCGCTGGCCGGAGAAGCGCTGATGCTCTGGCTGCGCGGCAAGCCGCAGGGCCTGTTCCTGAGCGATGGCAGTGCGGTCGTCTCCGCCTGGCTGATTGCCCTGGCCTTCCCGCCGCTGGCACCGTGGTGGCTGATCGTCGGCGGCACGCTGTTCGCGATCGTTGTCGCCAAGCACCTCTACGGCGGACTCGGTCAGAATCCTTTCAATCCGGCGATGACCGCCTTCGCGGTGTGCATCGTTTCGTTTCCGGCCCTGATGTCGCAATGGCCGGCTCTCGGCCTCAAACTGACCCTGGCCGAGCAGATCGATCTGATGGCCGGTCTCACCCCGCGCATCGACGTGATGAGTGGAGCGACTCCGCTCGACGCGCTCAAGACGGCTCTGAAACTCGGCGAGGGCGCGGTCGACGTGCCGACGCTTCTGGCGACGCAGGATGTCTTCGGAAACTTCGCCGGGCGTGGCTGGGAATGGATCTCTGTCGGCTATCTTGTCGGCGGTCTGTGGCTGTGGCAGAAGAAGATCATCGGCTGGCAAGCACCGCTCGGTTTCCTCGGCAGCCTGTCCTTGCTGGCCGCTGCGCTCTGGGTCTGGAGCCCGCAACAGTTCGCCAATCCGCTCTTCCACCTGTTCTCCGGCGGCACGATGATCGGTGCCTTCTTCATCGTCACCGATCCGGTTTCCGGGTCGACGACCCGCCGGGGCAAACTGATCTTCGGTTTTGCCGCCGGTGTGCTGGCCTACCTCATCCGCGTTTTCGGCGGCTATCCCGACGGCATCGCCTTCGCCGTGCTGCTGATGAACCTCTGCGTACCGCTGATCGACAGGTACACCCAGCCACCGATCTTCGGCATGAAGAACGAGCGATGAAGCTGCTGCCCAGGACACCCAGTGCGACCCGGATGGCGATGCGTACGGCGGTCATCCTGCTGATCTTCGTGGTGGTGTTCACCGGCCTGCTGGCGGCCGTTTTTCTGTGGACCCGGCCGGCGATCGAGGCCGCCGCCGCAGAGGAAAAAATGAAGCTGATCGGCGAAGTGCTGCCGCGCGAGCTCTACGATAACGACTTGCTGAGCGACCGTTTACAACTGCCGCCCAACCCCGCCCTGGGTGCCGACGAGGCGTCGACGGCTTACCTGGCACGTCGGGCCGGTCAGGCCAGCGCGCTGGTCTTTGAAGCGGTCGCTCCCGATGGCTATTCCGGAAAGATCCGCCTGTTGATCGCCGTCGCCGCCGACGGCACGCTGCTCGGCGTTCGCGTCACACAACACAAGGAGACACCGGGCCTGGGCGATTACATCGACCCAAGGAAGGACCGGAACAAGGAGCATCCGTGGATCCGGCAGTTCGACGGCCTCTCGCTGGCGACGGTTGTCGACCGCGAGTGGCGGGTCAAAAAGGACGGCGGACGTTTCGACTCGGTGGTCGGGGCAACGGTCACGCCGCGCGCGCTGATCAAGGCGGTGCACAAGGCTTTACACTACGTTGCCGAGAATCGCCGGCAACTCTTTGTCACAGGAGGATGAAAATGATCAGTCGCGAGGAATTCCGTCAGATCGCTGCCAACGGCCTCTGGCACCAGAATACCAGCCTGGTGCAGATCCTGGGCCTCTGTCCGCTGCTCGCCGTGACCACCAATCTGGTCAACGGCGTGATGCTGTCGCTGGCGACGATCCTCGTCATGGCCATCGCCAACGTCGCTGTCGCATCGCTGCGAAACCTGATCCCGCACGAAATTCGCATCCCGGTCTTCATTCTGATCGTCGCCGCGCTGGTGACCGTGGTCGATCTGCTGTTCAATGCCCAACTGCATGAGTTGTACCTGGTTCTTGGCATCTTCATTCCGCTGATCGTCACCAACTGCATCGTGCTGGCGCGTGTCGAAGCCTTTGCCAACAAGAACCCGCCGCTGCATGCAGCATTCGACGGCGTTTGCATGGGGTTGGGCATGTTGTGGACATTGGCCCTGCTCGGCGGACTGCGCGAGCTGATCGGCGGTGGCACGCTGCTGGCCGGGATCGACATGGTTTTTCCGGGGCTGCAGCCCCTGCAGTTGCTACCGGCCGACTATCCTGGTTTCCTGCTGGCGTTGCTGCCGCCTGGCGCCTTCATCCTGCTCGGTTGTCTGATTGCCTGGAAAAACTGGGTCGAGGCCCGCGCCGCGGCGCGCCGGCCGAGTTCGCCGCCGCTGGCACTGGGCGATGGCGTCTGAGAGTCGGCGACGATGGACCGTATTCAGCGCCAGGAACTCTTCGCCCGCCTGCGCTCTGCCAACCCGGAACCGACCACCGAACTTGCCTACGCCAGCACCTTCCAGTTGCTGATTGCCGTCATCCTGTCGGCACAGGCCACCGACAAGAGCGTCAATCTCGCCACCCGGCAGCTCTTTGCCGATGCGCCGACGCCACAGGCGATACTGGCACTCGGCGAAAGCGGGCTGACTCCCTACCTCAACCGCATCGGTCTTTACCAGGGCAAGACCAGGAACATTCTCGCCACCTGCCGGCAGTTGCTTGAACAACACGGCGGCGAAGTCCCGCACTCGCGCACAGCCCTCGAGGCACTGCCGGGGGTCGGTCGCAAGACCGCCAACGTGGTCCTCAACACCGCTTTCGGCGAAGCCACGATCGCTGTCGATACGCACATCTTTCGGGTCGCCAATCGCACCGGGCTGGCCCCCGGCAAGACCCCCCTGGCCGTCGAACGCGAACTGCTGCAGGCGGTACCGGAGGAATTCCTGCATGCCGCCCATCACTGGCTGATCCTGCACGGGCGCTACGTCTGCAAGGCGCGCAAGCCCGATTGCTGGCACTGCAGTATTGCCGATCTCTGTGCCTACCCGGAGAAGACCGGTGCTCCGCCCGGGCCGCCGCCCCGATGAACACCGTCACTGCTCCGATTCCCCGTGCAGCCTGGAGAGGCCATGTTCAATCCCAGCCGTGAACAGGTCCGCCAGTTTTTCTGCGAAGCCTGGCGAAAATATCGCGAACGCGCGATTCTCGAAGGCGCCGAGGTCACGGCGGCCGACCTGATCCGGCATCACCCCGAATACCACGCCCTGCTCGAGAACCCGGCGCTGGCGCTGGAGCAGGAGTTCACGCCCGAGAGCGGGCAGATGAACCCCTTTCTCCACCTCTCGCTGCACCTCGCCGTTGCCGAGCAGATCAGCATCGACCAGCCAGCGGGAATTCGTGCCGCCTATCAGGCATTGCGCACCCGCCTCGACGTGCATGCCGCCGAACACGCGATCCTGGAATGCCTTGGCGAAGCGCTCTGGCGCGCGCAACGGCAGGGTGGGGCCATCGATGCGGTGGCCTACCTGGACTGCTTGCGGCAGACGGCGGGCCGCTGAAGCGCTACAACCTGACCCTTGCCGGGATATTTGTGGGTAAAATCAGACCGTCACAGAGAGGATCACTCCCATGCGCTTTTCCGGCTCCGATACCTACGTCGCCACCCACGACCTGACCCTGGCGGTCAACGCCGCGATCACCCTGCAACGGCCGCTGCTGATCAAGGGCGAGCCGGGGACCGGCAAGACCATGCTTGCCGAAGAGGTTGCCGCGTCCCTGGGCTTGCCACTGTTCGAGTGGCACGTCAAATCGACGACCAAGGCGCAGCAGGGGCTTTACGAATACGATGCGGTGTCCCGCTTGCGCGACTCGCAGCTCGGCGAGGCGAAGGTTGCCAACATCGGGAGTTATATCGTCAAGGGCGTGCTCTGGCAGGCGTTTGAATGCGAAACGCCGTCGGTGGTCCTGATCGACGAAATCGACAAGGCCGACATCGAATTCCCCAACGATCTGTTGCGCGAACTCGACCGCATGGAGTTCTTCGTCTATGAAACCCGTCAGCAGGTGCGCGCGCGCCACCGGCCGGTACTGTTCATCACGTCAAACAACGAGAAGGAACTGCCCGACGCTTTCCTGCGCCGCTGCTTCTTCCATTACATCCGCTTTCCTGACAAGGAGACGATGACCAGGATCGTCAACGTGCACTTCCCTGGCCTGAAGCCGACGCTGCTGCGCGAAGCGCTGGAAGTGTTCTTCGAGTTGCGTGAAATTCCCGGCTTGAAGAAAAAGCCCTCGACCTCGGAACTGCTCGACTGGCTCAAGCTGCTGCTGGCCGAGGACATTCCGCCGGAAGTCCTGCGCAGCAAGGATCAGAAGTCCGCGATCCCGCCACTGCACGGTGCGCTGCTGAAGAACGAACAGGACGTGCATCTCTTCGAACGCCTGATTTTCATGGCGCGTCAGAACCGCTGAGGCAAGGCAAATCGGGCGGCGACGATGCTGATCGACTTCTTCCTGCACCTCAAGGCGAGCCGCCTGCCGGTCTCGATCAAGGAATTTCTGACCCTGCTCGAAGCGCTCCAGCAGCATGTCATCGAACATAGCCTCGACGACTTCTATGTGCTGTCACGTGCGGCCCTGGTCAAGGACGAGACCCATTTCGACAAGTTCGACCGAGCCTTCGGCGAGTACTTCAGGGGAGTCGAGGCACTGCCGGGGATGGACGTACTGATTCCCGAAGAGTGGCTGCGGCAGGCGGTCAAGCAGCATCTGACCGACGCCGAACGCGCCAGACTCGAAAAGCTCGGCTGGGACAAGCTGATGGAAACCTTCAAACAGCGCCTTGCCGAGCAGAAGGAGCGGCATTCGGGTGGCAACAAGTGGATTGGCAGCGGCGGCAGCTCGCCGTTTGGACACGGCGGTACGCATCCCGAGGGGATCCGCGTCGGCGGCAGGAGCGAGAACCGCTCGGCGGTCAAAGTCTGGGAGAAGCGCGAATACCGCAACCTCGACGATCGCATCGAAATCGGCACGCGCAACATCAAGGTCGCGCTGCGCCGCCTGCGCCGTTTCGCCCGCCAGGGCGCTCCCGACGAGCTTGACCTCGAAGGCACGATCACCGGCACCGCGCGCAACGCCGGCTGGCTCGACCTGCACATGCGCCCGGAACGTCACAACGCCGTCAAGGTGCTGTTGTTCCTCGACATCGGCGGCTCGATGGACGACCACATCCGGGTCTGCGAAGAACTCTTCTCGGCCTGCCGCAGCGAGTTCAAGCACCTCGAACACTACTATTTCCACAATTGCGTCTATGACCGTCTGTGGAAGGATAATCGCCGTCGCCACAGCGAGCGCATCGCTACCCACGACGTGCTGCACAAATACGGCAACGACTACAAGCTGATCTTCGTCGGCGACGCGTCGATGAGTCCTTACGAACTCGTACAGCCCAACGGCTGCATCGAATACAACAACGCCGAACCCGGCGCGACCTGGTTGCGCCGGCTGACCGACACCTGGCCGCACGCGATCTGGCTCAACCCCGAGGCGGAACAGTCGTGGCCATACCGGCAATCGACCTCGCTGATCTATAACCTGATGGGCGGACGGATGTTTCCGCTGACGCTCGATGGGTTGGAGCGCGGGATGAGGTTGTTGAGCAAGTAGTCGGGCCAGGTCGCAACCCGGCTCCTCGCAGAACGCTGGACTCCTGAAGGAGCACATGCGCGCCAGTGCACCGGGAATTCGACGTACGACTCCGCCTGCAGCAGCGGTTGACCGCAGAGCCACGAGCGCGCAGACCCCAGGTGTCCGATCTTCTTGCACCTGCGCCGCAGCCCGATTTCCAGATCTGGCCGGGCTTCCAGCGGTATTGCCGCCGCCGGGGAAGTCTGTGGATTGGCACCCGGAAACGCACTGCTGGGGTCTTGAAATCACGCATGCGTGATTTCAAGACCCCATGTGTGTCGGTGAATGTCAAGGTAGTTGTCGCCTGAGTTCATGTTGCCAAACGCATACTTTCTGCGCTAGCGGTGGCCGCGGAGACGATTTCGTCACGCTCCGGGTTGAGTGTCACGGCGCCGATCGGCGAC
>NZ_JAZKUD010000079.1:0-19028 GCF_036625275.1 Accumulibacter sp.
AGGGATTCAGAGCACCGAGACGAGTATTCATTTGCAGACGTATCGGGGGTAATGGTTTTCCCGCTCGCGCGGCCTTGCTGTACCGACGATGGTCCTCAGCCGACTTGCGGGAAAAAGGGGTGCCACCCGCGTGTATCCACCGCTCTCGATCAGCGGTTGGTGTGACCCGTAAGCCCGTCGCCTGGTCGCGGAAGCCCCGCGCCAGCCATTCCCGTCACTTGAGGTTGCCTGACAGGAACTGCTGCAGACGTTCGCTGGCAGGTTTGGTCAACACTTCCCTGGGGTTGCCCTCCTCCTCCACCCGCCCCTGATGGACAAAGATGACGTGGTTGGAGACTTCACGCGCAAAGCCCATTTCGTGGGTCACGACCAGCATGGTGCGACCCTCTTCGGCGATCGACCGCATCACCTTGAGGACTTCGCCAACCAGTTCCGGATCAAGTGCCGAGGTCGGCTCGTCAAACAATAGCGCCTCCGGTTCCATCGCCAGTGCGCGCGCAATCGCCACCCGCTGTTGTTGGCCGCCTGACAGGTGCGCCGGATAGGTATCGCGGAATCTCCAGACGCCAACACGTTCGAGATAGCGCTCGGCACGTGCCATCGCCTCCTTTTTCGAGAGGCCAAGCACGTGGATCGGCGCCTCGATGACGTTCTCCAGCACCGTCATGTGGCCCCACAGATTGAAGTGCTGGAAAACCATCGACAGACGGGTACGGATCTTCTGCAGTTGCTTCTGGTCGGCAACCTTGAGGGCATCCCTGGTGCCGGGCAGCAGTTTGACCTCCTCGCCGGCGACAATGATCTTGCCGGAAGTCGGCTGCTCGAGGAAGTTGATGCAGCGCAACCAGGTGCTCTTGCCGGAACCTGAGGATCCGATGATGCTGATGACGTCACCCGAGTTCGCCTTGAGCGACACACCCTTGAGTACTTCGTTGTCGCCGTACTGCTTGTACAGGTTTTCGATGCGCAGGAGTTCTTTACTCGCCGTGTTGGTCATGGCAGTCTTTCCGATCAGTCTTTCTTCGCGCTGCTGGCACTGCGGCGCGGTTGCAGGTGGGCCAGCCAGCGGTTTTCAGCGATGCGGAACAGGCCAACCAGAACAAAGGTCACAACAAGGTAGAGCAGCCCGGCAAAAATAAAGGCTTCGAACGGCGCGTAATGGCGCGAGTAGACGTTCCGTGCGGCCCCGGTCAGGTCAACCAGGGTCACTGCGCTGGCAATCGCCGAGCCTTGCAGCATCAGAATCACTTCGTTACTGAAGGGCGGCAGCGCCCGGCGCAAGGCCGACGGCAGAATGATCCTGCGCAGCGCGGTGCTGCGCGTCATGCCCATTGCCTTGGCGGCTTCGACTTCGCCATTCGGCGTATTGCGGATCGCCCCGGCAAACATTTCGAGCTGGTAGGCGCAGGTGTTGAGGCTGAACGCCAACAGGGCACAGAAATAGGCATCGCGGAAGAGCAGCCAGAATGGATTGCCAGTCTCCCACATTTGTTGCATCCATTCGCTTTGACCGATGCCGTAGTAGACCAGCAGCAACTGGACGAGCATTGGCGTGCCGCGGAAAAAGTAGGTGTAGGCGCGCACCGGAGCACTCACCCAGGGGTTCTTCGACACGCGAGCGATCGACAGCGGAACCGCAAAGGCGAAACCGACGATCAGTGCGATGCCGGTCAGATGGAGCGTCATCCAGAGCCCGCGCCAGAATTCGGGCAAACTGCCGGTCACGACTGTCAGATCAAACCATTCCATGAGTCGCTCCTAGACGTTCGCTTCTCTGACGCCGACGTTGTAGCGCCGTTCCAGCCGTTGCAGCACAGCATTCGACACGCTGGTCATCGCGAGGTAGAGGACGCAGACCGCAAGATAGAACGTGAATGGCTGGTGGGTTGAGCGCCCCGCCTGGTCAGCCAGCCAGGTCATGTCCGAGAGGCCGATCATCGATACGATGGCGGTACTCTTCAGCAGGACCAGCCAGTTGTTGCCCATGCCCGGGAGCGCGTAACGCAGCATCTGCGGAAAAAGGACACGCCAGAAGGTCTGCCAGCCACTCATCCCGTAGGCCCGGCCGGCCTCCATCTGACCCGCCGGGACGGCCTGGAAGGCGCCGCGAAAGGTTTCAGTGAAATAGGCGCCAAAAATGAACCCGATGGTCAAAACGCCGGCGGCAAAGGCGTTGAGTTCAATCATCTCCCATTCGAGATAGTCGCTGACTTGATTGATCAAGACCTGGCCACCGTAAAAAACCAGGAGCATCATCACCAGATCGGGAACACCGCGTACGACCGTGGTGTAGAGCGCGGTCCACCAGCGTAACGGCGCCAGCCTCGATAGCTTGCAGGCGGCGCCCAACAGGCCCGTGCAGACAGCAAGCATCAGCGACAGAATGGCAACCTTGAGAGTAACCCAGGCGCCGGCCAGCAAGCTGGGTGAGTATTCGATCAGCGCATCCATCGGCGAGCTCCCCCTCGGATTGTGCGTCTGCTACAGCTGCGGCGGAAATACAGGAAACGCCGGCCGCGTCAGCGGCCGGCGTTTCGATGGGGGACATCAGTTGCCGTAGATGTCCATCGGGAAGTACTTCTTGCGGATCTCATCGTACTTGCCACTGGAGCGTAACGCGGCGAGTGCCTTGTTCAGTTGCGCCTTGAGGTCCTGGTCCTTCTTGCGGACAGCGATGCCGATGCCTTCACCGATGACGGCGCGCTCTTCGGCGTTCTTGCCGAAGTACTGGTCACCGGCAATGCTGTAGCCAGAACCTTCCGGCTTGGTCAGGAAGCCGCCGTAGGCTTCCCAGTAGTCTGCGAAGGTCGCATCGACGCGGCCCGACTTGAGATCCAGGTAGGCCTCGTCCTGCTTGGCATAGCGGACGATTTCGACCCCCTTGCCAGCCCAGTACTTGGTGGCGAAATTGTCGGAAACGGTGCCGCGCTGAACCGCGACCTTCCTGCCTTTCAGGCTCGCCAGCTCGGGTCTCAGCGGCGACCCGGTTTTGGCAATCAGAACAACCGGCGAGGCATAGTACTTGTTGGTGAAGTCAACCTTGGCCTTTCGCTCCTCGGTGATCGACATCGAGGCGACGATGGCGTCGAACTTCCGCGCGATCAAGGCGGGGATCATGCCGTCCCATTCCTGTTTCACCCAGGTACATTTCGCTTTCATCTCCGTGCACAAGGCGTTGCCGATATCGATGTCGAAGCCTTTCAACGCGCCATCGGAACCTGTTTCATTGAACGGGGGGTAGGCGCCTTCGGATGCCATGCGGATTTCGGTCCATTCTTTGGCTGATAGGCCGAAAGACGATAGCGCCAGAAGCGCCGACAACAGCAGAACTTTTTTCACTTTTTATAACTCCTCCAAGATTGAGACAGGCCAATGGTGGCAAAAAAGCCAGCCTTAATCAACGGTTTTCTTTGCGCAAGGTGCTGTGCTGCAACAGTGCCGCGATGAGGATTTCGACTATTTCGACGAAACGCGAAAAATGCGAAATGCCTGCCGGCCGGGGAGGAGTCGTGCCTGGAAGCTGAAACAGACCGTCCCAGACGCCTTGTCTCTGCGCTGGCTAGGGTCGCTGAAGCGACTAAGGCCGCCTAATGGTTGGGCGGGCGCGCAAGTCCTAGTATGGCGCGGGCTTCGTCCGGCGTCGCCACGAGACGCTCCACTTCGCGGCTAATCCGGGCAATGCGGGCGACCAGCTGGGCATTGCTGGCCGCCAGTTCACCCTTGCGGAAGAAGACGTTGTCCTCGAAGCCGACACGGACATGGCCTCCGAGAAGAATCGCCATCACCCCGAGCGGCAGCTGGGCCGGCCCGATGCCGGCCACTGTCCACGTCGCACCGTCCGGCAGTTGCGAGCGGAGGAACATCAGCGACTCGGGCGTCGCGGCCATCGCACCGGGAACGCCGAGCACGAGGTCGACATGCACCGGTGAATCAAGCAGTCCTTTCCTGATCCAGCGCTCTGCTGTCGCGAGCATGCCGGAATCGAAAATCTCCAGTTCCGGTTTGACGTCGTTTTCCTTCATCGTGCGCGCGAACACGGCCATGTCTGCCGGATGGTTGAGGAACACATCGCCGCCAAAATTGACTGAGCCCATCGACAGGGTAGCCATTTCAGGAGCCAGTGTCACCGGCGCAAGTCGCTCTGCGGGTGTCATGCCAACTGCGCCGCCGGTCGACACCTGAATGATCACGTCGCAACGGGCACGAATGGCCGCGATGATCTCCCGATAGACCGCCTTGTCCTGGGTCGGCGTGCCATCCGGACGACGTGCGTGCAGGTGAACGATGGACGCACCTGCCCTGACACAGGCTTCGGCGGCAGCGGCAATCTCGTCCGGCATGACTGGCAAGGCCGGCTGCTGTTCCCTGGTCACTTCGGCGCCGGTCAGGGCGGCGGTAATGATCAGTTTTTCCATTGTAGCGCCTTGATCAGCGTCGAATACGCTGGCAGTCGGCCGGAACCACGCAGGTGCCGGAGGCTCTACAAACGATGACGGGCTCGGCCAGGACGTCGGCGGCCGACGGCTGACCGGCGATGCCGGCAGCTGCGATGATCTTGCGTGCTTCAAAGGCCATCTTGCGCGAGGTATGACCGATCGACACGATGCGACCTGTGGCTTCGATGAAATCACCGGCATGTACGGGGGCGAGAAACTCGATACTGTCGTAAGCGACGAACAAGCCCTCGTCGCCGTCGCTGCGGATCAGTAGCTCGGTGGCGACATCGCCAAACAGATGCAGCATTTTTGCCCCGTCGACGAGTCCGCCGGCGTAGTGGGCGTCGTGCGCGCTGATGCGCAAACGTATCAGGCTGGTCAGTTCTTGCATGGTGATTTCCTCAGGCTGAGTTTCTCTTGATCCATTCATGGATGGCGAACGACGCCACATCCTCGGCGTAGGTTCTGCTACCAAAGCCGGCGTCGTAACCTAGTTCCTTGGCGAGCTCGTGACTGATGCGCGGACCGCCGACGATCAGGATGACCCCGTCACGCAAACCTTCGGCTTCGAGCAGATCGGCAAGCCTGGTCAGGTTGTCGAGGTGGATGTTCTTCTGCGTCACGACTTGCGATACCAGGATGACGTCGGCCTTTTCTTCAATGGCCCTGCTGACCAGCTCCTCCGAATCGACTTGCGCGCCGAGGTTGATGGCGCGCATTTCGTGATAGCTCTCCAGGCCCTTGTGGCCGTTATAACCCTTCATGTTCATGATCGCGTCGATGCCGACGGTGTGAGCGTCGGTCTCGATGCAGGCGCCGATGACGACCATCCTGCGGCGCATTTTCTCGGCGATCAGCCAGTTGATGCCCTCCTTGTCGAGGGTCTCGAACTCCGGCCGGGAGACCTTGATGCTTGACAGGTCGACCTGGTGCTGGCACTGACCATAGACGATGAAGAAGCTGAAGTCCTGACCCATGTCTTCGGCGTGCACGACCGCGGGTTCTGCCAGGCCCATCATCATCGCCAGTTGCCTGGCGCCTTCCCTGGCGGCGTCATCGAGGGCGACCGGCAGGGTGAAGGAGAGCTGGACGCGGCCGTCGTTGAGGGTATCGCCATAGGGCTTGACCAGATTTTCGGCCATCTCAGAGCCCTCCTTCAAGCATCAGGTTCGGAAACGGGTTGAAGTAGTCGCCGGACTTGGCAATGACGCCGTCGAGACCTTTGCCACCGTCCGGCTTGCGCGAGATTTCGGCAAACATGCCTTTGCTGATCGCTTGCGGCAGACCCATCCTTTCGATGTCGGCGAGAATCTGCTCGGTCTCGCCGAGCACGCTCTGTGCGCGCCGCTCGATCTGACCGCCGCGCCTGAATTCGACTTCGGCGTGCAGATCGCGCATGGTATTGAAGACGTACTTCGCGTTCTGCACGGCGAGGAAACGGTCCTGGATGAACGGCGTGTGGATGGCCTCGGTCATCATGCCAAGCAGGTGGATGTCCTGCTGCGTCAGCGTGCTGACAACGTTGAACAGCGCATCCTGGAGGTGGCCCCGAAAAATGTTGCCGGTCATGTGCTTGGTCGGCGGCATGTATTTGAGCGCCGCGTCGGGAAAGACCTGGCGGACCAGTTGCGCGTGGGCAATCTCCCAGAGGAAGCCGTTCTCCATCTCCGGATTGATCTCGAAGGCGTGCCCCAGCCCCATCTGCTCCGGCTTGAGGCCGGACAGATAGGCGAACTGCTCGTTGATCAGTTGCGAAGCCAGGACGGTGTGCGCTGCTTCACAGGCATCTGCCGTCGTCAAGTAGTTGTCTTCGCCGGTGTTGATAATGATCCCGGCGTAGGCATTGACCATCCGCGAAAAGAATTGGTCAATGAAAGTCCGCTGCATGTTGATGTCGCGAAAAATGATGCCGTACATCGAATCGTTGAGCATCATGTCGAGCCGTTCCATCGCGCCCATGGCCGCGATTTCCGGCATGCACAAACCCGAGCAGTAGTTTGTCAGGCGAATGTAGCGACCGACCCTGGCACCCGTTTCGTCAAGCGCCGCGCGCATCAGGCGGAAGTTTTCCTGGGTAGCGTAGGTGCCGCCGAAACCTTCGGTGGTCGCGCCGTATGGCACGTAGTCGAGCAGGCTCTGGCCAGTCGAACGGATCACCGCGATGATGTCGGCACCCTGCTCAGCAGCTGCGCGAGCTTGGATGACGTCTTCGTGGATGTTGCCAGTGGCGACGATCAGGTAGAGCCACGGCGTGCGGCTTTCGCCAACCGACTTGATTTCGCTGTCGCGACGGGCGCGCTGCCGGGCGATATGCTCGCACATCTTGCGGGCTTCAGCTTCAGTGGCTGCGCGGATCGCCTCTTCCCCCTTGTGCCGCCGCATCGTCAGTTTGCCGGCGGCCACGGCTTCGGCGACCTGCTGCGCCGTACAACCACGTTCTATCATGGCACCGACCACGATGGGCGCGGCACCGTGCTGCAGCAGGCCCTGCTCCTGCAGATGGCTGACCAGACGGTTCGGAAGAGGCACCATGTTTTCATCCACGCCATCGATGCCGAGCAGACGCAGCGTAGCGCGCTCGACCGTGGTCGTGGTAAACGGCTTCATTTTCTCGAAGACACTGCGGGCGATGCGCCGCGCCGAGTCCCGGGCGCGGTCGATTTGTGCCTGATCCAGATGCAAAAGCGTCATCAACAGACTCCTGTTTCGGTCAGTACTCGTTCGAAAATCACGTCGCCGACTTCGTATTCTGGAAAGGCCAGACGGGCGGCGCCGAGAAGGTCTTGAGCAACGAGATGGCGGCCATGCGGCGAGAACGGATTCAAGGTGATGCCGGCAATGTGGATCCGGCGACAGGCCAACAACTTGCCACCTCGTTGGCGGAACCGCTGGACATCGGCGTGTTCGATGAACAGCTTCGTGCCGTCGGCAACCACCAGCGTCAGACCGGGGTGTTGCGCAAGGAGCGCGTCCACCGTCAGCCAGAGAGCCTTACCGACAGCACCGCTGACCGCAATCGTGCCGGGCTCGCGGTCGGCAAAGGCGAGTAGCGTCGATCCGGCGCTGAGAGTGGCGATGTCGGCGAGGAACAGGGGGCCGCCGCTGCAGTCCCAGATACCGACGCCGCCTGACTCAAACACGGCCTGGCAGCGCGCCAGAATTTCCGGCCCGGCCTGGGGAATGGTCAGCGTTGCCAGTCGCTCACGCGTCTTGCGGATGACATCCTGCACGCCACCGCCGATGGCGGCGCCGGTGGCCAGAATGATTCCGTCGGCGATGGCCGGGGAAGCGTGCTGGCTGCGACCGAGAGCCCCGTCGAGGATGATCAGTGCGCAACCGCACTGGCGCAATTGCGCGATGATCTTTTGCTGATCGGAACTGCGCGACGCGCCGGCAATCTCCATTTCGCCGTGGTCCAGCGCGCGGACGATCACGATTTCGCCCATCGGGCTATCCAGTCCGGTGGCGGCAAGGAGTTTCCAGCGGACTTTGGCACGTAGCAGGGTGTCGCGGGCGGTGGCGATGATGGAACCCGACCAGACCCGCACCGGTGGCTTCGGAAAGAAGAAGACCTGATCGCGGTTTTCCCCGTCGCGCCCGATCGAGGTCACGCCAATCGCCACGCCATCCTCGGCAGCGCAAGCCAGGAGATGGTTCAACGCCACCGTCTTGCCGGTGTTCTTGGTCATTCCCACGACGGCCAGCGTCGCCAGGCCACGTTCTCGGACCTGGTGCCAGAGGGCGCTGGTGCTCATGGCCGCCTGTCGGTTCAACTGAAAAGCTTGTTGGCCCATGCGACTCCTAGACGTACCACGCTTCGAATAGCTGGCGCAGCTTCGGGCTTTCGCGCAGCAGGGCCAGTGCGTACACTGCGTGGTCCCTGGCGTAGCCGTTGCCGACGATCATGTCCACATCCTTGCCGACACCTTCGGCACCGAGTGCGGCAGCAGTAAAACTTGTCGCCATCGAGAAGAAGTAGACCTTGCCACGGTCGCGGGTGGCCAGAATGCTGCCCATTTCGGTATTCCGGATATTGACGCAGTTGATCACCACATCGGCCATGTGGCCAGCAGTCACCTTGGCGATCGCCTCCATCATCGCCACGGCATCGGTCGCATCAACCTGCACGGCGTGGTCAACCCAGCCGAGCTCGCGCATGCGCTGACAGTCGGTTGCAAATGGCGACACGCCGATCACGCAGCCCGCCGGGCCGGCGCGCTTTCGCGCCTCGTACACACATAGCGTACCCGACTTGCCACCACCGCCAACAACCACCACGGTGTCGCCGGGGCGAACGAGGCGCGCGGTTTGCGCCGGCGCCCCCGCCACGTCGAGAACTGCCAGGGCGACCTTCTCGGGAATGTCGTCAGGCAGCTTGGCGTAAAGGCCGGTTGCGAAAAGAATCGCCTGCGCTTCGACCTCGATCTGGTCCTTGTCGAGATGGACCTTCCCGATTGTCTTGATTTGCAGCGGCGTCAACGACAGTGAAACGAGCGTGGCGATCCTGTCGCCCACGCGCAGGTCCACCTTGCCGGCCAGTGCCGGACCAATCTGGGCAATCCGCCCGATCAGCATGCCGCCCGATCCGGTGACCGGATTATGATGTTTGCCACGCCGTTCAACGATGCCAAGCACAGTGCTGGCGATCCTGGCGAGGTCACCGGCAGCTTCCTGCTTGATCTGGCTGAAACTGGCAGCGTCGATGTTCAGGGCCGTAACGTCAATCAGGATTTCGTTGTCGTAGATCGCCATTGAATTGTCGATCTTCCACGCGCCCTGGGGGAGCACGCCGAGCGGTTCGAGCACGCGATGCGTGCCGTAGGGGGAGCCGTGTTGCATGGTAGTAGACCTGGTAGTAAAGCTCGTCAGACCTCAAGAACAGGAGCGGCGCGACCGGTGTCTGGCGGCGATCAGTTGCTGTGCGTCGGTAGCGCGTAGTTTCGGCCCAGACCCGGCATCTCGACCGTCTTGCCGGCATAGTTGCGACACCTCACGGTCGTGCCCGATCCATCCGGCAGCTCTTCTTCCTTGACGTAGCTCGGGATGATCGGCAGCTTGCCGAGGCCTCCGAGACCATCGACGATGAACGTCGGAACCGCCGGACCGCTGATCCAGCCACGGAGACCTTCGTATAGTTCCAGCATGCGCTGGTACGGCACGATGAAGTGGTGGGCACCTTCAACCATGTCGGTCGAATAGACATAGTAGGGACGAATGCCCATTTCGATCGCCTGCAGGAACAGTTCGCGCATCACTTCGACGTCGTCGTTGACGCCTTTCAGGCAGACTGTTTGCAGACCCATCATGATCCCGGCCTTCTGCAGCAGCTTGACGCGCTCGCGCAGCAGCGGGGTGATTTCCTTGGGGTGGTTGATGTGCGTATTGACCATCTGCAAGCGGTGCTTTTCGAGCACGGCACAGAGTTCTGGCGTGATCCGGGTCGGCAATTGAACGATCATCCGCGAGCCCATGCGCAGGAAGCGGACGTGTGGCGCGCGACGGCGGATTTCGCCGAGGATGTAGTCGAGTCGCTCGTCGCTGAAGGTCAGCGGATCACCGCCCGAGAGCAGCACGTCCTGAATCTGCGTGTTGGCAGCGATGTAGTCGATCGACCGTTCGATCTCGTCCTTGTGCACGGAACCGGTGGGCTGCGACACCATGCGCTTGCGAGTGCAGAAGCGGCACAGCGTGGCACAGGCATTGGAAACGAGGAACAGCACGCGGCGCGGGTAGCGGTGCACGATACTGGTACCGGGGACGGTATCGCCTTCTTCGCCGAGTTGATCAAGCATGGTGACAAAGCCTGGCTTCGTCTCCTCGGCAAAGGTCGGCATGTATTGCAGACGGATCGGGCACATCGGATCATCGCGATCCATCAGCTGTGCCACATAAGGCGTGATCGACACGGCGAACTTGCCATAGACGGTCTCATCGACGTTCTCGACGTTGTTGAGGACATCGTTGAGTTCACAGTGGTGCGTGTAACGGCGCGCGAACTGCTTCTGCCACGATTCTGCCGACGGATCGTAGGCAGCCAGCGCTTCCCGGGTAAGCAGCTTGTTCTGGATATTGAATTCGATTGTCTGCAGCATGCGATTCTCCTCTCCGGTGCGATCGATTGAAGTTCGATCAAGGCGACGACAGAGGCGCAGTTTAGGGACGAGTCGCGCCGGCAGAAACAAGCAACCTGCCTGAAACATCGCAAAAAAATCAGTCATACTGACTGATCCTGCGGCAATGTGAAGGAAAACGAATGGCAAGAACCCTGGACAACCTCGATCAGCAGCTGATTGAACTGCTCAAGGTCAATGCCCGCCTGCCGGTGGTCACGCTAGCCAAGTCACTGGGTTGTGCCAGAAGCACCGTGCAACTGCGCCTGAAGGCGCTGGAGGACAGCGGCGTGATTTCGGGTTACACCGTGAGCGTCAAGAAACGGCAGAAAGATTCGAGCATTCGGGCGATGGTGTTGATCTCGAGCGACTCCAAGACCGAATTCGACGTCATCAAGGGACTGACCCGGCGGCATGAGATCGTCAAGCTCTATTCGATCAGTGGGCGCTACGATTTGTGCGCGATATTGACGACCGAATCGACCCAGGAGCTCGATGCGATCATCGACAAGATTCGCGCGATCAAGGGCGTGGTCGACACCTTTTCAACCATCGTGCTGTCGACCAAGCTGGATCGTCCGGAGTAAGGACTGAGCGTTGTCGTCAAAGCCCTGCCCACGCCCTGCCAGTCGCCTCGCCGCCAGAGCTGCTCGATCAGACCCTTGACGGCAGACGTTTGCTCGGGCTTGTAGAGGTAGCGCTGCCCAGCGAAGCCGACATTGCCGTGAGGGGGACCAGTCTGCCCCATTGACGATCGCACCCTGCCCCTGGATTTTTATGGTTTCTTTACCAGCGGCCACACTCCTTTTTCGACCATCTTGATGCCCAGCAGCCTAGCATTCATGTTGGTCGAAACCCCTATAAGGAGGAATGTAATGGACGTCGTCTATCTTGCCGCGCTGGCCACCCTGTTCGGGCTCGCCGCGGCATTCGCCAAGGGTTGCGCGCGATTGACGGGAGAGCGCGCATGAGCCTGCTGACCCTTCTCGCCGGCATCGCTGCGGGCGGCCTGCTGATCTACCTGATTGCAGCACTGCTCTTTCCGGAGGATTTTTCATGAGCAACCATGCCTGGTTGTTGCTTGGTCTTTTCATGACCATCCTGCTGCTCCTGGTCAGACCACTGGGAATCTATATCTCCAGGGTGATGATGATGGAACGTCGCCAGACCCTTGTCAGCGGCTTCGAAGACGCAGTCTTCAGAGTGTGCGGTGTCCAGCGCGACGAAGACATGGGCTGGCTGAAATACGCGTTGGCCGTGCTGTTGTTCAACGCGATCGGTCTCCTCGCCGTCTATGCCCTGCAGCGCCTGCAAGTCTGGCTGCCCCTGAACCCGCAGGAGATGGCCAACGTCAGTGCCGATTCGTCTTTCAACACGGCGGTCAGTTTCGTCACCAACACCAACTGGCAGGGCTATGGCGGCGAGTCGACGATGGGCTACCTGGTCCAGATGCTGGGCCTGACGGTACAGAACTTTCTTTCCGCGGCCACCGGCATTGTCGTCGTGACTGCCTTCATTCGTGGCTTTGCGCGCCACTCGGCGGCTGGCATCGGCAATGCGTGGGCGGACCTGTTCCGCGCCACGACCTGGATTCTGCTGCCGCTGTCTCTGATCTTCGCACTCTTTCTGGCGAGCCAGGGCGTGATCCAGAACTTTGCCGCCTACCAGGACGTGACGACGCTGCAAGCAACGAACTACGAGACACCCAGACTCGGCACCGACGGGCAAGCGCTGAAAGACGAGAACGGCAACCCGGTAACGGAGCCGGCGTCCACAGCCATCCAGACTCTGGCCATGGGTCCGGTCGCTTCGCAGGAGGCGATCAAGATCCTCGGCACCAACGGCGGCGGCTTCTTCAACGCCAACTCGGCCCACCCCTTCGAGAACCCGACGCCGCTCACGAACTTTGTGCAGATGCTGTCGATCTTCCTGATTCCCGGCGCGCTATGCATCGCCTTCGGCTGCATCGTCGGTGACGAACGCCAGGGTTGGACGATTTTGGCCGCGATGGCTTTGCTCTTCGTCACCTTTGCCATCGCCGCAATCGGTTTCGAGCAGCAAGGCAATCCCTTGCTGGCAACGGTCGGCGCCACTGACACGACGAGCGTGACTACCACAGCCTTGACCGACGGCAACATGGAAGGCAAGGAGACGCGCTTCGGCATTGCCGATTCGGCCCTCTTCGCGACCATCACCACGGCCGCTTCCTGCGGTGCGGTCAATGCCATGCACGATTCATTCACGCCGCTCGGCGGTGCCGTGCCGCTGGTCTTGATACAACTCGGCGAGGTCGTGTTCGGCGGTGTCGGTTCCGGCCTCTACGGCATGCTGATCTTCGCCGTGCTGGCGGTATTCATCGCCGGCCTGATGATCGGGCGTACGCCCGAATACCTGGGCAAGAAGATCGAGGCGCACGAGATGAAGATGACGTCGATCGCCATTCTCGCCACGCCGCTGCTGGTGCTGGTCGGCACGGCGATCGCGGTGATGAGCGAGGCCGGCCGCGCCGGCATTGCCAACCCGGGTGCGCATGGCTTTGCCGAAATTCTCTATGCCTTGTCGTCAGCAGCCAACAACAACGGCAGCGCCTTTGCCGGACTCTCGGCCAACACGCCTTTCTACAATGGACTGCTGGCGGTCGCGATGTGGTTCGGCCGTTTCGGCGTGATCATCCCGGTGCTGGCGATGGCCGGGTCGCTGGCAGCCAAGAAGCGGATCTTCGTGACCGCTGGCACGCTACCGACGCACGGCCCGCTGTTCGTCACGCTGCTGATCGGCGTGGTGTTGCTGGTCGGTCTGCTCAACTATGTGCCGGCGCTGGCGCTCGGCCCGGTGGTCGAGCACCTGGTGCTGTGGTCGGCCCCCTGATTCGCTGGAGAATTCGATGACACGCAAGACGTTTTCCCTGTTCGACCCGGCGCTGCTCAAGCCGGCCATCGCCGACTCGTTCCGCAAGCTCGATCCGCGCGTGCAGTGGCGCAATCCGGTGATGTTCGTCGTCTTCATCGGCTCGCTCCTGACAACGCTGGCGGCAATCCCCGCGCTGAGCGGTCCGCGCCAGGAGTCGACGGCGTTCATCCTCGGCGTCGCGATCTGGCTGTGGTTTACCGTGCTTTTCGCCAACTTCGCCGAAGCGCTCGCCGAAGGGCGCAGCAAGGCGCAGGCGGCCTCCTTGCGCGGCCTGAAAAAGGAAACCTGGGCGAAGCGGCTGCACGCGCCGCGCCCGGACGCCGAATGGCACACGGTACCGGCTGACGACCTGCGCGTCGGCAACGTCGTGCTGGTCACTGCCGGCGAAACCGTCCCCGCCGACGGCGAGGTGATCGAAGGCGTCGCCTCGGTCGACGAGTCGGCAATCACCGGCGAATCGGCGCCGGTGATCCGCGAATCAGGCGGCGACTTCTCGGCGGTCACCGGTGGCACGCGCGTGCTCTCCGACTGGCTCGTCGTGCGCGTCACCGTCAATCCCGGCGAAACCTTCGTCGACCGGATGATCGCCATGGTCGAAACGGCGAAGCGGCAGAAGACGCCAAACGAGATTGCGCTGGCGATTCTACTGGCGGCATTGACCATCGTCTTCCTCGGCGTTACCGCAACCCTGCTGCCGTTTTCAGAGTTCAGCGTGAGCGTTGCCGGCTCCGGCTCGCCGGTCAGCATTACCGTCCTCATCGCGCTGCTCGTGTGCCTGATTCCGACGACCATCGCCGGCCTGCTTTCGGCCGTTGGCGTCGCCGGCATGAGCCGCATGATGCAGGCCAACGTCATTGCCACCTCGGGCCGCGCGGTCGAAGCCGCCGGCGACGTCGACGTGTTGCTGCTCGACAAGACCGGCACGATCACCCTGGGCAATCGCCAGGCGGCTGCCTTCCTGCCCGCCGACGGGGTCAGCGAGAGCGAACTCGCCGACGCCGCGCAACTGGCGTCGCTCGCCGACGAAACGCCGGAAGGCCGCAGCATCGTCGTTCTCGCCAAACAGCGCTTCAATCTGCGCGAACGCGATGTGCACGCCCTCGAGGCGCAGTTCGTGCATTTCTCGGCGCAGACCCGGATGAGCGGCGTCGATGTACATGGCCGGCAGATTCGCAAGGGAGCCACCGACGCTATCCGCCAGCATGTCGAGGCGATCGGCGGCGCCATGCCAGCGTCGGTGCTGACGGCGGTCGAAGCAGCGGCGCGGCGTGGCAGCACGCCACTGGTCGTTGCCGATGACAAGCGCGTGCTCGGCGTTGTCGAATTGAAGGACGTCGTCAAGGGTGGCATCAAGGAGCGCTTCGCCGAACTGCGCCAGATGGGGATCAAGACGGTGATGATCACCGGTGACAACCGTCTGACGGCCGCGGCGATCGCCGCCGAGGCAGGTGTCGATGATTTTCTCGCCGAAGCCACGCCGGAAGCCAAGCTGGCGCTGATCCGCCAGTACCAGGCCGAGGGCCGCCTGGTAGCGATGACCGGCGACGGCACCAACGATGCCCCGGCACTGGCGCAGGCGGATGTGGCCGTGGCGATGAACACCGGCACGCAGGCGGCCAAGGAGGCCGGCAACATGGTCGACCTCGACTCGAATCCGACCAAGCTGATCGAAGTCGTCGAGACCGGCAAACAGATGCTGATGACCCGCGGTGCGCTGACTACCTTCAGCGTTGCCAACGACGTGGCCAAGTACTTCGCGATCGTTCCGGCCGCCTTCGTCAGTACCTACCCGGCGCTGTCGGCGCTCAACGTGATGGGTCTGGCCAGTCCGTCCTCGGCCATTCTCTCGGCGGTCATCTTCAATGCCCTGATCATCATTGCGCTGATTCCACTGGCCTTGAAGGGGATCCGCTATCACGCCGTCGGCGCCGCCAGCCTGCTGCGTCGCAACCTGACCATCTACGGGCTGGGTGGTCTCGTCGCACCCTTTATCGGCATCAAACTGATCGACATGGCGCTGGCCGCCGCCGGTCTTGCCTGAGGAGATAGTCATGAAGAACCTGCTTCGTCCCGCCATTTCGCTGTTCGTTCTGCTGTCGATCGTTACCGGGGTGTTCTATCCGCTGCTCGTCACCGGCGTCGCCCGAGTGGCTTTCCCGGCTGCCGCCAGCGGCAGCCTGATCGTAAGGGAAGGCAAACCGATAGGCTCCGAACTGATCGGCCAGAACTTCACCGAGCCGAAGTACTTCTGGGGCCGGCCATCGGCAACCGCACCACAGCCCTATAACGCGGCCGCGTCGTCCGGGTCGAATCTCGGGCCACTCAACCCGGCACTGGCCGCCGCCGTCAAGGCCCGAATCGACGCGCTGCGCGCCGCCGACCCCGGCAACCCGCGGCCGGTACCGATCGACCTGGTCACCGCTTCGGCGAGTGGCCTCGACCCGCACATCAGCCCGGCGGCAGCCGACTACCAGGTGGAGCGAGTCGCGCGTTCCCGCCAGCTTGATCCGCAGGCCGTGCGTCAGCTCATCTCGCAGCACAGCGAAGGCCTCGACCTCGGCGTCTTGGGCGAGCCACGCGTACATGTCCTCAGGCTCAACCTCGCGCTTGACGCGATAGAGCGCTGAACGGGCTCTCCCTCACCCGAGATACATGACCGTATGGACCTGAAAACGGCGGAAAATGCAGGAATCCTTTGGATGGAGTCCAGCCCATGCTGATCAACTGCGTTGCCTACCGCGAAGGCAAAAAGCTTGCCGATATCGATATTGATGAAATCAGTGACTACCTCAATGATCCCGATTGCTTCGTCTGGGTTGCCCTGCGCGATGCAACACCGGACGAACTCGACAAGATGCGCTTGGAATTCGACCTGCATCCGCTCGCCATCGAGGACGCCAATCACGGTCACCAGCGGCCGAAGCTCGAGGAGTATGGCGACAGCCTGTTCGCGGTCGTCCACCTGCTCGAGATGGCTCATGGCGGGATCGACGTCGGCGAGGTGAATATTTTTGTCGGCCGAAACTTCATTCTGTCGGTCCGCAACCGCACTGACCAGCATCTGCTGGGTGTGCGCGAGCGCTGCGAACGCGAACCAGAGGCTCTCAAACAGGGCTCTGGTTTCGTCCTCTACGCCTTGATGGATGCCGTGGTCGACCGCTACTTTCCGATCGTCGATAGCATGGAATCGGATCTTGAAGGAATCGAGGAGCGGATCTTCGACCGGGGGGCGGCACGCTTCAACATCGAACGCCTCTACGGCCTCAAACGTCGCGTGACGGTCGTCAAACACGCCGTGGCGCCGTTGATGGAAGCGGTCAGCAAGCTTGCCAGCGGCCGCGCGCCGCCGGTCTCCACCAGTAGCCGGCACTATTTCCGCGACGTCTATGACCACCTGGCACGCATCAATGCTCACCTCGACATCCTGCGTGACACCATCGGCACGGCCATCCAGGTCAGCCTTTCGTCAGTGGCCATTGAGCAGAACGATGTCGCCAAGCGCCTTGCGGCATGGGCCGGGATCTTTGCCGTCGCCACTGCCTTTGCCGGTATCTGGGGCATGAACTTCGAATCAATGCCCGAATTGAAGTGGGTATACGGCTATCCGCTGGCGCTGACGCTGATCTTTGGCGCGATGGGATTTCTTTTCTTCCGCTTTCGGCGCCTGGGATGGCTATGATGAACAATGGACGTCCTGACCCCGATCAACTCCTGGCGCGTGTTCAGGAAGAGGAAGCCAAAGCTGCCCGCGGCAAGCTGAAGATTTTCTTCGGCGCCTCTGCCGGCGTCGGCAAGACCTACGCCATGCTCGGTGCCGCGCGACGGCAAAAGGAACTTGGCAGCGATGTCGTCATCGGCGTCGTCGAGACCCACGGCCGCAAGGAAACAGAGGCGCTGATCACCGGTCTCGAACGGCTGCCCCTGTGTGAGATCCCCTATCGCGGCAGTGTGCTGAAGGAGTTCGATCTCGACGCTGCACTGGCGCGGCGCCCGGCGTTGATCCTGATGGACGAACTGGCTCACTCCAACGTTGCCGGCTCGCGTCATCCCAAGCGCTGGCAGGACATCCATGACTTGCTCGTGGCAGGGATCGACGTCTACAGTACGGTCAACGTACAGCATCTGGAGACCCTCAACGACGTGGTCAGCGGGATTGCCGGCATTCGTGTATGGGAGACGGTACCCGACCGGATCTTTGACGAGGCTGACGAAGTGGTACTGGTCGATCTACCGCCCGACGACCTGCTGCAGCGCTTGAAGGAGGGCAAGGTCTACCTGCCGCAACAGGCTGAACGGGCGATTCGCAACTTTTTTCGCAAGGGTAACCTCATCGCCCTGCGCGAGTTGGCACTGCGCCGCACGGCCGACCGCGTGGACGACGAAATGCTGGCCTACCGCCGCGAAACGTCGGTGGCCACGGTATGGCAAACGCGCGACGCACTGCTGGTGTGCATCGGATCGGGCACGGGGGCGGAGCGACTGGTGCGCACCGGAGCGCGCCTGGCAGGGCGCCTGGAGGCCCCCTGGCACACCATCCATGTGCACACGCAAACCTCCGGACCGGAGCCCGAGGTGGAACGGCAGCGCATCGTCCGCGCGCTCGAACTATCCGCTTCCCTCGGTGCTGAAACAGCGACGCTCTCGGCTGACGACCCGGTTACTGCGCTTGTCGATTATGCTCGCGAGCAGAACCTATCGCGCCTGCTGGTCGGACGCGATCATCCGCGACCCTGGCGACCCTGGTACCGTTCGATGGCCGACCGGATTGGACAAGCTGCGCCCGACCTCGACGTGATTCAGGTGGCGCGCAACGAAGACGCGCGTGCAGCCGCTTCGCCGTCGACCGCTTCACGAACGCCCGGCAACTGGCTGGCGTATCTCAAGGCAGCGGCAATCTGCGCCGTGGCCACGGGGCTGGCAACGCCGCTTGCCGGCGTCATCGAACTCACTAACATTGCGATGCTGTTCCTGCTTGCGGTGCTCATCGTGGCCATGCGTCTTGGCCGCGGCCCGGCGGTCGCCAGCTCGTTTCTGGCGGTTGCCGCCTTCGACTTCTTCTTCGTGGCACCGCGTTTTTCCTTCGCCGTCAGCGATGCTCAGTATCTGATGACCTTCGCCGTTATGCTCAGCGTGGCGCTTATCACCGGCCAGCTCACCGCGCGCTACAAGCAGCACGCCGACGTGGCGACCGTGCGCGAAGCGCGCGCCCGCGCGCTCTACGAAATGGCACGGGATCTGTCGGCAGCTCTGCTACCGATGCAGATCGCCGAGGCCTGTGATCGCTTTCTGTCGGTCGAGTTCGGTGCCCAGGCCGCTTTGCTCCTGACCGATGCGGGGGATCACCTGCAGGTGGAGACGGTCAACGCCAAAGGTCGCAGCGGCAGCCCACCGATCGTCGACGAGGGCGTCGCCCGCTGGGCCTTCGATCACGGCGAGGCGGCAGGGCTGTCCACCGACACCTTGCCGGGCAGCCCACTGCTTTACCTGCCACTCAAGGCGCCGATGCGGACGCGCGGCGTGCTCGCCATCGCGCCGCGTGATCCGCTGCGCGTGCAGGGACCGGAAGCCCGCC
>NZ_JAZKUD010000080.1:0-18858 GCF_036625275.1 Accumulibacter sp.
GCGAGCAACGGTGTTCTCGGCAACCTGGCAACCCTGTATCTCGGCGCACGGCGCATGGCCAATGTCACGGGCACCCCGGCCGGCTACACGGCCAATACGGCCAACGGTGACATTGACGAAATTCGCCTCTACAATCGCGCCCTCGCGCCGTTGGAAATCGAAGCACTGGCCGATCTGGTCCATGCCTGCGCGGCGACGGTCGATCACTACGAATTGTCGCTGCCGACCTCCAGCATTGCCTGTCTGCCGACATCGGTGATCGTCACGGCCTGTGCCGACGCCAGCAGCCCCTGCAGCAATCGCCAGGGAGCCGTGAATGGCAAGACGGCGACTCTGGCGACTTCGGCCGGTACGCTTCTCAGTCCGGTGGTTTTTGATTCGACCGGCATTGGCGCTGCCACCTTGAGCTACCCGGCTGCAGTAAACGGAACCGGCGTGACGGTCACCCTCGCCAGTGAGCAGATGCCAGCCACGAATCCGCGCAAATGTTGTCCCGATGGCCTCAACTGCGTGCTCGCCAACAGTTGTGCGACGACCTTCCATACGGCCGGGTTCATTTTCTCGACAGCCAGTGATGCGGTCGAAGCGACCGTACCCGATCAGATTGCGGGGGTGAACTCCGCTTCGTACTGGTTACGGGCGGTCAGGACGAATACCTCGACCAAGAGCTGCGAAGCGGCGTTTACGTCGCCGCATCCGGTGACCTTCAACTACCAGTGCATCAATCCCGCGGCATGCAGCAGCGGCAACCTGTTGTCGATCGGAGGCTCGGCGATCGGCAGTGGCGGCACCTCGATCAATTTGTCCTTCGACGCCAACGGCAACGCCAGCCTGGGCCCGTTCAATTTCGTCGATGTCGGGAAGATCGGCCTCTCGGCCACCGCGACGGCCGGTGGTGCAACCCTGTCCGGGACGGTGAAGGGTACGGGCGGATCGGGGTTTGTGGTCAGGCCCTATGCTTTTGTGCTGACCGATATCCGGCAGACGGCTGCGCCCAACACGGCCAACCCGGCCGCTGCCGACGCTTCCGGAGGAGCGTTTGTCAGAGCGGGAGAAAACTTCTCGGCCACGGTGAGCGCGGTCAATGCCGCATGCGCAGCGAATCTGTCCACCTACACGCGGCTGATCGATATTCCATCCGGGTGTATCACCCGGAATTTCGGCAAGGAAAGCACGCCTGAATCGGTCATCCTCAGCCGCACGCTGGCCAGTGACCTGGTCGATCTGACCAACAACCCGGCGCTCGGTAATCCGACCGCTTTTGGCAGTTTCAACAATGGCTCGGCCAGCAACACCACCCTCAACTGGGGCGAAGCAGGAATCATCACCCTGACGCCCAGCGTCGGCGATGGCAATTATCTCGGTGCCGGCGACACGGTCGGCATCACCAGTGGCAAGGTCGGGCGCTTTTATCCTGACCATTTTGCGATTACCGGCGGCCCGCCAAGCGCTGGCTGCGGCACCTTCACCTATTTCGGGCAGGATGGCTTCACGACCTCCTTCACCCTGACCGCGCAGAACGTCGCCCATGTCACCACACAGAATTACACGGGTTCGTTCGCCAAACTGGGACTCACCACCTGGGGCAATTTTGCCTTCACCACCAGCCCCGCCTTGCCTGCCGGCTCAACGCTCTCAGGCAGTGCCACGGCTCCGGGCGGCACCTGGAACCAGGGCGTTGCCACGGTCAGTGCCAAACACCAGATCAGCCGCCCCAGTGCATTGACCGGTGAAACCAGCGTCACGCTGTTTGCCCAGCCGATCGATAGCGACGGAGTCACCATGGTTGCCGCCAGTGCGGTTCAAACGGCGAGCACCCCGTTGCGCTATGGCCGCCTGTGGCTGGGCAATGCCTACGGTTCGGAGCGCAATGATCTTTCCTTGCCCTACGAAACGCAGTACTGGAACGGTTCGGCCTTCATCAGGAATACGCTCGATGGCTGTACGGCACTGAGCACGGCCAACGTCGGTATCGGAAACTATCAGGGCTCGGTCAACGGCGCCAGCCTGCCGACGGGGTCGATCACGCTGGGCGCGTTCAGTGGCGGCGTCGGCACGGTTCGGCTGACGGCGCCGAACGCGGCGGGCAGCGTCGATGTGGTGTTGCGTCTCGATCCTGCGCTGGCCATGTGTCCGGCCTGGGGACCCGCGTATCCGGCGGGAACGGCAAGATCCGCGACCTACCTGCGCGGCAAATGGTGCGGCGCGGCCTTCGATCGCGATGCCGTGGCGCGAGCGACCTTCGGCATTTACAGCAGCAACACCAACCGACAGATCTATCTGCGGGAAGGCTTTTGATCCTGTCTGATGGCCATGGGAAGATGAGCATGCGCGGTTTTACGCTGATTGAGTTGATTACCGTCCTGATCCTCGTCGGCATTCTCGCCGTGGCCGTGTTGCCGCGTTTGGTTGACCGGAATGTCTTTGAATCGCGCGGGTTTTACGATGAAACCAAATCCCTGCTGCGTTACGCACAGAAATCGGCCGTGGCGCAGCGGCGAACGGTTTGTGTGGCCCTGGGGGCGACCGGCGTGGGCTTGACGATCGCCGCGGCGGCCAACTCGAATGTTTGCGATACACCGCTGGCGTTGCCCAATCCGCCGCGGGGTGGCGTAGGGCTGTCTTCGTCGGTTGCGGCCCTGCAGTTTCGCAGCCTGGGCGATACGGATCAGGCGAGCGATGTGACCATCACCGTCGCTGGCACGGCCGGCACAATGACCATCGACCATACGACCGGTCATGTTGACTGAAGCCGCCTGGCCGCGCTCCGGTCAACGGGGTTTGACGCTGATCGAGCTGATCCTGTTCATCCTCATCGTCAACGTGGGGATCTTCGGCATTCTCGCGGTGATGAATTCGACCACTCGAGCGAGTCCCGATCCGATGCTGCGCAAGCAGGCCGTCGCAATGGCCGAGGCGATTCTTGAGGAGGTGCTGCCTCGGGATGCGACGGCAACCCTGCCGGAAACCGATTTCAATACCTGTTCCAATCGCACCCTGTATGTCGGCGTGACCGATTACACCTGTTTTGACGGGGTGCCTGCAAGCGCCGTCATCCGCGGTGTCGATACGCTCGGTGCGACATCGATCCCTGCTCTCGCAAGTCTTTCGGCAACGGTCGCCGTGGTCGCGGTGAACGTCAGCGGGGTTGCCATGCAAAGGGTTGCGGTGACCGTGACGGGCGGTGGGCAGGAAATCACGCTTTTCGGCTATCGCGCCGCAGGTTTCTGATCATGAACGGCCCGCGCACCAGCAATCGCGGCTTCACGCTGATCGAGGCGATTGTGGTGATCGTCATCACGGGCATCCTTGCCGGTATGGTGGCGGTGTTCATCCGCACACCGGTCGATGGCTACCTGGATGCCGAACGCCGGGCGGGTCTGACCGACATCGCCGATACGGCGGTGCGGCGCATGGCCCGGGACATTCGGCTGGCCTTGCCGAATAGCGTGCGAACTTCAGCAGACGGGTCCGGATCGTGCATCGAATTCATTCCGACCAAGATCGGCGCACGCTATCGCGCCGAAGTCGACGGGACGACCGGGAATGGCGATCCGCTGGACTTTACGACGATCGACGATCGCTTCGAGATGCTCTGGCTGAACAGCGCCTTGCCCGCCGACAGCCGGATTGCCGCGGGCGATGTCGTGGTGGTGTTCAACGACGGCAGTGCCAGCGGCAATGCCTATACCGGCATCAACGCCATTCAGGTGGCGGCAGTGGCCGAACCCGGCAGCACGCCAAACACCACCGCGATCAGCTTTGTCGGAACCGGGGCGGCAGCGCCCTTCGGCCGCAAGCAATTGCCCAGCCAATCGCCGGGAAGCCGATTCCAGGTGATCCCGGCCGGTTCGCACGTGGTCTCTTTCCGATGCGCTGGCGGATCACTGACCAGGCATACGCGTGTTCTGGGTGCGGCCTGGACACCCCCGGCGACCTGCGCGGCGATGGTCGCCGGGGCGACCTCTTCGGTATTGGCAAACCATCTTGGCAGTTGCAGTCTCACTTATGATCCGCCCGGAGTCAGTACCGGACTGAGCCGCTTCGGGATTGTCTCGATCTCCCTGGGGATCACCGATGCAGCCTCGGGCGAGACCATCCCTCTGTACCACCAGACCCATGTGGACAATACGCCATGAACAACCGGCGAATCCGTTCAGCGCCAGTCTTTCAGGGCGGTTTCACCATCGTCTCGGCGATCTTCCTGCTCGTCGTGCTGGCGGCTCTGGGTGCTTTCATGCTCACTTTCTCGAATACGCAGCAGCTCGCTTCCGCGCAGGATGTGCAGGGTTCGCGTGCCTACTGGGCGGCCAAAGGCGGTGTGCAATGGGCGGCAGGGGTGATCATCGCCAGCAACGCGTGCCCGCCAGGGCAACCGGCGTTTACCGACGGATTTACGGTGTTGGTGACTTGTACCTCGAATACTTACACGGAAGGCGTAAGCAACCGGACGATTTTCTGGGTGACCTCCACCGCTTCGGCGGGGGGGGCGGTCGGCAATGCCGGTTATGTCGAAAGACAGATTCAGGTGTTCATCGAGTGAATTTCATTGCCATCGGGGCGGATGCGAGCTTGCGCTAGCCGGAACTCATTGTCATTGGGCAGCTTAGCCGGTATATTTCGACGAAATCATATGCAGGGCAAGAGGATCATTCCGTTTCTCTTCAGACGCCGCAAGCCAGGCTGGCTGGCCATCTTTCCGCAGGGCGGCGGGGTGACGCTTGCGCATGTGGTGCGCGAACCGGATTCGCGTCCGGAAGTCAGGCTGCTCGACTGTTTCACCTTTGAGAATGGCCTGCACGAAGCTTTGCCGCGTCTGCGCGTGGCACGGCAACTCAAATCCTATGTTTGTACGACTTTGATGGGGGAAGGCGAGTACACCGTCTCGCAGCTTGAGGCACCGCCGGTGCCCGCAGAGGAGCGCAGGGATGCCTTGCGCTGGGCGCTCAAGGAAATGGTGAGTTATCCGGTTGAGAGTGCCTGCATCGACATGCTCGACATTCCAGGAGCGGGTCTGCCACCAGGGCGGGCGGCGAGCGTTCTGGTGGTCTCCGCCGCCGAGCAGGCCGTGCGCGCGCGGGTCAGGGCGTTTGAGGAAGCCCGGATACCGCTGGATGCGCTGGACATTCCCGAGTTGGCACAGCGTAATGTGGCGGCCCTGCTCGAAGATGAGAACCGGGGTCTGGCGTTTCTCCGCATCGACGAGAATGGCATGATGCTGACGCTGACCTTCCAGGGCGAGCTGGTTGCCGTGCGGCGCGGCGAGATGAATTCGGGGCAATTGAACGGGCGTGATGCCGATCAACGGGCGCGCGTGCAGGAGCGTCTGGTGCTTGAGTTACAGCGCAGCCTCGACAATTTTGACCGGCAGTACAGCCAGATTTCCATTTCCAGGTTGATTCTGGCAAGCTATCCGCCGATCGAGAATCTTGCCGGAGAACTGGGAGAAAACCTGTATGTGCCGCTCAAGGAGATGGATCTCTCGTCGGTCCTGGATTTTCCGGCGGTGCCGGAACTGAAGAACCTCCAGTACCAGGCACAGCATCTCCTGGCGATTGGTGCAGCATTGCGTACCGGAGAGGGGGTGGCGTGAGTCAGCAGATCAACCTCTACGAAGCACGCTTGCGACCCCGTCACGAACTGGCCACAGGGCGCAATCTCGGGATTGGCGTCCTGGCCTTGCTGGTGCTGACGACGACGCTGTCGCTATGGGTCCGCTCGGAAGCCAACCGCAAATCGGCCGCTGCCTTGGCGTCACAGCAGCAGTTGACCGAAGAACAGGAGAGATTGAAGGCATTGAGCAAGCTGTTTGCGCAGCGTCAGGTCTCGCCGGGACTGATCAATGAGCGGGAAAGCATGAAAGCCATGCTGGCCGCTTCCAGGGAAGTCATCGAGGTTCTGGATTCGGGCAAACTGGGCAATACCGATGGATTTTCCGGTTTGATGACCGGATTCGCGCGGCAATCGCAAACCGATTTATGGCTCACGGGATTTCGGGTGACGGGAAACGGGGAAATCGAAATTCAGGGACGCCTGCTTGATCCGGCGAAGTTGCCGGTTTATGTACAGCGCCTGAGTAGCGAGCCGGTATTTCAGGGGCGTCATTTCGCGGCACTGGAAATGCGGGAGCTTGATCCGGAGCAACAGGCGCTGGAGCAGGCGGGCGAGTCCCGGGTGTCTGAAAAATCCCTGCGTGCGGAAGTTCAGTCCAGGCCGGTTCCAAAATTGCCCCATTTGGTCGAGTTCGTTCTTCGCTCGGCAAATGTCGGCAATGCCGAGGCAGGTACGAAACGGTGAATCGATGAAGGAACCATGGCTCAAACTGACTGGCCGCTATGATGCGCTGCAATGGCGCGAGCGTTGGCTGATTGCGGTTGCCGTGCTCGGTGGCATGGTGCTGCTTGCCTACAGTCTGGTCATCGAGCCGGCGCTGCAGCGTTCGCAACGGGCAGATCGCGATATCGCCGAACAGCGCGCGCAGATATCCGGCCTGCAGGCGCAGATGGCGGCATTGCAGTCGTCCGCACAGGACCCGGATGCAATCGCCCGTGCCGAAGTCGACGATCTGAGAAGACAACTGGGGGAAATGGCTGGTCGCCTTGAAATCATGGAAAGTTCGCTGGTGCCGGCGCAGCGCATGCCCGGATTGCTGGAAGAGATGCTCGGGCACCACACTGGCTTGCGTCTGCTCAGTCTGAAAACTCTGCCGGTTGCCCCATTGCTGGACAAGACGGACAGGGCCGAGGAAAACGAAGCGGCAAAGTCGGCAGGCAAGCCGAGGCATGCCGTTCTCTTCAAGCATGGCGTCGAAATCAAACTGGAAGGCAGCTATCTGCAGTTGGCAGCGTATCTTGAGCGGCTGGAGCAGGTCAGGCGGAAATTGCTGTGGAGCAGCGCCACCCTTGCTGCCGAACGGCACCCCCGGCTGGTGCTGACGCTGACCGTATTCACCCTCAGTCTGGATCGGGCATGGCTGATCGTATGAATCGCCTTGTCGTCCTGTTGACATCGTTTCTGGCAGTTTTTCCTGCGCTGGCACAGGCGCTGTCGGACCCGACACGTCCGCCACCTGGGCTGTCTGCGGACACCCCGGAGGCCGGGGAGGTGACTAGCCCGCTGCTGCAGTCGGTCATGATTCCGAAGCAGGGCAAACCGGTTGCCCTGATCGGGGGGCAGCAGGTCAGGCTTGGCCAGCGGTACGGCGAGCGTCGCCTGATCAGGCTGACCGAATGGGAAGCCGTTCTCGAGGGGCCGGCCGGCATCGAACGTTTGTGGCTGACACCGGGCATCGAAAAGACCAAAGTCACCGCGCCTGCTGCCCAGGGTGCACCGAGTGGGAACAAACCGTGACATCCAGATCGATTCTGCTGGCCATGCCAGTCGCCCTGCTGCTTGCCGGCTGCGCCATCAACCAGAAAGCGCCTGGCGCCAGCAGCACCTTCGACCGGATCGGCCAGGAAATGCAGAGCGCTGTGGGTGCCCGATCGAAGGGGATTAACGATGCGTTGAGTCAGGCGATGTTGCCGCCATTGCAGATGGAACTTCCTGATTCAGCGAAAAACGTCGAGCCGCGTTTTGATCTGGCCCTGGTCAACGCGCCGGCCAGTCAGGTATTCATGGCGCTGGTCAGCAACACGCCTTACAGCATGCTGGTATCACCCGAGGTGAGCGGCAATGTGACGGTCCGCCTGAAAAACGTGACGGTTCGCGAAGCACTGGAGACATTGCGGGAGCTGTATGGTTACGAGTTCAAGTTCCAGGGAACACGCATCTATATTCAGCCCAACACGATCCAGACGCGTATCTTCCGGATCAACTATCTGGCCGGAAAACGTCAGGGGCAGTCCGACTTGCGGGTGATCTCGAGCTCGGTGGCCACCACTCAGCCACAGAATACCGGTTCCGCCTATCCGGCTACCGCCATCCCCGCGCCTGCCGTACCGGCGGGCACGTCAGGAACGGGACCAGGATCGACGCCTCCGAGCAGCCACATCTCGACGACACAGACCAGCGACTTCTGGCATGATCTGACCCATGCGCTGACCAGCATGGTCGGTTCCCAGGACGGACGGGCAGTGATTGTCAGCCCCGGTTCCGGGGTGGTTCTGGTCAAGGCGTTTCCTGCGGAGATTCGATCGGTCGAGAATTTCCTGCGCATTACCCAGTTGATCGTTGAGCGGCAGGTGATGCTGGAAGCCAAGATCATCGAGGTGGAACTGAATCAGGAGTTTCAGTCCGGAGTTAACTGGAACCACTTTGGTGGCAACAACAACCGTTTTGCCTATGGTGCGGTTCAGCCGGGAACGGTTCTGAACACCCCCAACAGGGCAGGATTCGATGCGTCGAATGTCGTGCAAAGCGGAGTCGGGGCAATATTCGGCAATGGCGTGGGTGTTCTGCCAGGGACCGGCGGGGTGGCTGCCACGACCAGACTGGGAAACGGGTTTTTCGGACTGGCCTTTCAGAGCGCCAACTTTGCGGCGCTGCTGAATTTCCTGGAAACCCAGGGCAATGTTCAGGTGTTGTCGAGCCCGCGAATTGCCAGCATCAACAATCAGAAAGCGGTGCTCAAGGTCGGCGTCGACGAATTTTTTGTCACCAACGTGAGTTCCACGGTCACTTCGACCGGAAACAGTAACGTAACCACGCCGAACATCACCCTGCAGCCTTTCTTCTCGGGCATCGCCCTGGATGTGACGCCTCAGATCGATGACGAGAACAATATCGTCCTGCATATCCACCCGTCGATCAGCCTGGTGAAGGAGAAGCAGAAAGTCATCGACCTCGGCACGCTGGGCGTGTTTACGCTGCCGCTGGCCAACAGTGCGGTCAATGAAACCGACAGCGTGGTGCGGGTGCAGGACGGCAACATCGTCGCCATCGGCGGCCTGATGAAGCAGGAACAGGTGTCGGATGCCAACGGCTTTCCCGGTACGACCACTTCATCGACCTGGGGATTGTTGTTCGGAACGCGTGACAGCCATCTGAGGAAACGCGAACTGGTCATTCTCATCAAGCCCACGATCATCCGCAACGATTCAGGGTGGAAGGATGACCTGATCGAGACCCAGGGTCGAATCCAGCAACTTGATCCGCGCCTTGCCTGGCCACAAACCGGCCAGTAAGGATGTCGTCACTGCCGATCCGACCTTGTACCTGAATCATTTCGGCTTTACCGAGCTGCCCTTCGGGATCACTCCGGATACCGGCTTTGTCTATTCGGTCCAGCATCATCAGGAAGCGCTCAATACCCTGCTGTTGGCACTGAATGCGGGCGAGGGGTTCGTCAAGATCACCGGCGAGGTCGGCACCGGAAAGACCTTGCTCGGTCGTCGGCTGTTGCAGACGCTCGACGAAAGCTGGGTGAGTGCGTATCTGCCCAATCCCAATCTGGCGCCGGATACCCTGTTCCTGGCGCTGGCCGAGGAATTGGGCATCGACGATGCCGGTGGCCTGGATCAGTATCATCTGGTACGGCGTATCAACCATCTGCTGCTTGCGCATGCGCAAATGAACAAGCGCGTTGTCGTCTGCATCGACGAAGCGCAGGCGATGCCGCTGGAAACGCTGGAAGCCTTGCGCCTGTTGTCCAACCTCGAGACCGAAAAACGCAAGCTGTTGCAGATCGCCCTCTTCGGTCAACCGGAACTGGATGAAAAGCTGCACCGTCCGGAAGTACGCCAACTGCTCCAGCGGATTGCTTTTCACTATCGCCTGGGGGGGCTGAAAAACAGCGAGATCGGGAACTATCTGGCGCACCGCCTGCGGGTCGCCGGTTACCGGGGTGAGGGTCTGTTCACCCTCGCGGCAATACGAGCCCTGTATCGGGCCAGTGGTGGAACGCCACGGCTGATCAACATTCTGGCACACAAGTCATTGCTGTCGGTTTTTGGCGAAGGTCGCCAACTGGTCAAGGTGCGCCACATCCGGATGGCACGCAGGGATACCGAGGGCGCGCGCCGCGTCGGGTGGTTTTGGGGATGATCATGTCGATGAGATGTCAATGAGTCTGCTCAACCAGATGCTGCAGGATCTTGATGCGCGCAGAGCGGCCCAGGGCGTCGATGGCACCCTGCCGAATGCCGTGCGTCCTCTGCCCAGGCCATCGGCTGCACGTCTGCCGCTGCTCCTGGGAATGCTTTTACTGGCTTTTCTGGCCGGCGGGTTGGCCTTTCATTTCTGGGAAACGCGGCAGGCAGCGCCGTTCCCCTCGTCAGGGGTACCGCCGTTTGCGCCCGCACCGGCAGCGATGACGGCGGCTTCTCCACCGCCGCTTGTACCGCTGGTGGCCGAACCCCCGAAAGGCGTTGAAGCCGGCCCGGCGGTCCCGACAGGATGGGCGGCAATGGATGGCCGCCCGCAGAGGAGCGCCGACTCATCGGGATTGCTGTCAGCGCAGCAGAGCGAAGCGAAACCTCCTGCAGCCTCCGTGCCAGAGAGTGGATTCGCCGCTGAGCGCAGCAAGGTTGCCGCCATCGAGCAGGCCATGCCTGCATTACCGTCGCTGTCACCGCAGGGGGCGACCCGATCGGCCAGAATCCCGATTATCGAGAAAACCGATCCCTTGGTTTCATCACCTGACCGTCCCGAGATTGAGTATCGCAAGGCCATTGCCTTGCTCAATCAGGGATCGCTTGCGGAAGCCATGGAGGGATTGCATAAGGTGCTGCGGCTGGACGGGTCTCATTCGGCATCCCGACAGGTGCTGGTCAGGCTCCTGCTTGAAGCCAAACGGCCGGATGAAGCGGTGCAGGTGCTGCAGGAAGGATTGCTCGGGCAGCCGGAGCAGGTCGGCTGGGCAATGACTCTGGCGCGTCTGCAGATCGATCGCGGAGATCTCGCCGGCGCCTGGCAAACGCTTCATCATTCGCTTCCGGCGGCAGAAAATAACGCCGATTATCAGGGAGTCACGGCACATGTCCTGCAACGGCTCGGGCGCCACAAGGAAGCGGCCGAACATTATCGGGTGGCAACCCGGCTGGCACCCGGAGATGGCCGCTGGTGGCTGGGTCTGGCATTGGAGTTGGAAGCCGAGGGACGTTCAAGCGAGGCGCGTGATGCCCTGCACATGGCCAGGGCTACCGGAACCTTGAGTGCAGAGCTGACAGGATGGGTGGATCAGAAATTGCGTTAACGTGGAAGCCGTGTCTGCGACGATGAATCGCTCCTTCTGGCTCGCGGGGGCTGACGGTCATGACTTTGATGATCGGGGGGGCTGGAAAAGTCATCATTGTGAGAGGTTTTCCGGCAATTTTCACGATATCACGGCGCTATGCCAAATCATATGCCCATTGACTGGCCTTTTCTTTGCGCGTATTACTACGCCCGGAGTTTATTGGTCGCGTGACTCCGCGCATCCTATTACGAGAGGAGACCCACCTTGTCGAAAAAGAAAAAGTCCGCCCAGGCGGACGCCAAGCAGGCACTGACCGCAACTGTCGATCCATTGCAGTCCTTGCAGGATCGCGTCGCTGCGTTGGAGGAGCAGTTCGCACAACTGAGTCTGAAGGAAGGGCCGGCAGGGCCAGCAGGCGAACCGGGGCCGCGGGGTGAAGCGGGACCGCAGGGCAAGCCTGGACCAGCCGGCCCCAAGGGCGACCCTGGTCCGGCTGGTCCCAAAGGCGATCCCGGACCGATGGGTCCCAGCGGACCCCAGGGTAACGAGGGCGCCATGGGGCCGCAGGGCGCACCAGGAGTCAAAGGACCGGCGGGTCCCAAGGGTCCTGCAGGGCCTCAGGGTCCAAAGGGAGAAGCCGCCTCTCCCGCCTGAATGGCGTTTCCAGGGCAGCGTACCGCTCCAGGGTAGAATGTTGCCCTGACACTCACTCTTCCCACGGCCCCCACGGCGGTGCGGAGCAGTGCTCTGCGAAACCTCGCTTTCACCCCCGCGAGGGGAGGTGAGATTGGTGAGTCGCATACGCGACTCGCCCATTAACGGTCATGACTTTTACAGACACCCCCCGATCATGAAAGTCATGACCGTATCCTTCTTGGTCGGGCACATTCCGGTGTGTACGCCGGAATGGGGTAGGGGGTGAATGAAAATATGGGGAGTGACCGATAGGCTCTCCTCCCCCTCGCGAGGGAGGGGCTGGGGGAGAGGGGGCGCCCATGCCCTCACATCACGGCGAAACTTGCGCTGGATCAATATTTCAGGCATGGGTATGCGGAAGAATCGCGTTTTTGCAAAGGATTGAGGAGACCTGATGCGTCGAACCAAGATTGTGGCGACGGTTGGCCCAGCCACCGCTTCACCGGAGTCCATGCGGCAGTTGCTCGAAGCCGGTGCCGACGTGGTGCGGCTCAACGCTGCGCACGCCGACATGCAAACACACAGCAAAAACGCTCGTCAGGTGCGTGAGCTGGCGCAAATTCTTGGGCGCAGCGTCGGGGTGCTGGTTGACCTGCCTGGCCCAAAAATTCGTAGCGGTGTGGTGCTCGGCGATGCGGTAGAACTCATCGCTGGGCAGGAATTCATGCTCACTGGCAGCGACGACGGCAGGGGGGATGCCAGGCATGTCGCCACGACCCTGCCCGACCTCGCGCATTGGGCGCGTCACGGTGACGACATCTACCTCGCCGACGGTGAGATCGTCCTGCGCGTGCTCGAATCGATCGGCAACGACGTACGCACCGAAGTCGTTCGCGGTGGCATGCTGCGCTCGCGTAAAGGCATGCACCTGCCGCGTGCCGAGGGCCACGTCGAGCCGTTTACAGAGCGCGATGCACGCGCACTCGAGATGGCGATTGCCGCCAAGGTCGACTTTGTCGGACTCTCGTTCGTGCGCCGGGCCGAAGATGTCGAACGGGTACGCAGCATGCTTCCCAAGCGTGGCCTGCGGCCGGCGCTGGTGCCCAAGATCGAAACGGCGATGGCGGTTGACAACCTGCCTGGCATCATCAACGCTGCCGACGCGGTCATGGTTGCGCGTGGCGACCTCGGCATCCAGATGCCGGCGCGGCGAGTGCCCTTGCTCCAGAAGGAAATCATCCGTCTATGCAACCTGGCAGGCAAACCGGTGATCACCGCCACCCAGATGCTCGAGTCGATGACCCGCTCACCGTTACCGACGCGTGCCGAAGTGAACGACGTGGCCAATGCGGTGCTCGATGGCACCGACGCCTTGATGCTTTCGGAAGAAACCGCCGTCGGCCTGTTTCCGAATGAAGCCGTGCGCATGATGAGCGAAGTCGCCGAGTCGGCCGAAGGCTGGCCGCGTCAGCGCGTCGATCCCGCCGCCAGTGTCGGCGCCGACGCCGACCGCGTCGCCTGGGCGGTAGCGCACGCTGCGGTGCAGGCAGCGGAAGACCTCGGTGTGGCCGCAATCCTCTGCCCAACGCGCAGCGGGGATACCGCCCATCGCGTCGCGGCATTCCGACCGACGGTCCCGATTGCCGGCATTTCACACAGCACGCCGGTACTGGGTGGCCTCTCGCTGGTCTGGGGTGTGCAGCCGCTGCTGATCGCCGAGAATGCCGACCGTGGCGAGCAGCTGCGACTTTCGATGGCCGCTGCGCGCGCGGCTGGCATCGTCCGCGACGGCGATCTCGTGGCACTGGTCTTCGGCTCGGCCGGACCGCGTGCCGGCAGCACCGACAGCGTGCGTATCGTTCGGGTTTGAGGAGGCGGGGAGGGGAGCCTACAAGTGTAGGTTTTTTCGCGAGCATTCCAAGTAGGGCGAGAACCTCTTCGATGCGCTCACTCTCACTTTCCAAGGGCACGTTCCCCAGCCACGCTTCGCTTGAAACCCAGCCGCACTCCTCGGAGCGAGTACCTGAGTAGTTACGCTGGAACTTCGATTTTTTCACAACCTCTGAGGCGCCTCATTATGGAAAACAGCCTGAACGACCCTGTAATCAGGCTAGCAGCTCCTCTTGGCGCTGAATCTTGAGCACGCGCAACTGCCGCACTTTCTGCCCGGGAACATCCAGTTCACCGGTATCGCCCGTGGAAAGTCCGAGCAGCGCCACCGCCAGCGGCGTATGTTCGTTGATGATGTACATTTTCGCATTGCCTGGGCTCTCCACAATCCGGACACTGTGCCGATCGTTCGGGGAGTCGACCATGCAGTAGGTCACGTGATCGCCCACCTCGACGAACAGATCATCCGTGCTGGACGAGGCCGACAGCGCGTCCACCACATCTGCCTCGATGGCCCCTTCGGTTCCGTTCGACTCATTAGTCTCTATGGCGTAGTCATCCTCTTCCTCCTGGTCCACTGGATGCTCGTTCAGACTGAGGCGGCGGCGTTCCTCAAGGAATGCCACAAGCCTTCCGGCTTCGCGGCGCGGGTTGTAAAACCAGTCCGTGGACCAGATTCTGTGCATGCGCCCCTTCCACCCGAGGGACTCGAGAATCTGCTGCCGGATGCGGTCACGGTCTCGCACCGAGAACCCGCTGTGGTAAGTCGCCCCGTCGCATTCGATGCCGGCCAGGAACTCGCCGGGCCTCTCCGGGTTGCGGACGACCATGTCGATGAAGAAGCCAGCCACGCCCAATTGCGGTTTGACCTCGTACCCGAGAGACCTGATAACGTTAGCCACAGATACCTCGAAATCACTGTCTGGTGGACGCTCTCCATCGTCTGTCGTAACCAGCACGCCGCGTTTGGCGAAGTCAAGGTAATCGCGCAACGCTTTGGTTCCCTGCGGAGTCCGTTCGTCGACGATGATGTCCTCCGGAGCCATAGACGTAAATAGCTCGATTCTGCGTTTTGACCGCGTAAAGAGCACGTTGAGTCGGCGCCATCCATCCGGTCGGCTGATGGGGCCAAAGTTCTGCCGTACTTTGTCGGTCCCCGGAGCCTTCCCGAAAGTCGTGGAAATGAAAATCACGTCGCGTTCGTCGCCCTGCACGTTTTCGAGGTTCTTGATGAAGAACGGCCAACCTTCTGCTTCCCAGCGTTCGATGAAGCTGGTGCCTTCGTGGAAAGTCTTGAGCTTCTTGTCGAGTAATTCCTCGATCAGTTCCCGCTGCGTCTGGTTTAGCGTCACCACGCCTAGGGACTCGTCGGGCCACTTCATCATGTGATCAAGAACCGCGTCGACCAAGCGCTGAGCCTCGGGAATATTCTGCCTGTCTTTGTATGAACCGCGACTTACATAGCGGTATTTCACCCCGAGTCCCGGATTCTTGGCGTAGGGCGATGGGAAAACGATCAGGTTCTTGTAGAAGTGGTGGTTGGAAAAAGCGATCAGTGACTCGTGATGCGAGCGGTAGTGCCACCGGAGGCTGCGCACTGGGGTGAACAACTGCTGACAGATGTCCAAAATGCTTTCCATGCCGGTGATGGCAGCCGGAGCATCGTCTTCCTCTTCGTCGTCGCCTGAATCGAGCATGCGGTCGAAGAAACTCGTCGGCGGCAATTGTTTTGGATCGCCCACCACAACCAATTGTGACCCGCGGGCAATGGCGCCAAGCGACTCTTCCGGTCGCAGTTGAGAAGCCTCGTCCATGACGATCAGGTCAAACCGGAGCGCCCCCTGTTCCAGGTATTGGGCGACTGACAGGGGTCCCATCATGAAGCACGGCTTGAGTTCCTGCAGGGCACGCCCGGCCCGCTTCACTAGCTGCCGAATGGGTATGTGCCGGCGCTGCTTGTTGATTTCGCGTCGTAGCAGGTGCATCTCAGTGTATTCGCCGACAGTGGCGCCACGCTGGCCTTTAGGAGGAACGCGGGCGCCAATCTGACTGGCAAAGTTGCAGCCGGTCAGGGAGACTATTTCGGTGTCGAGAGCCGTATAGTCCGACCGGGTTTTCTCGTGGGCCGATCCGTTGAAACCGGAAAGTTCAGGATAGGTTTGGTAGATGGATCGACCGATGGACTGATATGCGGCCAGTTCGAATGCAGATGCCAAGGCCGCTGATGGTATCTTAGCCGATTCGAGCGCGACAACGAAATCCGCCAGACTCTCCTGCCCGCACTGCTGCTTGAGCGACAAGTATTTCGACCAAGGGAGTACGGAACCCGGAACGTAAAGGGCAGTCTCCAACCTCCCTTTGATCTCCGATGGGAGGTCGCGCGCAGCTTCCGAGCGAGCCTGCCGCTGCCATTCCTCCCACGAGAACGATCCGTAGGCGGAGAGACTTTCGAGGGCGTCTTTGGCCCCGCGGCAACCCGCGTCAATATTCTTGTACAGGCGGCAGGAGGTTTCGAGCACACTCCGCGCGTCGTCCGAGAGCAGGCGTCTGCGAATCGCTATCGGCAGATCCAAAGTGCACACGGCGTCACCCCACGCATGAGTTTGCGACAGCTGATCCAGATTGGTGTCGGCCCCTTTGAAGGCGCCCCCAAGTATCCTGTGGACGTCCGTGGAGCCGGCTAGTCTGTCGAGAATCGCTCGGGCCTCCGCCTCCTCCGACAAGGCGCTGAGAACCTCTTCGAGCGAGGCGTCGACTCTGGCGCAGGGAACGAGTCTTTCGAGTACTTTTCTTGCGATCACGACATCGGATTCTGCGGCTTCCCGCAGCGCTGGCCAGCCGTCGAAGCGGTTCCATGCCGGAAGGTGTGTGACCTTGCCCCAGGCATCATCAAGATCTGCTTTTGCTCTCGCAAAGGATTCGGCGACCGACAATGGCGCGTCCTCGCCTGCGAAAGCACGCGCTTGTCCAACCGTCTCGGTCACAAGCGACGCAATCGTGGAAATTGAGGCGATCGCTTCCGTCCATCTGCCTCCGACTAAGTCCGCGAGCCCTCCCAACTCGTCTCCTCCTGCCTCTCGCACCACATCCTTTCCACGAAGCAGTAGCGCCAGGTCTGGAGCGGCCGCATCCAGCGCCGCACGTGCCTCCATGAGGCGTAAAACCTGCTTCGGGGACAATTCCTTGCCGTTCATGCGGCCGGAGAAAAACTCCGCAACGATCCCAAGACTGTCTACGGCACGTCCGAGGCATTTCAAACCATCGTCCCATCCTTTGGCCTTGGCATCCCGAAAGCCAGCCACATTCGCGCCGAGGATGTTTCGCACGGTAGCCTCGGCTCCAGTCAGCCGTCTGACGTCCGCTTGGATAGCGGCAGCCTTGGCGGAGAGTTCGAGAATCCTTTCGGAAGCCAGATTCGATAGATCGACCTTCTCCACCAGTCCTGGGCATTCCAGCAGGGCGGCACGGGCGCGCTGGTACCATTGATTGAGACGAATGATTTTCTCCGAATCTGTGCCCAAGCCACAAAAAAGCGCACCGAAGCATTCCTTGAGCTCAGAATCCGAAACAAACGCGTCCTTGGCTTCAATCCATGCCACTAACGCTGCCAATTCGTCCGCACGCTGCTTTCCTCTGGCCTTACGCTTTTCCTTGGACAATCCGGCGTGCAGCTGCCGCGACTTACGCCATTCCCCGTCGATGAATGCGAAAAATCCATCCTTGCGACGCAGTGTCGCCACGGCCGACCTCATCTCGGGGATGAGGGGCAGCGCATCCAGGTAGAACAGGCTATCTAGGGAAGTTCTGGCATCGTGCTCCAAGGCGATCGACGAACGTATTCTTTCGACAAGTTCAGTCGTCCTCGCGTAGCCGAATGTCGGACGCCTGTATTCGAGCAGGTCTTCGGGAGCCGCTGCAGCGATCTTCGAGAGGGCATGCGCTTCAGCGACCGCGCGCTCCGTCGAATCGAAAGCAAGCCCGAGCCGCTCCACGGCCGCCCGGCAGCGCGCAAGCGCGTCGGCGCAGGCGGATGTTTCTGCCTCTAGAAGGGATTTCAGGTGCTCAATGTCTTGGATGGATTTGTCGGCGAGCGGGAACGCCACCAGATGACGAGCCTCGTCAAGCGTCTTGGCATCGATACGCGCGTCTTTGCGAAACCCTTGAATCCCGGAAGGATCGGCTAACTTGGCCACGGAATCCGGCGTCGAATCGAAAGACAGCCCTTTGCGCGAAGCGATGGCATCCACCCTGGCCAGTGCACCAGAAAGGACTTCGGTGGCTTGCATCACCGCAGCCGCACGCTTTTCTAGCGACTTGATGGTGAAGGGTGCCAACCCTAACGCGGCGGTTTTCGCGCAGTTGGCGAGGAAAGCTTCCAGAGAGCGTTTGCCCGCCGGCCCATACGGGACGGTCCTCTCCTGGGAAATCATGACAAAGGTTTCCAGCACCCTTTCAAAGCGCGCTGTTAGTTTAATGGCTTCGCTGAGTTCGGACGAGATCAATACGGATGACAATCTGCCACGGGCCAGGATTTCGGTTTCGTGGACCACCTCCAGAGACAGACGCTCCCCATCGGACAACATCCGGGAGGCGGACTCGAAAAGCCTGCGGGCTTTAGAGACACCGGCGGACACATCCGACAGCAGCCTCGAACTGCGTTGACCTTCAGGATCGGAATCCGGATTGAACATGTTGTGCAACAGGGACGGATCGGCCGATTCGGAAATCGGGGGAACTCGGTCTAGCTCCGTCCTGAGGTTACCGGCCACCGTCGCGCTGCACTGCCCCCTGAGACCGAATAAAGAAACCGCCTCATCGGCGGCAACATCGGCGTTGCTAGCTTGTTCCAGGGCTTGAAGAACGATTCGGCCGATCGTCTCATCGTCGGATGGGGCTAGCGCCTTGGGTTGGAACCCCCACCACGGATGCTCTGCGTCGAACCGGCCGATGGTGTCGTAAAGCCCCGAAAGCGCGGCAAGCCGCGACCTGCGTGACTCGATATCGTCGTACGTCCATTGGGAAGCGTTGGGGAAGCCAATGGCGTTGACCGCCGCCGCCAAGTCGCCGAGTGCTTGCCTGCGGCGTTCGGCCGTAAGCGTTCAGCGCACCCACCTCTGGGTGCGCACAATCACTCTGGTTTTTTGAGAGGCAACAACTCGTCGATGCGGCTATACGGCCAAGAGGGGAGTTTCTCCAGGGTGTTGGTAAGCCAAGCC
>NZ_JAZKUD010000081.1:0-18782 GCF_036625275.1 Accumulibacter sp.
ACTTTGTCCGGATGGCCTTCGGAAACCGATTCCGAAGTGAAAAGGTATTCTTTGCTCAACTCTTTGCTCACGCTAGGTCTGCTCCAAATGAAAAACCCCGGGACGGCTCTGCGTGGCCGGCTCCGGGGTATGAGCAGACGACGCTTTAGCAGTATTTTGGTGGCTGCTTTTGCAGCTTCCTCCGCCCTGCAAGTTGTCCTGATTAACTCGGCGGATGGATAATTATAGTTTTACTTCTCTCGGCGGGTCAAAAAGTTCTGACCGCCTGCTGCCAACTTTTTCACATCCGGACTCGCGCGTGATTACCCTGTTTCGTCTTCTCAGCCACCTGCCGCTGGCGTGGCTGCATGTGCTCGGCATGTTCCTCGGCTGGCTGACCTGGCTGCTGTCGCCGACTTATCGCCGGCACATGCACGAGAATATGCTGCTCGCACTCGGTGCAGACGAAACCCGCCGGATGCGCTCGGCGGCCATCGGCGAAGCCGGCAAGGGCGCGCTCGAACTGGCACGAATCTGGCTGCGACCGCTCGCCGAGACAGCGGCGCGTGTCATCGAGATATCGGGCTGGGAACTGGTGGAAGCTGCTTCCCGACGTGGCAAGGGGATCCTCTATCTGACGCCTCATCTCGGCTGTTTCGAGATCACCGCGCAATACCTGTCGACGCATGCGCCGATCACGGTTCTTTACCGGCCACCCCGGCAGGCCTGGCTGCAGGCCATGATCGAAGCCGGACGGGCGCGTTCCCAGTTGCACCTGGCGGCTGCCGACCTGTCCGGGGTACGCAGTCTGATCAGGGCACTCAAACGCGGCGAAGCGGTCGGCATGCTGCCCGACCAGGCACCCAAAGCGGGCGAAGGTCGTTGGCTCGACTTCTTCGGCAGGCCGGCCTATACGATGACCCTGGCAGCACGGCTGGTCGAGAGCGGTGCCAGCGTGATCATGGTCTGGGCCGAACGTCTGCCCGCGGGAGCCGGTTACCATTTTCGCCTGCAGGAACCAACGCAGCCGATCCGCGGGACCATCGAGGAGCGTGCGCAACAGATCAACCACGAGATCGAACATCTGATTCGCCAGTGCCCAGGGCAGTATCTCTGGGGTTACAACCGTTACAAGCAGCGTCGTGGCAGCATGCCGTCGGGGGTGGCGCCGACCGGTGTGGGCCAAGATGCGCCGCAACACGTGGCGGGCAGCAACGGCACGGGTAGGAATGGGGGCGAATGAAAGTGTTGCTCAAAAGGCTTTGTTTGATGGAGAGGCTTGACATCGGTGATCGCCCCTCCCCCTTGTGCGGGCGAAGGCGGGGTTTCGCGGAGCACGGCTCTGCGCCGCCGCAGCCGGCCCGCGCTGCAGCGCGGGCCGAGGGAGGGGTTGGGGGAGAGGGGACCATCGTTGCACACGAATTCGTCGAATCCTTGCGAAAGCACAGGGCCAGGTCGTCAGTCGGATCGGCTGGCCTCTGCGGGGGCACCGATGCCCCTCTCCCCCAACCCTTCCCCCGCGAGGGGAGAGGGGAGCCTATTGGCTCCTCCCGACACTTTCATTCACACCCGGCAGGAATTGATGCAGATTGCCTTCTGCCTGTATAAATACTTTCCGTATGGTGGCCTGCAACGGGATTTCCTGCGCATTGCGCTTGCCTGCCAGGCGCGCGGCCATGTCATTCGGGTGTACACGCTGGAATGGCGCGGCGATATCCCGGACGGTTTCGAGGTGCTGCGGGTGCCGGTGCGAGCCTTGACCAATCCTCGCCGCTATGCGAAGTTCAGTTCCTGGGTCGGGGTCGATCTGGCAAAAAATCCGGCCGACCGGGTCGTTGGCTTCAACAAGATGCCGGGCCTCGACCTCTATTTTGCTGCCGACCCCTGTTATGAAGACCAGGCCAGGACGCGCATGCTGCGCAATCCATTCTACCGGATGACGGCGCGTTACCGCCATTTCTCGGCTTACGAGCGTGCGGTTTTTGCAGCGCCTGGCCAAACCGAGATTCTGCTGATTTCACCGCGGCAGAAACCACTCTTCCAGAAGCACTACGGCACCCCCGATGCACGCTTCCATCTGCTGCCGCCAGGCATCGCCCGGGATCGGCGGGCGCCAGCCGATGCCCCGGCAATCCGGGCCGAATTCCGCGACGAATTCGCTCTGCAGGAGGAAGATCTGTTGTTGCTGCAGATCGGTTCCGGCTTCAAGACCAAGGGGCTCGACCGCAGCCTGAAGGCACTCGCCGCCTTGCCGCCCGTGCTTCGCGGCCGTTGCCGGCTGATTGCCATCGGTGATGACGATGCCCGACTCTTCCTGGGTCAGGCGCGTGCCCTCGGACTGGCCGAGCGTGTCAGCATCCTGCGCGGGCGCAGCGACATTCCGCGTTTTCTGCTCGGCGCCGACTTGCTGATTCATCCCGCCTATCACGAGAACACCGGCACGGTGCTGCTCGAAGCGGTGGTTGCCGGCCTGCCGGTGTTGACCACTGCCGTTTGCGGTTACGCGCATTACATTGCCGAAGCTGACGCCGGTCTGGTCGTTCCCGAGCCTTTCGAGCAAGTATGCCTCGATCGATCCCTGGCGCGGATGCTCGATGACCCGCCGGCGCGCCGGCGTTGGCAGCAAAACGGCCTGGCTTTTGCCGAGCAGGCCGACATCTACAGCAATGCCGAACGGGCGGCCGAGATCATCCTGAAAAACCGGCGATGAGCACTGACGAGTGGTTTCTTGAAGAACCCTTTCGCTCGCTGTGGGCAGGCGAGGACCCTTTCGTCGCCGTTGAGGCGCTCGAAGGCCAGGTGTTTCGCGAACTGGAGGGGCGCCGCACCTTGCGCAGCGAGGTTGCAGGCCGTGGCTATTTCGTCAAGATCCACCGCGGCATCGGTTGGGGGGAGATTTTCAAGAATCTCCTTTCGCTGCGTTGGCCGGTACTCGGCGCACGGAACGAGTGGCGGGCGATCCGGCGGTTGCAGGAACTCGGCATCGACAGCATGCATGCCGTCGCCTTCGGTCGGCGTGGCAGCAATCCGGCGCGGCAACATTCGTTCATCGTGACCGAGGAACTGGCGCCGACAATCAGTCTCGAGGACTACTGTCTCGGCTGGGCGAACAATCCCCCTGCGGTTCGCCTGAAACGTGCGCTGATCCGGCGTGTGGCCGATGCCGTGAGGCGGATGCACCAGGGGGGTGTTAACCATCGCGACCTCTATCTTTGCCACTTCCTTTTGCACCTCGACCCGAAGCCGACGCCGGAGAGCTTCAGGCTGTCGCTGATCGATCTGCACCGCGCCCAGCTCCGGGCCAGAACACCACGCCGCTGGCGCGACAAGGACCTTGCCGCGCTCTATTTTTCGGTACTCGACATCGGCCTCACGCAACGTGACCTGTTGCGCTTTCTGGTCGCGTATTTTGTTCGGCCGCTACGCCTGTTGCTGCGCGAGGAGGCCCCGTTGCTCGCCTCGCTGGCGAGCGAACAGCAACGTTTGCAGACGCGTTTTGCACGCAAGTCGGCTGCCGGGGAAATGACATGATCCACTGGTCTCTGAATCCCGAGTACGCTGCCAGCGCCGTCGCCACCGTTTTCGGTGACATCGATCGCGTTTTTGCGCTTGAAGGCGACTTGATTGCCCATGACTCTTTGAGCTGCGTACTGCGCGTTAGCGCCGGAGGCCGGCGCTACTACGTCAAGCGCTACAGCGGCACCGGCAAGAACCACCGGCGGCGCTGGTTCGGCTTGCGGCGCTGGTTCGGTCCGCCGCGGGTACGTGCCGAGTGGCAGAATCTGCTGGCTTTTCAGGCCTGGGGAATTCCAACCGCGACGCTGGTCGCCTATGGTCTCGAGCGCCGCGCCGGGGCGTTCATTCGGGGTGCGCTGGTGACCGAGGAAATTCTCGACACCCTTGATCTGGCGCGGATGAACGCTCTGGACGACCCGCGTCTGTCCGATTGCCACTGGGTCGCACAGGTGTCGCGACAGATCGCCAGGATCGCGCGCACGCTACATGCTGCGCGCTTCGCGCACAACGATCTGAAATGGCGCAATCTCCTGGTCACTGGCGGACTTTCGCCAAAGGTCTATCTGATCGATTGCCCAAGCGGCGGTTACTACCGTGGTGCAATCCTCGAATATCGGATCATCAAGGATCTTGCCTGCCTCGATAAACTAGCCAGGCGGCGCCTGTCGCGCAGCCAGCGCCTGCGTTTCTATCTGGACTACCGGCAGCAGCGCCGGTTGACTGACGAAGATCGCCAGCGTATCGGCAAGATCGTGCGCTTTTTTGCGGGTCGCGAGTAGGCGGCGCCTGCCCCGCCGACCCTGCCCATGACGCCTGGCCTGTTTGAGCAACGATGACTCTGGATGCACTGACCCTGGCCAGCACCCTGCAGACCGCTGGCCGCCATCCGACGCTGCCTTTTCGGGTGGCGCTCGCCGATGGGCGTCAGCTCGACATGCGCCGCCTGTTGCGCGTGCTGCCCGGCAAGCGCCTGGTCGGCGAGGCCGAACTGGCCGGCCAGCGGGTACTTGCCAAGCTGTTCATCGGGCGTCGCAGCGAAAAGCACTGGCGACAGGAACGCGCAGGCCTCGAAGCTCTCGTTCTCGCCGGCGTGCCGACGCCGGCACTGGTCGCTGCCATGCCGATCGCCGGTGGCGGTCATGCCCTGTTGACGGACTTTCTTGATTCGGCCGAGAGCCTGGCCGAAGGCTGGGCACGCGTTGCCGGGCGCGCCGCTGCTGACGACGAAGCGCTGTCGATCCTGGCACCGGCGTTGACCATGGTCGGGCGTCTGCACGCCGCCGGGTTGGTGCAGGACGACCTGCATCTGGCGAATTTTCTGCGCCACGACGGTCGCTTGCTGGTCATCGACGGCGATGCGGTGCGCATCGTCAGTCGGCCACAAGCGCTGCCGATGGTGGACGCCTGTGCCAATCTGGCCGTGTTGCTGGCACAGTTGCCGGTCGAATGGGAAGATCGGTTGGCGGTGCTGTTGCCGGCTTATCGGGCTGGAGCGGGGGCGGTGTCGCTCGATCTGCCGGTCTTGCGCGGCCAGATCGCGCGCGTCAGGGCTTGGCGTTTGCGTGACTTTCTGGCCAAGACCGTTCGCGATTGCACCTTATTCGCTGTCGAGCAGGGCTTCACTCGCTTCTGCGCTGTGCTGCGTCAGGATGCCGAAGCGCTGGCGCCGCTGCTGGCTGCTCCGGACTGCGCGATCAGCGCTGGCCAGACCTTGAAGGACGGTGGCACTTGCACGGTCACCCGCGTGCTCGTCGGCGACCGGGTGCTGCTGATCAAACGCTACAACCTCAAGGGGCTGAGGCACGCGCTCGGCCGCCTGTGGCGCCCAAGCCGGGCCTGGCATTCCTGGCAGGAAGGGCATCGGCTGCAGTTTCTCGGGATTCCGACGCCGGCACCACTGGCGCTGATCGAGGAACGTTGTGGGCCACTACGCCGGCGCGCCTGGCTGGTCTGCGAATATTGCCCGGGGCCGAATCTGCTGGCACACCTCTCTCCCGACCAGGCACCTCCTGCGGACGAGGCGCGGGCCATGCTGAATTTGTTCGAGGCGATGCACCGGCAGCGCATCAGCCACGGTGATCTCAAGGCGACGAACCTGCTGTGGGATGCCGGACGCATTCTGCTCATCGATCTTGACGCGGTCGTTCAGCATCACTTGCCGGTGGCGCATAGGCATGCCTGGCGGCGTGATCGTGCCCGCCTGTTGCGCAATTGGCCGGCTGCTTCGATTCTCCGGCGCTGGCTTGACGATCACCTGCCGGCGGCTTGATTCAATGGCCGCCATCCGGCGTCGGCAGGATTTCAGGCCCTGGACAGAGAGGTTGAACCGGATTCCTCCTTGCTGGCCGGAAATCAACCCTTTGGGTCGGTGCTGCTCGGATCTTCAGCATCGCAACCGGTCTTATCGATAGATGACCTGCATTGCCTGGGCATCGGATTCGATTTCCGACAGGATTCCACCAAAGATCTTGCGGACGACTTCGAAGCCGCCTCCCTCAGGGTCGAAATCCTGATGAAGCCATTCAACATGGGCATCGGCGAGGATATTGCCGATATAGACAATGTCTGCCAAGGTCAGGACCGTTTCCGGGACCAACCACGGCTGACTGTGATCCACGGTGGCGTCGACGATTTCCCCAGGGATGCCAAGGGCGCTGAGCAGCGTGACCCCAATGTTTTCATGCCACTGTGCGATGAGTTGCTGCACGGACATCGGGTTGGCGCGCAATTTCGCGTACCGGGCTGCGCGGCCAAGCAAAAAGAAGGCTCCGAGGTTGTGGACCAGGCCAGCCAGCAGAGCTTCATCCTGGTTGATCAGCGTTTGGTTGCGGGCCAGAATGCGAGCCCCCGCAGCGGTTTTAAGCGAATGCTCCCAGAGCGCGAGAGCGAGGTCGTTGAAGACCAGGATTTCCTTGGAACGGATGAACTGGCGCATGGCGATGGCCAGGGCTGTGGTACGTACCATGTCGATGCCCAGGCGACCGATGGCGGCTTTGAGATCCATGACCGGCGCGTGGTGGGCTTTGTAGAGGGCTGAATTGGCCAACTGCATCAGCTTGGCGGCAACCAGGGGCTCGCCGCTGACGATGTTGCTGATTCGAGAAATCGGCAGATCCGGGTTCTGCAATGCCTGGCGCAGGCGGAAGGCTGCTTCGAAGCACGTGGGAAAGGCAAAGTCACCCGCCAATTCGCGGGTGAGATCCTGAATCATCTGGAAGCCTTCGGTGTTGAGTGCTTCTCCCACCGTGTCGGTGTTGGGTGCTCGGCTCGTTTTCATCAAGTTAACTTTCGCAAGAAGGGCTCCATGGCTGACGGTTTATTCCTCTGGGCTCTCTGGAGTTTTTTCGTTGGCTAATGCCGCATCGTCCTGAAACTGCATGGCGTGCAGGCGTGCATAGTGGCCGTTGGCGGCCAGCAACTCCGGGTGGGTGCCACGTTCGACGATGCGCCCTTGTTCCATGACCAGGATTTGGTCGGCCTTTTCGACGGTCGACAGGCGGTGCGCGATGACCAGTGTCGTCCGCCCGGCCATCACCCGATCGAGGGCGTCCTGGATGTGACGTTCCGATTCGGTATCGAGCGCCGAGGTGGCTTCGTCGAGAATCAGGATCGGTGCATCCTTGAGCAGTGCCCGGGCAATCGCCAGGCGCTGGCGCTGCCCACCCGACAGCATCACGCCGTTTTCACCGATCAGCGTGTCGTAGCCGTCCGGCAGGCGGTCAATGAACTCGCTCGCGAAGGCTGCCTCGGCGGCCTTTACGATCGCCGCCCGCGGCGCGGTCGAAAGGCCGCCGTAGGCGATGTTGCTGGCGATGGTGTCGTTGAACAGCACCACCTGTTGGGTCACCAGCGCAATGTGCCGGCGCAGGTTGCGCAAGGTGTAGTCCTCGACGTCGACACCGTCGATCAGGATTTGACCGGAGTCGTGGCGATAGAAGCGGGGAATCAGGTTGGCCAGGGTCGTCTTGCCACTTCCCGAGCGTCCGACCAGCGCCACCATCTGCCCTGGCGTGACTGAAAGGCTGACTCCGTCAAGCACGCACTGCGTCGTCCCGGCATAGACGAAAGAAAGGTCCTTGATCTGCAGATGACCACTGACGCGATCCCTTTCGACGAGGCCATGATCCGGTTCCGGGGCTTCATCAAGTTGGGCGAAAATGCTCTCGGCACCCGCAAGACCCTTCTGAATCGTCGCGCTGACTTCGGATAACTGACGAATCGGCTTCGGCAACATGCCGGCTGCGGTGATGTAAGCGACCAGGTCGCCGGCTGAAGAATCGCCGCGCAGCAACAGGACCAGTATCAGCAGCACGGCCATCGTGCTGAAGGTGACAAACTGCAGCGCCGGCGTGTAGCCGGCAACCGTCTTGACCATGCGCAACTGCTTGGTGGTGTTGTCCGCGCTTGCCGCCCGGAAGCGTGCCGATTCATAGTCCTCGCCGCCGAAACTGCGCACCACCCGGTAGCCCTGGATGGTTTCCGACGCGATATGCGTCAGGTCGCCCATGGCGGCCTGTATTTTCCTGCTCTGCTTGCGAAATTTGCGGCTGGCGCGGCTGACCATCAGGGCGATGACCGGCAGGATGGCGACCAGTACCAGGGTCAGTTTCCAGTTCATCCATAACAGATAAGCAAACAGGAAGATGACCGTCATTCCTTCGCGTATGACCACCTTGACGGCCTCGGTGGCCGCGCCGGTAACCATCGTCACGTCGTAGGTGATGCGCGAGATCAGATGCCCGGAGTTGTGCTGGTCGAAATAGGCGTTCGGCAGGTGCAACAGGCCGTCGAAAAGGGCTCGCCGCAGATCGTCGATCAGTCCCAGAGAAACTCTTGCCAGGTAGTAGGAGCCGAGAAAAGAGCCGATTCCCTGCCAGGTGACGACAATCACCAGCAGCAGGGGCATGCCGTAGATCAGGTCGATCTCGCCGAGCAGCGGGACGGTCAGTTGCGTCGCGCCGCTGGGTGCATTCAGTCCATCGACGAAATACTTCAGAATGGCAGCCATCATCGGTGACGATGAGGCGAACATCAGGTAACCCAGCAGGCTGATCAGAAACAGGCCGAGCAAAGGGCGCAGATAGCCTAGCAGCCGGAAATAGATACGCAATGAGGAAACAGGCGGGGTATTCGCGGAGGGCATTCTTGGGCCGTGCCGGAAATTCTGACGCCGGAGTGTAACACGTTGCCCGGATCAGCCTGGCAGGCTGCTGGCAATGGGGGTGGCGGGCGACTGCAGTGCTGACGGCATCATCGTCCCCCCATCCGGAAGGGTCGGGCCTTCCGGGGTTCTCTTCAATCGAGAGTGGCGGGCGCCCCCTCATAGATTGCGGCGACCTGTGCTGCGGACACGCCAGGTAACTCCGTCGAACTGCCGATCCGGGTCTTGAATTCGCCAACCACTCCAAAAGCGGCCAGCAGTGCCCGGCCCTCATCATCCTCCGGCCGGATCAGCAGTGCGCAACCATCGTCTTCGACCACCATCATCACTTTCATTGCGACCTCCATGTTCGCCCGACTCTCGCTCCGGACAGGCGGGCCTGATTCGCAGCGGCTGATCAGTTGACTGGGCGCCCGCTGCTCCCGCCAAGGCTGAAAGGTCAGCCAATGAAGGCTCGACCTCTTGAGAGAAGTGTCGCCGATCTGGCGCTGCGGGAGGAAGGAAGTAGTGCACAGTTGTTCCCCCGCGAGCGGAGAGGGGGAGATTCGTGAGTCGCACACGCGATTTTCATCGGCATGATCGAAAGGGCTCCTCTCTTCCACTGACGGGAGCCGGTCAGTCCTCCGGCTTGCTGCTTGGGTCGACGGGGGGTGCAGGTTCCAGTTCGTCTGGCGCGTTCTCCTGATAGAACAGTTCCTCGGCCGGGCCCTTGCTGCCTCCTCCCGGTGAAGCCACCGAGACGAGTCCTTCGGGCGCCGGGAGGAAAGCCTCCGGAGCATCCTTGAGCGCCCTGGCCATATAGCTGATCCAGGCCGGCAGAGCGGCCGTTCCACCGGTCTCACCCGCACCCATGCTGCGCGGCTGATCGAAGCCAATCCACGAACAGCCGACGACCGTTTGCTGGTAGCCGCAGAACCAGGCATCGACGTGTTCATTGGTGGTGCCCGTCTTGCCTGCGAGATCCCGACGCTTCAGCGTCGCCGAAGCACGCGCGGCCGTTCCATAAATGGTGACGTCACGCAGCATGCTGTCCATCAGGTAAGCGTTGCGCGGGTCGATCGCGCGCAGGCTTTCCTCGCCGGCGGTGATCGGTTCGGCGCGCGCCAGCACCTGCCCCTTGTCATTCTGGATCTCGCGCACGACATAGGGTCGAATGCGATAGCCGCCGTTGGCAAAAACGGCGTAGGCGGTGACCATTTCCCAGGGTGTCACCGAGCCTGCACCCAGGGCCATGGTCAGGTAGGGCGGATGTTTGTTGGCCGCGAAGCCGAATCGGGTCACGTAGTCCTGGACAAAGTGTACGCCGCTCGCCTGCAGAAGCCGGATCGAGACCATGTTCTTCGACTTGGCCAGCGCGGTGCGCATGCGTATCGGGCCTTCGTACCTGCCGTCGTAGTTTTTGGGTTCCCAGGCCTGGCTGCCGGTCACGGCAGAGGGGAAACTGATGGGTTCGTCATTGATTACGGACGCGGGGGTGAAACCCTTTTCCAGTGCTGCCGAATAAATGAAGGGCTTGAAGCTCGATCCGGGTTGTCGCCATGCCTGCGTGGCATGATTGAACTTGTTGCGGTTGAAGTCGAAACCGCCCACCAGCGCGCGGATCGCACCATCGTGAGGATCGGCGGCCAGGAAAGCGGCTTCCACTTCCGGCATCTGCACGATACGCCAGTTGTTCTTCTCATCAGTTTGAACACGAATGATCGCACCACGACGCAAGCGTTTGTTGGGCGGTGCTTTCTCGTCAATCATCCGGGCCGCAAACTTCAGGCCGTCGCCGCTGATGGTGACCACTTCGCCGCCACGGCGATAGGCACGAATCTTTCGGGTGTCGGCCTGCAGCACGATGGCCGGGTGCAGGTCGTCCGGATCGTGGAAATCCAGCAGCAATTCATCCAGGGCTTCGTCTTGCTCCGACTTGATCCCGTCGATGTCGACGTAAGCCTCGGCACCGCGGTAGCCATGCCTGCGGTCGTAGTCCATCACCCCGCGGCGAACGCTGAGATAAGCCGCTTCCTGATCATCCTTGAGGATCGTTGTGTACACACGCAGGCCGCGCGTATAGACGTCATCGGGGAAACGCTCGGCGGCAATCTGACGGGCCATTTCGGTGACAAACTCGGCGTGCATCGGCGTTTCACTGACGTCGCGTCGAATGACTAGGGCCTGATTGAGCGCAGCCTGGTACTGCTCGTCGGTGATGAAGCCGAGCTCGTTCATCCGGTGCAGGACATATTGCTGGCGGATGCGGGCACGCTTTGGATTGACCACCGGGTTGTAAGCGGAGGGTGCTTTCGGTAGTCCGGCAAGCATGGCGACTTCGGCGACGGTCAGGTCGGCGAGCGGTTTGCCAAAATAGATATGCGCGGCAGCGGCGAAACCGTAGGCGCGCTGTCCGAGAAAGATCTGGTTGATGTACAGTTCGAAGATCTGGTCCTTGCCGAGATTGCTTTCGATCTTGAACGCCAGCAGTGCTTCGTAGAGTTTGCGGGTGTAAGTTTTTTCCGATGAAAGGAAGAAGTTCTTGGCCACTTGCTGGGTGATCGTCGATGCGCCCTGGCGCTTGCCGCCACTCAGCAGGTTGGCGTGCAGCGCACGCAGGACGCCCAGCGTATCGACGCCGCCATGCTGATAAAAGCGCTCGTCCTCTGCCGCCAGGATGGCTTGTTTCATGATCGCCGGAACGTCCTGGATGCGGACGATGGCGCGGCGCTCCTCACCGAACTCGCCGAGCAGATAGTCATCCGCGGTGTATACCCGTAGCGGGATCTTCGGCCGATAGTCGGTCAGAATCTCCAGTGAGGGCAGGTTCGGGTAGGTCAGACTGAGGATGATGACCACCATCGCAATGGCGATCGCCGCAATTCCGAGAACGACCACGATCGGATAGATCAACCAGCGGAGGGCAGTAGACAACAGGACGTCCGGGAGAAAAAGCAGGTGCCCGACATTATATGCTCTTCCCTCATGGCAGGCGCAGCGTCGTCACGGTGGATCGCCATATCGCGAGCAGTCTTCATTCCGTTATTTCCCGGCTAACGGTCATGACTTTTCCAGGCACCCCCGATCATGAAAGTCATGACCGCTTCCCTCTCCCCCGACCCCTCCCCCGCGAGGGGGGGAGGGGAGATTCGTGAGTCGCTGACGCGACTTTCACATTAAACACCCCAAGGAGCCGCTCAGCTTCCACTTTTGCCTCTGACTGCCGTTGCATCAGGCGCCCGACGAGAGGGGCAAGATTGCGCAGGTCGTCCATGGCGGGTTCAGCAAGTGGCACATCGGCGTGACACCCCAGAAACCGGCGGGCAAATGACATGGTTGCCGCCGATCCGCAACAACCCGTGCTTGCGGAATAGCGCGCAGAAAAATCGTGCTCTCCGAGCAAAGAATCGAAGCCAACTCTGTTGGGGAGAAACATCGAAGAGGGATAATGGATGGATGGCTGTCGCCGGGCATTTGGCGGACAATGCCCAGCTGTCGCAAAAAACAACAACATACGCGCTCACCTGTAGGCCCTCGCCATGTCGAACCCTTTCTTCAATCACCCGATTCTGAACTCACCGTATGCGCGGCCTTCGCGGCACTGGGAGTTGGACGCTTCTGGCCAGCCGACACAGCAGATTCTGGAATCGCGTCGCCGCGCCGAGTTCATCACCCCGATACCCAAACCAAAGAAGCAGAAAACGACGCCCAAACAGGAAAGCTTCCTCTTCGACGAGGGTGAGGGCTTATCCACCAAGGCGCAGCAGTACGACCCGACCTCGATCATCAACGAGGTGCGGAATCACGTCGACACGTGGCGTGCGCTCCCGAATCCGAGCCAATGGCAAGTCACCCCCGAAACGGCGCGACTGCTCCAGCATTGGCGTCATCACGGATTCAGCGGCGTCCGGCCTTTCTTCTGTCAGGTCGAGGCTGTCGAAACCGCGATCTGGTTGACCGAGGTTGCCCCCGGCACCAGGCACGCCAGGCAACATAAGCGCCTTCTCGACCATCTGACGGCGGCCAACAAGGACGCCAGCCCCGAGTTGATGCGCTTGGCGCTCAAACTGGCCACGGGGGCGGGCAAGACGACGGTCATGGCCATGTTGATCGCCTGGCAGACCATCAACGCGGTGCGTCGCCCTTCAGCCAAGCAATTCACACGCGGATTCCTGATCTGCGCGCCGGGCCTCACCATCAAGGACCGGCTGCGCGTTCTTCAGCCGAACGACCCCGACAGCTACTACAAGGAACGCGAACTGGTGCCGAGCGACCTGCTCGACGACATGGGCCGCGCCAAGATCGTCATCACCAACTACCACGCCTTCAAACTGCGCGAACGCATCGACATTTCCAAGGGCGGCCGGCAACTGCTCAAGGGCCGCACCGGCGACGAGATTGCCACCACCGAAACCGAAGGCCAGATGCTTCAACGTGTCATGCCCGACCTGATGGGCATCAAAAACATCCTGGCCATCAACGACGAAGCGCACCACTGCTACCGCGAAAAACCTGCCGATGACTTGGAGTTTGTTGACGGCAGCGGAAATCCGCTGACGGGGCAGGATTTGAGGGACGCCAAGGCGCAGGCGAAAAAGGACAACGAAGCCGCACGCCTCTGGATTTCCGGCCTCGAGGCCGTCAACCGCAAGCTTGGCCTGTCCCGAGTGATCGACCTCTCGGCTACGCCGTTTTTCCTGCGCGGCTCGGGCTACGCCGAAGGCACGCTGTTCCCCTGGACGATGAGCGACTTTTCGCTGATGGATGCCATCGAGTGCGGCATCGTCAAGTTGCCGCGCGTGCCGGTGGCGGAAAACATCCCCGGCGACGAATTGCCGGTATTCCGCAACCTGTGGGAGAACATCCGCAAGGACATGCCCAAGAAAGGGCGCGGCTCGAATCAGGAACTCGACCCGCTCAAACTGCCGACCCGGCTGCAGACCGCCCTTCAAGCACTCTACGGTCACTACGAAAAGACCTTCAAGCTGTGGCAGGACGCCGGTATCAGGGTGCCGCCGTGCTTCATCGTGGTCTGCCAGAACACCGCCATCTCGAAGCTCGTTTACGACTTCATTTCCGGTTTCCAGCGCAAGAACGACGATGGCACCTCGACACTGGAAAACGGCCGCCTGCCGTTGTTCCGCAACTTCGACGAAACCACAGGCAACCCGCTGCCGCGCCCCAACACCCTGCTGATCGACAGCGAACAGCTTGAAGCCGGTGACGCGCTGGACGACAAGTTCCACGACATGGCCGCCGACGAGATCGAGCGCTTCCGCCGCGAGATCGTCGAGCGTACCGGCGATGCCCGCGCCGGCGACCACCTCACCGATCAGGAACTGCTGCGCGAAGTCATGAACACCGTCGGCAAGGCCGGGCAGCTCGGCGGCTCGATCCGCTGCGTGGTGTCGGTGTCGATGCTCACCGAAGGCTGGGACGCCAACACGGTGACCCACGTGCTCGGCATTCGCGCCTTCGGCACGCAACTGCTGTGCGAACAGGTGATCGGTCGCGCGTTGCGCCGCCAATCCTACGAACTCAACGAGGAAGGCCAGTTCAACGTCGAATACGCCGACGTCTTCGGCATCCCCTTCGACTTCACCGCCAAGCCCGTCATCGCCAAGCCGCAGCCGCCACGTGAAACGGTGCAGGTCAAGGCCATTCGCCCCGACCGCGACGCCCTCGAAATCACCTTCCCGCGTGTCGAAGGCTATCGCGCCGAGTTGCCGGAAGAGCGCTTGCAGGCCAACTTCAACGAGGATTCGACGCTGACCCTGACGCCCGATTTGGTTGGTCCTTGCGAAACACGCAACGAAGGTATCATCGGCGAGGGGGTCACTTTGACCGTCAAGCACCTGGGCGACATCCGTGTGTCCACCGTACTTTACGAGTTGACCAAGCTGCACCTGTTCGGTCAACTCAAGCGCATCACCAAGGAATGGCTCGACCAGCATCTGGAATGCAAGGGCGGTGCCTATCCCGCGCAACTCCTGTATCTGCAACTGGCCGACTTGGCCTGCGAGAAAATCACCGCCGCCATCACCCGGCAGTTTCTTGGCGAGCGACCCATCAAGGCCCTGCTCGACCCCTACAACCCCAGCGGCTCGACGCGGCATGTGCGCTTCAACACCTCCAAGCTCGACCGCTGGGAGACCAGTTCCAGGCACTGCCATATCAACTGGGTGGTGCTCGACAGCGACTGGGAGGCTGAATTCTGCCACGTCGCCGAAGCGCAGCCCAAGGTGCGCGCCTACGTCAAGAACCACGGCCTCGGCTTCGAGGTGCCCTACCGCTACGGCTCGGAAACGCGCAAGTACCTGCCCGACTTCATCGTGCTGGTCGACGACGGCAAGGAGCCGGACGACCTGTTGCGCCTCGTCGTCGAGATCAAGGGCTACCGGCGAGAAGACGCCAAGGAAAAGAAATCGACCATGGACACCTATTGGGTGCCTGGCGTCAATCACCTCGGCACCTACGGACGCTGGGCCTTCGCCGAGTTCACCGACGTGTTCCAGATGCAGGAGGACTTTGCAATCAAGGTGGAAAACGAGTTTGCCAAGATGCTGGCGCAGGCAGGAGCCGTCGCATGAAATTCGAGGGCTTCAAACCGGGCCGCTGGCAGCAGCGGCTGCAATACAAGAGCTTTGAGCCAACCCTGGTCAATCATGACTGGCACTGGGAAGACGCCCGGATCAACGTGTTGCTCGAAGCCGCCAACCGCGCGCTGGGCGAACTCAATGCTTTCTCGTTGATCGTGCCGGACATCGACCTGTTCATCGGCATGCACGTCGTCAAGGAAGCCCAGACCTCCAGTCGCATCGAAGGCACCCAGACCGGCATTGACGAAGCCGTGCTGCCCGAGGAACAGATCAAGCCGGAAAAACGCGACGACTGGCGCGAGGTGCAAAACCACATCAACGCGGTCAACTACGCCATTGGCGAGTTGCGCGCCCTGCCACTCTCCAACCGGCTGCTCCGGCAGACGCACGCCATTCTGTTGCGCGGGGCGCGGGGCCAGCACAAGCAGCCGGGCGATTTTCGCGTCAGCCAGAACTGGATAGGCGGCTCCAGCCTGGCCGATGCCGCCTTCATCCCGCCCCACCACGAGGGGGTGGCGGAATACATGGGCGATCTGGAAGCTTTCTGGCACAACCAGGCTATTGCCGTGCCACATCTCATCCGCATCGCCATCAGCCACTACCAGTTCGAAACCATCCACCCGTTTCTCGATGGCAACGGCCGTATCGGCCGCCTGCTGGTGCCCTTGTACCTGGTTGGCCACGGTGTGCTGGCCAAACCCTCGCTCTACCTTTCGGATTTCTTCGAGCGCAACCGGGGCAGCTACTACGACGCGCTGACCCGCGTGCGCCTCTTCAGCGACCTGATTCATTGGGTGCGTTTCTTTTTGCAGGGGGTGGCCGAAACCTCGGTCAAGGGCCGCGACACCTTCGGCAAGATCCTCACCCTGCGCACCGATGTCGAGCATCGCATCCTGAGCCTGGGCAAACGCGTCCCCAACGCCCGCGCGGCCCTCAATCTGCTCTACCGCAGCCCCGTAGTCTCCGCCGCCGACCTGGAAAGCCAGTTGGGCGTCTCCGGTCCCACTGCGCAGGCCCTTCTCAAGGATCTGATCCGCCTAGAGATATTGACCGAGATCACGGGACAGATGCGCGGGCGGCTGTACCAGTTCAAACCTTACCTTGAATTGTTCGTTAGTTAAGGCAAAATACTTATCCTTAACTAAGTGCGAAGCGAAATTAACCCTGGCGCCCCAAGACCGCCCTCGATAGCCCATTGACACCATGGCCAAGCAACCCACCCCGAACAAAACCGTCGACGCCATCAAGCACGACGACGCCAAGCGCAAGAACATTCCCACCGCCGAATACCAGTCGGTGCTCGATGAGAACCAGAAAACACCCAGGCAGGTGCGCTATCCGCGCAATACCGACCTCGACCCGCAACTGGTCTGGCGCGGCAAGGACGAGCAGGACTGGAGCGACCTCGTCGTCCATGCGCCGCCGCTCTACATTCAGGAGAAAGTTCACCCCAAGGCGCTGATCGACGAACTGCTGCGCGAATCGAAGGAACGCGAGTACGAGCAGGGCGGGTTTGGCAAAGGCGTCACCGCCGACCTTTTCGCCGACTTCAACGGCATCCCCAAGGACGCCGACAAGACCGAGTTCTACCATCACGACCAGAACTGGACCAACCGCATGATCCTCGGCGACAGTCTGCAGGTCATGGCCAGCCTCGCCGAGCGTGAGGGCCTGCGCGGCAAGGTGCAGTGCATCTACTTCGATCCGCCTTACGGTATCAAATTCAACAGTAACTTCCAGTGGTCAACCACCAGCCGGGACGTGAAGGATGGGAAGGCTGACCACATCACCCGCGAGCCGGAACAGGTGAAGGCATTCCGGGATACCTGGCGCGACGGGATTCATTCCTACCTCACCTACCTGCGGGACCGACTGACGGTGGCGCGCGATCTGCTGACGGACTCGGGGTCGATCTTTGTGCAGATTGGGGATGAGAACGTGCATCGGGTGCGGGCGGTGATGGATGAGGTGTTTGGTGAGGACAACTTCATCGCTCTCATTTCATTTACTAAGACGACTTCAGCTACGAATGACTACCTTTCCGGTGTTGCAGATTACGTTGCGTGGTTCTGTAAGAACAAAGAAGCCTGCAAGTACAGGCAGATTTACCGTGAGAAGGCAGCTGGAGGCGATGGGGCAGCGCACTACAACTCAGTCGTCTTCCCTGATGGCAGCAGGCGCGCAGCGAATCCAGATGAGAAAGCTGGTCAATTATCGGGTGGCGCAGCGCTGTTTACAGCGGACCAATTGCAGTCCGCTGGAATGGGGCGTGAAAAGGGAGAAGGTACGGCTTCTTGGTTCAAGGTTGAATGTGAAGGGCGAGTTTTTACGCCAACGATGCAAACGAGGTGGAAAACCAGTGAGGCTGGAATGGTTCGCCTTGCATGCGCTCAGCGGCTTCTTCCGCAGAAAAATGCTCTCCGGTACCTGAGGAAGATCAATGACTTCGCTGCTTACGCAATTTCCAACGTCTGGACAGACATCGGTGGCGCAGCGGATAAGAGGTATGTGGTTGAGACGACGCCAAAGATTGTCGAGCGCTGCATCCTCATGGCCACCGACCCCGGCGACCTTGTGCTCGATCCCACCTGTGGTTCCGGCACCACCGCCTATGTCGCCGAACAATGGGGCCGTCGCTGGATCACCATCGACACCTCTCGCGTCGCGCTGGCACTGGCTCGCGCACGCATCATGGGCGCACGCTATTCCTTCTACCTGCTCGCCGATTCCCGCGACGGCCAGATGAAGGAGGCCGAAGTCACTCGCACGGCCCCGAGTTCGCAACCGACCCATGGCAACATCCGCCATGGCTTCGTCTATGAGCGCGTGCCGCACATCACGCTGAAGTCCATCGCCAACAACGCCGAGATCGACGTGATCTGGGACAAATGGCAGCAGACGCTGGAGCCGCTGCGTGAGCAACTGAATGCGGCGCTGAAGAAGTCCTGGCAAGAATGGGAAATTCCACGCGATGCCGGAAAGGACTGGTCCGATGCCGCGAAGAAACTACACGCCGACTGGTGGCAGGCACGCATCGCCCGGCAAAAGGAAATCGACGCCTCCATCGCCGCCAAGGCCGAATTCGAGACCCTCTACGACAAGCCCTACGAAAACAAGAAAGCGGTTCGCGTCGCCGGCCCCTTCACCGTCGAGAGCCTGAGTCCGCACCGGATCTTGGGCGTCGATGAAGACGACGAACTGATCGACACCCTGCGCGAGCCGCAATCCCACAATAGCGAATACGCCGCCAAGCAGTCGTTCCCGCAGATGATTCTGGAGAACCTGAAGACGGCGGGCGTGCAGCAGGCGCACAAGGAAGACCGCATTACCTTCACCTCGCTGGCGGCATGGCCGGGCGAACTGGTCTGCGCCGAGGGGCGCTATCTGGAATCTGCCTCCTCTCCCCAGCCCTCTCCCGCGAGGGGAGAGCAACTGTGTTCCCGGTCAAGCATTTTTAGAGACATTTTGATGTTCTGGATTCCACGGAATACCCGATTTGACGATGGCGTTCATAATCGTCAGCATCTTGTGCATGCAAGCGACCAAGG
>NZ_JAZKUD010000082.1:0-18237 GCF_036625275.1 Accumulibacter sp.
GCTGAATCCCGCCGGCTGCGGCTCGCCGCGGTGGCCTTGACGGCGGCGACGTTGTTGGTGCGCTGGGGGGCCGCCGGATCGCCCTCGAACGCCTTGGCCATCGGGCGCGAAGCCACTACCCTCGTTATGCTCCTGCTGTTTGCTGGGGTGGTTGCAGCACGGGCGTATCGCAGCGGCCCGGTTACCCATTACCGCATCCAGGGCGCCATCGCCGTGCTGCTGCTGATCGGGCTGGTTTATGCGGATGCCTACGAACTGGTGCATCTGATTCATCCCGATGCCTTCAGCGGCGAGATCGGCGACGCGCCCGGCGCGCTGACGTGGATCTACTACAGCTTCGTGACGCTCACTACCATGGGCTATGGCGACATCACGCCGGTTCACCCGATCGCACGTTCGCTTGCCACCTCCGAAGCCCTGGCCGGACAGCTCTATATCGCCGTGATGCTCTCGCGATTGATGGCCCTGCACGTCAGTACCGATAGCAAGAACTAGCAGAAAGAAGTGGCGACCCCATACTTCCATTTACGCCTGTTCATCCTGCGCGCTTCTGCGCCCAGTCGGCGGCCGCGGCGGGGCCTGGCGGGCGGCGGTGATTTTGGAGCGGGTGTTGTAGTTTTTCCAGACGTCGTTCAGGCCGAGCGATTCGCGGATCTGGCAGGCGGCGTTGGCGTGGTGCTTAGCGGCGGGGAGGTTGCCAAGGCGGAGGTGAACTTGGGCGAGCTGGCTGAGAGAGGCGGCTTCGTAGAGTTGATTGCCGAGCGCTATCCAGGCTTGCAGGCTCTCCTGCACAGAGGCGAGGGCGACCTCGCAGCTGCGCCGCTCGGCGGCTGGCCAACCGCCGGGGCGGCCGGGGGCAGGGAAACCAGCACTGGCGGCGCAGGTCTAGGAGCCACTATCAAGCAGCGTCAATTCCCGATTATTTGCGCGCCAAGCCTCGGCTTGCGCTACGCTAGACGACCTACACGCTGTCCACCGCCTCGCGGCGCGTGACGAAGCACGCAGCCAATCCAAACCCAAGGCCACCATGAAAACCCCCCACAGACTCACCGCGCTCGTCGAAGAAGGCCTCGTCGATGAGGTGATTGGCCAATTGATGAGCGGCAAGGAGGCCACCGTCTATGTCGTCCGCTGCGGCGAAGCGATTCGCTGCGCCAAGGTGTACAAGGATGCCAATCAACGTAGCTTCCGCAAGAACGCCTCTTACCAGGAAGGCCGCAAGGTCAAGAACAGCCGGCAGGCGCGCGCCATGGAGAAAGGCAGCCGCTATGGGCGGCGGATGCAGGAAGAGGTCTGGCAGAGTGCCGAGGTCGATGCCCTGTATCGGCTGGCTGCCGCCGGGGTGCGGGTGCCGCAGCCGCATATCTGCTTCGCCGGCGTGTTGCTGATGGATCTGGTTCTCGATGCCGACGGCCACGCCGCGCCGCGCCTGAACGATGTCGAACTCAGCGAGGAACTGGCACTGGCGTATCACGCCCTGCTCATGAATCAGGTGGTGCGCATGCTGTGCGCCGGCGTCATCCACGGCGACCTCTCGGAATACAACATCCTCGTCGGCGAAGGCGGGCCGGTCATCATCGACCTGCCGCAAGCCGTCGATGCGGCGGGCAACAGCGATGCCGCCGAAATGTTCGAGCGTGACGTGCTCAATCTGCGGACCTACTTCAGCGCCTTCGCGCCCACCCTCAAGGATAGCCAGTACGGCAAGGAAATCTGGGCGCACTACGAAAGCGGCCTGCTGTCGCCGGAACTGCCCCTGACCGGTCAAGTCGTACTCGATGAGGGGCTGGCCGACGTCGACGCCGTTCTCCTCCAGGTCAAGCTGGCCATAGAGGAGAATGAAATCCGGCGCATGTGCGAATAGCCCACATACCTTCGCCGCTGATGTCCTCGTCGATTTCCGGCCCGTGGCCCGTTCGATACTGTCGTATCCACGGATTGCCTCCTGGCGAGCGCACGGTGAAAAGGCCGCAGGGGCAACCCAGCAGGTTGTATTGGTCAAGCCCCATGTTCCACCCGTTCGCGACTTTGCGGGAAAGGAGTGAGGGATGGAACTGATCTACCAGTACCTCACTGGCCCGCGCGTCCGGCATCGTGTCGAGGCCATGATCCCGCCGCCGCAGACGCCAGGCAGCCGATACCTCGGCGCCGGTCAGCGGCTGGCGGTGTAGATGCGCGCGCAGACTGGCGCCAGCAGTCCGGTCGCGCTGTTTGTGCCGCAGAAGTGAAAAATTCACAGCCTCTGAGGCCGGAGTTCGGGGTGTGTGCCAAGTCGGCGGCCATGATCGCGGCGGTCCCCCGATAAAAGGCGAAGGGGGATTGCATCATCCGGCCATGGCGAATCGGCACAAGGGCCAGCACCCACCCCTCGTGTGCAGGCAGCACCAACTCGACCGGATCGCGTCGCTTCTTTGGCGCATTCCATCCGCTATGCCGGGCCAGGGGCAGGCTGTCGCGCAAGCGCTTGCCTTCTGCCCCGCGCTGCGCCTGTGAACGATAAGCAGGTTCGTCAGACGCGGCGCCGCCATCAAGTTTGCCGTTTGCCTCCGACACGTCCTTGGACTTGCGCTTCATACCATGCCTCCTGCTTCTCAAGTGTGGTTCCGTTTTCACTTCATTCGTGCATTGCAGTGACTCGTCGTGTGCCGACTCCTTTGCCCGCATTCACGGGGATGCAACCAGCCGGCATTGCCGCGTGTGGTTTTATGGTGGACTTTACGAGTGGTTGGTGTGGATGCGGGATTCGAGCCTGCTCTTGATCAGCCCGCCTTGATCGCCCGCACCTCGGCGGCGCCCTCATCGACCGGAATGATCGGCAGCCTATCCTTACCCTTGACCGGCAACTTGCGCAGGTGATCCATGATCGCCTGCCATTCCTTGATCTCGCGGCCGGCGTTCTTGCCCGTACCCGTGGCGGCACTGCTCGCATCCGTCGTGCCGGGCGGCGGCAGCAGGTAGCCCGAGTTTTCGCGCGGCATTTCGAGCGCATCGACCTTCGACTTGAGCGGCGTGCCGTCTTGCTTCTTGGGGACCAGCGCCAGCTTGCCCTTGGTGTACTTGGGGATGGCGACGATGATCGGGCCGAGCATCAGCGGGCAGGTCAGGCTGTAGAGGCGCGCGTCCTTGGCGCTGATGTCGATCGCCTGGTAGCCGCGGCCGAGGTTGCCCAGTTCGATGGCCGTCACCACGTCGAATTTTGGCCGCGTGAGGTCGTAGCGGAAGCGCATGCCGGAGGCGCGCGGGAAATACTCGCCCGGATGGGCCGCGTTGTCGATCAGAAAGAATTCCAGCAGGTTCTTGAGGTCCTGGGCGGTGAAATAGCCGGTCACCAGCGTGCTGCCGGGGGTCGGATCGACGACGCCGGCGCCGAGCGGCGCTACGGCGAACACGTCGTAGACCGTCACCACTCCGGTCTTTCCGCGCAAAAGCCCAGCGCGCATCATGCCGTTGGCGGTAAACCCGATGTCGGCCTTGGTGGCGGCGCGGAAGGAGTCGGTGACCAGGTTGGCTAGCAGCGTGCCAGCGGCGATGTCGGTGAAGGTATTGGGCAGATCGCGCGGCGCGATGGCCAGCGGCTGGTCGATGCTGTAGCCCCGCGACGCGAATGCGGCGGCGCTGACCGATTTCTTGAGGTGTTCGATCTCCTTGGCGATGGCGCGATCGCCGGCGATGCTGTCGTCGATCGGTAGGAGGCGGTACGAGATGACGGTCAGCTTATTCCCATCCAGCGCGATCACCAGTTCGCCGAGATTGCGGCTCTCCTTCCCGGTCTGGACCACCGGTGTTTGGCCGTTGACGATAATCGCCTCATTCAACTCCGTGTGACTGTGGCCGCTGATCACCACGTCGATGCCCGGCACGGTCATGGCCAGTTGCACGTCCTCGCCAGACTGATAGCTGCCATTCGGTCCCTTTTCGACGCCGCCGTGGCTCAGCGCGATGACGACATCGACCTTCTCGGTCTCGCGCAGGATCTTCACCACCTGTTTGGCGGATTCGGTGGGGTCGGCAAAGGTCGTCGGTCCACCACTGGTGTAGATCATGGCCTCCTTGCCAAGGCTGCCAAAGATGCCGAAGCGCAGGCCGCCGCGCTCGATCACCATATACCGGCGGATCACGCCCTTGCGGGCCAGCGCCTGCAGGTCGGCCAGGCTGGCGTCGCTGCCGGTAAAACTGGCGTTGGCGGAGAGTACCGCCGGGATGCGGCCGGCCTTGACGGCGGCGCCGATGGATTTGCCCAGGCCGGCGGGACCGAGATCGAATTCATGATTGCCGAAGGTAGTGGCGTCGTAGCCCATCTTGCCCATCAGGTGCAGTTCGCTGCCGGTCTCGCGCGTCGCGGCGCTGAACGCCGTGCCCATGCTGTAGTCGCCCGCATCCAGCACCAGCACCGGCCCTTGGTCCTTGCGCGCCGCTGTGCGCTGCGCGATCAGGCTGGCCAGCCGCGCGTAGCCGCCGCGGGTGGTGTCATCGTTGAGCGTAAACGGCGTGTAATCCGCCGACGGGCCCATGCCGATGAAACTCGCGTGCATGTCGTTGGTATGCAGGATGCTGAAAGTCTTCGCACCGGCAGGCGCGGCAGAGACGAATCCGGGCAGGAGCAGCGTGACACCGAATGCTGCCGTACCGGCGAGGAACTCGCGACGGGAGAGAGTCGCCTTGCTGTCTTCTGCTGCGGCCGGTTCTTGGTCTGTGGTAGTCATTGATGGGCTTCATCCTAGTCGACAAAATGAGCGCAGCCCCCGCCGACTTGCGACGGCGGGGGCTGCGGTGGCGAACAGCCGGTCTAGCTCAGTGCGACATTCCTTCGATCTGCTTTTGCATCTTCGTCAGGTTGAACGAACCCGCCGTCTGGCTGGCCGGGTAGTCCTTGAAGGTCATGAGGAACTTTCCGACCATCTCGGTGATCGGCACGATGACGAAAACGCGGTCGATCCACCAGTCATTGTAGGTGTTCGAATTGTGCTGGGCTTTCTCGAACGGGTCGCGGCGCAGGTTGAAGAGCAACGGGGCGCGCAGTTCGACGAAGGGCTCGCGCCACAGCGCTATCGTCTCTGCCCGGTTCTCCATGAAGACGATCTTCCAGTCGTTGTAGCGGGCGGCAACGATCTCGCCAATGTCATTCACATAGATGAACTCCTTGCGCGGCGATTCCTTGGTCTTTCCGGTCAGGTAATCAAGTTGATTGTAGCTATCAAGGTGGTTCTTGTAAGTGCGGCCGTTGAGTTCCACGCCCTTGAGGAGCTTGTCCTTGATGTCCGGCGCGCCGGCGGCGGCGGCAAAGGTAGTCAGCCAGTCTTCGTGCGCCACGATGCCGTTGAGCGTCGTGCCGGCCGGGAAATGACCGGGCCAGCGCACGAATGCAGATACGCGGTAGGCGCCCTCCCAGTTGGTGTTCTTCTCGCTGCGGAACGGCGTAGTGCCGGCATCGGGCCAGGTGTTGTAGTGCGGTCCGTTGTCGGTGGAGTACTGCACGATGGTGTCGTTGGCGAGGCCGAGATCGTCGATTAGCTTGAGCAATTCGCCGACGTGCCTGTCGTGTTCGACCATGCCGTCGCTGTATTCGTCCTGCCCGGAGATGCCGCGATTATCGGCCTTTACATGGGTGCGGAAGTGCATGCGCGTGGCGTTCCACCAAACGAAGAACGGCTTGCCGGCCTTGGCCTGGCGCGCGATGAAATCCTTGGCGGCGACAACGGTTTCGTCGTCAATGGTCTCCATGCGCTTCTTGGTCAGCGGGCCGGTGTTCTCGATCTTCTGTCCATCCTTGCCGTCAGCCCAGGTATGCAGGACGCCGCGTGGGCCGAACTTCTTGCGGAATTCCGGGTTCTTTGGATAGTCCAGGTTCTCCGGCTCCTCTTCGGCGTTCAAATGGTAGAGATTGCCGAGGAACTCGTCGAAGCCGTGCATGGTAGGCAGATGCTCGTCGCGGTCGCCCTGGTGGTTCTTGCCGAACTGGCCCGTGGCATAGCCCTGGCTCTTGAGCACGGTGGCCATGGTGACGTCGGTCTTCTGCCAGCCTTCCTTGGCGCCGGGCAGCCCGACTTTGGTCATGCCGTTGCGAAGGGGGACGGAGCCGCCAATGAAGGCCGAGCGACCCGCCGTGCAGCTCTGCTGCGCGTAGTAATCGGTGAAGCCGACACCTTCCTTGGCGATGCGATCGATGTTCGGCGTCTGGTAACCCATCATGCCGCGATTGTTGTGGCTGATGTTCTCGATGCCGATGTCGTCGCCCCAGATGACGAGAATGTTGGGCTTTTTGTCGGCGGCTTGCGCCACATTGAACGAACTGGCCAAAACCACCGCCGCGACGGCCAAGACCCGGCCCAGCTTGTGCTTGAAGTAATTCATCTTCGGTGCCTTTCCCTTAGTGATATTTAGCGCGCCCCGTGATAGCCGCACCTCCTCTTTTAGACGTCGTGCCAAGAACGCGTCGCAGGTTAGCACGGCCATTCATGAAAGTGAAATTCGCCCGAAGCTGTTAGCTGATAGCATTCAGGCTATCGTGATTACCCAACTCCGCCTGCAGCATCTGATCGCTCTCGTCGAGCACGCTCATTTCGGGCGTGCCGCGGAAGCCTTGCATATTTCCCAGCCGACGCTATCGAAGAGTATTCAAGGGCTGGAGGCTGAATTAGGGGTGAAGCTTCTTGACCGGAAGCATGGCGCAATCACGCCAACCGTATTTGGCCAACACGTGCTTGAGCGAGCCGGCACCTTGCTGACGGCGGAAGACGATTTGCGACGCGAAATTGCACTGCTGGCAAACCAGGAAATCGGCTACCTGAAGGTGGCCTTCGGTCCCTATCCCAGCGTCATGATAGGCTACCCGGGAATTGCACGCCTGCTTGCTAAGCACCCAAAAATGGAAATCCTTGCGCACGTGACCGGTTGGCGCGATGTCATGCAACAAGTAGCGGCGCGAACCGTGGATCTGGGCATTGCGGAAATCAGCAACCTGCAAGGTAACGAGAAATTCACCACGGAACGGATTGGGCAACACAGGGGGTACTTTTTCTGCCGGCCGGATCACCCCATCCTCAAGCAGCATCCAATCGTTCCGAAAGACATCTTCGAGTTTCCGTGGGTAACCACCCGGCTGCCTTCCCGAATAGTGGCAAACATGCCGGACTCACTCGGGGCGGCCGGAACAATTGATTTGGTCACTGGCGATTTCGTGCCGGCAATCGAGATTGACGTGCCCATGCAACTTCCCGAAATGCTGGCAGGAAGTGACGTGCTGGTGGCGGCAACGCTGAACATCATGCAGCGGGCACTGCTTGCCGGAGAGGTTACAGTGGTGCCGATCCAGGCGTTTCCGCTGCAAACCAATTATGGATTCATCTCCCTGAAAGAACGCACCCTGCCGCCCGCCGCGCAGGCCTTCATGCAGGTGGCTCGTGAGGTGGAAGCGGAAATCACCAAAGAAGAAACCGCCCTGGCCCCTCAATTCGGTTTGGAGTAGCGTCCATCTCGACTCCTCCCCTGCAACGCCGCGCCATTACTGCCTGGATCATTCACGACATGGGCTGGGCCGGAAGCACCTTGTCGGCTGTCGCAGGAGAGTTCGAGCCAGGTGGCGAGGTGCGTCTGCACGGTGCGCTCGAGCCGGCGACGGCGATCGACGGCAGTGCGAGCAGACGCACAGGCGGCAGACATGGGGATTCGGGTCGGGCAATCGAGAGGCGACCACTGTGCTGCATACAGTTGTCGCCTCAATGCCTCCTGGCTGCGGCACGCGCGCCCTGGCGCGCCGAGTCGTCTGGCCCGCAAGCGAGCGGAGGGCCGCCCGACAGAGACGCGTGACGCGCGCAGATCATCAAGCGGCGGTGGGCCGCGCCGCTCGCTTCCCAACCAGGGCCTTGCACAGGGGCAAAGACGTCGGATGCCGAAACGGATTCTTCGCGCAATCACCCAGTGGCGCAAGATGCGTTTAAAAGAGCTGCTCGCTGGTGTAAGCACCCTGACGCCCTCGTCTGTTTTCGCTGTCGCTCCGTGAGTTGGCACGGATCCAGGAAGCCTACATCGGTGCGCCGGTGAAACCAGCCAGGTACTACCACCGGTCGCCGGCGGATCTCGCTGTCGATGAAGTGCAAGCCCACCTGCTGCACTTCATCGCTGGTTCCACCAATTTCACCGGCATCTTCAGCGAGCCCGAGCAGGGAAGATCGCCATGGAAGCAGCTGAGATTGCCATCGACGCGGGGGGAAAGAGGGGAGATGACCGGCATTCTCAGCCAATTCCTCCCCAAGGCGTCCGGAAGCGCTGGCGCGAGCGAAGTCAAGGTCGAGGAAGGCATGACTGACGGTGGCATGGTGTCCCGTCGCGGCAGGCGCCAGGCAGCGATACCTCGGCGCCGGTCAGCGGCTGGCGGTGTAGATGCGCGCGCAGTCGGGCGCCGGGCAGGGCGTGAAGAGGCCGCCGGCCGCCAGCGTGTCGACCAGCCATGCCATCCCCGGCTGGGCCATCAGCCGGCGCAGGCGGGCCAGCTTGACGGCGCCGGCACCCTCGGCATCGACAGCGGAGAAGGTCGCGGCAACGTCGCTCTGATCGCCCAGCCCGATGCCTTTGTCGAGCGCCGCGACGACCGCCTGCGGACCGCAGCGAATCATCTCCAGGAACACCTGCGTGGCGTCGGCGAGGAAGCGGCGGTCGCCGCGGGTCAGCCGGTCGGGCCGGAAAACGGCCAGCCCGGCGGCATGGTGCCGGGCTTCGTCCTGCGACAGGCGCTGCAGGATGTCGGCCAGGCCGGCGTCACGGCAGTGCGCGGCGAGGGCGCTGTAGTGCGTGATGCCGAAGCCTTCGAGCACCACCTGCAACAGGAAGGCGAGCGCCTGCGGCGTGCCGGTTTCGGCCAGGCCGGCGATGAAGCGGTTGAAGGGGGCCGGTTCCGGCACGCCCGGGGCGAGCCAGGGTGCCAGCCAGCCGGCGTGCCGCGCTTCGTCGGCACCGATCAGCGCGAACAGGCGCCGCTCGTCGTCGTCTTCGGCGGTGAGCGTCATGCGGGCGCAGTAATCGATGCCGCAGCGCTCGATGTGCCAGGATTCGGCGAGCATGCCGGCGGCGCAGTCCGCGAGCACCGACTGCCGGGTCTCGGTGTCGGCCTCGCCAAAGCACGCCACGCGATCCAGCCCGAAAAAGGCAGCGTCCCACAGCGGCCGGGTGCCGTCGGGCGCCGTCGGCGGGGGGCGGTGACGGCCGATGCGGTCGGCAGCGCGGCGCAAGGCGTCGCGGCGCTCGTCGCTGGCGATCATGGCCGGCTTCGCCTGCTTGCCAGCCGGCGCCGGAACAGCGCCCCGATCAGCGCGGTGAACGCGTTCTCGGGCAGCCAGCGCTTGAGCCTTCGCGCGCTCCTGGCGTCGCTGCCGATCCGCGTGCGCAGTGGCATGCGGGCCAGTTCGGTCAGCCTGACGACGGCGTCCACGACCGCGGTGGGGTCGTTGCCCGGACCCGCAAGCATCTTCGCCTGCAACTCGCGATAGGCCGCCAGTTGCAGCGCATCGGGACCGCCAGCCGCGAGCGGTCGTTCGCCCCAGACCATGTTGGCGGCGAAGCGGGTGCGGAAGCCGCCCGGCTCGACCAGCGCCACCTGCACGCCGTGCGCGCTCAATTCGTGGCGCAGCGACTCGGACAGGCCCTCGAGCGCGAACTTGCTCGCACAGTAGAGCGAGTTCATCGGCAGCCCGAGTTCGCCGGCGAGCGAGGAGACGTTGATCACCCGGCCGCGGGCGGCGGCCAGCGCTGGCAGTAACTGCTGCGTGAGCAGTGCCGGACCGAGCACATTGACCTGCATCTGATGCTGCATCTGCGCCGGGCTGTAGCTCGCCAGCGGGCCATTGAGGGCGTAGCCGGCATTATTAATCAGACAGTCCAGGCGCTCGATGCCGGCCGCGACGGCAGCGATCTGGGCGGCGTCGGTCAGATCGAGTGGCAGCAGTCGCGCGCTGGCAAGTTCCTCTGGCGCGCGCGCCGGATCGTGGACGCCGGCAAGCACCGTCCAGCCGCGCGCCGCCAGCGCCTGCGCGATTCCCAGCCCGAAGCCCGATGAACAGCCGGTGATGAGGACCGTGCGCTCAGCCATCGCCAGCGCCCTGGTCAGCGGCCGCGAGCCGCAGGCGGGCGACTGGCTGGCGTGCGCCCGGCCGATCGAGCTCCTGCCAGTTGGCCAGCGGTTGCGACTCGAGATGGCGGATGAAGGCCAGTACCGCGCGGTCGGCCGGAATCGGGTGGCGGAAGTCGAAGCGGATGCTCTCGAAGACTCGCGTGTCGCCGTAGGCGAAGTAGCGGGCAGCGAGCGCGGTGACGTGCAGAAGCAGCCTGTTGACCAGCCAGCCGAGCGGCCCGCGGCGCTGCCGGGTGAGGGCGAGAGTCTGCCCTTCGGTAGCGCCGTCGTCGCCCCGTCGCAAGGCGAACATCAGGTGCAGATGCAGGAAGTCCGGACCGAGCGTCACTGTCCCGAGGCTGCCGTACCAGTAGCTCATGGTGTAGGTCAGCGGGCCCTGGTAGAAGCGCGCAACCAGCCGGCCGAGGAGGCTGTCGGTCGGCACCTTGCCGAGGTTGCGGAACGCGATGTTCGAGACGCTGCGGGGGAGGGCTTCCATGCTCAGGATCGAGCCGGGGAGGTGATGCACGCTGGCGAAATGCTGCTCGTCGATGGCGTTGATCAGTACCACATTCGGATGGCAGCGCTTCCGGAAGCGGTTCGCCACCAGCGCCGCGCACGGCTGGCCCACCAGCTCCGGCACCTCGGGCAGGTCGTGGGCGGGCGTCTCGCCGGTCCACAGCCAGATCATGCCGTAGCGCTCGGCGGTGGGCCAGTGGCGCACGCGCACCTGCGGCCCGACCTTGCCGGCGAGGCAGGGGATGTCGCTGCAGCGGCCGTCCGCCTCGTAGCGCCAGCGGTGGAAAAAGCAGCGCAATGCCTGGCCCTCGACACGCCCCTCGGCGAGATGCGCGCCCATGTGCGCACAGTAGGCGTCGAGCGCCGCCACCTGGCCATCGGCAGCGCGATAGACGGCGAGGTCGCGGCCGAGCAGCCGCAAGGGCACCACCTGGCCGCGCCGGATGTCGCGCGAACGTGCCAGCCAGTACCAGCCCTCGACGACCGCCTGCGGATGGTTGAAGACGCGCGTTTCCACGGCTAGGCCTGCGCCGCCCTGAGGCCGGCGAGAAACGCCCGGCGGGCGATCGGCTGCAGCGCATCGGCGGCCAGCTCGCACAGGCAGACCAGCTCGTCGCCGCGCGCATAGCCCGGATTGTGCGCCAGGAAGAAGGCGACCTCGGGCAGACGGGCATGCGCTTCCGAAACCTCGGCATAGGGTTGGCGCAGGTGGCCGCGCGACTCGGCAAAGCGCACGACGCCGGTGTTGCGGTCGTAGGCCTTGCCGAAGCGGTCGTGCGCGAGAAAGTCCTTGAGTGCGCGCAGCCCGGTGCTGGTGGCGGGGTCGGGCGATGGCTCGAAGGCGCGGCTGAAGACCGGCAGATAGCGATACGTCCGATGTCCCTTGGAGATCAGCAGCCAGTACAGAGGCAGGTCCGGCCGCTCGCCCTTCAGCGCCCCGGCCAGGCGCAGCCAGGCGAAAGCAAGTGCCTGCTGGCCCCAGTGGCGTTCATCGACTACCGTATCGCCGGAGAAGATCACCCGCACCGGCGTGCCGTCGAAGCTGCGCTCGTAGATCGCCAGCGTCGAGAAGCCCTGCACTTCGCCGTGGTCGTCGCGCAGCAGGACGACGCGGTCCTTGCCGGCAAGGTCGCCGGCGAACAGCTGCCACGACGAGCCCTCGTAGTAGCGTTCGTAGAGCGCATACATTGCCCGCCGCTCGCTCTCGCCGAGCGTCGCGGTCGCCAGCACCTGCGCCCCCGGCAGTGGGTCAGGCGGGATCAAGGCGCAGCATCCTCGGCGTGAGCCACAGGGCCAAGGCCGCCAGCAACAGGCCGCCGACGATGTCGGCGGCGACGTGCTGGCGGGTGCTCAGCGTCGAGCCAGCGATCAGGATCGGCCAGCCAGTCGCCAGGATGAAGGCGCCGCGTCGCCACAGCGCCCGAGCCGCAATCACGGCCAGTGCCACGTGCAGCGACGGGAAGCAGTTCGCCGGCGGGTCGGCGAAATGGAGCAGGCGCCAGGCCAGGCCGGTGAGGCCGTCGGTGGCCGGCGTCTGGCGTGCCATCGTCGTTGGCCAGGCGAGGAAGATCAGGGCGGCGACGACCGCGGCCAGCAGCATCGCGTAGAAGGTCTGGCTGCGATCGGTGTCGTCACGCGCAAAAGCGATCGCGCCGGGAAGGAGCAGAAACTGGGAGAGGTAGATCCAGACCGTCCAGTCGACCAACGGGATGGCCGCATCGATCGCGCCGGGAACCAGCGTCGTCGGCCTCACCAAGTGCAAGGTGCCGCTGCCCAGGTACAGCGCCGAAAAGGCGAGATAGCCGAGGAGCATGGCCCGCGCCTGGTTCGAGCGCCGGATGCCTGGAACGGAGATCATGCCGCTGCTTCCCGGAACAGCGCGAACGCGCTGCGCACACGGCCCACCTCGTGCCAGTAGCGGCCGCGCAGGACGGCGAAGAACATCCGGTTCAGGCAGCGCGATGCTCGCCAGGAAAAGACGACGTCGCGCATGTCGACATGCGAGCGCTCGAACAGCCAGTGGCCGGCGAGGCCGGTCGCCTGCGAAGCCAGCACGAGCAGAAACCACCACGGGTTCCAGGTGATCAGCAGGGCCAGGCCGCTGCCATACATCATCAGCACGGCGAGGCAGTGGAGCAGGACATTCCGGCGGTCCTGGTGCTTGAAAACGAAGATGTCCCAATAGTCGCGGAAGGGATGGTCGACCAGCTCGTCGTCGATGCGGTTGCGGTAGCGCGCCAGCACCGCTGCCTGCCCGCGCACCTTGACCTTCGGTGCGAGCAGCGTTCCCGTCGGGACCGTGCCGAGCACCGGCAACGGCTCGCCGTCACGCACGACCTCGATGCCGGCGATGAAGACGCTCGCCACGGCCGCCGCCGAGCCGCGTTTGACCATGCGCCGGGCACCTTCGAGCATGGGATCGGCGATCTCGACCGGCGCCGGCAGCGCTATCTGCAGGGCGGCGGGAGAGAGAAGCACAAGATCGGCGCGACGACCTTCGCGCAACTCGCCGGCGTCGAGATTGAACCAGCGGGCGACCTCGCCGGTGACGCGGGCGATCGCTCGCTCGGGTGACATGCAGGCCGTGCTGACGGCCTCGCGCAAGACGGCAAGAGCGCCATCGAAGAACGCCAGGTTGCGCGAATGCGCCCCGGCGTCGGTGAAACCGGGATGAATGTACCGGTGCGCCAGCAGGCGGCGGCGGATCGCCGGCCGCTCGTTGGCGCCGCAGGCGACCCAGCGCAGTTGCTCGTCGTGGGTGGCGAGCAGGTCGATCAGCGTCGCGGTCGCGTCGCTGCCGCGGGCGGCGGCGATCTCCGCCACGCTCCGTCCGATGTGATCGGCTTCGGGCGAGGCGACGATCCACATGCGCGCCGGATCGCGGTGGAAGGTGCGCAATTCGCGTCGCTGCCAGTCGGCGCGGAAGCGCGCCCGGAACGTGTCGCTCGCCCACAGCGCCCGCCGGGCCTGGGCGGTGGCGCAACTGTTCAGCTCGACGCCGGCGGCGAACTCTTCGAACAGCGGCGTGATCGGTCCGTCGGCGTAGATCGCGAATGGCTCGGCCAGCGTCTGGAATCGCAGGTTGCCGCCGAGCAGCCGGTTAACCACGAAGGTGATCAGCGGGAACAGCCGCCACAGTTGCGGGTGGTCGGACATGTCGAGCGCCGAGAGCACTGTCGCCCGCAGCGGTGGCCGGAAGAGGCCGGTTGACATGGCCAGGATCAGCAGAAAGGAGCGCCCGTTCTGCGGATTCGGCGTGACCTGGAAAACGGCATCGCGTTCGCGACAGAGGTCGGCGAGCATGCGGTATTCGCGGGCATCGGCATAATGCGACGGCACCGAGCGTCCGGCGAAGGCGCCGCTGACCTTGTGCCAGTGGACCATGTCGACCGAGATGCCGAAGCAGCCGGCGTCGAGCGCCTGGCCGGCGAGCGCGCGCATGCGGGCGAGGTCGTCGTCGCTCGCTGCCTCGTGCAGGCTGCGCTCCAGTCCCATCACCGCCGCACGCAGCGCGCTGTGGCCGAGCAGCGGCGCGACGTTCGGTCCCAGCGGCAGGCTGCGCAGATGCGCCAGATACGCCTGCGGCGAGCCCCAGGACACCGACTGCGCGAGCCATTTGCGCACCAGCGGCGCCGGCAGGCTCTCGACGCGCAGGAAGATATCCGCCAGATCCGGCGCCTCGCCGACCGTCAGCGAGAGGCTGCAGTTGCCCATCACGACCGAGGTGACGCCGTGCCGAACCGACTCCGCCAGCCCGGGCGCGATCTCGACCTCGACGTCGTAGTGGGTGTGGATATCGATGAAGCCCGGCACGATCCACTGGCCGCCGACATCGCGCGTCGTGCGGGCGGCCTCGTCGATGCCTGGCGCCAGGCGAACGATGCGGCCGGCGACGATGCCGATGTCGGCGCACACCGGCGGCGCGCCGGTGCCGTCGAAGACCAGCCCGCCCTTAAGCAGCAGATCGAGCATTCGGCGCCGGCGTCGCTCGGCGCTAGGCGCGCGGACGTCGGCGTAGCCAGGCCATCAGCAGGCCACCGACGACCAGGCCGCCGCCGCCAGCCAGCAGTGCCAGCTTGCTGGTGTAGTCCCGGGCGGCGTCAAGCAGCGGGTTGTCGAGGACGTTGGCCGAGAAGTGCACGTTCACCAGCTTCCAGACGTCTCCCTCCTTCACCACCACTGCGCTCCAGCGCGTCTTCATCGTACGCGTGTCGCCGTCCTTGAACTCGTAGCGATCGTCCGACAAGCCGTAAACGACGCCGGTGCGGTCGTCGATGAAGCGGGTCAGCTCGTCGGCGACCGGCCTCGCTTCGAACTTCCGGACGATCGCCTGCGGTCCGTCGAACAAGCCGGCATAGTAGTTCTTCAGGGCCTCCAGACCGACCAGCTTCTGGTTGTCCACGGTGATCACCGTGAACGCGGGATGGAGTTCAGCCGCCACTGAGTCGAGGTTGCGCGTGTTCAGTGCGGCCGCGGACTTGATGAGCAGCGCCCGCAGCGCCTGGTGATCCGCCTCGCGCTGTTCAGGCGGCGGTGTCTGCGCGGATGTCGTGGTGGTCACGACGAAAGTCGCGAGAACACAAAGCAGCTGTCGAAAACCTCTCATTGTCGTGCTCTCCCCTGATGCGTCGCCATTTGCGCGCCCAGCTATAATAGCCAATTCGTTTCCTGCCGCACAAGCTGCCGCCCATCCTGACGTGACCGCCGGCTGGTTCCTTCCGCTCCTTGCCTTCGTGACGCTCGCGCTGCTCGAGCGCTGGTCGGCACTTCCCGCCCCGGCCGGATCGCGGGCCGACCACCTGCTCAATCTGCTCGGCCTGGCCGTTCAAGGCGTCGTCATCCCCGCCGCCGGCTACCTGATCGCGACGCGCGGGCTGGCGGTGCATTGGCCGGATCTGGCCGGCAGCCTGCGGATCGGCTGCGTCGGCGCCTTCGCGCTCAACTTCGTCTTCGTGGACCTCCTCTACTACCTGCAACACCGGCTGTTCCATCGGGTTGGCGTGTTGTGGGCCCTGCATCAGTGCCATCACGCCTCGCCGGCGGTGAACGTCTGGGCGACCTCGCGCAACTCGCTGCCGATCAATTTTCTGTTCGTCTACCTGCTGCTCAATCCGCTCCTCGGCTTCCTGTGTGATTGCCCGCAGGGCTTCTTCCTCGCCGCGGCGCTGACCGCCAGTCTCGACCTCTGGCGTCACTCAAGGCTGCCCGCGCGCTTTGCACCGGCCTGGTTGGGGCGCACGCTGGTGACGCCAGCACACCATCATCTGCATCACAGCTTCGACGGCCAGCGGGTCAACTTCGGTGCCAACCTGATCCTCTGGGATCGGCTGTTCGGCACCGCCGCCGAGCCGAACGGCTATCCGACCCGCTACGGCACGGCGAATGCGCCGGGGCCGTGGCGCCAGTTGCTGTTTCCCTGGTAAGCGAGGAGAAAGAACGTCATGCACACCGGCCTTGCCCAACGCCAGAGCAAATCCCTGCTCGACGACCAATCGACCGTCCGCAAGCTCGAGTTCAACCTGCGCCGCAACGCCGAACAGGACCACACGGCGCTGATCGACGACGCGGCCCGACGGTTCTGCTACGAGGATTGCCGTCACGAGTACTGGAACCCGGAGAACTTCTCCCTGCTGTGGGGGACGCCGGTCTGGGATCAGGCCTCGGCGGCACAGCGCATCGTGCTCAACCAGCTGTACTGGGTGGCCTACTACGCGCAGATCGTTTCGGCAGAGATCGCGACGATTTTCCTCAACCAGGTGTCGGCGGCCGGGCTGTACACGCTGGAGGATTTCCGCCTGGTCTGCGACAACCTGGACCTCGAGACGAAGCAGGAGCGCGCGCACATCAACGCCTTCAAGACCGTTGGTGAAACCGTCGAACACACGCTTTTCGGCGAACGCCTGTTCACCTACCCGATGCGCAGCCTCTACGATCACACGATGGTGTTTGCCGACACCCATGCCGCGAAGGACTTCTGGCGGCGCCTGCAGATCCAGGCCTTCACCCTGCTGTCGTCGTCGAACGCCTTCCTCGGCAGCCAGTACCTGCTGGTGCGAGGCCTGCGCACGCTCAACGGCAAGCTCGTGCAGCACCGGTTGTCGACCTACTACCTGCAGCATCCGGATCGCGAGAACGCGCCGCTGCCGTCGGCGATCAGCTACTGGCACTTCATGGACGAGTCGTTCCACTTCAACACCTCGCGCGTCGTCGGCCTCGAAGTGCCGCGGGCGCTCGAGGCGCCGACCGGTTTCGAGCGCTGGGTGGTGAACCGCGGCGTTGCCGGTTGTCAGCGTGACCACTTCCACTTCTCGGTCGTCGTGAACGGCATCTTCTGGTACGACCCGGCGATCTTCCCGGTGATCTACAAGATCTTCCGCTCACCCGTCTTCGCCATGGACGACCGCGAAGCGCGCGCCATGCTGGCGGCCTGCTTCACGCGCGAGTCCGAGGGCCTGGTCGCAGCGGTGGACACCCACCGGGTGGCTACCGAGTCGTATCGTGCCTTCGTCGAACCGGTCGCCTGGCTGACAGCGGGCAACCGGGAGATGCGCACCATGCGCCGGAACGCCGTCGGCCGTTACCTCGCCGACAACCGCCGGCAGCTCGCCCGTTTCCGTCCGGCATGAGCGCGCACCGCATTGAGTTCCCGGGAACTGCCTTTGCGCCGGTTGAGCTGCCGGATCTGGCGAGCCTGCCGCTGCACCTGACGGTGCTCAATTCGCCGTTGCTCTTCGGCTGCCGCAGCGGTCTGTGCGGCACCTGCCTGATCGAGGTTGAAGCCATTGCCGGCGACGCGCTCGAACCGCCGGACGCGGCGGAACGCGACGCGCTCGAGATTTACGCGCCCGGCAACCCGCGCGCGCGGCTGGCCTGTCAGCTCACGCTGTCCACGGACGTACGCATCCGCAAGATCGAGAGCGCCTGATCACCCCTGGCGGCAGGAGCGGGCAGCGCACCGCCGGGAATGGCTTCAGGCGACGCGCAGTTCGGCCAGCGAAGCGAAGGCCTGCTCGCTGGCGATATCGGGCGTGATGATCAGCTCGAGGACGTTCACTCCGGCGAGATCAAGCTGATGCTCTTCGGTTTGCGAGCTGGCACCCTGCGGGCTGAAATTCCATTGCTGGCGCACGATCTCGCGGAACGACTGCCCGCCATCGGCCGACCAGCGCAGCAGGTATTCCTGGGTACGCGGCAGCGCGGTCTCTACAAAGCAGAGCCGTATCCGGTGCAGCGCCTGCGGCTGCGCGAAGAGCAGCCGGATCGTCTGGCGGCCGGGAACGGCCGCCCGCCAGCCTGCGCCTCTGCCAGGCAACAGTGCCGACTCGATCGGATAGGCGGCGTCCTCGGAGCTGATTTCCGCCTCCGCGAGCTCGTCGAGCCTGAGCCAGTCGCCAGTGGCCGGTGCCGCCGCTGGCGTGCGGTCGCTGATCAGTCGTTTGCGCATCGGCTCACCCCGCCAGCGGCCCAGGTTTTCGCCGCCGCAGCTGAGGAACTCACGCGGACACCTCGCCGAGATGTACGGCAACCTCGTGCTCGGCGCGGGCCCAGTACTCCGCGTCGCGGCCGTGCTGGAAACCATCCTTCTCGGCGATGAAGTATGCCGCCGACTGAACCAT
>NZ_JAZKUD010000083.1:0-17897 GCF_036625275.1 Accumulibacter sp.
CACCAGGGCCTGCATGCAGGCCCTGTTCCCATTGGGCCCCGGCCTCTTCGCCCTATGCCCACGCTGCTCGTCTGAAAAACGCCGCCTCGCCACCGAATAGACGCGGGTTTGCGTCAGCGGCAACACCGCGACGACCGCGCGCTGGAGATCCTGATGGCTGCGCCGCCGGACGTGATGAACCACAACCTCGAAACCGTGCCGCGCCTGTACAAGGAAGCGCGGCCCGGCAGCGACTACGCGTTCAGCCTGAACCTGCTGAAGAAGTTCAAGGCCCTGCACCCCGGCGTACCGACGAAAAGCGGGCTGATGGTCGGCCTCGGCGAAACCGACGACGAGATTCTGGCCGTGATGCGCGACATGCGCGCGCACGACATCGACATGCTGACGATCGGCCAGTACCTCGCGCCGAGCGGTCACCACCTGCCCGTGCGGCGCTACGTGCACCCGGACACCTTCCGCATGTTCGAGCGCGAGGCAACGGCGATCGGTTTCAGCCATGCCGCCGTTGGTGCGCTGGTGCGGTCAAGTTACCACGCCGATCAGCAGGCGAATGCCGCCGGCGTGCCGGACGCCGGGTCCGGGCGCAGTTGAGGCGAACGACGCGGCGAGTTGAACGCGTATGGCGACACCGACAAGCAACGCGATCCTCGACAACGGCACCCGCACAGGGCTGACACGGAGATCGGCATCATTGCGCGCACCAGCCGCCGTCGATCGACAAAGGGCGTCGGGGTGCTGAACCAGTGCGAGGCCCGCCAGCCGGGCAGACCGGTGGACTGCCCGGAGGGCGACTCTGTGCCCGCACGCCCCAGAGTTGCAGGTGGCGGCATCAGAACTCCCCGTCCTTGACGTAGGGGTGGCTCCACAGGATGGCCTGCAACAGCACGACCTTCACCCACGCCGCGCGCATCTTCTCGACGTCCGCCGCTGAGGCGCCCTTCTTGGCCAGGAAGGGCTTCCGCGTCGTGGTGATGGGAATAGTCAGCGCCGGCAGATTGCGAAAGTCCACTTGTGCGGGGCCGTGGGCGCCGTCGGTCTTGTTCTTCTTGAGCCGGTTGTGGCGCAGGCCGATCTCGTACTGCCAGTCGAGCCAGGCCTGGTCGTACTTCGCGTCGGCGGTGCCCAGGATTCACAACGCAAAACGCCTGCGGACGGCGGCCAGGTAGGCGCCGTCCGGCTGGCCGCTGCGCGTGTCGCCGAAGAACACCACCACTTCGGGCGTCGAGGCCGCGAAGCCGCACCAGACATCCAGAATCGCCTCAGTCTGGACGGCCAGGATGGCCCAGCTCTGGCGCAGCGCTGCGACGTCGTCGGCGCCGAACAGCATCGACTTCTGCAGCGCCGCCAGGTCAGCCATCGAGTACGGCGCGCGGGCAAGCATGGCGGGGACTCGGAGCTCGGCGAATTGCCGAGTGTGCCGAGTTGCACTCTGGCGGTGGAAGGTTCGATCCGTCCGGGTTGCAGGTCATTTTCGGACTGGCAGTTGATGGCGACGGTGTGCGCGCGTCAAGGCCGTCGGCGCACGGGAATGGTCCTGCCCCGCTGATCCTTTATGCCGCTGCCTGTGCATGCCCATCCAGTTGGCGCCAGATCGTGTCGAAGTATTCGTTGAACGCGCTCGAGCGTCTCAGCGCGCCAGGATCGGTCGCATCGCCGAGGTCGATGTCATGGATTGCCTTGACAGTGCCCGGTCGCTGAGACAGCACGAGCACCCGATCCGACATCGCAATGCCCTCGCCGATGTCGTGCGTGACCAGGATGGCTGCTTTGCGCTGTTCGCGGATGATGCGCTTGACGTCGCCTTGGAGGATGAGGCGGGTCTGGAAGTCGAGCGCCGAGAAGGGCTCGTCCAGCAGGATCGCCTTAGGGTCGAGCGCGAGCGTGCGCATAAATGCAACGCGCTGGCGCATGCCTCCGGACAGCGCTCGCGGTCGCGCGGATTCGAACCCCGCCAGGCCGTAGCGCCGGATGAGCGCCATCGCCCTGTCCCGTGCCTCGGCCGACGGCGTGCCCATCACTTCCAGGCCGAGCGTGACGTTATCCAGCACGGAGCGCCAGGGCAGCAGCAGATCTTTCTGCAGCATGTAGCCGATGTGCCCCCGTGCACCGTCGACGAGTGTGCCGTCGACGCTCACCGAGCCAGAGGTCGGTCGCAGCAAGCCGGCGATCACGTTGAAGAGTGTCGACTTGCCGCAGCCCGATGGGCCCACGATGGCGAGAATTTCGCCCTGCCTGAGTGTGAAGCTGATGTCCCGGAATGCGACGACTTCGCGGGGAGTGCCCGCGTTGAAGGCCATCGTCACTTGCTTGGCTTCGAGCACTGGTGCGTTCACCATTTGAACCTCGCTTCAATCTTTCCGAGCACGGCGTCGAGCACAAGCGCCAGTGCCATCAGGCAAAAGATGCCCACGAACACGCCGTTCAAGTCGTACAGCGCACCGGCGTTGTAGATCATGTAGCCCAGCCCCACTTTCGACGAGATGTACTCGCCGACGACCGCGCCGATCATCGCGAAGCCGATGTTCAGGCGCATCGTCGACAGGATCCACGGCGTGGCGCCCGGCACGATGACTTTGCGCCAGATCGTCAGCGGCTTGGCGCCGAGCGAACGCATCAGTTTCACGAGGTCCTCGTCGACTTCCTGCGTGCCCTGATAGACGGAGATGAGCGCGACGATGAAGGTCAGGCTGGCGGCGATGGCCACTTTCGCGCCGAGTCCAACGCCGAACCAGACCACGATCAGCGGCGCGAGGGCGATCTTCGGTACGCCGTTGATCGCCACGATGACCGGCCGTAGCACGAGCGCTGCAGTGTTCGAGAGCCACAGCAGCAAACCCGTGACGCTGCCGAGTGTTGTGCCGACCAGGAAGCCGACGATCGATGCGAACGCGGTCGCACCGATGTGCGTCATCAGGTCGCCTTCGGCCAGGAGCGTTTGTGCTTTCGCCAGGATCCCGCTGGGCTGCCCATACAGGTAGACGGGAAGCAGCTTCGTTCGAACGAGCACTTCCCAGAGTGCGAACAGAGCGACGACGAGAAGCGTCTGGTAGACGAGGATGCGTCGAGGCCCGGACGGTTGGCTCCGGCCGGGGAGCGACTCGATGGCTGCAGGTGCGGCACCCATGTCAACCACGCAGTCCGAAGGCCTCGGTGGCCTTCTGTGCAAAGCGGTTGTCGACCATTTCCTCGAAGGAGAACGCCTTGCGCACCGTGCCCGCGAGTGTGTCGTGCTCGACGATCGCATCCCATTCGGCCTTGCTGACCAGGGGCGACAGCGGCACGAACCCGCGGGTCGCCAGCAGGCGGTCGCAGCCGGCCCCGACCACCGTCTTGTCCAGATTAGCAAACTCCGCCGACATCGCCGACACATAGGCCGACTTGTCCTCGCGGATCAGCTTCATCGCTGCGGCAAGTGCGTTGCAGAAGCGCTGCACCGTGTCGGCATTGGAGGCCAGGTAGTCCTCCTTGACCATCACGGAGGTCAGCAGGATGGGCCCCACCGTTTCGGCAAATCCGAAGGCAACCTGCAACCCGGACTGAGCGGCGATGCTGGCGTCCCACTCGAACACGACACCAACGTCTGCTCGCCCGTCGCGCACAGCGCTCACGATCGATCCCGGTGGCCCTTCAACAAATTCGACACCCGAGGACTTCGCGTCGAAGCCTCCGAACTTCTTCATCGCAAAGGTAGGCGACGTCACGGTGTTCGATGGGAACCGCAGGCTCGCCACCTTCTTGCCCTTGAAGTCCGCGAGCGACTTGAAGTTCGTCCCGGGCTTGGCGATGACCCACATCCCCAGCGCTCCGGTCATCTTGGCGATGACCTTCATCCGGCCGCCCTCGGCCGTCGAGTTCATGGCCATTCCGGTGCCGGTGGCGGCGAACTGGCCACGCCCCGACAGCGCGATGGCAACAGGCTCGTTGACGCTGCCGCCAACATCTGCGGCCAGGCTCAAGCCCTGCTTCTCGAAGAGCCCGGCGCGCTGCGCTACGTAGATGGGCCCGTAGTTGGCCAGCTTCAGGCCGGTCGTCAGCCTGACCGGCACGGCGGTTTGGGCGTGAGCGTCGTACAAGACGAACGGCTGTGAAATGCCGACCGCGGTGGCGGCGCCGGCAGTCTTCAGGACGGTCCTGCGATTGATGCGAAGTATCTGGCTCTGCATGGTTTTCTCCATTGGCGGTAGGCGTTGGTCGGAGCATCGACGGTGCACCGTGGGGCCGTGCACACCTGGTGTCTGCGTCGTCTCAGGGCATGTCACGTGATTGCTGGTGTGGGTGATCGGCATGACGCGGCTCCCGGCTGCCGGCTACTGGCTGCCGGTCGCTGGTTCAGGCCGGCGCGCCCTCCAAACCGTCAGCTTCGGCGGCACTCGCGTTCGGGATGCGCATCTCGAAGATGTCCGTGACGCTGGTGTAGTCGTAGTAGCCAAGCCGGGCCAGCGGGCGCGCCTTGAGGATGTCGAGCTTGCCCTCGGGCGTCAGGAAGTTCTCGTCGATGTGGATGCGTTCCACCTGGGCGAACACCACGTCGATCGTGCCGACCTTCGAGTTGCCGGTAAAGCGATGGGTCGAGAGGTAGCGGCACTCGAAGTGCACCGGGCTCTCCGCAACCATCTGTACATTGCAGAGGTCGGCGCGACGCCGCGTGACGCCGGCGAGGTCGAATTCGCTCTGGTGCGGCGGCACTGCCATGGCGCTGAGGTTGACGGCCTCGCGCAATTCGTAAGTCGCCATGTTCCAGACGAACCAGCCGGTCTGCTCGGCGTTGAGGACGGTGTCCTTGCGGCGCCCGTCGGGATACTGGTTGGCCGCGAACATCACCATCGGCGGATCGAAGGTGAGGTTCTGCCACTGGCTGTAGGGCGCCAGGTTGTCGATGCCGTCCGGGCTGACGCTGGACAGCCAGCCGATGGGACGCGGCACCGTGCAACTTTTGAACGGCGAAAACGGCAGGGGGCACTTATCGCGCGACGGGTCGTATTTCACAGGGGCTCCTGAGCAGTGGCGGGTGTCGTCACGAGGCCTCTTGGTGTTGACGAGGCTGATCGCGGATGCGTAGTATGCATTCGATATATTGGTTATACAATGGGTGTTCTACGGTCGCGTTTATGCTTGAAGGGCATGTCGTCGGCTGTGTTGGCAGCATTGGGAGCGTGATGGTTAGCCAGGGCAAGGCAGGACAGGCCTATCAACGGATCGAGCAACTGATCGTGTCCGAGGAGTTGGCGCCGGGAAACCTGGTGTCCGAAGCGGTGCTGATGGAGAAGACCGGGCTGGGTCGCACGCCGATCCGCGAAGCCCTCCAGCAGTTGGCGCGCAACCGCATGGTCGAGATCCATCCCAACCGGGGCGTGCTCATTCCCCCGGCGTCGGTGGAAGCACAGTTGCGGATGCTGGAGGTGCGGCGCGTGCTGGAGGCTCTGGCCGTCCGGCTGGCCTGCCACGGCGCCACCACCGACGATCGCGTCCAGATGGAAGCGATGCTGCTTCGCTTGTCAGGCGAGCCCATGGCGCTGGCCGAGTACGCCGAGACGCTCAAGGACATTCATCGCCTGGTCGCGCGCTGCTGCAACAACGAGTATCTGGCGGACGCCATGGCGCCGCTGCAAGGCCTCTCGCGCCGGTTCTGGCTCGCCCACCTGCGCGACGACGGGTCCAGCGAGGTCCGCCGAGGGTCGGCGCTGTACCTCGCCATCCTGCGCGCAGTTCTGGCCCGCGACACAGCGGCGGCCGAGCAGGCGTCGGTTTCGCTGAACAACTATCTCGTCGAGTTCGCCTACGCCACGATCCGCCGGCCGGCGGGGTCCGCCGAAGGGAGTCCGACGGTTCCGGGCCTCAGAACCCGCCCGTGAACTGGTAGCGATTGGCGGGATGCCACAGCGTTGCCACGGACGCCACCTGCCCGCGTGACAGCGTCTTTCGGCGCAGGACCAGGCAGGGCTGGACTGCGTCGATGTGCAGCATGGTCGCGATCTCGGGCGTCGGCATCAGTGCCTCGATGCGGTAGCGCACGCCGGACAACGGCGCCGCGTGCATCAAGTACTCGTTGGCCGTCGTCTTGCTGAAGTCGAGCTGCATGTAGTCCGGCGCTACGGCGGGATTGACGAACCGGTCTTCGACCTGGATGGGCAGGTCGTTCTCGAAGTGCACGACCACCGAATGGAAGAGCGCTTTGCCCACTGCGAGGTCGAAGTCGGCCGCAAGGCTGCTGCTGGTCTTGACTCGCTCCAGGCATTGCAACTCGCTGCGATGCACGTGGCCGCGCGACTGCACTTCTTCGGCAATGCTGAGGATCTCCACCAGGGTGGACTGGAATTTCTGCTGGGCGACGAAGGTGCCCGACCCCTGCACCCGCACCAGGATGCGGTCATCGCTGAGCTCACGCAGCGCCCGGTTGGCGGTCATGCGCGCCACGCCGAATTCGCTGGCCAGCGCCTGCTCGGACGGGATTGCGTCGCCCTCCTTCCAGATGCCCGCCTGGATCTGGCTCAGCACATGCGCCTTGATGCGCTTGAACGCCGGGCGCTCGTCGACCTCGACGCCTGGGTTTGGGTGGGCTGTGAACTGATGCATTTGCGGGTAAGTACCTACACGAACATGGCCTGGGCCTCATTGTATCGGCCGAACTGAATATGTATAGTTGTCTAGGCCACATGAGCATGCAATCTTGTAGTTGTCCATCACACTTTACCCAGGAGCGCTTTGATGAATGCACCGAGCCCACGGAAGTCGTTTGTGTCGATCGCCATCGTTGGCGCCGCCGGCGTGCTCGCCGCGGGTCCAGCGCTCGCCGACATCAAGATCGGCTTCAACGTCCCGTTGACCGGTTTCGCTGCCGCCGATGGCCAGTCCTCGCTCAACGGCGCCAAGCTCGCGGTCGCGCAGGCCAACGCTGCCGGCGGCGTCAACGGCGAGAAGATCGAATTGGTGGTGTACGACGACCAGGCCTCGCCCAAGGAAGCCGTTCCCGTCGCCACCAAGCTCGTCGAGAAGGACAAGGTCGTCGGCGCGGTGTCGGGCTCGTACTCCGGGTCGACCCGCGCCGCCGCCGGCATCTTCCAGGCCGGCAAGGTGCCGTACGTGGTCGCCTACGCCATCCACCCCGACATCACACGCACGGGCAACTACGTCTTCCGCGTCTCCGCTATGGGCGAGGTGCAGGGCCGCGGCGGCGCCAAGCTTGTCAGCACCCTGGGCAAGAAGAAGGTCACCATCATCACGGTGAAGAACGACTTCGGCCAGGCCCTGGCCGCCGGCTTCAAGGAAGCAGCGCCGAAGTTCGGTTTGCAGATCACCGGCGAGTACGAGTACGGCATGGCCGACCGCCAGTTCGGCGCCGTCGTCTCCAAGGTCAAGGCCGACGCGCCGGAGGTCATCTATGCCTCGGGCTACTTCTTCAATGCCGGCCCCCTGGTCAGCCAGCTCAGGGCGGCGGGCATCACCGCGCCGATCATCGGCCAGGAAGGCTACGACTCCGACAAGTTCATCGAGATCGCCGGCGCAGCCTCCGAAGGCACGCTGGTGACGACCTCGCTGGACCGCGACTCCGATGTGCCCGCCACCAAGGCCTTCCTGGCGGACTACCGCAAGGCGAACAACGCCGGTGCCGACATGGTGGCGGCCGCCAGCTTCACGGCCACCAGCGTCCTGATCGAAGGGCTGAAGAAGTCCGGCGGCAAGGGTGGTGACGCGCTGCGCGCGGCGATGGCCGGCGGCACCTACGTGACGCCGATCGGCAAGCTGACCTTCAACAGCCTCAACGAGGTGGCCAAGGACATCCAGGTCCAGGTGGTCAAGGACAAGGCGTTCCGCCGCCATTCAGTGATCTCCGACGCGGCACTGCTGGCCCCGCCGACGAAGTAAGCCGCGCCTCCAAGGACGCCCACGATGCTCTACGTAGAACTTACCGCCCAGGGCCTGGTGCAAGGGGCCATCTATGCGCTAATCGCGCTGGGGCTGACCCTGGTCTACGGCCTGTTGCGCATCCTGCACGTCGCGCACGCGGCGCTGTTCACGCTGGGCGCCTACGTCGGGGTGATCGTGTGCAATGCCAGCGGCAGCCTGGCCCTGGGCTTTGCCGCCGGCATGGTGGTGGCCGGGGTGGCCGGCGTGGCGATGTTCCGGCTCGCTTACCAGCCCCTGCTGCGCCAGCCTCCGTTCGTGGCGCTGATCGCGTCGATCGGCCTGTACATCGCCGCCGAGGAGATCTTCCGCATCGTCTTCGGCGCCCAGGGCCTGTCGTTCACAGCGCCGCCGCTGCAAGGCCAGATACCGGTCTTCGGCGGCATGCAGTTCAAGGTCGCCGAGTTGCTGATGATGCTTAGCACGGTGGCAATCATCGGCGTGCTCGGTTGGCTGCAGACCCGCACCCGCATCGGCGTGGCCTGCCAGGCGACGGTGTCGGACCCGCAGATGGCCGAGTCCTTCGGCATCACGCTGCTGAAGGTGCGTGACATCAACTTCTTCGTCGGCTCGGCGTTGGCCGGCTTCGCCGGCGTTTGGGTGGCGCTGCTGAACAACCTGGTCGAACCGACTATGGGCAGCGTGCCCTCGTACAAGGCGCTGGCCATCATCGTGCTCGGCGGCTTGGGCTCGGTGCGCGGCACGCTGGCGGCGGCGCTGGTGCTGGGAGTAGTGGAGTCGTTCGGAACCATCTATCTGGGCCAGCTGCTGGACCGCAACGCGATCGCGTTCGCCTTCCTGATCCTGGTCCTGATGGTCAGGCCGCAGGGCCTGTTTGCGAAGCGCTGAGGAACCCGCGATGGACTACGAAATCTCGCTGCTGACGACGATGGGCGTGAGCGTGCTCTTTGCGCTGTCGCTGAACCTGATCACGGGCTTCTGCGGCCAGATCAGTCTGGGCCACGCCGCTTTCCTGGGCATCGGCGCCTACGTCGCGGCGATGCTCGGCAAGGCCGGCCTGCCGTTCCTGGCCACCCTGCCCCTGGCGATGCTGCTGGCCGGCGCCGTCGGTGCCGTGGTCGGGCTGGCGTCGCTGCGCGTGCGGGCCGACTTCCTGGCCATCACGACGATGGGCGTGGGTTTCCTGTTCGTCGGCATCGTGCGCCAGCAGAACTGGCTGGGTGGCGAGCTGGGCATCTCGGGCATCCCCGACACGGGCCTGTCGAAGACCACCTTCATGCTGCTCACGCTGCTGCTGTGCGCCTTGGTGGCCGCCTTCAGCCAGTACATCCGCAAGGCCTGGATGGGGCGCGTCTTCAACGGCATTGCCGAAGACGAGGACACCATGCGCGTTCTGGGCATCGATGCCTCGCGCTACAAGCTGGTGGCATTTGCCATCGGCACCGCGCTGGCTGGTCTGGCCGGCAGCATGTACGCCTACAACCTGCGCTTCATCGGGCCCGACAGCTTCGGCTTCGTCGAGTCGATCACCGTGCTGTCGATGGTGGTCGTGGGGGGCATCGGCTCGGTCACCGGCGTCATCGTTGCCGCAGCGCTGCTGTCGGCGCTGCCGGCTTGGTTCCAGGTGATCGGCGACTACAAGCTGCTGGTCTACGGCGGCCTGCTGTTTCTGATGATGCGTTTCTCGCCCGGGGGCATGGCGGGGCTGGTCACGCGCTTCTTCAGCCCGGTGGGCAGCGTCGGCAAAGGTGGTCGCACATGAGCGCGACGCCTGCAATGCCGGCACCGCTGCTGCGCGTCTCGGACGTCACGGTGCGCTTCGGCGGGCTGACGGCGATCGACAGCGTCTCCTTCGACGTGCGCCCGGGCGAGCTGCTGGGACTGATCGGCCCGAACGGCGCCGGCAAGACCACCATGCTGCGCTCGATCACGGGTGTCGTGCGTGCCACCGAAGGCCGTGTCGAGCTCGACGGCCAACGCATCGAAGGTCTGCCCATCGACCGTCGAATCCTGCGCGGGCTGTCGCTGTCGCAGCAACTGGTCAAGCCCTTGCGTGAGATCTCGGTGATCGACAACGTGGCGCTGGCCGCCGGCAGCGCCAAGACCGCCTCACCGCTGAAGTCGCTGCTGCACGTGGCGCGCCACGAAGAACTCGCAATGGCCCGCAAGATGCTCGAGCGCGTGGGGATCGCGCAGCACGCCGAGCAGAGCCCGGCCATCCAGCCGCTGGGCGTGCTCAAGCGCTTGGAGATGGCGCGCGCGCTGGCGCTCAAGCCGCGGCTGCTGCTGCTGGACGAGCCGCTGGCCGGGCTCAACTCCAAGGAAGCCCGGTCGCTGGCCGACACCATCGCCGAGATCAACCGCCAAGGCGTGACCATCGTGCTGATCGAGCACAACCTGGGCGAGGTGATGCGCATCTGCCAGCGCCTGGTGGTGCTGGACAACGGCCGCAAGATTGCCGACGGCGAACCGCGAGCCGTCATGAACGACCCCGTGGTGCGTGCCGCCTACCTGGGCGGCGACACCCTGGCCACGGCCGCCGCAGACGGAGCGCAGCATGCTTGAACTGAAGTCGTTTTCCTGCGGCTACGGCGCCTTCCAAGCCGTGCACGAGCTGTCGCTGAGCCTGCGGCCCGGCACCATCACGGGCTTGCTCGGACCCAACGGCGCGGGCAAGTCGTCGACGCTGATGTGCGTGGCCGGCCATGTCGCGCGCCAGGCCGGGCAGGTGCTGTTCGACGGGCAGGACATCAGTGAGCTGCCCGCCACCGAGCGCGTACGCCGCGGCATTGCGATCTCCCCCGAGGGCAGGCGCCTGTTCAAGGACCTGTCGGTCGAGGACAACCTGCGCGTGGGTGGCGTCATCCACCCGGCCAGCGTATTCAAGCAGGACCGCGATCGCGTGCTGTCGCTGTTCCCGCGCCTGGGCGAGCGGCTCACGTCACTGGCGGGCAACCTCTCGGGCGGCGAACAGCAGATGCTGGCCATCGGGCGCGCGCTGATGGCGCGGCCGCGCTTCATGATGATCGACGAGCTCTCGCTCGGCTTGATGCCCAAGGTCATCGACCTGTGCTACCAGGCGCTGCTCAAGCTGCGCGCCGAAGGCATGACCGTGCTGCTGGTGGAGCAGAACACCGAGCGTGTGCTGTCGGTCGCCGACGACGTTTGTGTGCTCGAGTCCGGCCAGACCGTCTGGAAGGGTGCCGCCGCCGACGCCCGCAACGACCCCGCGCTGGCGGCCGCCTTCCTCGGCCTGCACTGACAGGCACGCAGCGCGCCAGAACCACCCCTCTTCCGATCCGTAGGAGCCGAACATGTCCGATGCCCTGTCCCTAAAGAACGACCCCCGCTACGACGCGTCGCGCGAGATCCGTGCGCCGCGTGGCACGCAGCTCAGCTGCAAGAACTGGATCACCGAGGCGGCCTACCGCATGATCCAGAACAACCTCGACCCCGAGGTGGCCGAGAACCCGAAGCACCTCGTCGTCTACGGCGGCATCGGCCGCGCGGCGCGCGACTGGGCCTGCTACGACCAGATCCTGGCCTCGTTGCGCGAGCTCGACGATGACGAATCGCTGCTGATTCAATCCGGCAAGCCGGTGGGCGTGTTCAAGACCCATCCCGACGCGCCGCGCGTGCTGATCGCGAACTCCAACCTGGTGCCCAAGTGGGCGAACTGGGAACACTTCAACGAGCTCGACCGCAAGGGCCTGTTCATGTATGGCCAGATGACCGCCGGTAGCTGGATCTACATCGGCAGCCAGGGGATCGTACAGGGCACCTACGAAACCTTTGCCGAGGCCGGCCGCCAGCACTTCGGTGGCGACATGGTCGGCCGCTGGATCCTGACCGCCGGCCTGGGCGGCATGGGCGGCGCGCAGCCGCTGGCGGCCACATTCGCCGGCGCGGTGTCGTTGAACATCGAGTGCCAGCAAAGCAGCATCGATTTCCGGTTGCGCTCGCGCTACCTGGACGAGCAGGCTTCCGACATCGACGATGCGCTGGCGCGCATCAAGAAGTACACCGCCGAGAAGAAGGCGGTGTCGATCGGCCTGCTCGGCAACGCGGCGGACATCCTGCCGGAACTCGTCAAGCGCGCCAGGGCCGGTGGCATCAAGCCCGACCTGGTGACCGACCAGACCTCGGCGCACGATCTGGTCAACGGCTATCTGCCGTCGGGCTGGAGCGTGGCGCAGTGGAAGGCGGCGCAGCGCGACCCCGCGCAGCATGCCAAGTTGACCGACGCCGCCGCCAAGTCCTGTGCGGTGCATGTGCAGGCGATGCTCAACTTCCAGGCCATGGGCATCGCGACCGTCGACTACGGCAACAACATTCGCCAGGTCGCCTTCGACATGGGGGTGAAGAACGCCTTCGACTTCCCGGGCTTCGTGCCCGCGTACATCAGGCCGCTGTTCTGCGAAGGCAAGGGGCCGTTCCGCTGGGCGGCGCTGTCGGGTGACCCCGAGGACATCTACAAGACCGACGCCAAGATCAAGGAACTGTTCCCGGACGACAAGCATGTGCACCGCTGGCTCGACATGGCACGCGAACGCATCGCCTTCCAGGGCCTGCCGGCGCGCATCTGCTGGCTGGGTCTTGGCGAGCGCGACAAGGCCGGGCTGGCGTTCAACGAGATGGTTCGATCCGGCGAGCTGAAGGCGCCGATCGTGATCGGCCGCGATCACCTCGACACCGGCTCGGTGTCGAGCCCGAACCGCGAGACGGAATCGATGCGCGACGGTACTGACGCTGTGTCCGACTGGCCGCTGCTGAACGCACTGCTGAACGCCTCCGGTGGCGCCAGCTGGGTGTCCTTGCACCATGGTGGTGGTGTCGGCATGGGTTACTCGCAGCACTCGGGCATGGTCATCGTGGCCGACGGCACCGACGCCGCGGCACGGCGCCTCGCGCGTGTGCTCGTGAACGACTGCGGCTCCGGCGTGATGCGTCATGCCGACGCCGGCTACGAGCTGGCCGTGGCCACCGCCAAGCGGCAGGGGCTGAAGTTGCCCATGTTGCGCTGAAGCAGCCTCGCGGTGACACTGGCATGCCCGTGGTTCGCTTCGAGCGGTCGGCGTTGCCGGCCCAGCCGTGGAAGAACGGTGGCGGCGTCACACGAGAGATCGTGTGCATGCCGCCGGGCACGGGCCTCGGACAGTTCGACTGGCGCGTCAGCATTGCGCACATTGCCGGCAACGGACCGTTTTCGGCGTTTGCCGGCATCAACCGCGTGATCACCTTGCTGGACGGGCCCGGGGTTCACCTGCACTCGCCCGACGGAGCCATCGATCACCGGCTCGACTCGCCACTGCGGCCCTTCGCCTTCCCGGGCGAAGCGCCCGTGCAGGCCGACTTGCTGGGCGGCGCGGGCTGCCACGACTTCAACGTCATGACGCGCCGCGACGTCTGCACGGCGCAGGTCCTGGTGCTGCAGGATGGGGCGACGCTGCCCGAGTGCGCCCAGGGGCTGCTGCTGGCAGTGCACGGCGCCTGGCAGGCTGCGGCCGGCCCGCCCCTGCGGCTCGATACCGACCGGGGCCTGTGGTGGCACGGATCCGATCGTCGCTGGCAACTCACCCCCGAAGGAAAGGATGCCGCCTTGCTGGCAGTCCTAATCGAGCCCACATGCCCATGACCCACGCTCATGCCGCCCATGCCGCTCCCAGCGCCGATGGCGTCTGGACGAATCTGCGCCTGGCGCCCGGCGCCACGGCGCCCGACTCGCCGGCCCTGATGGACGCGGCCATCGTCGTCCACGACGGTCGCATCAGCTACGTGGGTGCGCGGCAGGCGCTGCCGCCGCTGTCGCCGGACTGCCCGCAGCACGACGGGGGCGATGCGCTGGTGACGCCCGGCCTGGTGGACTGCCATACCCACCTCGTGTACGGCGGCCAGCGCGCCAACGAGTTCGCGATGCGGCTCGCCGGTGCGACCTATGAAGAGATCGCCAACGCGGGCGGCGGCATCGTCTCCAGCGTCCGCGCCACACGGGCGGCCAGCGAAAACGAGCTCTACACACAAGCCTCGCCGCGTCTGCAGGCCCTGCTCGACGAAGGCATGTGTGCGATCGAGATCAAATCAGGCTACGGCCTGGCGCTAGAGCACGAGCGCAAACAGCTGCGAGTGGCGCGGCGCCTGGGGCGCGACCTGGGCGTGGACGTGCGCACCACGTTCCTGGGCGCCCATGCGCTGCCGCCGGAGTATGCGGGCCGCAGCAGCGACTACATCGCGCTGGTCTGTCAGCAGATGCTGCCCGCGCTCGCGGCCGAAGGCCTGGTCGATGCCGTCGACGTCTTCTGCGAGCGCATCGGCTTCTCGCTGGCCGAAACCGAAGCGGTGTTCAAGGCCGCCCAGGGGCTGGGCCTGCCGGTCAAGCTTCATGCCGAGCAACTGTCGGACATGGGCGGCGCCAGGCTGGCGGCGGCGTATGGCGCCCTGTCTTGCGACCATGTCGAACACCTGAGTGCCGAAGGCATCGCGGCCATGAAGGCCAGCGGCACCGTGGCCGTGCTGTTGCCGGGCGCCTACTACTTCCTGCGAGACACCCATCTGCCGCCAATCCAGGCGCTGCGCGAGGCCGGCGTGCCGATGGCCGTGGCCACCGACCACAACCCCGGCACTTCGCCCGCGCTGAGCCTGCTGCTGATGTTGAACATGGCGAGCACACTGTTCAGGCTGACCGTGCCCGAGGCCCTCGCGGGCGTGACCCACCATGCGGCCCGCGCGCTGGGGCTCCAAGCGACGCATGGCGCGCTGGCGGCCGAACGCCCTGCCAACTTCGTGCTCTGGGCGCTGCGCGATGCCGCCGAGCTCGTCTACTGGCTGGGCCAGCGCCCGGCCTGCCGCATCGTGCGTCAGGGGCGCATCCATACGCCATCCGGAGCCAGTCGATGAGCCATGCCGGTTCGCTGTTCGCAGAGCATGCCCTGCTGCCGGGAGGATGGGCACGCGACGTGCTGTTGGAGTGGGACGAACATGGCCGCCTGAGCGCCGTGCGGCCCGCCAGCCCCGCGCCGGCCGGCGTGGCGGTCGCTGGAGGCCCGCTGCTGCCGGGCATGCCCAACCTGCACTCGCACGCCTTCCAGCGCGCATTTGCCGGGCTGACGGAATTCCGTGGCCTTGACGCGGGCGCTGAACACGACAGCTTCTGGAGCTGGCGCAAGCTGATGTACCGATTCGCCGGCGTGCTGACGCCGGATCAGCTGCGCGACATCGCCACTGCGCTCTACGTCGAGATGCTCGAGGCGGGCTACACGTCGGTCTGCGAATTCCATTACGTGCACCATGACCGCGATGGCCTGCCCTACGCCGACGATGCGACGCTGTCGAGTTGTCTGGTCGAGGCGGCTGTACGTGCCGGCATCGGCTTGACGCTGCTGCCCGTGCTGTACCAGACCAGCGGCTTCGGGGGCCGGGCACCGACCGACGGGCAACGTCGCTTCATCCGAAGCACCGACGACATGCTGCACCTGCTGGAGCGCCTGAAACCCCTGTGCAAACGCCACGGCGCACGCCTGGGCCTGGCGCCGCATTCGTTGCGCGCGGTGCCGCCCGATGCGTTGACGCAGGCCGTGCGTGGTCTGCAGGCCATCGACCCCACGGCCCCGATCCACATCCACATCGCCGAGCAGACCGGCGAGGTCGATGCCTGTCTGGCATGGAGCGGGCAGCGCCCGGTGCAATGGCTGCTTGATCACGCGCCGGTCGACGAGCGCTGGTGCCTGGTGCATGCCACGCACATGACGCCGGACGAATACCAGCGTGCGGCGCGCAGCGGCGCGGTGGCGGGCATCTGCCCCAGCACCGAGGCCAACCTGGGTGACGGCATCTTCGACATGACCGCGTGGCGCAGCCAGGGTGGGCGCTGGGGCATCGGCTCCGACAGCCATGCGTGCGTCAATGCGGCCGAGGAACTGATGCTGCTCGAATACAGCCAGCGCCTGGCCACCCGCCAGCGCAACGTGCTGGCACGCGACGGCGAGCAGGATGTGGCGACTGCGATGACGCTGGACACCGTGCTCGGCGGTGCCCAGGCCAGCGGCCGGGCCATCGGCGGGTTGGCGCTTGGCCAGCAGGCGGATTTCGTCGTGCTCGATGCGCAGCACCCGCTGCTGCGCGAACTGCCCACGCCCCAGGCGATGCTGTCGGCCCATGTCTTTGCCAGCCACCGCCGCTCGGCCGTGGGCGGGGTGTGGGTGGGCGGGCGACTGCGGGTGCATGCAGGCACCCACCCCCTGGCCGAGGAGACATCCCAGGCCTTCATCGCCGCGCGCAGCGAACTGCTGTCTTCCGAACCATGAACAACTCGCATCAAGACCCGCCTCCTTTCGTCTTCCACGCCGGCACCGAGCCGCTGCTGGTTTCGATGCCGCATGTCGGCACCTACTTGCCCCCGGCGCTTGCCGCGCGCCTGACCGTCGAAGCGCGTCGCGTACCGGACACCGACTGGCATCTGGATCGCCTGTATGTCTTTGCCAAGGAGATGGGCGCTTCGATCCTGATGGCCACTCACTCACGCTACGTGGTCGACCTCAATCGCCCGAGCGACAACACCAGTCTGTACCCGGGCCAGAGCGTCACGACCCTGTGCCCGCTGGATACCTTCGACGACGCACCGCTGTACCTGGAAGGCATGGCGCCGGATGCCGCTGAAATCGCCGCGCGAGTCAGCGCCTACTGGCATCCGTACCACCAGCAGTTGCGCGCCGAGCTCGCGCGCCTGCGACAGCAGCATGGCATCGCAATGCTTTGGGACGCCCACTCCATCCGCTCGGCGCTGCCGCGCTTCTTCGAGGGCAAGTTGCCTGACTTCAACCTGGGCACGGCCGACGGCGCGAGCTGTGATTCCGCACTGGCCGGCACGCTCTTGGGCATCGCGCAGTCGATTCCGGGGCACAGTGCGGTGCTCAACGGCCGCTTCAAGGGCGGCCACATCACGCGCCACTACGGCCGTCCTGCGGAAGGCATCCAGGCGGTACAGCTCGAGTTGACGCAGTGCAGCTACATGAATGAGTCAGGCGGGTTCGAATACGAGCCCGAACGCGCCGAGCGAGTTCAATCGCATCTCCGCCGCATGCTTTCTGCCATGTTCGCACATGCACGTCGCCAGGTGAAGCGATAGGCTGATGCAGGAAGACTGCAGCTATGAACAGCGCGCCCGTCGACTTCGATTCCATTCTCCTGCCCACTGATCGGGCGCGCGCGCTTCGTCCCTTGCTGGAAACGCAATGAGCTGGCCGCGAAGCCCGCAGAGCCCACGAGCGCTGCCTTCGGGCACCATTCGCCGCCGCGCCGTCCCGGTCTGATGTGTCCTTCTGCTGCTGCCGATATGCGCCGCGCACGCAAACCGCCAACGCGACACATCGCCCGTAGGCCTTGTACCCAGGCCGCAACTCGGCGCCGATCGACAGCGCTGTCTACCGCTTGGACGACCGAGGCGCGCCGCGCATTTCTCCGCTGGCACATAGATTCCATTGCTGTGAATTCCGCATTTCCTGCGAAGAAGATCAGTGCATGACGCCGGCGTAAACGTTCGGGAAGTGGTGCTCGCGCAGGTACATGGTGGTGCCCATGACCGCGCGTCCGTAGTCAGTGACGCGCCAGCGTCGGGTGCGTGGGATCTTGGCGATCAGGCCGTGGGCATGCAGCCGCCTGAAGCAGCGACCAACCTTCGCGCTGGCCTTCTTCGGGTTGTCGGCGCAGGCACGTAGCGTGTGGTGGCAGCAGATGGAACCTGTGTGCGTGTTCCCACGTGGCGTGAGACCCAGGATGCCTACGGGCTTGGCCCCAATGGCGACGGCTCGGTGGTGATGGCGCGCGTGGTGGGTTTGCTGGCGGTGGACTCCAACCAAATGCTGCATGCCGAGGTCGGCAGCTACGCCGATGGGGAACGCAGCCTGTTGGTGCGCGGTGAGCGTCTGGCGACGCCACCTTGACAGTGCTGCAGGGCGCGGGGAGGATGCCCGCGCGGCGCTGGAGTGGGAGCGCAGCGAGGTGGGCGGATTCAGTCGCTCAAGCTGGCTGCCAGCGATGGG
>NZ_JAZKUD010000084.1:0-17801 GCF_036625275.1 Accumulibacter sp.
CGGCCACGGCATCGGTATTTGTCATCCTTCCAACAATACCGAAATAATGGTCAGCTCGCAAAACGTTTCCACTCCCAACAGCTATTAGCCTCCGCAAGAGAGTCGAAAAACCGACATCCGACGGGGCTTTCTCCCCCCTTGCCGGGCGGCGACCCCGGCTTGCGTGTTGGCGCGTGTGTTCGGACAAAAAATAAACTAGACTAGTCTAACCAAGCCGGTGATTACGGAGACTGCCATGCAAACCGTTAGTTTGTTTGATGCCAAGACGCACTTGTCGCGCCTGGTCGACCAGATCGCTTCCGCTCAGGAGGACGAGATCGTCATTTCGCGCAACGGCAAGCCGGTAGCGCGGCTGCTTCCCATTGCAGCCGATGCCAGCCGGCGAATCGGCATTGCCAGGGGCGAATTTGAGGTTCCCGATGACATCGACGAACACAATGCCGAGGTTGCCAGCCTCTTCCTGGGGAAAGGCTGAGCATGCGATTGTTGCTGGATACGCAAATCGCGCTTTGGGCGCTGACGGGATCGAAGCGTCTTGGCAAGACCGCAGGCGATATGATCGAGGACCCCGCGAACGAGGTGTTCGTCAGCACCGCGACGGTTTGGGAGATCGCCATCAAGCACGCCTTGGGGAGGGGGGACATGCCGGTTTCAGGGACGCGTGCGGCCGCGCTATTTGCGCAGGCCGGCTATCGTGAATTGCCGGTCTCGTGGCGTCATGCTGCTGCCGTTGAAGGATTGCCCAATATCCACGCTGATCCGTTCGATCGCATCCTGCTCGCGCAATCGATGTGTGAGCCCATGCGCCTGCTTTCCCGTGACGCGACCGTGGTCCGCTACGGAGCCATCGTCCTGGCAGTGTAAGGCAGTCGCAACAGCAGCGGTTTCAGGTCGAACATTCGGGACCCGACGAGTGGGTTCCTGGCTGGCTCGCCGGGCGCCAAGATCGTCGGCAAGTCCTTCATCGCCGACAGGATGCCGCCGATATCGGACAGCGCGTCCAGCCGTTTGGCGTTCTCACGCCGACGGCTCATCGCGCCCTGTTCATGCGAAGGACATCTGCCTTGCCCACTCGCTGCAAAGCTTCCGGAAAGACCGGCTGCGTGCGAAGGCCTGCTGCAGATCCATGCGAGCCGAAAAAGCCGGCTGGTCGGTTGTTTCCCCATAACGGCCGCCGCACATGTGCGCCGTGATCCACCCCTTGGCATTGCGCGGACCTTCGGCATCAATCGCTTCAGCAGGCTTGAATGCGAAACCGCGTTGGCCATCGAGCGATTCAGCTGCGGCGATGAACCAGGCCTCGTATTCCTTGTTGGCCAGTACGACCGACACCCGACGGTGCGGAACGTATGCAATTGCTCGCTCGAGAATCTGTTTCCCCAACTCAGCCGGACAGTCATCATCGGCGTCGAGCAGCACGAGAATCCAACCGTTTTCGCCACACTTGGCGGCTGCCAGCAGCAAGTGCCGGCGGAACTCATCGTCCCGATTCAGGAATCGATCCCGATGAACGCGAATTGGCGGCAGCGCCTGCAAATGGACATCCGGAGTGCGCCAAGCGTTGATCCGTCGCAGCAGAATCGGCAGGGCGGCCACCTCGCCAGCGCCCTCGACAATCGCGGCGACCCCAATCACGGCTCGACCTCGCCAAAAAGGTCGGCCTGTTCCTGTGCCTGGGCAGCAAGCACTGCTCGATCAGGCGCCAGTTGATTCAACCGCAGCAGTTCTCCGGCCGAGAAAAGCTGGTCGCGCATGGCCATACGCGCGGCTTCGTCCAACGGCGCAATCCGCGTCTCACCGCCCTCGGAAACCACGGCCAGCAGGGCGTCGGCACTCAGCTCCCGGTCGTCCAGCAGGTCCGGGCTGTGGCTGGTAACGATCACCTGGGTGTCTTCCGAGGCGCGCGCAAGCGCCTCGCGCAAGGCCGCGCTGGCGGCCGGGTGCAGCGCCGTCTCGGGCTCCTCGATACCCACCAGTGATGGCGCATAATCCCGGTTTCCCTGGAACAGCGCGGTCAACACGCCGAGCGCTCGCAGGGTACCGTCAGACATGTTCTGCGCCGGGAATCGCCGCGGATGTTTTGCTCCAGCCATGTCCTGGCGGAACTCCAGGGTTTCCATCGGCCCAATCGGTTTGCGCTCGACGCCATGAACCATTGGCGCAACCGTCTGAAGATACTCCTGGATAATCTCCAGCCTGTGGGCGGCAACCCGTTCCAGATGCCCGATCACGCTCGCGATATTTTCCCCCACGGGTTTGAGCAAGCGTCCCTCCTGCGGCTTCTGCAGCTCGCGCATCAACTTCGGATTCAGGTTGTAGAAACCCATCGCCGTCAGGGCATCGAACGCCGGGCGAAACACCGCCATGCCCGACGCTGCCACCAGAGCCAGACGATCGGCGGTTACCGCTGGAAAGGTCCCCTCGCTGCTGGCTTTGAGGTTGCCGCGCTCGATACGGAAAAACGGACCCTTGCCGACACCGCCAATTACGCACTCCTCGCTTTGCACCTCGTAACCGCGGCCCGCCAGCGCGCCGATGTTGAAGGCGTAGTGGCCGGCCTGCCCGTTTCTCAACGCGAACTCCAGTCGAATGCCGAAGTTCGTCGGATGACCGCTGGAGCGCCGCCGCACCTCGTTCAATCCGCCACGTTCGTTCAGCGCATTGTCGAGCGAACCGGCCAGGGCGTCGCGCACGAGGTGCAGGGCGTCCAGAAAGTTGCTCTTCCCCGATCCGTTGGCACCCACCAGATAGGTGAGCGGGTTGAGGCGGACGTCGCAGTAACCAATGCTCTTGTAGTTGCGCAGGACCACACGCGTGAGAAAAACCGGATCAATCATTCCCTTGCTCCTTCTTGGTTCATATGAGCAAGCCCAACTCAGTTTGCCAAGCTGCCAGTCTGGACTGCTCGAGCATGGCTGCGCACAAAATTCGATGCACTTCATGGAAGGGCTCCGTGGCTACGAGTTCGTCCTGCACAGTCAGCAGTTGTGCCCGAACTTCCGCCTGCGTGTGTTCTGTCTGACCACGAGCGATCCGACGCTTCTCGCGGCCAATCAGCACGCTCTGCTGCTTCGCGTACTCGGCCTTGAACTCGCGGGTCCACCGGCTTGCCAGGTTCAGCAGCTTGTCAAGGTTGGTCACCCTTGCCGTGTCAGCGGCGTCGGTAGCCGCGCAGGTGATCGACAGCGTTTGCAGCACATAGTCGAGATGCAAGGCTCCGTGTCCCGGACGCAGGTACGGGTGGAACCAGTCATCAAAAACCCCTTGCGTGTGCACCGGTTGATCAGCTTTGTTTGACGTTGAATTGCACTCGCCGCAAATCGGCAGGAGGTTGTCTGCGCACACGCTCAACAGCGGAAAGGCACTCACGGCGATCCAGTGGTCCACTTCAGGCGTCTGACCGAGTGGCCCGCCGCATAGAACACACACTTCTCTGGCGTGGGGGACAGGGTTCAGTTGGTGTGCAGCTCGAAACGCCTGTAGAAACCCTGCATAAGTCATTCCACCGCTGGTCACCGGCGTACCGTTTGCCGCGTAGGGCAAACCGCTGCGCAGCCCTTTCCGGTAGAAGGCTTCCATCAGTTCCTTGAAAGCCTGCCAGGCGTCGTCCCGGATGGCAGGCTTGCTCAGTGGCCAGGCCGGCGGGTTGGGCTGGAACTGGGCCGCAAGCGCCGCGACTGCTTGTCCCCAGGTGAGCAAGGTCGCCTTGTCAGCGGGGGGCATCTCAGCAACTACCCGCGCCCGGTCCAGGAGTGTTCGACCGCCATCAACCTTCTGCAGGAAATTCCACAGCCAATCGGCTTCAATCTGCGTTGGCACGCGTGTAGGCTGCAGGTTGGCCTGTGTAATGTCTTTTGCGCTGACTGTCGGATCGCACAGCCAGGCCAGCAATTGCTCTTGCAGACGGCGACAGGCATGCAGCGCAGCGCCGCAAAAGGGCTGCACGATTGGCCTAAGCATTGCCGTCGCCGCGCCAGGTATTCAGCAGGGTGCGCAACTCGCTGCGGTAGAAACCCGAGCCCATTCGTGCGATCAGCTGTTCCAGTTGTTGAATGTCGGCAGGCGTGCCCGTCGCCTGCCGCAGCTTGCCCTCGATGAACTCTTGCGCCCGCTTGCCGATGCTGTCGTCGGCCTGGAAGACGGTCATCATCAAGGCGCTCGGGTCGGTGGCGAAGGTCTGTTGGTCCACCGAGCGTACGCTTGATCCGTCCGGCGTTTTCTCGACCATCACGATCTCGTCGTTGAACACGTCGGAGAGCACGATGGCGGAGTGTGTGGAGATCAAGACGTCGTTGGCCGTATTGCCAATCGCGTCATCGATGATGTCGATGATTTCGCGTTTCCACTTGTCGTTGAAATGCGTTTCCGGTTCGTCGAGCAGCAGCAGCGCATCCTGTTGGCCTTGGAGCAAATGGAACAGGGCCATTCGCCCCAACACCATCTGCTCGCCATCCGAAAGTTCCTCGTAGCGCAATACGCCAACGTCCTGGTCTTGCGCGCTCGGGCTGGTATGTGAACCAACTTTCGCTTGTCGCCGCAAGCGCAACTCGACATCGTCAAACAATCGGGCCTGATGCAGATCTGCCAGCCTGGCAAACCGCTCGAAGGCCGTTACGTCACGCCCGCCAAGCAGCGACCACAGTGCTTCGCCCTGCGTCGTGCTGATGCTCAGGCCGTCGTTGGGCATCAACGTTGGCACATCCTGGCCGCTGAATGTCCCCTTGAGGTCAAAATAGAGCGTGCGACGCGATTCGGTGGGGTGTGGCTCACCAATCCCCTCGCCGGCACACAACAGCCAGTCGTGCGCCGTCTCGCGCAAGACCCGGCTCCAGGACCTGGCTTGCAGACGACAACGGAAGGCCACCGACACCAGGTGATGCCAGCCGCCGCGCTCCAGCAGGGCTTGCAGTGGCGAAATGCTGTAGGCGCCACCGCCGAATCTGGCCATCAGGGCATCCACTTCAGGTCTTTCGGGATAGTCCGCCGTCGCGACGAATGCCTCCGGCAGAGCTACGGCCAGCAGGGCGCACTTGAGCAAGATCGGATTCAACAGGATGGGGCGTCGGAACAGGGCAGATGGCAAGGTCGTCACCGAAGTGGCCTCATCCTGCCCAAGCTCTGTAACTTCCTCTTGCTCGCCAGTCGGAAGCATGGCTTCCTGGGCATCTGTCCAGCCGACCGGCCGTTCGCTGGCCGGGTCGTAGATATCATCGGCGGCGCCCGAGTCGAAGCCCGAGGCATCGTGGTGGCGGTGCCAGATCGAGCGCCACGGCCGCAGATCGCCGGTGGTATAGGCCAGAACGGCCTTTGGCAAGGCAATGCCGGCACTCTGCGGCCAGGAACCCTGCCTGATCAACGGCGTAAAGCCACCTGGGCCACCGCCGGTCCTGGCGCGCATCAGCTTAATGGCATCTTCGAAGCGTTCGGCTGACGTGTCATCGGCCCAATGGAACCCCCTTCCTGATACCCACAGGCTGGCCTCGCTCCTGGTGCCGGGGCAATCGACCACCAACGTGTAGTGATCCGGACTGCCGCGGCGGCCCAACTCGTAGATCAGACTGACCGGGAACGGCGGCAAGCGCTCGTCGGCCAACGCCAGAAAGACTTCGGCCACCGCACGCAGCAGGTTGGACTTGCCGCTGCCGTTCACGCCGACGACAAACCGAATGGCGCACTCGCGCTGCAACGGCGATCCGCTGGCGAAACGCACCGCCAGGTCCTTGATCGGCGGGTAATGGCGCAGGTGCAGATAGCGCAGCCTCATTCACCGACCTCTCCAGCAGGAGAAAGAGGACGACGCAAAGCCTCGACATCCGCAAACTGCGTATGTTCATCGTCGCGCAGTGGCCGGAAGGCTTGCAGGTACTGGCGATCCAGCGTGAGGGGGTTGATGTGGGGCAGCGTGATCCTGGCGATCAGCCCGAGAGCGGCCAACTGGCTCAGCGTGCGGCGAATGCGGTCGGGTGAGTACGAGAAGCCGGCCAATTGCTCGGTGAGGGCGTCGTCGGCGCAGAACGCGGCAAACGTGTCCGGGTCGTCGGCCACCAATGGATGGGCCGCGTAGCTTACGAAGGCGTAGAACACTTGCTGCTGAAACTTGCTCAGTTCGGCGAGCAGCCAGCTGCGGGTTGGGCGGGTGATGACGAAGGGGTATGCTGGCAGAGCGTTGACAGTAATGCGACTGAAGCCTTTTGTGCCTCGTGCTCGCAGGACTTGTTCCCTTGCCATGGTCGCTTGTTCGATTTCTTCTTGGTGGCCATTGCGCCAGTTTGTAGTCAGTTCTCCCGTAAACGCGGTAATACGCAGTTCATCCACCAACTCCTTGTGGCCTTCAGCTTGAGCAGTTGTCGTCTGATTCAACAGGCGAACGGCATGGAGAAACTTGGAGAACTCCTCTTGTAATGGCGCTGGGGGCATTGGCATCCGTAATGTTCGGAGCGTATCGAGGTTGATGTTCATTTGTGCCGACTTCGGCGCTCGATGTTCGAAGAACTCCTGGTAGAAGCGCAAGCAGTACAGCACATATTCGCTACAAATACCTTCATATGGCGTGAAGGCGACAACGCTGTCGGGAAAGCAGGCATCAAACTCAAGAATGGCTGCTCTTGCGATATTGGCAGCGATGGTGATGCACAAGGTTCCCTTGGGCCACAGCTTGCTTTGGGCCAGACCAGCCTCGGAGTAGGTTGCCTGGTAAGTAGTGATCCAATCACCTGCATTAGATACATCGCCGGTTTGAATGAACGGATACGGCCCACCAATCAGATGGTTGGCATCACGTGGTCGGTGTTTAGAGACGCCTCGATCCAATATTCCAAAATCCTGAAAGGGCAACGAGTGGAAACCTTTCGGGTTTTCCGCAGGATGCCCAAACATTTCGGCAAAGCGTTGTTTCGCCAGTTTGTCGACGATTGCTTCTGCATGCTTACGAAGGTCAGCGATAGACTCTCCCTGCCGCAGCACTTCGACAATTCGCTGTTGTTCGAGGACCGTAGGGAGCGGGATGGGGATTCGATCAAACGAATCGGCCGGTAGGCGTGGCAGATTGGCACCCGTGGCCGATTGAGAGACACGGACATGCACTGCAGGAGAACGCAGGTAGTGGAGGGCGAATTCGGGAAGAATCTCGCTGGAAGCTCTCAATGCCCAAATGTCGGTGCTGCAAATGCCGTCCTGTTCTGCTAGATGAACCTTGTTCAGATTGGGTCGGAGCTTGCCATAAAGAATGTCGCCTTTCTTGAACGCTGTTTTGATGCTCAGAATATCCGAGCCTTCAGTGACATCCTCAGCCGCTCGCAACAGGCGGCCAGTGTGGCTTTCGATATGTTCAAGGCCAACATAAAAGTGTGACAGGGTACTGGAAGTCTGCGGATCGACTTTGGTTTCGACCCGACCCAGCACGTCTCCTAGTCGGCCGGCCACCCAGGTATCCGGCAAGCTCATTCCCGCCCCTCCACCATCGCCAGCAACTTGTCGAGCCCACTAATGACTTGCTGCTCGGTGCTGCGCAGTTCACCAATCAACTCGCTGACGCTCTTGTCGCTCTTGAGCTGGGTGAAGTCGAAGGGCTTGTACTGGCCAGCGGAGAGGTTCCACTCACGTGCCTCGATGCAGTCCGGGTCGAGCAGCCCATCCTTGACCACAGCTTTCTCGTCGTAAAGCCTGGCGGTCAACATGGCCTCGACGTACTGCAACCGGACCTGGCTGTTGGCGTCGTGCGAGCCTTGAAGGGTGCCATCCTCCGACTGCCATTCCTCATTACGGGCCCATTCACGTACGGGGACGACCCAATGTTTTGCGGCGCTCAGTGGTGTCGTCTGGTCAATCGCCAGGCTGCGCAAGGTCACGTCAAATCCGTCCAGCTTGGCGACTTCGCGGGCGATCGTCTCCAATGCAGCAGGCAAGTCAGCTACCGGCTCATGTTCACCAAACTGTATTCTGGGCGCTTCGGTGATGGCTCGTTCGTGCCAGGACCAGCCGACGTTACGGGCTTCCCTGACCAGTTCTTTCCACAGCGGTAGTGCGGGACCATCTTCGGCTTCGAAAAAACGCTCCACCTCGCGCGCCGCGCGGTTGAAATCCTGCTGCGGGACCCTGACGGCCTTTTGCCACTCGGCCAGGGCCATCGCGACATCCATGGCGGTGCCGGTGCTGCTCCACTTTTGCCACACCGACCGGGTGGGCGCGGCGAAGTACCGAACTACCAGGTCTTCGAGCGCATTGCTGGCGGCATCGCGCACCTGCGTTTCGGCTGCCCTGGGATCGGCGGGCAACTCGGGGAACAACTCATGCAGGTTCCACACCTGGCCGTCCCACATGCTGGTGTCGGCCAGCGACGAAAACGCTTGACCTGCCGGCGTGAGCTTGTCGCCGGTATCGCGCAGGAACGCTTGCCGCCAGCGCTCCGCGCGAAAGCTCGGCTGCAGCAAGGTCTTCGAAACAAGTTCGGTACCGCTGCGGCCTTCGGCCAGCCAGACCTTGAACTTGACGAGCGCATCCCAGAGGTCGTTGCGCTGGCCTGGACGAGGATTGCGCTTGGCATCGCGGGAGAAACCGTCCTCCTCGACTTCATAGAACCACACGTACTCGGTTCTCGGGTTCTGGCCGGTGAAGCTTTGCTTCTCATCGCGGCGCGTCTCCTTGCGAAAGAGCAGAATCGATGTCTTGACGCCGGTGTAGGGTTGAAACACGCCACCGGGAAGCGAGATGACGCCTTCGACGACGTGCTCGGTGAGCAACTCACGCCGCAGCCGCACGTGCGCATCGGTGTTGCCGAACAGCACGCCCTCGGGAATGATGACCGCGCAGCGGCCACCGATTTGCAGCAGGTCCAGCATCAGCCACAGGAACAGCAACTCGCTCTTGTTGGTGAGGGCGTCGTCCTTCTTCTTTCCCTTGTCGGCCGCACGGGGAAAGAGCTTGCTGTCCCGCTCCAGGTCATTGCTGTCTACCGTGCCGGTAAACGGGGGATTGGCCAGCACAAAGTCGTAGGACTCGGGCGTCAGCAGTTCGGCCAACTCCGGCTTGCCATCGCGTTTGCTTAGGGAGTCGCCTTGCAGCAGGTGCGGGTCGCTCACGTCGTGCAGCACCAGGTTCATCCAGCCGATGCGCGCCATGGTCCGGTCGTTGTCGAGACCGACGAAGTTGCCGCCGTGGTGTATGGCTTCGTACTGGGTTCTGCTGGCGCCGGCGGCATCGGTGCGATGCGGTGCGCCATCCCATTCCAGGACCAGGTTATCGGGTGCCGAATACTTGCGCATCAGGTATTGCTGGGCGCTGAACAGGAAGCCGCCGGTGCCTGCCGCCGGGTCGATGATGCGCTGACCGGGCTCGGGGTCGAGCAGTTCGACCATGAAGCGGATCAAATGGCGCGGGGTGCGGAACTGGCCGTTCTTGCCTGCCGTGGCCATTTCGCTGAGCAGGTATTCAAAGGTGTCGCCCATGATGTCCTGGGCAGCGGAACTGCCACCGGCACGGGCGAAGAGCTGGTCAATGGTATCAATGGCATCGGACAGGACCTTGCCCTTGTTCGGATCGAGCTGGAAGTAGGCATCGGCCATGCGGTTGTTAAGGCTCGCCAGCTCGGTGCCTTCGGCGCTGGCGCTGGAGAAGTGCTTGTCCAGTTCGCGCAACCAGGGAAATACCACTTCGATCAGGTGCGAGGGATTGGTCTTCTCCTGGCGAATGTAGCTCCACTTGCAGTTCTCCTTGCCGGCGTAGATCGACGGGAATCCCCGCTGTTGGCGCTTGAGGTCGATGTCTTCCAGCCGTTTTAGAAACAGCAGATAGGTGATCTGTTCGACCGCGACCAGAGGGTTGGTGAGGCCGGCGGCCCAGAACCGGTTCCAGAGTTCATCGACTTTTTTCTTGATTTGCGGAGCTAGCATCTAAGGTTTTCCTGTTTGGTTCAGGCCGCTTCCGCGTCCAACCGATTGGCGAAGTCGACGAGTTCTTCAATGTCCTGCGCGGGAAAGATCGCCTCGACGCGTCCGATGCGCGACAGCGGCGGCTCGCTGAGCGCGGCGCGGGTGATGCGGCCATGCCGCATCACAGCGGCCTTTACCGCACGCAGAAAATTGAGTTGATTGGCGCGCAGGTAGCCGTGTTGGGCAATGAAGGCATCGAACGCGGCATTGACGCGCTTCTCGCGATTCGGCAAGTGCGCGTCCTGGCAGAGGATGTGGCGCAAGAAATCGGCGAGTGATGCGGCCGGCGCCTCAAAGGCCTTGCGCAGGGTGTCTTCGGTGACAAACAGATCGGCCTGGTTGAGCGTCTGGCTGACGCGCTCGAGTTCGCCCTCCGAAAGGATTTCGCCTTTCTTGAGCCTGGCCAGTTCGGGCAACTGGTCTGCCAGACGACGGACCAGCGCTTCGACCTGCTCCCGGTAGCTTGCGGCAAAGGCACCCTCCCCGGAGGGACCGTAGATGATCCAAGATCGCTCGGTGATGGTGTCGGGCAGGTCGATTTCGACCGTCGTGCTGGGCAGCGCAATTCGGTAGCGCATCAAGGGCGCAAAGGTGGCCTGCAGCGTGGCCAGCCGGGCGAGATCCAGGTGCTGCCAGAAGCCTGCCGAGCGAACCCAGGCTCGTTGTTCCTGCACGCGCTGTACCGCAGGAATGTTGTCGGCGAGGCTGGCAATGGCTTCCAGGATGCGTGCCTTGACCTTGGCTTGTTCTCCCCGATCGGACTTCAACCAGGCAACGCCAAGTCGTTCGCACCAGATACGGAACTGGAGTTCCTCAAGCCCGCAGAGCGGGGCGAGGCGCAGGAGTGGTGCGATGGTCTTGCTAAGGTGCTCCTGCACCGCCTGGCTGGGGGCTGGCCATTGCTGCAACAGCGCGTCGAGTTCGTCCCAGTGGGGGCGCACGTCGATACTTTGCCGTGGCAGCGCGGCCAACATCGCCTGCAGTTCATCGACGACAGGCTGTGTGTTTTCCCGCTGGGCGTGCAGCAAGTGCCATTGTTCGAGTCGCAAGCGGAAAAGCCTGACCGGTAGCGGCTCGGAAGGGTGATCCACTTCGCCATCGGGCTTGAGCTTGAACCAGGCAAAGTTTTTCCAGTGGTCGATGATCAAAAAGTCCTGCTTGACCTCGCCAGTGGTCCTGTCGGTGTACGGGCGGGTGCCGCGTCCGATCATTTGCCAGAACTTGACCTTGCTGAAAATCGGTTTGGCAAAAACGAGGTTGCGAATGGGCGGCACGTCAATGCCGGTATCGAGCATGTCGACCGAGATGGCGACCCGCGGCATGCTTCTGTACTTGAAGTCGTCAAGCGTGGCATCGGCACGTTCCATATGGCTGTCGATAATCTCGGCCATGCCCTGGCGCTGCAGCTCGGGGTAAAGCCGGTTGAAGCTTTCGTAAAAGCGCTTGGCGTGTGCATGGCTGACGGCGAAGATGATTGCCTTGTGCGGCAGGCCACGGATATCCTTGCGGCTCTTGTCCATGAACTCGCGCACCATGGCATCGTTGGTGCCCTGGTTGACGACGCCTTTCTCGATGTCGCTGCCTTCGAAGTTGAGTTCGTCGAGTTCCACACCCTGGTCGCGAGCCATCTGCTGCAAGGGTTCGGGCAGTGCGTCGCCCTGAATGCCCTTGAGCTGGAAGTGGGTCTGGGCGTCCAGCACCCGGTAGTTGACGAGGTTTCCGTCCTCGATGGCCTGCTCGTAGCTGTAGTAGTAGGTCGGTGCGCCGTCGCCACAATCGAACAGTTCGAAAGTGTTGTGGTCGATGTAGTCGGTCGGCGTCGCGGTGAGGCCCAGCTGGATGGCGTCAAAGTGATCGAAGATGGCCTTGTAGCGCTGGTAGATCGAGCGATGGCTCTCGTCAGCGATGATCAAATCGTAATACCCGACTGACAGGCGATCGTACACCCGCATCATGCTGGGGTAGGTCGAGAACTGGATGCGTGCGCCAGAGGTTTCGCCGTTCTCGATGCGCGCGAGACTCTCGTTCGGAAGATACGACTTGAACTCCGACATAGCCTGGCGAACGAGCTCGCGCCGGTCGGCCAGAAATAGCACACGCTGCACTCGTCTGGCACGCAGCAAGGTGTCGACCAGGGCTATGGTTGTGCGGGTCTTGCCGGTGCCAGTAGCCATGACCAACAGGAATCGGCGTTTGGCGGCATCAATGCCTTCGGTGACGCGGCGGATCGCCTCGTTCTGGTAGTCCCGACCGGCGATGCCGGGGTTGATCGCGACGTCTCGGAGCGGCTGTGCGTGCCGCTGCTGGTGTCTAAGCCTCTCCAGGTCGTCGCGCGTATAAAAGCCGCCGATCTTTCTCGGCGGGTAGCGGTCAAGATCCCAGAACTGGATTTCCTTGCCATTGGTAAGAAAAACGAACGGATTGATTCCGAACCGGGCCTTGATCGCAGACGCGTAATCGGCCGCCTGGCGTTTTCCCACGAGTTCATCGCGAGACGTTCGCTTGGCCTCGACAACGGCCAAAGGCTGACCATCGGAACCCAGCAGAACGTAATCGGCAAACTGCCCATGGCGATACGCGCTATCGGGTTGCTCGACATGCAGGACCATTTCTTCAACGAGTGTTCGTCGGCTCTTCGACCAACCGGCGCGCGCCAGCTGGGCGTCGATCAGTTCAGTGCGGGTTGAAGCTTCGCTGCGCTCGGCTGATGCCACTCCTCACTCTCCCGGTTCAGCACGTTGAGGCTGTTAGTGTATCGGACAGCGCTTCCAGTCGTCTGGCAATCTCACGCCGGCGGCTCATCGCGCGCCTCCTGCGGCCAGCCGGCGAAGGCATCCCGCCACGCTTCGATCTCGCTCTGCTCGCATCCGAGGATCAGCAGTGCCGCCATCCTGCCGCCACCGTAACGCGATTCGAGACATGTCGAATAGGCGAGCAGTCGCGGGTACCGATAGACGATAGCGGTACGATCATCGGTCATCGTTAGCGGCCACCCGCGGGTGTCGGCGTTGTCGCCAGCAAAGCGCGTACCCTGCCCCCTGGAGCCGCAGGAGTTGCCGATGCAGAGGAAGGGAACACTCATGCCCTGATGTCGGTTGTCAGTGGCGAAAAGAGCGGTTTACAAATTTCAACGATTCTAGCAATATAAAAACGTTTCACAACGTGACGCTGCTCGCGGCGTTCAATTCTTCGGCTCACTGGGTGTCCAGCCGAGCACCACTCACCATTCGGAGGAGCAAGAAATGACGGTCAAGGTTGGCATCAACGGTTTCGGTCGCATCGGCAGGCTGGCGCTGCGCGCAGCGTGGGACTGCCCGGAGCTGGAGTTCGTGCATATCAACGAGCCGAACGGGCCGGTCGATTCCGCGGCGCACCTGCTGGAATTCGATTCTGTGCATCGCCGTTGGCCGCACGAGGTTGGCGCCAGCAACGGGCGGATGGTGATCGACGGCAAGACGATTGGCTACAGCACCGCCAAGGATGTTGCTGGTGGTCCGTGGAGCGAGGCCGGCGTGGACATCGTTCTCGAAGCCAGCGGCAAGTGGCGCACGGTTGAGGAACTGTCACCCTACCTGGCGGCGGGCGTGAAAAAAGTGATCGTTGCCGCGCCGGTCAAGGGCGGCGATACGCTGAACATCGTCATGGGCGTCAATGACCAGCTCTATGACCCGGCCCGTGACCACATCGTCACTGCGGCATCGTGCACCACCAACTGCCTGGCACCGGTGGTCAAGGTTGTGCACGAAGCGATCGGCATTTCGCACGGCATGATCACCACCATCCACAGTTCGACCAATACCCAGAGCGTGCACGACCAGATGCACAAGGACCTGCGTCGCGCACGCGCTTCGAGCCTGTCGCTGGTGCCGACGACAACCGGTTCGGCGACGGCGATCGCGCTGATCTTCCCCGAGCTGAAAGGCAAACTCGACGGCCACGCAGTGCGCGTACCGCTGCTCAACGCGTCGATTACCGACTGCGTCTTCGAGATGCAGCGTCCAACGACGGTCGAAGAGGTCAATGGCCTGCTCAAGGCGGCTGCCGCAGGGGCCCTCAAGGGGATCCTCGGCTATGAAGAGCGGCCTCTGGTGTCGATGGACTACTGCGGCGATCCGCGCTCGTCGATCGTTGATGCGGCGCACACCCTGGTCATCAACGGCACGATGGTCAAGATTTACGCCTGGTACGACAACGAATGGGGTTACGCCAATCGTTACGTCGAACTGGCGCGCAAGCTGGCGGCGTCGCTGTAAGTACGCTTTGGTCGATTTGTTTCACCGGGGCCGTCGCCGCTGCCTAGCGGGCGATGGCCTCGCTGCACTGGCACCCCACCCCCATTGAAGGAAGAGCATGAGCGATCCCTCCGCCGACAAGACAGCCACGGCGCGCGCCGGCCTGCGCAACTACGTCTTGGTCACCGCCGCCTACTGGTCCGATACGGTGACCGACGGCGCCACCCGCATGCTGGTCCTGTTCTATTTCTACAACCTCGGATACACACCACTTGCGGTTGCGTCGCTGTTCATCTTCTATGAAGTCTTCGGCATCCTGACCAACCTCTTCGGTGGCTACATCGGCGCCCGTTTCGGGCTCAAGACGACGCTGTTCATCGGGCTCGGGACGCAGCTCGTGGCGTTGTCGATGCTCGCCTTTGCGCCCCAGGCCTGGCTGATCGTCGCCTGGGTCATGGCCTCGCAGGCACTGAGCGGGATCGCCAAGGACATGACCAAGATGAGTTCGAAGAGCGCGGTCAAGCTGATCGTTCCCGAGAATGCCTCGGCAACGCTGTACCGCTGGGTGTCGGTCCTGACCGGGTCGAAGAATGCACTGAAAGGGGTGGGCTTCTTCCTCGGCGGTCTGCTGCTGACCCTGCTCGACTTCCAGACAGCGCTCAAGCTGCTGGTTGCACTGGTCGGCACGACCTTGATCCTCACCGCCATCCTGATGCGCGGCGGCCTCGGCCAGGCCAACAAGAAGGCCAAGTTCGGGCAGATGTTCTCGCGCAACGGCGCGGTCAACAAGCTTGCCGCGGCGCGCATTTTTCTCTTCGGTGCGCGCGACGTCTGGTTCGTCGTCGGTCTGCCGGTTTTCCTCTCCAGCGTGCTCGGCTGGACTTTCTGGCAGTCAGGCGGCTTTCTCGCGGTTTGGGTGATTGGTTACGGCATCGTCCAGGCGGCGACGCCGGGTCTGTTGCGTAGCCGCGTCGAGGAGAGGCATGAGCCCGATGGGCGGACGGCGACAATTCTCGCCTTCGTCCTCGCCGCGCTGCCGGCCGGCATCGCCCTCGCTCTCGGCGCCGGGGTCGCGCCAAGCATTGTCGTCGTCGCCGGACTGATCATCTTCGGGGCGGTTTTTGCCTTGAACTCGGCGGTGCACTCCTACCTGATTCTCGCCTACACCGACAGCGACAAGGTCGCGATGAGCGTCGGCTTTTACTACATGGCCAATGCCGCCGGTCGTCTCGCCGGCACGGTGCTGTCCGGGGCCCTCTATCAGTGGGGTCTGCAGAGCGGACCGAGCAACGGTCTGATCGCCTGCCTGTGGGCATCGTCGGCCTTCGTGCTCATCGCCGGCCTGCTGTCGCTGCTGCTGCCACGCAACCTCGGCCCGAGGAGCAAGCCGATCAAGCTCGACGACCTCGGGGAGTAGCGCAGGCGGCGCGATCAATGGCGATTTCAACCGTGCCCCTTGACCGCGATCCGGGAAGCTTCTCTGATGGCCACCGCTCTGGGTGACGATACAGCTCGCAAACCGCGCACCCCTATATCACCTGCCCGTCAGGCGCGATTGAGGGGTTTCACTCAGGCTACCTATACTCCAGCCGTTGTATCCGGACGCAACTTCACCGCCAGTTCAAACCCATGAGCGAATACAAATACTACGAATTCCAGGCCATAGACCGACCGCTCACCACCGCCGAAATGGGCGAGCTGCGGGCGGTCTCGACGCGGGCGCGCATCACGCCGACGAGTTTCGTGAACGAGTATGCGTGGGGCGACTTCAAGGGTCAGCCTGACGTCTGGATGGAGCGTTACTTCGACGCCTTCCTCTACCTCGCCAACTGGGGCACGCACATCCTGAAGCTGCGCCTGCCGCCGCGCCTGCTGAATCCGGCAACCGCCCTCGCCTACTTCGGCAGCGACAGCGCCTTCGTCAATGTGAAGTCCGGCAAGGTCATCCTCTCCTTCTCCTCCGACGACGAGGATGGCGGTGAGTGGGTCGAGGGCGAAGGACAGCTCTCGTCGCTAATTTCGGTCCGTGCCGAGCTGGCACGCGGTGATCTGCGAGCGCTCTACCTCGGCTGGCTGCTGCGGGTGCAAGCGGGAGAGATCGACAGCAAGGAAGCGGAGCCGCCGGTGCCGCCGGGCCTTGGCCAACTCAGTGCCTCTCTCGACAGTCTGGCGGACTTCCTGCGTATTGACGGCGACTTACTCCACGTTGCCGCGAAGGCAAGTTCGCCACTCCCGGACCTTGCGCTCGATCGTGACGAGTTTCTTGCCTGGGTTGGCACGCTGGCCACCGCCGAAAAGGACGAGTTGATCACGAAACTCGTCGTCGAGTCGGATCAGGCCGCTGTCGCGGAGCTGCTGCAACGCTTCCTACGGCAACGCAGCGCTGCCGGCGCAGGGCCGGTGACCAGCGGCAGGACTGTCGGGCAACTGCTCGCGGCTGCAGCGGCGCACACCAAGCAGAGGAAACGCATCGAGGCCGAGAAACAGACCGCGGAAAGGGTACGGCGCGAGCGGGAGGCGGCAGCCGCCAGGGAGAAGCACCTGGACAGCCTCGTCGGGCGTGAGGCCCGACTGTGGACCGAAATCGAAACGCTCGTCGCGACCACGCAGGCGGCCGGCTATGATCAAGCCGTGCGGCACTTGGTCGACCTGCGGGACCTCGCTACGCGCGGCAGGGGCGGCGACTTTCGGCTGCGCCTCGAGTCGCTGCGCCAGGCGCACGCGCGCAAGCTCGCCTTCATCAAACGACTGGACAAGGCGGGCTTGTGATGGGCCAGACCGGAATGAAAAAAGGCATCGCCGCAGCGATGCCTTTTCCCGTCTTGCGGCGCAGTCTAGAAGCCGGCGCCCTTGATTGACTTCAGGCCCTTGTAGACGGCCTTGCTGCCCAGTTGCTCCTCGATGCGCAGCAGCTGGTTGTACTTGCAGATGCGGTCGGTGCGCGACAGCGAACCGGTCTTGATCTGCCCGGCACCGGTTCCGACGGCGAGGTCGGCAATGAAGGAGTCTTCGGTCTCGCCCGAGCGATGCGAAGAGATCACGCCATAGCCGGCTTTCTGCGCCATCTTGATGGCGTCGAGCGTTTCAGTGACGGTGCCGATCTGGTTCACCTTGATCAGGATTGCGTTGGCCGCCTTCATGTCGATGCCCTGCTTCAGGCGGGTCGGGTTGGTGACAAAGAAGTCGTCGCCGACAATTTGCACCTTGCTGCCGAGCGCCTTGGTCAGTTTGACATAGCCTTCCCAGTCGCTCTGGTCGAGGCCATCCTCGATCGACACGATCGGGTACTTCTTGCACCAGTCGGTGTACACCGCAATCATCTCGTCGTCAGTAAACAGCTTGTCGGGATTCGACTTCCAGAACTTGTAGCCCTTGCGGCCACCTTCATCAAAGAGTTCGGAAGAAGCACAGTCGAGTGCGATGGCGATCTGCTTGCCGGGCTTGTAACCAGCGGCGACGATTGCCTGCATGACGACTTCGAGCGATTCGTCGTTGGTCAGGTTAGGCGCGAAGCCGCCTTCGTCGCCGACCGCCGTCACATGCCCGCCCTTCTTGAGGATGCCCTTCAGCGCGTGAAACACTTCGGTGATCCATTGCAGGCCTTGCGAGAACGACTCGGCGCCGACCGGCATGATCATGAACT
>NZ_JAZKUD010000085.1:0-17762 GCF_036625275.1 Accumulibacter sp.
CGATGGGCTCTGGTCGTGGGTCACAGAAAAATTATAACCGGCAACGCTGGCCCCTTCGCGGCCAAGTTCATTGCGGCAGTGCTTCGAAAATCTTCCAAGTGCCTTATAATCGCGGCGCAAGCCCTTGATAGAAATCACTTCACTTGATGAAAGAATGGCCCATGAACACTGCCGTTGAGCAACCCAGGAGAGGACCCAGCCTGACTTTGCTGCACAGCATACCGATATTTGCCGGCGTTCCCGATGCACAACTCGAACAGATCGCCAAGGTCGCCTTCCATCGTCGGGTACCACGCCAGACCACCATCGTCCGCGCCGGCGACAGTACCGATTCGCTCTATGTGTTGATCAGCGGTGGCGCCAAGGTGCTCAACAGCGACGAAGAGGGACGAGAAGTGATTCTGACCCTGCTCGGCCCCGGCGAGTTCTTCGGAGAAATGGGGCTGATCGACGGTAGCCCGCGTTCGGCCGATGTCATGGCTACTGAGACCTGTGAATTGCTGGTCATTACCAAAAACGACTTCAAGCGCTGCCTGGCCGAAAACTTTGACCTTTGCCTCAATATCATGAAAAGCCTCGTGCAGCGTTTGCGCGAAGCCGACCGCAACATCGAGAGTCTGGCACTGCTCGACGTCTACGGCCGCGTCGCCAAGTTGCTGATCGACTTTTCCGAAGAGGAGCGCGGTCAGCGCGTGATCCGGCGACGGCTGACCAAGCAGGATATTGCCAAGATGATCGGCGCCTCACGCGAGATGGTCAGTCGAGTCATGAAGGATCTCGAAAATCGCGGTTACTTCCGGGTCGAAGAAGGCCGAACCGTCATTCTCGAAAAACGCCTGCCTTCCCCGGCAGGTCCCGCTTCCCAAGCGTAACTCCCCACACCAGAAACCGCTGATGGCTTTGCTGAACAAACTTGCCGGCAGGATGCCCTTTCCGTCCAGAGCACCGAGTCCGCTCCCGGAAAAAATCGCCGCACTCCTGCAGGAGTCGCGCTGGCTGATCCTGATCGTCGTCGCCACCTTCCTGGCGCTTGCGCTGTGGGGCTACCATCCCTCCGATCCCGGCTGGTCGCACGCCGTACGCACGGCAACGCTGCACAACCCGGCTGGCCGTAGCGGCGCCTGGCTGGCCGATTTGATGCTTTTTGTCTTCGGCCTTTCGGCGTGGTGGTGGATCGTCCTGCTGCTGGTCTTTGTCTGGTGGGGGTATCGACGTCTCGAAGGCCAGCATCCGACCGATCGACGTCCGCTGTACATTTGCCTGGCCGGCTTTCTGGTCCTGATCATCGCCAGCAGCGGACTCGAGAATCTGCGTTTCTATACGCTCAAAGCAACGCTGCCGGTTGGCCCTGGCGGCGTCATCGGCATCGAGCTCGGCGCTGTGGTCGTGCGTTATCTGGGTTATACCGGTGCGACGCTGGCCCTGTTCGCTCTGCTGATGCTTGGCTGGAGCATTTTCTCCGGGATGTCGTGGATCACCACTGCCGAACGTGCCGGCGCACTCCTGGAAGCGATCGTCGTCGGCCTCTACCAGTGGCTCGAACGCTGGCAGGACCGGCGCATCGGACGCGAGGTCGCACGCGAGCGCGAGGCGGTCATCGAGGGCGAGAAGAAGCGCGGCGAAACGCACGAACCCACGCTGACCGAAAGTTCCACGCTGGCCAGTTCTCGCCCGCTACCGGTCAAGGCCGGCAAACGCAGTCAGGAGCCGACCCTGAACGACGAGCGCGACTTGCTTGCGCCGCTACCGCCAACAACCGGCAAACCCATCGACGACTCACCGGCCTTGCACCACGAGCCCGATTCACCGGCATCGCCACGGCCAGAAACCGGCCATCCCATCGATCACGAGCCAACCCTGACGGAGGCTCCCGAAGTCATCACGCCACGGCTGTCGAAGGGGGAGAAACGAATCGACCGTGGGCAACCGCTGCCGCTCCCGGAAGTCGTCGAGGCATCCCTGCCGCCGGTGCATCTGCTTGAACCAGCGCCCTTGCAGAGCAGTCGCGTCAGTCCCGAGACGCTTGAATACACCTCACGTCTGATCGAAAGAAAACTTGCCGACTTTGGCGTGCAGGTGGCGGTCACCGCCGCCTATCCCGGGCCGGTGATCACGCGTTACGAAATCGAGCCGGCAGTCGGCGTGAAGGGCGCCCAGATCGTCAATCTGGCCAAGGATCTGGCGCGTTCGCTGTCGCTGGTATCGGTACGTGTCGTCGAAACGGTACCGGGCAAATCGTCGATGGCACTTGAACTCCCGAATCCCAAGCGACAGATGGTCCGCTTGCTGGAAATCATCTCCAGCAAGGAATATCACGACATGGACTCGCCACTGACGATGACCCTGGGCAAGGATATCAGCGGCCAACCCCTGGTCGTTGACCTGGCCAGGATGCCGCATCTGCTGGTTGCCGGAACGACTGGATCGGGCAAATCGGTCGGCATCAACGCGATGATCCTTTCGCTGCTCTACAAGGCTGGTCCAGACCAGGTACGGCTGATCCTGGTCGACCCGAAAATGCTCGAACTGTCCATCTACGAGGGCATCCCGCACCTGCTCGCACCGGTGGTGGTGGACATGAAACATGCCGCCAACGCCCTCAACTGGTGTGTTGGCGAAATGGACAAGCGCTACAAGCTGATGTCGGTGATGGGCGTACGCAATCTGGCCGGCCTCAATCAACGCATCCGTGATGCCGCGAAAAACGGTGAGAAAATCGCCAACCCGGTGTCGCTGACTCCGGACAACCCCGAACCGCTGTCCTGTCTACCGTTCATCGTAGTGGTCATCGACGAACTCGCCGATCTGATGATGCTTTCCGGCAAGACCGTCGAGCAACTGATCGCCCGTCTCGCCCAGAAAGCGCGCGCATCGGGAATCCACCTGATTCTGGCGACGCAGCGGCCATCGGTCGATGTCATCACCGGCCTGATCAAGGCCAACATACCTACCCGCATCTCTTTCCAGGTGTCGTCAAAGATCGATTCACGCACCATTCTCGATCAGATGGGTGCCGAGGCCCTGCTCGGCCAGGGCGACATGCTCTATCTGGCACCTGGAACCGGTTATCCGACACGCGTCCATGGCGCTTTTGTCGCCGACGAAGAAGTGCATCGGGTGGTCGACTACCTGAAAAAAACGGGAGTTCCGGATTACGTCGAAGGCGTTCTCGCCGGGGCCGGGGCAGACAGCGAAGGCGACGACGCCAGCGGTAGTGAAGGCCAGGATAGCGATGGCGAAGCCGACCCGGTCTATGACCAGGCGGTCGAAGTGGTGCTGAAGAATCGCCGCGCATCGATTTCGCTGGTACAGCGCCACTTGCGCATCGGCTACAACCGCTCGGCACGCTTGATCGAGGCCATGGAAAAAGCCGGGCTGGTTTCTGCCATGGATGCCCGTGGCAGTCGCGAAGTCCTGGCCCGCAAGGAAGAGGAATGACTGACATGATTCGCCGCACACTCCTCGCCACCGCCTGCCTGCTGGCTGCCCAGGCAGCCGACGCCGGAGCGATCGACAAGCTGCACCAGTTCCTCGAATCAACGCGGACGGTACGCGCCGATTTCGCGCAGACAGTGGTGGCCAAAAACGGACGCCAGGCGCAAACGTCGAGCGGCGTCATGATGTTTTCGCGCCCAGGCAAGTTTCGCTGGCAGATCGAGAAGCCTTACAGCCAGTTGCTGGTGGGCGATGGAGAGAAAGTCTGGCTCCATGATCCGGACCTCCGCCAGGTGACGGTCAGGAACGCTGGCACGGCGATCGGCGGGACGCCGGCGGCACTGCTCGCCGGGGACAGTACGATCGAAAGGAACTTCATTCTGCGCGAGGCGGGTGATCATGATGGGCTGGAGTGGATCGAGGCGACCCCCAAAGCGCAGGACAGCGGCTTCGAGAAGGTTCGCCTCGGTTTTGCCCATAAGGAGCTCAGGGCAATGGAGTTGCTCGACAGCCTCGGCCAGACCACCTTGCTGCGCTTTGCCCGCTTTGAACGCAATCCGCAGTTGGCGCCTTCGCTGTTCCGCTTTGTCCCGCCGGCCAATACCGATGTGATTGGTGAATGAGCAGGTGGAGTCATGATCGGGGTGCCTGGAAAAGCCATGACCGTTAGGCAAGCGGCGCCTCAAGCAGCTTCAGGATCGCGATCGAGATGTTGTCGCCATCCCCGCTGCCAAGCGCCCGTGCCCGGCCGATCAGCAACTCGGAGGCTTCGCGCGCCGACGTCGAGCCATTGATCACCCACCCCAGTTCCTGATCGCTGAAATAGGCCCACAGACCATCCGAGCAGAGCAAAAAGGTATCCCCTGCCTGCAGGCCATCAGCCTCGCCAAAAGCGATCTTGGGTGCTTCGACTCCCCCCAGCGAAGTCAACAGAATGTTTCGATTGGGATGCACGAGGGCTTGCTCTGACGTGATTCTGCCCTGCACCACCAGTTGCCCGACATAGGAATGATCGGTACTGCGAAAGACCAGGTTTTCGCCCCGAAAATGATAAATACGGCTGTCACCGCAATGCGCCCAACTCGCCTTGCCCGGCTGCAACAGCAGCATCACGACGGTGCTGTGCGGATCCTTCTCGTTGATGAAACGCGACGTCTTGATCAGCATGTGCGCTTCATTGATGCTTGATTCCAGCAGCACGCGTGCCGATTCGGTGCGTGCGGAAAAACCTTCCAGATTGTTGCGAGCGGTATGGATCACCTGCCGGGCAGCGATCACCCCCCCGGCATGGCCGCCCATGCCGTCCGCCACGACCGCCAGCGTCACGCCCCCGCCTTTGGGATGCGGCATGATCGCCGCGCGGTCTTGCTGTTCGCGGCGATCCCCCTGATGCTGGGCGACACAGGCGTCAATCGTAATCGGCATCGCGTAAACCTCCCGGTGGCACGGCTTTCAGTCGTTTCCCTCATGAAAACCCCTTCTGACCTTGCTGCCATGCCTGGCCACGAGGGGCTGACGGCGGCGGTCAGTCGGCAGAACAGCGGCGAATTCTATCGCTTTCAGCGTTGCATGGGTTGGCCATCGGAGTCGAACACCTCGGCACGCCCCTGGTACCAGAAATCGCCTTCCGCATCGATCTTCGCGAGATCGCCGGTCAGGACCCAGCCATCAGTAATGAACTTCCCGGCCGTTGCCTCGGGGCTCCGCCAATACCCGAGCATGATCACCGGATCGTCTTCCGCGTTGCACTGCCGATGCACGGCGAGCTCGCCAACTTCGCCCGGCGGCAGGACCTGGCCCTGGCGATCGACGACCGCCAGCCGATGCCCAGGGTACGGACGGCCCATCGCTCCCGGTTTCGCCGGCCAGCGCGAAGCGCAATGGCCAAGCACATGGCTGATCCCGGTTTGCCCGAAGGATTCGTTGATCGTCACCCCGAGCTTCTCCCTGGCCCAGTGAGACACCGCGACAGAGACTGGTCCACCAGTGCTGACCAGCGTGCGCAGGTCGAGATCGTAGATCGCCTTCGGATCGGGAACCGCTTCCATCATCCGCTGCAGGGCGCTGGCGGAGAACAAGCTGTTGCGCACACCGTATTTCTCGATCAGGGCAAACGCCCTGGCTGCGTCAAAACGTCCTGGGTAAACGAGTAGCGGCATCCCGAAGTACCAGGTCGGCCACCAACCATCGCAAAGACCCGCAGTGCTCGCCCAGTCGGCGGGCGACCAGAACAGGTCACGCGGCTGCGGAAAGAACTCATGCGAGCAGACATAGCCGCTGAGACTGCCGAGCAGCGTGCGATGCGCCAGCAGTACCCCCTTCGGTCTGGCCGTTCTGCCGCTGGGGTAGAGGATCAGCGCCGGATCATGGGCCGCGGTCGCTGCCGTTGTGTAACGTACTGAAGCGTGTTCGAGCACTTCTTCCCAGCGCTTGAGATCCTGGCCGACGACTGCGCCGACGCCGAGCAGATGCTGCAGTTGCGGCAACTGGTCGCGCAGTTGCCGCAACGTCGGCAGTGTCGCCGCATCGACGATGGCCAGGTGCGCGCCCGCGTCGCCGAGGCAGTATGCGAGCGCATCCGGCGTGCAGAGCGGCGACAGGGGGACGGCCAGTGCGCCCATCTGATAGATCGCGACATGCGCAATGGCTGCCTCCGGACACTGCGGCAGGATCAGCGCCACCCGGTCCCCAGACAGCGTGCCGAGTGCCGCCAGCACGTTGGAAAGACGGTTGGCCTGACGCTGAATGTCCCAGAAGGTATACGCCGAAGAGAAACCGCTCTCGTCCTCGTAGTACAGCGCAAAGCGGCTGCGGTCCTCGGCCCAGCGGCCGCAGAGGTCGACGCCGATGTTGAAGCTCTCGGGAAGCTGCCAGCGAAAACTTCGGCACAAGGCATCGTAACTGCTAGTCTGACGGTCGATGAACATCGCTCTCCTTCCTGTACGTGTCTGGTGGTCTGTACGCTTCAGGAGGCGGTACGCAAACGCTCGTCGATCAGTTCGATCCAGTGCCGTACCGGCAGCGTGCTGCCGCTTTGCAAGTGCATCTGGCAGCCGACATTGGCCGTGGCCAGCAGATCCGGAGAACCGGCATGGAGCGCCGCCAGCTTCTGATCCCGCAACTGCCTGGCGAGAACCGGCTGGGTAATCGCATAGGTGCCCGCCGAACCGCAGCACAGGTGCGCATCGGCGACCGGCGCAAGCTGGTAGCCGGCGGCCGTTAACAGCGCTTCGACGACCCCGCGAATCTTCTGCGCATGCTGCAAGGTGCAGGGCGAGTGAAAGGCCACCCGCTTGCCGACACCGGCCCTGGCTTTGCGCAGCAACTCGAGCAGGCGAGGCTGCTCGGCGGCGAGCACCTCGGAGGCATCGCGCGTCATCGCCGCAATTCTGGCCGCCTTGTCGGTGTAGGCCGGGTCGTGTTTGAGCAGTGCAGCATACTCGCGCACCTGCGCGCCACAACCTGCTGCGGTCATCACAAAACCCTCGACGCGCCCACTCTCGAGTTCCTGCCACCAGGCATCGATGACACGCCGCATGTCGTCGAGGGCTTTCTCCGGGGCATTGAGGTGGTAGCGCAAGGCGCCGCAACAGGCGGCACCGGCCACCTCGACCAATTCGATGCCGAGCCGGTCGAGAACGCGTGCGGTCGCCGCATTGGTATCGGGTGCCAGCGCCGGCTGCACACAACCGGCCAGCGCAACCATCCGACGCGAGTGTGCAGCCGGCCGCGGCCATGCGCCGATGCGAGCGCCCGCAGGCATCGGCACCTTGTCGGCGAGCATGCCTGGCAACAGCGGCCGCAGCAGTTGGCCGATACGAACCGCCGGCTTGAACATCCAGCGGCGCGGCAGCGCTTCGCGCAGCAGCGAACGCGTTGCCCGTGCAGCCAGCGAACGCGGTACGCGCTGCTCCATGACGGCGCGTCCGATCTCGTACAGGCGGTGGTAGTTGACTCCCGACGGGCAGGTGCTTTCGCAGGCCCGACAGGTCAGACAGCGGTCGAGGTGGATCTGTGTCCTTGCAGTCACCGGCTGCCCTTCGAGCATCTCCTTGATCAGATAGATGCGGCCACGCGGCCCGTCGAGCTCGTCCCCGAGCAACTGGAAAGTGGGACAGGTGGCGTTGCAGAAGCCGCAGTGCACGCAGCTACGCAGAATCGCGTCCGCCTCACGCCCGACCGGCGTGTCCTTGATGAAATCGGCCAGATGGGTTTGCATGCTTGGCGAACTTTCAGAAATCCGGGTACATTCGGCCGGGGTTGAAGACCCCCTGTGGGTCGAAGGCGTGCTTGAGATGGCGGTGAATTTGCGCGAGCGGCGCGGGCAAGGGCTGGAAAACACCGACCGCGGCCTTCAAGGCCTCATCGCCCCGGAACAGCGTTGCGTGCCCACCGGCTTTTGCCGCAGCCGCACGCAGCGCGCGCGCATCGCCGGCACGCAGCCAGCGCTGCGCGCCGCCCCATTCGATCAGCGTCGCTCCGAACCCCTGTGGTGGCGCCACCGACGGGAGTGAGAGACGCCACAGCGGCGCGTCGCCGGCAAAAAAGGCGTGCGTCTGCTCGCGCAGCGATTGCCAATAGACTTCGGCCTCGGCGGCGTCCACCCACTCGCCGGCAAGCAAGCGCTCTGCGGCAGTGACCGCGGCGGCGGCACCCGACAGGCGCAGCGTCAGTATCCCATCGTGCCAGGCCGATGCCGAAATCGGCAGGGGTCGCCCGCCCCACTGATTGAGTTTCTGCAGCGCGGTCGCTTCGTCGATCACAAATCGCAGGCTCTTCTCGGCCATCGGCAGCGGCAGCACTTTCAACGACACCTCGAGCACCACGCCGAGCGTTCCCAGGCTGCCGGCCAGCAACCGCGAGACATCGTAACCGGCGACGTTCTTCATCACCTGGCCGCCGAAGGAGAGCACCTCGCCCAGACCATTCAACAGTTTGACGCCGAGAACGAAATCACGGACGGCACCAACCGCCTGCCGGCGTGGACCCGACAGGCCGCTGGCAAGCATGCCGCCGACGGTCGCCGTCGGCGCGAAATGCGGCGGTTCGAAAGCCAGCCATTGTTCCTTTTCGGCCAGCGTCGCGGTCAATTCGACAAGCGGCGTGCCGGCACGCGCGCTGACCACCAGTTCAGTCGGTTCGTAAGCGACGATCCCTCGATAGGCCGCAACGTCGAGCCGCTCGCCTTGTTCCCATCCACCGTAAAAAGTCTTGCTGCCGCCACCGCGAATCGCCAGCTTGCCACCACGGCCAGCAGCGTCGCTGATGCGCGCCGTCCAGTTTTCGATCAGGGAATCCATCACTGCCGCGAAGAGTTCATCGAGTTCATTGTATTTTGCTCGCCGCCGACGCGCGCCAGCGTGTATTCCCGGCAGCGCGCCAGCGTCGGCACGCCCTTGCCGGGATTGAGCAGGCCATGCTCGTCGAAAGCCGCCTTGAGGCGATGGAAAGCGCCGATCTCGGCGAGCGTGAACTGCTCGGCCATAAGATCGATTTTTTCGATGCCCACCCCATGTTCACCGGTGATGGTGCCACCGAAACGTACCGACAGTTCGAGGATCTCGGCACCAAAGGCTGTCGCCCGCTCGAGTTCTCCCGGCTGGTTGGCGTCGTACATGATCAGCGGGTGCAGATTCCCGTCGCCGGCGTGAAAGACGTTGGCACAACGCAGCGCGTACTTCGCGGAAAGAGCGGCGATCGCTTCGAGCATATCGGCCAGATGCTTCCTCGGAATCGTGCCGTCCATGCACAGATAGTCGGGGGTCAGGCGACCGACCGCCGGAAACGCCGCCTTGCGCCCGGCCCAGAACCTGAGCCGCTCGGCTTCATTCTGCGAAACGCGAATCCCGGCAGCACCGCTCATTTCGAGCACCGCCGTCATCCGCCCGATTTCCTCGGCGACCTCTTCAGGCGTGCCATCCGATTCGCAGAGCAGGATCGCTTCGGCATCCCTGTCGTAACCGGCATTGGCGTAGGGTTCGACAGCCAGAATGGCTCTCCTGTCCATCATCTCGAGGCCGGCCGGAATGATACCGGCGGCAATGATGCTGGCAACCGCGTCGCCGGCCCGCCGCACGTCGGCGAACGAGGCGACCACCACCTGTGCCAGTTCGGGCTTGGGGGTCAGCTTGACAGTGATTTCGGTGATCAGCGCCAGCAGACCCTCCGAACCGTTGAGCAGCGCCAGCAGGTCGTAACCGGGAGCATCGAGGGCCGCGTTGCCGAACTCGACGATCTCGCCTTCCATGCTCAGGCCGCGCACGCGCAGCACATTATGAACGGTCAGTCCATATTTCAGGCAATGCACGCCACCCGAGTTCTCGGCGACATTGCCGCCGATCGTGCAGGCGATCTGCGACGAAGGGTCGGGGGCATAATGGAGACCGTAGGGCGCCGCTGCCTCGGACACCGCCAGATTGCGCACACCGGGCTGGACCACTGCAGTCCGCGACACGGGATCGACGCTGATGATCTTCTTGAGCTTGGCGAGCGCGACCAGTACGCCATCCGGATGCGGTGTCGCACCACCCGACAGACCGGTGGCAGCGCCGCGCGCCACTACCGGCGCGCGCAGCTCATGACAGATCCGGAGAATCGCCTGCACCTGCGCTTCGTCCTCCGGCAAAGCGACCAGCAGCGGCAACTGCCGAAAGGCGGTGAGGCCATCGCAATCGTACGGCCGCAGATCTTCTTCCTCGAACAGCAGCGCCTGCGCCGGCAGCACCTCGCGCAGGCGCCGGATCAGCAGCGACCGGTCAACGGAGAACGGTCGATCGGCGGTCGTGCTCTGTGAAGTAGTCGCCGGTATGCTCATCCTGCCTCCCTGGATCATTAATGACTCCAGAATACACCAAAGCGCTGCCGATGCAATCTCGCAAGCAACACTATCCCTGCCTCTGGCACGCCGCACCTGAAAGGCGCTTGTCAAATGCCTGCCACCGTGATGACATTGCGGCTCGACCAGCCATTTCCAACATACAAAGGTCTTCTACATGCACAATTTCACGATCAAGGCCCGAGTCCTGATCCTCGGTCTGATTGCCGTCGGCAGCATGGTCATCGCCAGCGGCGTCGGCATTTTCGAGTTATCCCGTTTCAACACCCAGCTACGGGCCGATCTGGTGGAAATACGCCAGGGCATCGGAACCCTGATCGACATCCAGACCGCCGCAGTCGCGTTCAAGACGCAGGTACAGGAATGGAAAAATATTCTCATCCGTGGTAATCAGGAACAGGAATTTTCTCGATATGAGAAGGCGTTCCTGGAAAGGGAAAAGTTTGTTCAGGAGCGGCTGAGAACCGCGCTCGACACACTCAGGACCCATCCGGCAAACGCAGGGCTGATCGCCGACCTCGACAAGCTCATCCAGGATCACGCAGCCCTCAGCACCACCTACAAGACGGCGCTCGGCAGTTTTGACAAGAGCGATCCCGAGGCTGGAAAGAAGGTCGATGTCGCGGTCAAGGGCCGGGACAGAGCGACCACGGAAGGCATCGCCAAGGTGGTGGCCACTTTCGAGAAAAGCGAAATCGATCATCTTGAGCATCAATTGATCGCCTCGGAGGCGTCGCTGGCATCCTCACGCCGACTGCTGATCGCCTTGATGGCGATCGCCTTCATTCTGTCCGGCGCGGTGGTGGTGATCACGGTTCAACAGATCTCGGGGCAAATGGCCAGTGTCCAGACAACCACTGCAAAGATCAGAGACACGCTTGACCTCAGCCGCCGCATCCCGATTTCCGGAAAGAGCGAGATGGCGCAGGTGGCGTCGAGTGTGAATTCGCTGCTTGACGAGTTTCAGGCAGTAGTCAGGCACATGCGGGACACCGGCGAGCATGTCGCGGGCGCTTCTGTTGACCTGGCACAATCGGTCGGGCAACTGGCAGCGGCAACCGGGCAACAGAATGATGCCACGTCATCGATCGCGGCGACAGTGGAAGAGATGTCGGTCAGCATCACCCATGTCGCCGATTCCTCTGCCACCGCCCAGGAAATCGCGCGGCAGTCCATGGCTACGGCCGTGACCGGTGGGCAGGTGATCGAGAAGACCGTCTGCGACATGGTGGCCATCGCCGAAACCGTGCAGAGCGCGTCGCATACTCTGGAGGGACTGGGTAAGCGCACTGACCAGATCGGCAACACTACCGACGTCATTAAGGAAATCGCCGATCAGACCAACCTGCTGGCGCTCAATGCCGCCATTGAAGCCGCTCGGGCTGGCGAGCAGGGACGCGGTTTTGCGGTCGTGGCCGACGAGGTGCGCAAACTTGCGGAGCGGACAACAACCGCAACTAAGGAGATTTCCGTAGTCATTCGCGCAATCCAGGAAGAGACGCAGCGCGCGTTGGATGATATGCGGCAACTGGTGGGGCAGGTGAACAGCAATGCCGAAGGGGCTCGTCAGGCAGGCGAATCGATCATTCAGATTCGCGAGAGAGCGATCCGTGTCGTTGACGTTTCGTCGGACATCGCCAACGCGCTCAAGGAACAAAGCACTGCCAGCGAGTTGATCGCCCAGCAGGTGGAAAGGATCGTGTCAATGGGCGAGGCCAATACGGCCGCAACAGGTGAAGCGACCGACGCATCAGCAAAGATGAAGCGTCTGGCGACCGAGATGCACGAGTTGGTCGGTCGTTTCCAGGTTTAGCGGAAAAGCGCTGCACTCCGCATATCTGCAAACCGTATGTGACGTTACCCGAAAGTACCACGCCCCGGCGGTACGGTTCGCCCTGTTGAGGTTCTGGCTGCTGCCTTGCGACGTCAGCGTCGAAAGGACTGCGTAAGAAAGCGCCCATTGCAATGCGGCGAAATGAGTCGACACTTTCTCATAACCACCGCCCGAGGAGGTCCAGCAACGCGGCGGCCTGGAAAGGCTTCGAGAGATAATCGTCCATACCGGCCTGCAGACACTGCTGACGATAGCCCACCATCGCGTGTGCGGTGAGCGCAACCACCGGCGTGCGCGCCGCGCCGCTCGCTTCTTCCGCCTGACGAATCTGCCGGGTTGCCTCGAACCCGTCAATCCCCGGCATCTGGCAGTCCATCAGGATCAGATCGAAAGCCTGGCGCGCATGCTCGGCCACCGCCTGCTCGCCATCACCGGCCATCACCACCTCGATTCCGTAGTGCATCAGCATCGCCCGTGTCACCTCGGCATTCACCGGATCATCCTCGGCCACAAGGATGCGCCGGTTGACGAAAGACTCGGCCGACAGCCGGTACTCCGTCGCCGTCGTCGGCGCCGGAGCCTCCGGTAGCTGCACCCGGAACCAGAAGCACGATCCCTCGCCCGGCGTGCTCTGCAAACCGATCCTGCCGCCCATCAAGCGTACCAGCTCACGCGCGATCGACAGCCCCAGTCCGGTGCCGCCGAAGCGCCGCGTCGTTCCCTGGTCGGCCTGCACAAACGCTTCGAATATCTGTGCCTGCTTCTCCGGCGCAATGCCGATGCCGTTGTCCCTGACCGCGAAATGCACCATGAGGTCGGCATCGCGATGCACCGCAACATCGATCGTCCCTCTCTTCGAGAACTTCACGGCGTTGGACACCAGGTTCAACAGCACCTGCCGCAGCCTGACCATGTCGCCCATTACCCAGCGCGGCGTATTTTGCGCCACCGTCACCACCAGCCTTGCCCCCTTGGCACGCGCCGCCTCGCCGAAGAGGTCGTTGATCTCGCGCACCATCTCAGGCAGATCGAACCTCGCCGACTCCAGATCCAACCGCCCGGCCTCGATTTTCGAGAGGTCCAGCACATCGTCCAGCACCGCCAGCAGCGCACGCCCCGAGCGCTGGATGGTCTGTGCATAATGCCGCGCCTGTTCTGGTAGTTGCTCGCGCAGCAACAGTTCCGCCACCCCGATCACCCCGTTCATCGGCGTCCTGATCTCATGGCTCATGTTCGCCAGAAACGTCGATTTCGCCTGGCTCGCCGATTCGGCAGCCTCCTTGGCGGCAATCAGTTCCCTCTCGATCTGCTTGCGCTCGCTAACGTCCTGGACAATGCCGGCCAGCTTCACGGGCTTGCCGAGGGAATTGCTATGCAACTTCAGCGCGCGAACTTCGACCGTCCGCTCGACTCCATCCGGCCGCACGATGCGGTGCTCGAGAACGAGCGGAGCGCACATCGCCAGCATCTGCCTGAGCGCCGCGAGCAACATTGGACGGTCTTCCACGTGGGTAGCGCGCACATAGTCGGGATGAAAGAACGGTGCGAAGCTGCGTGGTTCGTGTCCATAGATACGGTAGACCTCGTCGCTCCACTCCATGCGGTCGCTCTGCAGGTCGAATTCCCAATGGCCAACATGGGCCATCGCCTGCGCCTCGGCCAGCTTGGCCTGACTCTCCTGCAAGGCAAGCAATGCCCGATTGCGTTCGCTGTCGTCGATGCCGAAGATATAGGCACCGGGTATCGAAGCGTCTGCAGCCGTGTCAGGAAGCAGCCACACACGATCGTATCGCCTTGTTCCGTCGGGCATCGACAAGGCGCGATCGTATTCGACGGTTTCTTTGCGCCGTACTCTTTGCAGATAGGTCGCGACCTCGTGGTATACCTCGTCGCCAAGCAGATCAACCATGGTCATGCCGCTGATCTCCTCCGGCGTTTTGCCGAAGAGATCGGCAAAACGCCGATTGGTGAATAAATAACGTTCAACGGTACCCGTGAGGTCGGCATAGGCGATCGATGCCGGCATGCCATCAACGATGCGCTGCAGGTGCTGCTCGCCTTGCAGGATGCTTTCCCTGGCGGCGGCCCTCGCCCGCACGACGATCCGCGCTGCCATGGCGACGACCGCCAGCGACGAAAGCTGTGCAAGGAAAGTCATGGTCATCGTCTCCTCGGCCGGCAGCAGGCTGGGCGGCAAGCGGCCGGTCAGATTGCCCAGATAAAGGCCGACAAGAACAACCACGTCGACAACGAAGGCAACGAGCAGCATGCGTGCCTTGCCGAACGTACCGAGCGTCGCAAGCAGCGCAATCAGCCAGGGTACGGCGACTGACAGAACACCGCCGGTCACTGCGGCCCAGACCGCAACGTAAGCGATTCCGGCAAGGTTGGTGAGCAGGAGCATTCTCGAAGGGTGGGACGTGAAGCGGATCGAGACAGCCGCCAGCACCGGGGTTGCGATCGAGGCCGAAAAAAGCACCAGCTCGATTGCGCTGGGCTCGCTGCGCACAAGCATGAAAACAGTCAGCAGGACCGACACCACACCCGAGATCGTCAGCAGCGACCCTGCGATTGTCCTGGCACGCGCCACGAGCTGCGGGTTTGCGTGCGCCTGTGGCGGCACGAACCAGTCGAAAAGATCCTTGCCGCTCACGCTGCAACACCCGGCCGCCAGGTCGCAGCGGCGATCTCCGGCGTAGCGAGCGCGTTTGCTGACGGGAGAAGGTTCATGGGCATCGCTGGGAGTATCGATATGGAAAACCAGATAGGGGAAACCAACCAGGTCAATGTACCCTTGATCTGCGCCCGCCGCTGGAACCGCGCTACGCGACTTTCATCGCTCAGCTGCAGCCGAGTGGACACCCGCTGGCGAGCACTGATTGCCGTCGGCCATCGCCTCGAAGCGTCGATCAGAAGGGAGCCTGTCTTACCGGCCGATCCCCGAACCCCGTCAGTGCTCCCGGCACACGGGCGCTCGCCTCCCGCATCTCCGGGCTCCCGTACAGGTTTGTCTCTCCAAAGACCGCAAGGGCTCAGTCATCAATCTCTTCGACACTGACGTTCCCCTTGCCCGAGCGCTTGATGCGGTACTTGGTGCCGTCCTTGCCTGTCCACCTGGTTGCCGATGGGGGTACCTTGACTCCGTCGATCGTCACATTGCCATTGACCACGCTGATACCGCTGGCATCGTCATCGCCCTTGCGGGTGGTGACGGTGGTGCCTGGTGAATGCGTGATCGATGACGAACTCTGGCCGGGATTCACATACACGGCGTTGCCTTTGGTGTTGGTGGAAGTCTTGCCGGTATTGACGTTGGTGCCATTGCCGGTGTTTACGCTCACCCCGCCGGTGCCGCCGGTTTTCACATCGACGCCAGCCGGACCTCCCACCGAAACCGAGACCTGCGCCGTCGCGGATGCCGCGGCAAGGATGAGCAAGGTAGCCATGAATGTCTCTTTCATTCGAATATCTCACTGTTCAGAAAGGGTCTGGCGATGAAGGACAGGAAGTTCGACATCCCGTCGGCCTCGATGCCAGTATCCCGGATCTCCATGTGCGCAGTCAATCGGGAAATCCTGCCAGGCGCCACGCAGGTAGTGCGCGAAAAAACGGTAGGGCGAAAGCCCCGCAGGGGGCGTTCCGCCCATCTCCTGTTTCCGCCGATTGTGCCAGGGGTGCTACCCCACCCTGCCGACGGCCGTTGGCCGCCAGCGTGCGCCTCCGACAGGTCTTATTTCGCCAGTCTCGCTTTCTGGCCACGAGGTCTGCTGCGCAGCAGCGTCAGGCCAGCTAGCGCCAGACCAAAGAGCAACACGCTGGCTGGTTCCGGCAAGGCTGGCGGCAATTTGGTAAAACCGCGCAGCACGACCACATGGTCTTCGGCCGTCCCGAAGGTGGAGAAAAGGAAGTCCCCAGTCAAGGGATCGATGGCAGCACCTTCCGCTCCGGCCAGCCCAATGACCAACTCACGTCGTGTCGCGACCAGCGGGTTGCCCTCACTATCAAGGTCGTACGCAACCACGTTGCCATCGGTGAATTCCGAAACCAGCATCGCATTGGCGAAAAAACCTGGGTTGCCCGCCGTGATATAGACGAAGCCTTCCGGCCCACCCGGCAGGTTATCCATGGCCAGTGTCGACGAGTCGAGGTCGACCTGGGTGATGCTGGTGATGTCAAAGGTCCCGCTGCCATCCGGTGCGTAGGTGGCCGTGTAGAATTCACCGCCCTCCCATGAAACCAGTTTCATCTGCGACGCGCCGCCGAAACCGCCAGGAACAAAATTGAGTGCGGCATGGGAACCGGCAACGCCGAGCGGAGTGAGGTCAATCACCTTGTCCTCGCCGGTGCTACCAGGTTTGGTTTGCCCAAGCTTGTTTTCCGGCCACTGTGAAGTAAACAGTACGCCGCCCGGACCATACACCACGCCGCCATCGTTGAAGGCACCAACCGTGCCGACGGCTGTGGCGCTGCCGGAAAAGCCGGTAATGTGCATGTCGGCGCCACGCACGACGCCGATCGAATACAGCAAGCCCGCAGCCGTGTTGGCATTACCGCCAATCAGGATGGTGTTCGGGTCTCCTGCCTTGAAAGTAAGTCCGCCGTAAGGAAAGGGAAGTGACGAGACGGGGCCAAGATTGGTCAGCGCATAATCGGCGGCGAACGGCGCGCTGACGGTCTGCGCCTGTGCCACCTGAGTGAACAGGGCGAATACCGAGATTGCCAGGGTAATACCCGTGGTTTGAGAGAGAATTTTTGATTTCATGTAATGGTCTCCGGTGGGTGTGGTCGACGTGGAAGCTTGACGTGTTTACGGCCTCGCCTCCACCACTGTGGGCAAATCCGACGCACGAACTGTTTATGCCGCATTGTGGCTGCTCAAACGCACGATGACGTGCAGCAAGCAGCCCGACAACCACCAAGCAATATATATGCCTTCCAATCTCTTATATCTACTAAACAATCACTTGGCAAACCACTCGCAGTCTTTCCGCCAACCTCTGTAAGATTTACCGACACGGACAAGAGAGGCGGGCATGTCCAGCAAGGGCTGTTCCGCCACTCTCCCGTCGCAACGATACGCCCGCTGCGCATGAGCTTTTCTCGACCAGTCCTTGATTACCCGCCATCATTACCCACCATCGCAGGGGATCAATCAGGTCAGAGGAAGGCGGATCAGGATGCCTTGAACACGTCGTCGAGCCCGGTAGCGTCCAGCAGGTCGAGGCCCCAGATCTCCAGTTGCTCGGGGCTGGCTTGCCCAAGGCGCTCGTGCACCCAGCGGGGCAAGGGGCCAAAACGACGTTCGAGTTGCTTTTGCAGCAAGGCGCTTTCGCCTTCCTGTCGGCCTTCCTGTCGGCCTTCCTGTCGGCCTTCCTGTCGGCCTTCCTGTCGGCCTTGCTGCAGACCTTGCTGCAGACCTTGCTGCAGACCTTGCTGCAGCCCCTCCTCTTTCCACTGTTGGGTCCACCCTTCTACGGTTTCGGCAAGCATGGTGTCGATCTCCTGGAGTTCGTTGATTTCGGGAATAGCCTGTCCGGGCATCAGCCGTCGGAGGACGATCCGGTTGATCCAGACCACGAAGGCGCGTCTGAGGCTGGCATGGGCCGGTCCTTGCAGGCACTTCAGCAATTGCGATACGGCGCGCCGGACATCCGCCGG
>NZ_JAZKUD010000086.1:0-17525 GCF_036625275.1 Accumulibacter sp.
CCAGGGCCAGGTTCACGGTAGCAGCGGCTGCAATACCTACCGCGCAGCCTACACCAGCGAGGGAAACCGGCTCGCCATCGGCCCCGTAGTCAGCACGCGCAAGGCCTGCTCTGCTGAAGGCGTGATGGGCAGGTGGTTGAGCAGCATGTTCTCGTTGTCTCCCTGATGTGCTTTGAGCCGCAAGGTGATTCGGGGGGTCGAGCCGCGGACTGGCGATCTCTCGCATCCAAGGGTTCGGATGGCGGAACCCCTCCGTGCATCGATAGCCACGCCGCGAGATCAGCTCGGCGGCCTCCCTCAGTCGTTGCGCGGTGGCACGCAAGCCTGCGCGCTCAAGCGCCGCCGCAAAGTCTTCCGCCGTCGCCTCCGGCTTCTTCCATCGTGCGCGCATGCGCTTAAGGGCAGCCACTGCTACGAGCTGGTCGAGGTCCCACTGCGCGACGATGAACTGGTCGGGGTGGATGATCTCGATGCCCAGCGGCCCGACCACATCGAGTGGGAAGTCCCGGACGTTTGCCGTGACGATGCAGTCGGCATGTCCCGCAAGTGCCGCGGCAAGCACCTGGACGTCATCGGGATCTGGCAGCTTCAGGCCGCCGGCCAGCGACTGCCAGGCCCGTTCCTCGACCTCCCAGTCCGGCACCGCCTCGCGCATCTGATCACGGCGATAAGCGAGCTTGCCCGTCAGATCGGGGCGCCGCTCTCCGATCGACGCGATCCACTCGGACTCGATCGTCCGGGACCACTTGGCCGCATACAGGCCGGCGCTGGCCAAGCGCATCAGGGCATCGGCCATCGCCATCGGATGAAGCGCGCACGCGTCCAGCAAGGCCGTGTAGCGCGCATGACCCGCCATGTCAGCATGTCAGTAGTCCAGCCCCAGCTCGCGGGCGTTCTCGGCCATGCGTTCACAGGAATTCCGGGGACAGTATCTTTAACTCAAGGGCAGGGCGGGTGTCCGCTGCCCACTCGACTGCCGACCCCGGCCGACGAAGCGCCAGTGTCTGTCCTGGGCCGGTTGCCGACAGCCGACCACGAAAGAAGCAGTGACCGCCCATGGCTTGGAGCGGCCAGCCAGACGAGCAGCAGCTCGAACTGAGTGCGAACGGCCGGATCAGATTGACACAGTGGTTCAGATTTGTCTGGCTTCTGGCAGCCATCGGCGCGTTGCGGTCGTTGCACTTCACCAACTTCGGACGGCCGTTGCTGCTCCTGCTGTGGACATTCGCTTTGCACGACGGCGACCCTTGTACCTCTGAGTGAGCCAACATGGCTGCCATGCCTGATGCCCGCGCGTGCGCCGCGGCTCCGGGAGGGCAAGGGCTACTGATCGAGACGGCCGGCGAAGCGCGGCGAGGCGTTGCGCCGTCAGCTCCGACGACTGGTCGAAGGCGTTCTTCGCGTACGGCCAGTTCTGGAACGAGTTCATGTGGCCGCTCGTCCTGGTCTTCGCGCGCCAGAGGATCGGCGTGGCAAGACGGGGACGAATGGCGAAGTCGCCTTCTGCAGCGCACAGGCCGGCACGATGAAGGAAGGCCCTGCCCTGTGGCGAGGGGCGCTGATCCTGATATCCTGCCCGGGCTTCGACGATGATGAGGAACGCCCTTCCTGTCGTCCTGCTCTGGGCCCTGATCGCTTGTGGTTTGGCACCCACGCTGCCTGAGCCGCCGGCAGAATCAGCGAAGGCGGAGAAAGCCCCGCCCGGAGCCGACAACTCGGAATCCCTGCCGGCGTGTGCCCCGAAATACAGGAGTGCTGCTTTCGGGGATTGCTTCCCCGGCAAGTGGGCCGGGCAAGATCGTCGCTGCGTGGCGTCACGGTTCGGTCGACGTATTGCTTTCCTCCGATATCCTCGACGAGTAGCGACGCGTGCTGCCACGCATGGCACACCGCCATGGTTTGGCATCGGTGGAGATCAACGATCTGGTCGATGCGCTTGCCATGCAAGTCGAAGTCATCGAACCGCTGCCAGGTCAGGAGCCTGACTTACGTGACTTCGATGATCGGCCCGTCCTGGGCACTTTGCTTGCCGTACTCAAGATATCGGGCGCCAACCACCTCATTACCTGTGACAAGGACTTGCTGGCGATATGGCTGAACGCTACCCGATCGTCGCTCCGGCGACGTTCTGGGCCACGCATGCGGGACTTTGATTCGTCTGACGTTGCGGTCAACGCGGGGCAGAAATCCTATACCAGGTACGCGTCAATCGCGCGCAGGGCGGCGAGGCCTCCCGCAGCAATCGACACGCCCCTGCCCGGCGGCAGTTCCGGCTCGGTCGGGTTGATGCGGATCAACTGTCCCTGCAGGCGTTCACCCAGCCTGCGTACGGTCGGGATATTGGTGCCGGCACCGACCTCGATGACCAGCAAGTGCCTGACCTGTTGCAGCCAGGCGTGCAGGCGCGCTTCCTGGGTTTCGCTGCGCGCTGCTGTCCAGCCCCAGTCACCGAACATCAGGATGTTTGGCCGGGCAATTCCCCGGCAGCGGGGGCAGAGCGGGAATTCGGAGCGGAGCAGGCACGCCTCCTCGTCAAGCTCGGGCTGGAAGCCATCGGCAGGCCAGATGCCATCATGGCAGCCGTCGAGGCACTGCAGGTGATGGATCGAGCCGTGGCACTCGGCGACGAGCTCGCCGGCGAAACCCGCTTTCTGGAACTGGCCGTCGACGTTGCTGGTGAACACGAATGCACCCTGCGGCAGCTCCTCGCCGATTCGGCGCAGGATGCGAAAGCCGTCGTGCGGGATCGTATGCCGGTAGAGATTGAGCCGATGGCCATAGAAACCCCAGGCCAGGCGGGGATGCCTGGCGAAGGCGGCTGGATTCGCGATCTGCTCGAAGGCGATGCGTGCCCGGCCGAGCGCCGGGTACACGCCCCAGAAGCCCTGCGGTCCGCGGAAGTCAGGCAGGCCGGAATCGACGCCGATGCCGGCGCCGGCGGTGACCAGTAGGCCGTCGGCCCGGCGGATCAGCTCGGCGCAGCGCTGGTAATCGGCAGCCAATTACAGGCCCCGTGCCCAGGCCGGTCGCAGCGGCGTCGCTTCCGGGTGGGCGATTGCCTGTCGCACCTGCAGCAGCAGGCGCTCCTTGTCGGCGCCGAGCGTCCCCTTGAGCACCAGCCAGTTGGACGCATGATCGCTGCGAAAGACCGTTCGTTCGAGCTCGAGGCGTTCGAGAAAGCGCTCCATTTCGATGAACAGCTCGCGCTGGTCGAGCGGTCGCCAGTCCGGAAAGCCGGCGCGGAAACGCTCCTCGCCGAGCGGAAAGCTGACCACCAGCGTCGCCAGATATTCGGGTTGGGTCGCATTCGCCAGCCGCGCCGAGTTCTCGGCGTGGCGCAGGGAAAGCTGCGGGCCACCGAGGCCGTTCAGAATCATCACCGAGCGGGTGATGCCGGCGGCGCCCAGCTTGTCGAGCGCTTCGATGGTCGAGGCGAAGGTTTCGCCCTTGTTGACCCGTTGCAGCACTTCGTCATCGCCCGACTCGGCGCCGACGTAGGCGATCGACAGGCCGGCGGCGGCCAGCTCGCTGAGTTCGTCGACCGATTTCCGGCGCAGGTTGCGTGGCAGGCAGTAGCTCGATACGCGGCGCACCGCGGGCAGGTGGGCGCGAATGCCGTTGAGGATATTGAGCAGGCGACGCGTCGGCAGCACCAAGGCATCGCCGTCGGCCAGGAAGACCCGCCGGATTTCGCTGCCGAAGCGTTTGCCGGTGAGGCGGATGCTTTCCAGGACCTCGGCTTCGTCGCGTGCCCGGAAATGTTTCTGCGGCGCTGTGTACATCTCGCAGAATGTGCAGTGATTCCACGAGCAACCGTCGGTCACCGGCAGGATCAGCGATTGTGCCTCGCTCGGTGGGCGGAAGACGGGTTCGACATAACGGATGGGAATGGCGTGCAGCATGTGACCGGCGGTTCTGGAGGCAGGATGAACGGATCAATATTAGCGCGCTTTTGGCTGCCGTTGCCTGCTTCCCTGCGGTCCAGGCCAGCTGGCTGCTGACAACAACTGCTCGCGCCGGGCAGGTCCAACCCTTCTCGCGTTGCCACCCGCGGTCGATGACCTCGCAAGGTGTCAGCGACGGTCAGTCCTTGGCGGGTGTTCTCCATGCGGGGGCACCCTCCGGTCCGTAGCGTACCAGGGCGTAATCTGCGCGCCGCACGCCGTGCAGCAGCAGGTTGGTTTCGTCGGTGGAGATGCCCAGTGCCTGCAGGGTTTCCGCCGCCAGGCGCAGGCTCGCTTCGAGGGCCTCGGGGAAGGCCGTGTTGACCCCCGCCCGCAGCAGGGCGTCGCAGCTCACCAGGTCGCGCGCGCGGGCGACGATGGTCACCTGCGGCGCGTGCGAGCGGATCATTGCCGCGGCACGAACGGCGACCGCCTGGTCGTCGATCGTCAGCACGACCAGGTCGACCCGTTGCAGCGCTCCGGTGGCGAGCAGTTCCGGGTCACCGATATCACCATAAAACAGGGGGTGACCCTCGCTGCGCCACTTGGCGACCAGTGCGGCATCGGTCTCGAAGGCGATGTAAGGGATGCCGCTGCTGGCCAGGATGGTGCCGACCGTATGGCCGACGCGGCCGTAGCCGCCGATCACCACGCGCGCTGCGGATTCGTCGCCGTTCGCCGAATAGCGAAAGCGTTCGTGAATGACGGGCGCTTCTTCGACCCGTCGCGTTGCCAGCCAGTTGCCGAGCCTGACCAGAACGGGCGTCAGCAGCATGGTCAGCGAGATGACCGCGACGGCCATGACGAAGATCAGGTCATCGATCACGCCGAGCGCCTTGGCGGCTCCGAAGACGACGAAAGCGAACTCGCCACCCTGGGAAAGCATGAACGCCACGCGCCAAGCCGTACTGCGGCCAGTGCCGAAGATGATGCAGAGGACATAGAGGATCGCCACCTTGATGCTGATGATCGCCAGGACATGCAGGGCGAACTGCAACGGGCGCTGCGCCAGCGCGGCGACGTCCACCGACATGCCGACGGCGACGAAGAAGAGACTCATCAGCAAGCCCTTGTGCGGCTCCAGCGTGGCCTCGATCTGCAGGCTATAGCGCGAGGTCGAGAGCATCATGCCCATCAGGAAGGCGCCCAGTGCCATCGACATGCCGGCAAGGTCCATCGCCCAGGCGGCAGCGAAGACGGCGGCCATGGCGGCGAGGAAGAACGCCTCGCGGTTGTTCCTTCTGGCCAGGTAATCGAGCAGCCGTGGTACCAGGTAGCGGCCGGTGACGATCACCAGGGCGACCATCGCGATCGCTCCCGCGACCTGCTTCACCAGCGGCATCTCCCTGGGCAGCGGTCCGCTATCGGCTAGGATCGGCACCAGGGCGAGCAGCGGCACGACCGCGAGGTCCTGCATCAACAGGATGGCGAAGGCCGTCTGGCCATGGCGGCTGGCAATCTCGCCCTGATCCCTGAGCATCTGGATGACGAAGGCGGTGGACGACAGCGCGAAGCTGGCGCCGACGAGCAGAGCGGCCGACCAGTTTGGCAGGAACAGCTTGAGATACAGGGCAATGACCAGGGTCGAAACGACGATCTGCAGCGACCCGAGTCCGAACAGCGTTCGCCGTAGCTCCCACAGGCGGCGCGGCTTCATCTCCAGGCCGATCAGGAACAGCAGCAGCACGACGCCGAGTTCGGTGAAATGGCGTACGTCGTCCACCTGGGTGGTGACGAAGGGCCCCGGTGTATGCGGCCCGACGATGATGCCGGTGACCAGCAGGCCGAGAATCGAACCCAGACCGAAGTGGCGGAAGACGGCGACGGCGATCGAGGCGACGATGAGCAGCAGTACCGCGGAATAAACGAAGGATTTGGGGTCCATGATCACCTTGTCGACCGGTCGGAGGAAAGCGTGGTTCCTGATGGTCAGGGGAGGCTTTCCGGAGGATCGCTCGCCGCCGACCTTGAGCAGACTGTCCATGCAGCGGCTTTGCCGATTGAAGGCCGAAGACCAGAAGCAGAGTGCTGCCCTTATCGTATCCTGATTCGGCACCTGTTCACTCTGCGGCCGACGAAAATGCAGTGCCTTGAGCCCCGCAATGCCGCCCGCCAGGTCTCTGCCAGTGCCCGCAGCTGTGCTGTTATAGCCTGGGAAGGTCCCTGTGGATCGTCCTCCGGACGATTTCCAGATCGGCTTTGAAGTAGCCGTGCCCCACGGTGTTTCGCATCTGGTAGGCGAAGGTCAGCGGCAATTTGGGGTGATCTGCCGGGAAGCCGCGATAGTGCGTCTCGATTTTGTGGCTGGCCTCGCCGATGACCGCGAAGTTGCGGAGTAAAGCGTCCTGCGCCATCTGGTTCACCATGAACGACGCTCCACCCATGTCCTCGGTATAGCTGTCGATACGCCGCTGGCTTCCAGGATGTGCCTCACATAGTCCGCCAGCCGTTGTTGGTTACCGTTCATGCGGGCAACGCCTCAGCAAGAACGGTGGCTCTGAGCTTCCTGGGCAACGCTCCACGCGTCAGCACATTGACCGGAACGCCGAACAGTTGCAGCAGTTCCTGGCCGATGGCACTGGGCGAGGCGGGATTCGGATGGCTTTTTGCCCTTTCGAAGCTCATGGAATAAGATTTGGAACTGACGCCGCTTGGTGGGGGCTCATATGCTCTCAAGGGTGCCGTTGGATTTCCCATACTTCGGAGGAACATCGAATGGTCGACAGGCTTGCTTGCCAGGATCGCTAAGGGATGAGCCCGGAATCCCTGCAAAAGGCGAGCCGCCGCCTGGTTGCAACGGGCACGGCGCTTGCCCTTACTGCCGTTGCCTCGGTCGCGCTGCTGGCGACCGGGCCGCTCCGTGCCCAGGGCGCGGCGGAGGCGCTGTTCATCGACCAGGCCGGACGGGTCGGCATCGGAACGAGCAAGCCGGAGACGAGGCTCGATGTGGACGGGAACGCCCGCATCAAGGGCACGCTTGGGGTCGAGGGGGACGCTCCAGTCACGGGTGCGCTCGACATCGGCGGAGACGGCAGAATCGGAAAAACCCTCGACGTCGGCGGTAACGCCAGGATCAACGGTACGCTCGACGTCGCCGGGGACGTCCACACCAAGGGCTCGCTCATTGTCGGCGGCGAGACCCCGATTTCGAGCCAATTCGATGCTCGCGGCAACGGCCACCTGGGGGGCAACCTCCACGTCGCGGGGGATGCCCGGGTCGATGGCATGCTGAACTCCCGCGCGCGCTACCAGAGGGACGACGAGCCGGAAGCGTCCTACGAGATCTCACCCCGCTATCATCTGTCGTTGACCGCGCGGAAGTACGCCGGCAGAACCAGGACCATCCCGATGGATACCTTGCTCGCCCTGTGCGCCGATGCGGACGGCTGCCAGATCCGGCTGGCCGCCACGCACTGGGCTGGCGACGGTCAGACGGCAGGTGGGTCCGTCTTCTTCACGTTTTATTACTCTGCCACTGACGGCCAGTGGCGGGCGAGCGAAACGGCTGCGGCTGGTGCAACGGGCGTCGATGGCAATGGGGCGACCGAGCATGCCTTCAACCTCTGGAATACTTGCTTTCTTACGGACGGAAAATATGACCGGTTTGTGGACCAGGGCGACAAAGAAAAAGGCATGCAATTGCTGGTTTGGAACGGACAGGTGAATGCAAACCGGACTTGCGAGCTTACCATCATCGACTGAAGGCAACGAAAAGGAGGAGACTCTTGAGCATCCCTTCACCAGCCACCTTGCCGCTTGGCGCGCTGAGGCGTGCTGTCCCGCTGCTCGTGGCCATCATTGCCTGCTTCTCCCAGGCCGCCTTGGCCGAGGGCGGCGAGGCGCTCTATATCGACCAGAACGGCCGGGTCGGCATCGGCACTACCGCACCCGCTGCGGCCCTGGATGTTGCCGGGACCGCCCGGGCACAGCGGTTCATCGGCGACGGCTCTGCCCTGACAATGTCGGGCACCGCTCTGGACGCGGTCATCGCCGAGTTGCGCGAGGCGATCAAGGCATCGATTCCGACTGGAGCGGTGATGGCCTGGCACCCGACGCCGTACCGCGTCAAGGAAGGCAAGATTATCCCACCGTCCGGATGGGCGATCTGTGACGGCACCAACGGGACACCCGATCTGCGTGGCCGTTTCATTCGTGGCACCAGCGAATGGAGACAGGCGGTCGTGACCGGCGGCGCGGAGACTCATAACCACAAGGGAGCAACCGATCAGAACGGCACTTATTGGCAAGCGCACGGAGGAGGAGGGGGCGCATACAACCAGGTGCATCCGAATCACGCGCATGGTATTCAGGCGGATTCGTCTCTTCCCCCCTATGCCCAGTTGATCTACATCATGAAGATCTCTGATGCGCCATAATGGCACTGTACTTTGGCAGTGTTCGGGCCGGCAAGCAGTGCTTCCTGAGTTGGCGCAGAGCGATTACGAAAGTACTCCCGCAGACTGAAGAATGGCTGCCGGACTACTTTCTGGGCGCCGTTGCTCGACCAGGAACTGGCTGTGCTACGGCAACGAAAGCCGCTGGAATTACCGGCCGTACCAGTCCTCCTGCCGACTCCCCTTGTTCTCCGCGACCCTTGAGCAATGCTAACATCACGCATCGGCTCAGCCTGGCTGGCCACCTCGCGGATACCGTCAAAGGCCCTTCAAGGAGTTCCATCATGCAGCGCGCAAGAATACTGGTAGCCATCGGGCTCGCGGTCGCCCTGACCCCTCTGTCTCTGGCGCAGAGCCACCTGAAGCTGCCGAGCAGCCAGGATGACTATCGCGAGTTGATCGAGGAGGAGCGCAGCGGACCCTGCGAGCACTGCGGCGTGGTGACGGCGATTCGCAGCCAGACGCATGAGGGACCGCGGCCGCGGAGTCCGGCGCCGGCGATCGCGCCCAGCCTCGTGACGGCGCCGATCATCGGGACTGGCAGCGCCGTCGAGGATGCGCGCCACGCCAACGCGCCGGTGACTACGTACGTCGTCACCGTGCGTTACGAGGATGGCACCTACGCCTTCATTGAGCAGTACGACGAGCCAGTGGTGAGCAAGGGCGACCGGGTACGGGTTTTCGAGGGGCGCGTCGAACTGCGCCAGGACTGACTGGCCCGGACCTAGTCGAAGAGGGTCCGGGCGGTCTCGAAACGTTGCGCGTAGTAGCGGGCATCGAGATCGTCGATGCGTATCCGGCCGCTGCCCGACGGCGCGTGCACGAAACGCTTGTCGCCGATGTAGATGCCGACGTGCGAGAAAGGGGCGTTGCGGGTGTTGAAGAAGACGAGGTCGCCCGGACGCAGGCCGCCGCGCTCGATCGGGCGCCCGCGGCGGGCGATGTCTGCGGCGCTGCCACTGACCTTGATGCCAGCCGCGCGGCCGTAGATGTACGACACCATGCCGCTGCAGTCGAGGCCGGCTTCGGGGTTCTTGCCGCCGAAGCGGTAACCGGTGTCGATCAGGCCGAGCGCAAAGATCACCACGTCGTGGGCTTTCTCGCTGCCGGCCGGGCGATCGGAATGCTCCTGTGTCGGGCGCGCGGGTACCGGCGGCTGGCTGGCGCAGGCGGCCAGCAGCAGCGAGACGGTGCAGGCGATCAACAGGTGGACACGCATGGTACACAGTATAAACTGCCGCTTTGGAGATTTTCGGGGGAAACGTCATGCGTCTTGCCGATCCGCGCCTGCTGCGCACACTGTGTTACCTGGATGGTCGCTGGCTGGCCGCCGACGATGGGCGCAGCTTTGCCGTGAGCGACCCGGCGAGCGGCGGGAAGCTGGCCGAGGTGCCACTGATGACGGCGGCCGAGACGGCACGGGCGATCGCTGGCGCGGCAGCAGCCTTGCCGGCGTGGCAGGCGAAGACGGCCAAGGAGCGGGCGGCCGGGCTGCGCCGCTGGTACGAACTGATCGTCGCCAGCACCGAGGATCTGGCGCAACTGATTACCGCCGAATGCGGCAAGCCGATCGCCGAAGCGCGTGGTGAGGTCGCTTATGGCGCTTCCTTTGTCGAGTGGTTCGCCGAGGAGGGCAAACGGGTCTACGGCGAGTCGATCCCCAGCCCTGCGAGCGATCGGCGCTTGCTGACCATCCGGCAGCCGGTCGGCGTCTGTGCCGCGATTACCCCGTGGAACTTCCCGCTGGCGATGATCACGCGCAAGGTCGCGCCGGCGCTGGCAGCCGGTTGCACGGTGGTGGTCAAGCCGGCCGAGCAGACGCCGCTGACGGCGCTGGCGCTGGCGCTGCTGGCCGAGGATGCCGGTCTGCCGGCCGGCGTCTTCAACGTGCTGACCGGCGATCCGCTGGCAATCGGTGGCGCATTGACCGCCAGCCCGGTGGTGCGCAAGCTCTCGTTCACCGGTTCGACCGAAGTCGGCCGGCTGCTGATGGCGCAGTGCGCGCCGACGATCAAGAAACTCTCGCTCGAACTCGGCGGCAACGCACCGTTCATCGTTTTTGACGACGCGGATGTCGCGGCGGCGGTCGAGGGGGCGATCATTGCCAAGTATCGCAACACCGGCCAGACCTGTGTCTGTGCCAACCGGCTGCTGGTCCAGGACGGCGTTTACGACCACTTCGTCGAGCAACTGGCCAGGCGCGTGCAGTCGCTCAAGGTCGGGCCAGGCAGCGAGGAGGGCGTCGCACAGGGGCCACTGATCGACGCGGCGGCGCTGGCGAAGGTCGAGGCGCACATTGCTGACGCCGTGGGCAAGGGCGCGCGCGTACTCACTGGCGGCCGCCGCCACGTGCACGGCGGCACCTTCTTCGAGCCGACGGTGCTCGCCGACGTGACGCCGGCAATGCGGGTGGCGCGCGAGGAGACGTTCGGGCCGGTGGCGCCGGTGTTCCGCTTCGCGGAGGAGGCTGAGGCGGTCGCCATGGCCAACGACACCGAGTTCGGCCTTGCGGCCTATTTCTATGCGCGCGATATCGCGCGCTGCCTGCGCGTCGGCGAGGCGCTGGAATACGGCATGGTCGGCATCAATACCGGCCTGATCTCCAACGAGGTCGCGCCCTTTGGTGGCGTCAAGCAGTCCGGCATCGGCCGCGAAGGCTCCCGGCACGGCATCGATGAGTATCTCGAGATCAAGTACCTGTGCTTCAGCACGGTTTGAAGCCGTGAGCGGAGAGCGGAATTGATCAAGCTGGTGATCTTGCTGATGTTGATCGGGCTGATTGCCGCGGCAATCGTCTGGTGGCGTGCGCTGATCAGGAAGCGCGAAGGCTTCATCGATCGCTACCCTTACGCGAAGTTTCTTGACCGGCGTCTGGCCGCGCGTCGGCCTGAGCTGAGCGAGGCGCAGCGGGAGCTGGTATTCGATGGCTTGCGCGAGTATTTCCAGCTCTGCCGCGAATCCAGGAAGCGCCTGGTGGCGATGCCTTCGCAGGTGGTCGATGATGCCTGGCACGAGTTCATCCTGTTCACCCGCCAGTATCAGCAGTTCTGCGAACGAGGACTCGGTCGCTTCCTGCACCACACGCCTGCCGCAGCGATGCGCTCACCAACCGACGCTCAGGATGGCATCAAGCGCGCCTGGCGGCTGGCCTGCCAACGCGACGGGATCGATCCGAAAGCGCCGCAGTCGCTGCCGCTGCTTTTCGCGCTCGACGCCATGCTCGGCATTGCCGGTGGCTTCGTCTATCAGCTCGACTGCCTCGCGGCGGCGCAGGCCGGTGCCGGGACCGGCTTCTGCGCCGGCCATATCGGCTGCGGCGGCGGTTGTAGCGGCGGCGATGGCGACGGTTCGGCAGGTGACGGTTGCAGTGGCGGTGGTTGCGGCGGCGACTGACGTCGCCGCCGGCAGCGCGCCAGCAGGCTGGCCCATTGCGCCTGCTACATCGAGGACAAAGTGATCAGGGCCTCCCGAGCAGGGTCCGGCTCACGCCGTGCTGGTGCCGACGAGGGGTATCCAGTACTCCCGCGCGTGACGATGCCTTGACCCTGGCCACTGACCTCGTATAAATTCCGCGCGGCGAACCGCAGGGGAAGCTTTCGGGCATCAACCCGAGTTGCAGGCGGTGCGCACTTTTCGAGGACGACAGATGAAACCAGCCAACGACCGCCGAACCGCCATCCTGAAACTCGCCGCGCTTGCCTCGTCGCCACTTTTTGCCGTGTCCGCTTCCTGGGCGACAGAAGTGGTCAAGGAGATTGCTGCGCTTAAGCCCGGCGAGTTTACCTGGCATCCGGAACGTTCGCCGAAGGGAGCGGTGGCGGTGGTCGTCTCGATTCCGCAACAGCGGGTGCACGTTTACCGCAACGGCATCCGGATTGCCGTTGCCACCTGTTCGACCGGCAAGCCGGGCCACGAGACGCCGACCGGCGTGTTCACCGTGCTCCAGAAGGACAAGGACCATCACTCGAAAACCTACAACAACGCCCCGATGCCCAACATGAATCGTCTGACCTGGGACGGGGTCGCGCTGCATGCCGGCAACCTTCCCGGCTATCCGGCCTCGCATGGCTGCGTCCGCCTGCCGATGGACTTCTCGGAAAAGCTCTGGGCAGTGACGCACATCGGCACGCCGGTGATCATCGCCGGTTCGCACAGCGATCCCTGGGAGTTGACGCATCCTGGCCTGGTGCTGGGCGCCGACGCCGGGGACGAGCTCGAGTTCGCCGTCAATAGCCTGACGGAGAAGCGTCATCCCGCCGACTGGGACGAGACCGCCGAGTATCCCGTGACGACGGTCATCGCCTCGACGGCCGATCGCAAGATCGAGCTGATCGAGAACAGCAAACTGATCGCCCAGGGATCCGTGACCATCAAGGGTGACGCCAAGGAAATCGGTTCGCATGTCTTCATCCTGCGGGGCACGGATGAAGTGGGCAAGGGGCTATCCTGGCACGCCATCAGCCATCACGAAAAACCGGGCCTCAGCTATGTCGGCGGCAATCCGTCGGATGAGGTCGTGCCTGCCCGGCTGCAGGCCAGCGAAGCCTTCCGGGCGGCGATGAAGAAGAGCATGCATCCCGGTATGGTGCTGATCGTGACCGACAACCCCTTGCACCCCGATCGGCGGTCGGGCGAGGATTTCGTCATCATGTCGAGCTAACACTGTTCCTGAACATCATCCTCCCAACATCCGACGAGTTCGCCGCCGCCGGTTTCGCCAGGCTGGTCATTGCTTTCGGTGCCTCGACCACCTGGTCGTCGTCGCCAATGGTGAGATGGCGAGGGTTGCAGGTCACCATCACATCGGGGTAGCAAAAGGCGCCAGACCGGGCAATGCGCAGCTTGGCGTCGGCGACGAAGGCCCGACACGAGGTGCCGCGCAGGCAGGATCGCAGGAGCGCTGCGCACCGTAGTGGCACCGGTGAAGCACGAGAATGTCACGGCGGATTTTGTCCCTTTCTTGTCCACTTGAGGTATGGCTTCTCTTGTTTAAGGCGTCTATCATCCGGTCATGACAAAACCAGTGAGGTCCCGAAATGTCCGTAAATGACAACGCCAGCGTTCGGCGCTCGGCTCTGATCGTGATTGACGTTCAGGAATCGTTCCGCCACATGCCTTTCTGGTCGGAGAGCGACCTGCCTGACTTCAGGGCCGCCTTGCTCCGGCTTGACGCGGGCTGTCGCCAGCGCGGCGTGCCGGTGGTGCACATTTTCCACGTCGGTCAGGCGGGGCCGTTTACCGAGGCATCAGGATACGTGCGGGCGCTCGAGTGGCTGCCGGGTTCGCCTGCGGCATGCTTCTTCAAGCACGCGCACAACGCCTTCTCCGACACCGGTCTCGATCTGTGGCTGCGCCGCCGCGGTATCGATCACCTGATCGTCGCCGGCATCCGCACCGAACAGTGCTGCGAGACGACGACGCGGGTCGGCTGCGACATTGGTTACGCGATCGATTTCGTCAGCGAAGCAACGCTGACCTTCCCGATGACGCATCCGGCGACGGGTCGCATCTACTCAACAGAGGAGATCAAGGCGCATAGCGAACTTGTGCTGGCCGGGCGCTTCGCGCGCATCGTCAGTGTCGACGGCTGCCTGGCCGGCCTGGGAGACGAGAATGCTTGAACTGCGCCCGAACTGCGAATGCTGCGATCGCGATCTGCCGCCCGGCTCGCCACAAGCGATGATCTGCTCGTTCGAATGCACCTTCTGCGCCGACTGCGCGACTACGATACTCGCCTGCCGTTGCCCGAACTGCGGCGGTGAACTGCTGTGGCGACCGATTCGCCCGGTGGACAAGCTGGCCACGTCGCCGGCTTCGACGCGGCGCGTTTTCCGGCCCTGCACCAGCGATAGCCGGCTCGCCGGGCTGGTTGCGACCGTACCGGTCTGAGCGCATGCGGCCAGTCGACCTGGCTCTGGCGCTGCTGGTGGTCGTCGTCTGGGGCCTCAACTTCGCGGTGATCAAGACCGGTGTCGCCGAGGTGCCTCCGCTCTTGCTTGGCGCCTTGCGCTTCCTGCTGGCGGCCTTTCCGGCGGTGTTCCTGCTGCGACCGCCGAAAGTGCCCTGGCGCCTTTACCTGGCGTACGGGATGACCATTTCGGTCGGTCAGTTTGCCTTCCTGTTTTCAGCCATTCACCTCGGCATGCCCTCGGGGCTGGCGTCGCTGGTGCTGCAATCGCAGGCTTTCTTCACCATGCTCTTCGCCGCGCTTTGGCTGCGCGAAGGCTGGCGCCGCAGCCAGCTCGCGGGGCTTGTGCTGGCGGCCTGCGGTCTGGGGTTGATCGGTTCGGCGCACGGTCTGTCGATGCCGCTGACGGGATTTCTGCTGACCATCGCTGCCGCTTCGATGTGGGCCGCTGGCAATATCGTGACCCGTGCCGTTGCGCGCTGCGGTCCGATCAACCAGCTCGCCTTTGTCGTCTGGGCGAGTCTGGTGCCGCCGCTGCCGTTTCTCGCGTTGTCCTTGCTGATCGAGGGGCGGCCGGCGATGGCCGAGGCGCTGACCGGTTTCAATTGGCGTTCGTTTGCCGCGGTAGCCTATCTCGCCTGGGCAGCGACGCTACTCGGCTATGGCTTGTGGACGCGTCTGCTGTCGCGTTATCCGGCCAACCAGGTGGCGCCGTTCAGCCTCCTGGTGCCGGTGGTCGGGCTGACGACCGGCTGGCTGGTGTTTGACGAGGCACTGCGGCCGGTGCATCTCGTCGGCGGTGCGCTGCTGATGCTCGGTCTGGCGGTGAATCTGTTCGCTACTCGGCTGCTGGCCTGGGCGAGAGCACGACCGTGACGCTCTCGGTGTGGTTCGTGCTGACCCCCAACGTGTTGATGCTCGACTATGCCGGGCCGGCTGAGGCCATGCGCATGGCCGCCGAGATGGGTGGCGACCTGGCGGTCCACTCCTGTGGGCCGGTGCCGCGCCTGCGGACTTCACTGGGAGTGGAACTTCTCGGACTGGCAGGCCTGCCGATGCAACTGCCGCGCAACAGCCTGGTGATCGTGACCGGCAATGCCTGCGAGGCGGAGGACTACGCGCGGCCCGAGGCGCAGGCCGTGGTGGCCTGGCTGCGCGGCGCGCTGCAGCCGGATACGCAGGTGGCGAGCATCTGTTCCGGTGCGCTGCTCCTGGCCGCGGCGGGTCTGCTCGACGGCCGGCGGTGCACCACACACCACAGTCTGATCGAAGCCCTGCGGGTCGCGGCACCGGCGGCGAAGGTCGAGGAGAACCGGATTTTTGTCGAAGACGGGCGGGTACTCACCAGCGCGGGTATCACGACCGGCATTGATCTCGCGCTGTATCTGATCGAGCGGCACGCCGGGGTCGCGATCGCTGCCCGCGTCGCGCGACGGCAGGTCGTCTATCAACGCCGTGGTGGGCACGAGCCGCAGCTTTCCCCGTGGCTCGCTCACCGCAACCATCTCCACCCGGCGGTCCATCGCGCACAGGACGCCATAGCGGTGGATCCCGCTCGTTCCTGGTCGCTCGAGGAACTGGCGGGGCAGGCGCACGTCAGCGCCCGCCATCTGGCGCGGCTCTTTGCCGAGCATGCCGGCATCAGCGTCGTTGGCTATCAGCAGCGGCTGCGGGTGGCGCGGGCGCGCGAACTGCTCGCCGACCGTCAACTGTCGATCGGGCGCGTCGCCGAGCTCGCGGGTTTTGCCTCGGCGCGCGATTTTCGGCGCGTCTGGCAGCGCCACGAAGGCGGCGCACCCAGTGCGCAGCGGGCCACGGCGGGCCGCAAGGGCATGCCGGCCGCAGGCGGCGAGCGGCACGAGCAACAACAGCAGGAGCGATTCACGCTTGCGCAGGCGTGATGCCGGGTAATATGCTCCGGATCCTTTTCACCCTGCGGCGGGGAACTCGCCGGGCCAGGCCAGGAAGTGCTACCCGATGAGACTACGCGATCTGAGTGACCTGATTCTGCTGGCCGCGCTGTGGGGTGGCTCCTTCCTGTTCATGCGCTATGCCGCGCCGGCGTTTGGTCCGCTGCCGCTGATCTGGCTGCGCGTCGCGATCGCCGCGGGGTGTCTGGCGCCCTTGCTGATCCTGCGCCGGCAAGGCAGGGCGCTACGCGAGCACGCCTTCGGTATCGCGCTGATGGGCGTTTTCGGATCGGCGCTGCCTTTCGTGCTGATTGCCTGGGCGATGTTGTCGATCACGGCGGGTCTGGCGTCGATACTCAATGCCACGGTACCGATCTTTACTGCGATGATCGGCGCGCTCTGGCTAGGCGAACGCCTCGGCATTTCTCGCGCTGCCGGTCTGGTCGTCGGTTTCGCCGGCGTGCTCTTGCTCGCCGCTGACCAGGCCGATTTCAAGCCCGGCGGCAGCGGCTGGGCGATCGTCGCCATGCTGCTGGCGACGTTGTCCTACGGCTTTGCCGCCAACCTGACCCGGCGTCTCCTGGGCGGCGTGCCGGCGCTGGTCAGCGCCGCCGGTTCGCAGATTGTTGCCGCCGTGCTCCTGCTGCCCTTCGCCGTCTGGTTCTGGCCGACCGTGCAGCCCGGCTTGATGGCCTGGTCGGCGGCCATCGTTCTCGGCGTCGGCTGCACCGCGCTCGCCTTTCTGCTTTTCTTCCGCCTGATTGCCAACGTCGGCGCTTCGCGCGCGGTGACGGTGACCTTCCTTATCCCGCTCTTCGGCGTCCTCTGGGGCAGCCTGTTCCTCGGCGAAAGGCTTGCTGCCGGCATGCTCGTCGGCGGCGTCATCGTCGTTCTGGGAACCGCGCTGGCGACCGGCGTGCTGCGTTGGCCGGCTCGCGCCTGAGCGAGAGGTATGGCGTCTGATCGTGGTTTCGCCGATGATCGACCTGGGGGCGAGAAAGGTCGCCGAGCACATCAGACGCCGTGCTGCCGGAACCACGCCTGCAGGCGGCGCCAGCCATCCTCAGCCTCGTCCTTGCGGTAGCTCGGTCGATAGTCCGCATGAAAGGCATGCGGCGCCTGGTCATAAACATGGATTGTCGATGCCTTGCTGGCCGGATTGGCGGCGCTGGCGAGCGCCTCGCTCATCTGGTCGACGGTTTCGATCGGGATGCCCTGATCGATTCCTCCATAAAGCCCGACCACTGGCGCGTTCAGCTTGCCGGCGACGTCGATCGGCTGCTTCGGGGTCAGTTCGCTGGCCTGGCCGACGAGTCGTCCATACCAGGCGACGCCGGCTTTGAGCTGTGGATTGTGCGCCGCGTACAAC
>NZ_JAZKUD010000087.1:0-17332 GCF_036625275.1 Accumulibacter sp.
GGCATAAACGCGAGAGAAAATACCTCTCTCGCATTTATTCCACGGTCCTCTTGACCCCCTTTCAGCCATCACTTCCCAGGCTCTCCCAAATGAACCAAAAACCATGAAACGAAGCATACAAGGGGAGCCTGTCGGGACCTCCCAACACTTTCATTCGCACCCGAGGGCAGGAAATCGTGAGGAACGAATGGATTCCCGCTTGCGCGGGAATGACGAAAGCCGGCGCTGGCCGGAGTGCCGTCTTGCCCGAGTCGTCTCGTGGAATCCCCGTATCCGCGTATCCAGTGCCGCTTTGCACGAGTGTGGCGCTTGCCCGCGAGCCCGCACGGGTCGAAGCGGGCGACAGCCGTCGTAGGGTCGCTTGATTCGTGGGACTCACCTGAATGAGTTGGCAGACAGAAATTTCTGCACTCCCTGGGTTTGATACCCCCAGGAGAACCGTGCTGTGCAACCGGATAGATAGAGGAGCAAGGAATTGTCATTGAAGGAAATGAAGATGAGCCGGAAGTTGGCTCTTCTGATCGCGTTGCCGGTGCTGTCGTCGGCCGGTTTTGGCATGTGGTTGTGGATTGTCGTCGGACACATCAACGATTCGGTCAAACAGGTCCGGCACGAAAGCATCGTTTACGCCATGTTGGCGAAAGACATGGAGAAAGACGTGATTCAGGTGCAACAGTATCTCTCGGATATCTCGGCGACCCGTGCCCAGGACGGTCTCGATGACGGCATCAAGAAGGCGCAGGATGCCTATGACGGCTTTACGCACAAGGCAGACCGCTTCCGGCAGAGGTACCAGGCTGAAAACAACCCGCGGGCGGTGCAGGAAATGGACGCCATCGAAGTTCGCCTGGGGGCTTATTTCAAGATTGGCAACGAGATGGCAAAAGCCTATATCGCTGGCGGCCCGGCGGCAGGAAACAAGCTGATGGGCGACTTCGACGCTGCCAGTGAGGCTCTGCAGGAAGCACTGGGTCCTTTTATCGAATCCCAATTAAACGAGGCAACAGCCCACCTCAGTGAAACCGAAAATGCCACAAGGGAAGTCAGAACAATCGCGGCGTTGCTGAATCTTGGCATCATCGTGGCTTCCTCGGTCCTGGCGACGCTGCTTATCCGCGGCATCCTGGCACAGTTGGGCGGTGAACCGTCGGAGGTGGCCAGGATCGTCGCACAAGTCGCCGAAGGCAACCTGACGGTGCACGTCGATACCCGTGCCAACGATTCCGGGAGCATTCTGGCCGGCATCCGGACGATGATCGCCAGACTTTCCGAAATCATCGGCGAAGTCCGTAGCACCGCCGATAACCTCGGTAATGCCTCGGGCCAGGTCTCGGCAACGGCGCAGTCGCTCTCGCAATCTTCGAGCGAACAGGCCGCTTCGGTCGAAGAGACCACTGCCAGCGTTGAGCAGATGAGTGCGTCGATCGTCCAGAACACCGAGAACGCCAAAGTCACCGACGGCATGGCCTCGACCGCTTCGCGGCAGGCGATCGAAGGTGGCGAGGCCGTTGCCCGCACCGTCGAGGCGATGAAGACCATCGCCGACAAGATCGGCATCGTCGACGACATCGCCTACCAGACCAACCTGCTGGCCTTGAACGCGGCCATCGAAGCCGCGCGCGCCGGCGAACACGGCAAGGGTTTCGCCGTCGTCGCGGCCGAGGTGCGAAAGTTGGCGGAACGCTCGCAGGTCGCCGCGCAGGAAATCGGCAATGTCGCCAAGGAGTCGGTGAAACTCGCCGAACGCGCCGGCTCGCTGCTCGGCGACATGGTGCCGTCGATCCGGAAAACCTCCGACCTCGTGCAGGAGATCGCCGCTGCCTCGCAGGAGCAGCGTTCGGGCGTCGGCCAGATCAACGGCGCAATGGGGCAGCTCAACCAGGCGACGCAGCAGAACGCTTCGGCCTCCGAAGAACTTGCCGCCACCGCCGAGGAACTCGGCAGCCAGGCCGCGCAACTGCAGGATCTGATGACCTTCTTTCGGCTCGCCGAGAGCAGCCGCAGCGCTGTTACAGGCCGCCCTCTCGCCCCGGCCGCGCGCGCACAGGCAAGCTCCGCGCGCACCAGGAGAACGGCCCGCGCCGCCGAGGCAGCGGCCGGCCACGACTTTGAGCGTTTCTGAGGAGGGCCCCGATCACCACGGCCCGGCCGGCAAGCGGCCCAATGAGCAGAACTGCCTCCTCCCGTATCTTTCAATCAGCATATTTACCCTGTTACCAAAGAGGTAATAAACCATGTTTAAGAACAGCAACTTGCGCACAAAGCTTATTGTCAACCTGGTCTTCGGCTGCGGCATTCTGGTCGGCGCGATCGTGTTCTGCTTGCTGCAAACCAAATCCATAGGGCGCGACAGCGAACAAATCTCCACGAGAATACTTCCAGCATTGCAGAAGACTACCGAAATCAGCCAGTTGCGCCTGCGCTATCGGGTACGCAGCCTCGAGTGGCTGCTCGCCGAAACGACAGAAGAAAGAGCGAAAATCGAGGCCTCGCTGCACAAACTCGACGCCAGCCTCGATGAAGTCTTGCGGAAGTACGAACTGCTGCTATCGCACGACGACGAGAAGGAGGCTTTTCAGGAGACCGTCAAAGCAGTGTTGGCTTACCGAAAAACTGTTTTGGAGGCAATCGAGTTGGCCAAGTCGGGGCAGTTCGGCCAGGCTCAATCGCTACGCAAGACGACATGGGTCAAGGCGGCTGACAACCTGCGTGACAAGACCGACAAACTGCAGACGATCAATCTCGAGAGAGCCGAATCGGCCGTGGGCGATGCCAGCGCCAAGGTGGGAACGATGTTGACTCGCGTATCGTGGGCTCTGATCCTCGGTGTCTTGCTCGCAACCATCATCACCTTCCTGATCGCGCAGAGCCTTGCCACTCGAATCCAGGCCAGTGTCGTCGCAGCCCGGCGGCTCGCCACCGGTGACCTCTCCGTCGCCCTCGAAGCCGACGGGAAGGACGAAATCGGCCAGTTGACGATCGCCATGCAGAATATGAGTGGCAAGCTGGCCGAGATCATCGGCGAAGTCCGCAGCGCCGCCGACAACCTTAACAACGCCTCGGGCCAGGTTTCATCGACCGCCCAGTCGCTCTCGCAATCCTCCAGCGAACAGGCGGCTTCGGTCGAGGAAACCACCGCCAGTATGGAAGAGATGAGCGCCTCGATCGTCCAGAACACCGAGAACGCCAAAGTCACCAACGGCATGGCCGCGACCGCTGCGCGGCAGGCGAGCGAAGGCGGCGAAGCTGTCGCCCGGACGGTCGAAGCGATGAAGACCATTGCCGACAAGATCGGCATCGTCGACGACATCGCCTACCAGACCAACCTGCTGGCCCTGAACGCGGCCATCGAAGCCGCGCGCGCCGGCGAACACGGCAAGGGTTTTGCCGTCGTCGCCGCCGAGGTCCGGAAACTCGCCGAGCGCTCGCAGGTCGCCGCACAGGAAATCGGCCAGGTGGCCAGGGAATCGGTGAAACTCGCTGAACGCGCCGGTGCGCTGTTCGGCGAAATGCTGCCGTCGATCCAGAAGACCTCGGATCTCGTTCAGGAAATCGCTGCCGCCTCGCAGGAGCAGCGTTCGGGCGTCGGCCAGATCAACGGCGCAATGGGGCAGCTCAACCAGGCGACGCAGCAGAACGCCTCGGCCTCCGAAGAACTCGCCGCCACCGCCGAGGAACTCGGCAGCCAGGCGGCGCAACTGCAGGAGTTGATGGCCTTCTTCCGCCTGACCGAAGAAGGTCGCAGTGCCGCGCCAGCCAGGCGTGAATGACAAAGCTTGTACTCAGGAGGTCACGGCCATGCATCTTTTCCAGAAAATACTGATTCCACCTACAGTCTGCATGATCTTCATGCTAGTCTTGAGCGTCGTCGGCTACCAGTCGCTCGACGTACAGCGGCAGGCGATCGACGAGTTGTTCAATACCCGCGTCAAGCACCTGCAGCTTGCTCTCCAGGTCCGTGAAGGTATTCTGGATGTTCATTCCCGCACCTACCGTCTGATGACATGGGCCGGAACACTCGATGAAAAGACGCTCACGGCCGACAGCAAGGCGCTGCTTGCCGACGCCGACAAGGTCATCGCGAGCTTCGGCAAATGGGCGGCCGATCCTGGGCTGGCCGACAGCGAAGCAAAGCTGGCCAAGGACATTGCGGCGATGCTGATCAAGTACAAGACCCATGCAGCCAACGGACTGGACTTCGCCCTGACCGACGACATGACCCTCGGACTAACCGCAATGAAAGCCACCGACGAAAGTTTCAGGATGCTCGCAGCGCTGAGCGATGAACTCGTCAAGGTCGAGGAAAAGCTGAGCCAGGAGGCATTCGATCTCTCGAACAGCACTTATCGCCGGGCGATCACGGTGACCGTTACTGCGCTGCTTGCGGCACTTGTTCTGGCGATCGGCATCAGCCTCCTGATCACGCGCAACATCACACGACCGGTCAATGAACTGCTCGACGTGACCCGGCGCCTCGGTGACGGCGACCTGACGGTGCGCATCAGGCATTCCGGCAAGGACGAAATCGGCCAGATGCTGTCAGCCCAGCAGGGTCTGATCGGCAAACTCAATGCAATCATCGGCGAGGTCAAGGGTGCCAGCGACGCGCTGTCCAATGCCTCGGGCCAGGTCTCGGCGACAGCCCAGTCGCTCTCGCAATCTTCGAGCGAACAGGCCGCTTCGGTCGAGGAAACGACGGCCAGCATGGAAGCGATGAGCGCGTCGATCGTCCAGAACACCCAAAATGCACACTTGACCGATCAGATGGCCTCGACCGCTGCCCGGCAGGCCGTCGAAGGTGGCGAGGCGGTCGACAAAACCGTCGAGGCAATGCAGACCATTGCCGACCGGATCGGCATCGTCGACGACATCGCCTACCAGACCAATCTGCTGGCCTTGAACGCGGCCATCGAAGCGGCGCGCGCCGGCGAACACGGCAAGGGTTTCGCCGTCGTCGCCGCCGAGGTGAGAAAGCTTGCCGAGCGCTCGCAGGTCGCTGCGCAGGAAATCGGCCACGTCGCCAGGGAGTCGGTGAAACTCGCCGAACAGGCTGGCGCGCTACTCGGCCAGATGGTGCCGTCGATCCGGAAAACCTCCGACCTCGTCCAGGAAATCGCCGCCGCCTCGCAGGAGCAGCGTTCGGGTGTCGGCCAGATCAACGGCGTGATGGGACAGCTCAACCAGGCGACGCAGCAGAACGCTTCGGCCTCGGAAGAACTCGCCGCCACCGCCGAGGAACTCGGCAGCCAGGCCGCGCAACTGCAGGAACTGATGACCTTTTTCCGGTTGGCTGAGGAAGGCCGCAACGAGGCGACGGCGCGACTGTCTGCTCCGGCTGCGGCCGCACTGCCACGCACCAGGCAACCGGGCCGCGTCGCCAGCACGGCCTCGTCTGACCACGATTTCGAACGTTTTTGAGGAGAAACCCGCCCATGACCCAGATCACCCCCGCCCGTCCCGCCGCCAATGCCGTCGCCCGGCGCGCCGCAACCGCCTTGCAGGCGCAGCAGACTGCGACCGAAAGCCCGCAGCAATACCTGACCTTCGTTCTCGGCGGCGAGATGTTCGCCGTCGGCATCCTCAACGTCAAGGAAATCATCGAGTACGGCCATCTCACCGAGATCCCGATGATGCCGGCGTTCATCCGCGGCGTCATCAACCTGCGCGGCGCCGTCGTCCCGGTCATCGACCTCGCGGCGCGCTTCGGTGGCGCCCAGAGTCAGGCAGGAAAACGCACCTGCATCGTCATCGTCGAAGTCAGCGAGAACGACTTTCGTCACGACATCGGGATCATGGTCGACGCGGTCTCTGAAGTCATCGAGATCCCGGCCAGCGACATCGAACCGCCGCCATCGTTCGGCGCCCGCATCCGTGCTGACTTCATTCACGGCATGGGCAAGGTCGCCGGCAAGTTCGTGATCCTCCTCAACATCGTCAAGGTGCTGTCGATCGACGAGATTGCGATGCTGGCGCAGGTCGCTGGCGATCATGCAGGTAGCGTCGGAGTCTAGGAAGTGTTCCATCATCTGACAATCAGGACGCGCATCATCGGCTTGGTCGTTCTGTTGATCACGAGCATCGTGGTCGTAGCCTTCCTGGGCCTCGACCTCGCGGCGAACAGTCACCAGGACGGCCGCAAGATGTACGAAACGAGCATGAAGCCGATACAGACCGTCGACGAGGTATCCCGTCTGATGTCGGCAAACCGTGCGCAGCTCATGTTGGCCTTGCAACACGACCCGGCGAACCCCCTGGCGAATCTGCACGACCATCCGGTCGCCATGCACACCGACGCGATCGGCCGCGACATCGATCAGATCAATGCCTTGTGGGCATCCTACGTCAAACTGATTGACGACCCGGAAGAGCAGAAACTGGCCGACCGCTTCGCCGAAATTCGCCAGCGTTACGTTCAGGAAGCGCTGATACCGGCACGCGGGATGATCCTGGCCGGTCAGTTTGCCGACGGACAGGTCACCCTGCTCAAGAAGGTCAACCCGCTCTACCAGGAGGCCAGCCAGGCCGGTTCCAGGGTGCGCGCGTTTCTCGACAAGGCGGCGACCGACCGTCTGCAGGCGCAGGAAAACCGTTTCTCGGGCACACGCAAGCTCCTCGTCGTTGCCATCGTCGTTCTCCTGCTCGTGGCGGGGATGCTGTCGTTCTGGATCATCCGCTCGATCACACGGCCGCTCGGGCAGGCCGTGAACGCTGCCAACGCACTTGCCGCCGGCGATCTCGGCGTGCGCATCCAGGCGCGCAGCAAGGACGAAGTCGGCCAGCTCATGTCGGCGATGCAGGCCATGGTCGGCAAGCTCGGCGAGATCATCGGCGAAGTCCGTACCACGGCCGATAACCTCGGCAATGCCTCGGGCCAGGTCTCGGCAACGGCGCAGTCGCTCTCGCAATCATCCAGCGAACAGGCCGCTTCGGTCGAACAGACTACCGCCAGCGTCGAGCAGATGAGTGTGTCGATCGTCCAGAACACCGAGAACGCCAAAGTCACCGACGGCATGGCCGCCACCGCTTCGCGGCAGGCGATCGAAGGTGGCGAGGCCGTTGCCCGCACCGTCGAGGCGATGAAGACCATCGCCGACAAGATCGGCATCGTCGACGACATCGCCTACCAGACCAACCTGCTGGCCTTGAACGCGGCCATCGAAGCCGCGCGCGCCGGCGAACACGGCAAGGGTTTCGCCGTCGTCGCGGCCGAGGTGCGAAAGTTGGCGGAACGCTCGCAGGTCGCCGCGCAGGAAATCGGCAATGTCGCCAAGGAGTCGGTGAAACTCGCCGAACGCGCCGGCTCGCTGCTCGGCGACATGGTGCCGTCGATCCGGAAAACCTCCGACCTCGTGCAGGAGATCGCCGCTGCCTCGCAGGAGCAGCGTTCGGGCGTCAGTCAGATCAACGGCGTGATGGGACAGCTCAACCAGGCGACGCAGCAGAACGCTTCGGCCTCGGAAGAACTCGCCGCCACTGCCGAGGAACTCGGCAGCCAGGCGGCGCAACTGCAGGAACTGATGACCTTCTTCCGCCTGGCCAACAGCGGCCGCCCCAGTGCGGCGATGAGCAGCGTGGCCCAATGAGCAACCCGCGCGACCTCGAGCGCCTGGCGCGGCACGTCAATCCTGGCGGCTGGGCGATCGAGAGCGAACGACCAATCGCCACCCTCCTCGGCTCGTGTGTCGCCGTCTGCCTGTGGGACCCGCAGCTCCGCGTCGGCGGCCTGAATCACTTCATGTTGCCGAAATTCGAGAAATCGGCCAACAAGGACCTCGACGTCCTGCTTTGCGGCAATTTCTGCATGGAAGCGCTGATCAACGGCATGCTCGCTCGTGGCGCCCAGAAGAAGCGTCTGCAGAGCAAGGCTTTCGGTGGCGGCAATGTCATTTCATCGCTGACCGGCGTCAGCATCGGCGAGCGCAACGCCGAGTTCGCGCGCGAATGGCTGGCGCGCGAGGGCATCCAGTTGGTCGCCTCGGACCTGATGGGGCCGTGGTCGCGCAAGGTGATCCTCGACCCGCAGACCGGCGAAGCCTTCTGCAAGCGCGGGCAGACCAACCAGAGCATTGCCGAAGCGGAAAGCAGCTACGCCAGCACACTCTTCGTCGCACCCAAGAAGACCGACATCGAGCTATTCTGAGAACCTATGAACCCTTCCGAATCCCCGATCACCGACCAGGAGTTCGCGCTCTTCCAGCGGCTGATCTACAAGCTGGCCGGCATCAGCCTGTCCGATGCCAAGCGCGTGCTGCTGGTGGGCCGCCTCGGCCGCCGTCTCGCGCATTACAAATTCGACACGTACTCCCAGTATTATCGGCTGGTGTCCTCCGGTCAGCATCCCCAGGAACTGCAGCAGATGATCGATCTGCTGACCACCAACGAAACCTATTTCTTCCGTGAACCACAGCACTTCGACTTCCTGCGCGACGTGATTCTCAAGGAGCGGCGCGGGGCAGGCGCTTTCCGCATCTGGAGCGGCGCCAGTTCGAGCGGCGAAGAGGCCTACTCGATGGCGATGGTACTCGCCGAGCATTGCAACGACGCCTCCTGGGAGGTATTCGGGTCGGACATCAGCCTGACCGTCCTGGCGCGAGCACAGGCGGGGGTATATGCGCAGGAACGGATTTCCGGCATTCCGCCAGGCTACTTGCGCAAGTATTGCCTGAAAGGCATACGCTCGCAGGAAGGCAAGCTGTTGATCGACAACCAGCTCAAGCAACGTGTCCGTTTCGCACAGGTGAACCTGACGCAGCCGATCACCGGCGTCGGCGACTTCGACGTGATTTTCCTGCGCAACGTGATGATCTATTTCGATGCCGAAACGAAGCGCAAGGTGATCGAGAACATGCTGCCGCACCTGAAACCGAATGGCTATTTCATCGTCGGCCATTCTGAATCGCTGCACGGCATCAGCAACCGGCTGCAGGCCCTGAAACCGACCATTTATCGAAGACCCCGGTAGCGATCGAGGAACGCGAGGCTGCAGGCCGGCACGACGGGCTGATCCGCTTTTCGACCGGACTTGACGAAGATAGCTCGGAAACCATGGCGCGCATCGAGCGCTGCCCTGGCGCAGCCGGTATCCATCCCGGCAGATGACATCGCCCCACAGCCGGCGATGGTCTGTCGCCGACCTCCGGAGGAAGGTCACGGCACTGCCCGGAAAAATTTTTTCCGCTGCCGATGCGCCGCAAGCCAGTGATTTCACGGCTTTTCCCGAAGTCTGCAGGGCTGTCGGCGAATAACTACATATAGTCTCATGGTTGCCTTTAAACACTATATGCAGTAGCTTTACGTCTGTCCCGCCCTGCAGCCAGCGGCTTTGCCGAACCTGGATCTGCACGTTCAGGCACGCCCATCAGCCGCACCGCGTCGATCCAGCTGGTGCCGGCAAGCCGTACCCATTTCTTTGCCATCCATCCTATGGAGGACGACCCATGAGCCAGCTCGCACATCAGCTTCCCCTGTCCGAAGTCGCCGAAGCTCCCGCGATCGCGCCACTTGCCGAGCAGGAAATCGCCGCCGAAGTACTCGTCGAAAAATATGCCAAGGGTCATGAACTCTCGGTTCACGACGTGCGCCGTCGCGTCGCCCGTGCCCTTGCCGCTGCCGAGGAAGAAAAGCAGCGCGCACACTGGGAAGCGCGCTTCCTGTGGGCGCAGGAGAACGGCTTCGTGCCGGCCGGACGCATCAACTCGGCCGCCGGCACGACGCTCGCGGCGACGCTGATCAACTGCTTCGTGCAGCCGATTGGCGATTCGGTGGTCGAGATCGTCGATGACAAGCCCGGCATCTACAGCGCCCTGGCCGAGGCTGCCGAAACCATGCGGCGGGGTGGTGGCGTCGGTTACGACTTCTCGTCGATCCGCCCGATCGGCGCGCTGGTCAAGGGCACGCAGTCGCGCGCCTCCGGTCCGGTCTCCTACATGCGCGTTTTCGACCGCTCGTGCGAGACCGTCGAATCCGCCGGCGCCCGCCGTGGTGCGCAGATGGGCGTGCTGCGCTGCGACCATCCGGATATCGAAGTTTTCATCCACGCCAAGGACCATGGCGACCTCTCCAACTTCAACGTCTCGATCGCCGTCACCGACGCTTTCATGCAGGCCGTCGAAGCCGATGGCGAAGTCGAACTGACGCACCGCGCCGAGCCCAGTCTGGACATGAAGCGCGACGGCGCCTTCCAGCGCGAAGACGGCGTCTGGGTGTACCGCCGCGTGCGCGCCCGCGACCTCTGGGATCAGGTGATGAAATCCACCTACGACCACGCCGAACCGGGAATCCTCTTCCTCGACCGCATGAACCGGGACAACAACCTCTACTACTGCGAAGTCATCGAGGCCACCAACCCTTGCGTCACCGCCGATGCATGGGTGATGACCGACCAGGGTGCGCGGCAAGTCAAGGATCTCATAGGCAAGCCCTTCAATGCGGTCGTCGACGGCCAAAGCTACGCCACAGAATCAATGGGCTTTTTTGCCACCGGAATCAAGCCGGTGCTGCGCCTGTCCACCCGCGAAGGCCATGCCCTGCGGCTTACGGCTGACCATCCGGTGCGCAAAGTGACGCTCAAGACCCGTTATCGCGTCGAAGCGGAGTGGGTCAAAGCCGGCGAGCTGCGTCCAGAAGATGAAATCATGCTGCACGACCACCGCCCACTTGAAAACTGGGCCGGTGCTCATACCGAGGCCGAGGGCTATCTCGTTGGCCTGCTGGTAGGCGATGGCACACTGAAACACGACGAGGCCGTGCTGAGCGTATGGGACAACGAAGCACGCCGCGTCGCCAATGGCGGCAATGAAGTGTCTCTCGCTGCCCGCGGCATCATGGCTGCCGCCGAAGCTGCTGCGCTGACCCTGCCCCACCGCGACGATTTCCGCGGTTGGCAGCGCCCGATCGAAGGCCGCGGCGAATACCGCATGGCGCTCGGCGCCCTGCGCACACTGGCGCTGTCGCTGGGCATGGCGCCCGGCACCAAGCGGCTGACGCCGGCGGTCGAGACCGCTTCATCCGACTTCTATCGCGGCTTGCTGCGCGGGCTGTTCGACAGCGACGGTTCAGTGCAGGGCTCGCAACTCAAGGGCGTCAGCCTGCGCTTGACCCAAGCCGACGCGGGCAACCTCGAATCCGCGCAACGCATGCTGCTGCGCCTGGGCATCAGTTCCACCATCTATCGCCAGCGCCGGCCCGCCCAACTGCAAATGCTGCCCGACGGCAAAGGCGGCCGGCGCGAATACGGTTCCCGCGCTGTCCATGAACTCGTCATTGCCGGCGAAAACGTCCAGCGCTATGCCGAAACCATAGGATTCGCCGACGCGGACAAGGCTGCGCGTCTCTCCGTACTGATCGCCACCTACCAGCGCACGCCCAATCGCGAACGCTTCACCGCCACCGTCGCCGCCATCGAGGATGACGGCGTAGCACCGGTATTCGATGTCACCGTTGCCGATGTGCACGCCTTCGATGCCAACGGTCTCTACCTGCACAATTGCGCTGAACAACCACTTCCGCCTTACGGTTGTTGCTGCCTGGGGTCGATCAACCTGACCCTGTTCGTCCGGGACGCCTTCAGCGCGCTCGCCGAGTTCGACTTCGAGGCTTTCGGCGAAGTCATCCAGGTGTCGACGCGCATGCTCGACAACGTCCTCGATGTCACCGCCTGGCCGCTCGTCCGCCAGCGCGAGGAAGCCGCCAACAAGCGCCGCGTCGGGCTCGGCTTCACCGGCCTCGGCGACACCCTGTGCATGCTGCGTCTGCGTTACGACCGCCCGGAAGCGACCGCGATGGGCGCGCGCATCTCCGAATTCATGCGCGACACCGCCTACCGCGCGTCGGTCGAACTGGCGAAGGAACGCGGCGCCTTCCCGCTGTTCAACGCCGAACTCTACCTCTCGGGCGGCAACTTCGCCTCGCGCCTGCCCGCCGAAATCAAGCAGGAAATCCGCAAACACGGCCTGCGCAACTCGCACCTCCTGTCGATCGCGCCGACCGGGACGATCTCGCTGGCCTTCGCCGACAACGCCTCGAACGGCATCGAACCGCCGTTCTCCTGGACCTACAGCCGCAAGAAGCGGATGGCCGACGGCACGCTCAAGGAATACGCCGTCGAGGATTACGCCTGGCGCCTCTACAAACACCGCGGCGGCGATGTCGACAAGCTCCCCGACTACTTCGTCACCGCCCTCGAAATCTCGGCGCAGGCGCACAAGAACATGGTCGCCGCGGTTGCCCCGTACATCGACACTTCGATCTCCAAGACGGTCAATGTGCCGGCCGATTACCCCTATGAGGACTTCCAGGATCTCTACCTGAGCGCCTGGAAATCCGGCCTCAAGGGACTCGCCACCTACCGCCCGAACACCATTCTCGGGTCGGTGCTGTCAGTCGGTTCACAGTCACCGTCCATTTCGCAGAAACAGGCCGACGACAAAAAGCAGCCGCAGGATTTCGTCACCGGCGACGCCAACCGCCGCCTGACCATCAAGACCCTGCCAGCGCCGGTGCTCGCCAGCCTGCGCTGGCCGAACCGCCCGCACCTGCCGGAGGGCAACATGGCCTGGACCTACATGATCGAACACACGCACGGCAAGTTTGCGCTCTTCGTCGGCCAGGTCGACCAGGACGAACGCCGCTGGCCCTTCGAAGTCTGGGTCAATGGCCCCGAGCAGCCGCGCGGCCTCGGCGCCGTCGCCAAGACGCTGTCGATGGACATGCGCGCCAACGACCACGGCTGGCTGGCGCTGAAACTCGAATCGCTGTCCAAGACCGCCAGCGACGAGAGTTTCGAGATGCCTTTCCCGCCGCACGGCGAGCGCAAACGCATGCCCTCGGTGGTCGCCGCGATGGCCCGACTGATCCAGTTTCATGTCGAACGTCTCGGCGCTTTCGAGTACGAAGGCACGACCCCGGTACTCGACGCGATGTTCAGCCTCAAGGAACCGAAGACCGGCACCGACGGCACATTGTCGTGGACCGTCGATGTCTATAACCCGGCGACCAGCGAAGACTTCGTCCTCGGCCTCAAGGAAATCACCCTGCCCAACGGCGTCACCCGCCCCTACTCGGTGTGGCTCTCCGGCCACTACCCGCGCGCCCTCGACGGCCTGACCAGACTCCTGTCACTCGACATGCGCGTCATCGACCCGGCGTGGATCGGCATGAAGCTGCGGAAACTCCTCGACTACCCCGAACCGCTCGGCGACTTCATGGCCTTCATCCCCGGCACCCGCCGCCAGACCACCTACCCCTCGACGGTGGCCTACCTCGCACAACTGATCATCCACCGCTACGCGATGCTCGGCATCCTCGACGAAACCGGCCTGCCCAGGCAGCAGATGGGGATTCTGCAGACGCCGGCAGGCAGCACGGCTACGCCGCCGACACCGGGAAAGCTCTGTGGCGAGTGCGGGAATCTGACGGTGATCCGGAAGGATGGGTGTGATTTCTGTACGGCTTGCGGGGCGGTGGGGAGTTGTGGGTGAGGGGGTGCACGGCCGGGGGCATTTGCGGGGCTCCTGGCCCTTCCAAGGGTCGAGCAGATTGAAGCGCGCCGTGACGCAATTACCGATATTGTTAGTGAATACACAAGGAAGTACTGCAGTTGTTTTTCAAAAGATTTTCTGGACGCAAAATGCGCGCAAAGGGGCTGCTGACGCAAATTGTTGCGTCAAGTAGGATTGCTACTTCACGTTGGGCGCTGAGGCCTCAAGATGGTCGTTGGGCTCTGGGTCAATCGGTCTGGGTTCTTTGGAGAACGCATGCGAAACGGTCGCGCTTGCTCGGGGGGCGTACTGGCCATCCCCGTCGCGCCTCGGCGGGGGTTGCCAGGCGGCAATGCGCTGGCCTGGCGTGCGGCCGGCGTGGCGTCGTGGGTTGGGCCAGTCGGTGGCCGCCTAGGCCCACCCCACGAGCGGGAAGCTTCCCCACGACGGCGTCCAACATCTCATTCCACCGGACGCCGGTGCAGCGCTGTTGCCACTTCGGCAACGCCTCGTCCCGGCGCCGGTGAATTCCCACGTTAGCCATCATGAGACACATCCCCGGCTTCTGGCATGACGCCCCTCCTGACCCTGTTCCAGTCGAACCACTTTGGCAAGACTTTGTGCGCACTACGGGTGGGCTACTTGTCCAAGAGACACTGCCCGAACCGCGGGCATTCGAGAACGCTGACTTCGCCTTTCCTCAACAGGGTGTGATCCTTGAGCTAAAGGAGATTGAAACTGAGTTCTCGGCGACGGCTTCATTCCGCAACGGCTTCCAGTCGCTCATGACGAGGCTGTTGGCAGAACAGCCGGAGTGGCGACCTTACTTGTTCGGCGGAGACGGTCGCGTTCCTGGATGGTTCAATCCCGAGCTTGTTCGTCTTTGCCGACCGCCGCTCTCCAGGATTCTCAAGAAGGCAAACCGGCAGTTGCGGCAGACGAAGAACGTCTTTGGAGTGGAGACGAATACTGGTGTGCTCATCCTTGTAAACGACGGTTTCACGTCAATCGGCCCCCATCTTGTTCAAGCACAGGTCTCTGAGCTTCTACTTCACTCGTACTCAGCCATCTCGTGCTGCGTCTACCAAACGATCAATCGATACATTGAGTTCCCGGGTGACCCTGAACCAAAGCTTCTCTGGGCTCCAGCCTATGCGGAGAGTGCGCCCGATTCGTTAGTAGCGTTCATCGATGATTTGGGTGGAAAGTGGGCTGACTTTCTGGAGGACAGGCTCGGGCCCTTCACTTCGCGCGCCGGGTCAAGCTTGGGGTCAAGCCTTGCAAGCTTGGGGTCAAGTCTTGCAATCATGCATCCATGCCCAACCCTGCGCTCCAGGCGACCGGCCGCATGAAGCCGCGGCCGTCGCCTGATATCTCACGTTGCACGTTGGGCCTCACTATGAGCACGCCGTATGAAGTTTGACGCAACTACGGCATTGCCGTATATTACATCCCATGTTTACGGTCATCGAAACCCCTACCTTCGTACGCCTCGCCAGCAACTGCTGGAACGATGAAGATCGAAACACATTTATCACCTTCATCGCCGGAAACCCAGATGCTGGGGATGTTGTCCCCGGATCGGGAGGTGTAAGGAAAGCCCGCTGGGGAAGTACGGGTCGTGGCAAACGTGGCGGACGAGTCATTTACTTCAATCGTCTCGCCAATGGAGAAATCTGGTTGTTGCTGGTCTACGGGAAATCCGTGCGTGAAAACATCCCGGCGCATGTACTTCGGCAGATTAAAGAGGAGATCGAAAATGCCTAAAGCAAAGCAAAAATCCGTCGGTCGTCAGCCGAAAATTGATATTGGCGCTGAACTGCTGACGTCAGTGCGCGAAATGAAGGCCGGTATCCGTGCACGTGTCCATCGTCCAGAGATTTCGGCAATTGCTCACGCCCGCCTGGTGTCAGGGCTTTCTCAAACCGCCTTCGCAGCGCTGCTTGGCGTTTCTGTTCGCACACTCCAAGACTGGGAACAAGGTCGCCGCGAACCATCAGGCGCAGCAAAGACCCTTCTCCGGGTGGCCGAACGGCATCCCGAGGTCTTGCAAGATCTCGCTGCGTAAAGGAGTGCGCGGGGTCAAGTCTTGTAACACATGTCAAAAAAGCCAAAAGGGAGCATCCTGGACGGCTAAAAAGGTGTATCTGCTTCTTGACTTGACGGTCGCCCCCGTTCTGACTAAAGGTCTTGCCGCGCCCCGCGTAGTCGAGGCGCAGCTATTTTGCCAGTCGCAGGGCCGCTTCAAGATTCAGGATTTCCAGATTGGGCAACGGGCGAAAGGCGGCGTCGTTGGTCACAAACAGGCGACAGCCAACCTGCCGAACCGCGGCCAGATGCACGGCGTCGGGTAGGCGCACGGGAAGCTGGGCACGCAGGCTGGCGGCGCTTTCCCAAATGGTTTGGGTGATCGTCACCAGCATGAAAGGCTGCCGATCAGTCAGAAGCTGTTTGTAAAGCAATACCTGTGGGGCCAACTGGTCGCGCAAAGGCTTGACCAATACCTCGGCAAGAGTGATTTCACCGGTCACTCCGGTGCAATCACCAGCGGCGACAGCGTTCAGTAGCGGCTCCATAACCGGGCGATGGCGTTCGACGCCCTCGACCACCTAGATGAAGCAACTGGTGTCGAAGTAGACTCTTCCGCCCTGATGGCGGGACAAGACGTCGGTCAGCGCTCCCATTCGGCGCGCAACGCCTGCAACTGCCGATCGATGTCTTCGACGTCGTTGGTTGTGTCGAAAACGCGCCCCAGACCCCAAAAACGCATGGGGTGGTACTGGAGAAGTCCTGCCACCCGCTGCGGGGAAACGACAAACGCATCTCCAACGACACGGAAAGAGGTGGCCCCGTTTGTTTGGACAGAAAACGTTCTTTGATAAGTGGAACATGGCCAGTTGCGGTCGGCTGACCGGTGATACGATTGGTTTTGACTTTCTGGGATTTTATCCGAACCGAATAGAGCTTGGTGGAGCTTGTGGGCGAAGGGACGTGCGGTGGGAAAGTCGCCAGACTTTTCCACCGCAAGCGGCCCGGTGCGCGACAGCGCATCGTCCACCAATCCACGGAGTCCCTTCCTCATGCCTTACGCCGCAGCGCGGGTGGCGGACGCGAGTGCCACGAAGTAGGCGGCATCCGGCGTCTGGCCATCCAGGGAGCGATGGGGTCATCGCTCGTTGTAGAAGCGGAGGTACGTGGCCAGATTGGCTTTCGCATCGGCAACGCGGTCATAGGCCTTGAGATACCCCTCCTCGTACTGGACGCTTTTCCAGAGGCGCTCGACAAAGACGTTGTCCCGCCAGGAGCCCTTGCCGTCCAGGCTGATCCGGATGTGGTGCGCCTTGAGCAGACCGGTGAACTCGCTGCTGGTGAACTGACCACCCTGATCGGTGTTGAAAATCTCCGGGCCACCGTAGCGGGGGATGGCTTCCCGCACCGCGTCCAGACAGAAGTCGGTCGTCAAGGTGTTGGAGAGCCGCCAGGCGAGCACCCGGCGCGAGTACCCGTCGATCACGGCGAACAGGGAGAGGAAGCCTCGGCGCATCGGGATGGTGGTGAGGTCCGCCGCCCACGCCGGATTGGGCCGCTCGATCGCTAGACCGCGCAGGAGATACGGATGGATTTCATCCCCCCGCTGCCGACGAGAGGTGTTGGGCTTCCGATAGAGGGCTTCGATCCCCATGCGCGCCATCCGGGTGCCGAGGTGCTGGCGCCCGGCCTGGAAGCCCTCGGGCGGACCTTCCCGGAGGCCTTCCAGTAAGCCATTGATTTGATGTAAAACATCAGAAAATCGCCAAAGATGTAGGCATGTAACTATAATAATTGTGTTTGACAAACAATGCTATATGTGCTTT
>NZ_JAZKUD010000088.1:0-17231 GCF_036625275.1 Accumulibacter sp.
CTCCTACGGCGCCCGCCGCGGCCACCATGAGGTGATGATGCGCGGCACCTTCGCCAATGTGCGCATCCGTAACCTGATGCTGCCGGCCGACGCCGAAGGACGCCAGCCACAGGGCGGCTACACGCTGCTCGACGGCCAGCAGACGACGGTCTTCGCAGCCGCGATGCACCATCTCGAGCGTGGCACGCCGACGCTGATCTTCGCCGGCGAGGAGTATGGAACCGGGTCGTCACGCGACTGGGCGGCCAAGGGGACCCGCCTGCTCGGCGTACGGGCGGTGATCGCGCGCAGCTACGAACGAATTCACCGTGCCAATCTGGTCGGCATGGGCGTACTGCCATTGCAGTTCGTTGCTGAGGATTCGGTGACTTCTCTGGACCTGCGCGGCGACGAGACCTTCGACATTCTCGGCATCGGCCCGGGCCTGTTGCCGATGCAGATGCTCACCCTGGTGATCGAGCGCGCCAACGGCGAGCGCATCGAACGCCGGCTGCTGTGCCGCATCGATACGGCGATCGAGGTCAGTTACTACCAATCCGGCGGCATTCTGCCCTACGTTCTCGGCGAACTGCTCGGAGCATCTGTGGGAAGCACGACCGACTGACGGTCATGACTTTTCCGGGCACCCCCAATCATGAAAGCACTGACGCGACTTTCACATTAACCCGTCCTGCGGTTGTAGTGGAAACGGGCAAAGGATTCCGCCGCTGCCGGAGGGCTGTAGTAATAGCCCTGGATGGCATGACAGCCGTGCGCTTCCAGGTAATCGAGCTGCGCGATGGTCTCGACGCCTTCGGCGATGACTTCCATCTTCAGGCTGGTCGCCATGGCCACGATGGCATCGACGATGGCAGCATCATTGGTGTCGATCGACAGGTCGCGCACGAAGGATCGGTCGATTTTCAGGCGCGTCACCGGAAATCGCTTCAGGTAGGCGAGGCTCGAATAACCGGTGCCGAAATCGTCGATCGCCATTTTCACGCCCGCCGCGGCGAGTTGGTGCAAGACTGCCGTCGCCTGATCGGGATCGATCATCAGCATGCTCTCGGTCAATTCGAGTTCGAGGCTTGCCGGATCGATCCCGGAAGCGCGAATCATCGCCGAGATCCGCTCGCTCAGGTCCCGCTGCTGAAACTGCCGAGCCGACAGATTGACGCTGATGCGCAGACCGGGATGTCCGCCAAGCTGCCAGTGCTTGACCTGGCGACAGGCCTCGCCGAGCACCCATTCGCCGATCGGCACGATCAGCCCGGTCTCCTCGGCGATAGCGATGAAACGGTCGGGAGCGATCAGTCCCCGTTGCGGATGCTGCCAACGAAGCAGCGCTTCCATGCCGATGACCTCGCCGCTGCGGCAATCGACCTGCGGCTGATAATGCAGCAGGAACTCGCCACGTTCGATTGCCAGACGCAGATCGTTCTCGATCGTGACCCGTTCCTGCACGCTCTGATTCATCGCCTGCGTAAAGAACTGGAAATTGTTGCGGCCGCGTTCCTTGGCATGATACATCGCCGTGTCGGCGTTGCGCAGCAGGGTTGCCGCGTCATCGCCGTCCTCCGGATAAACGCTGATGCCGATGCTCGGCGTCACGTGCAGCGCATGGCCTTCGAGCAGGTATGGCGCGGCGACGACTTCCAGCACTTTCCGGGCGACCACGGCCACGCGCCGGATGGCCGCCAGTTCGGGGATGACGATGACGAACTCGTCGCCGCCCAGCCGCGCCACCGTCTCGGTCTGGCGCAATACTTCCGTCAGGCGCTGGGCGAGTTGTTCGAGCAGGCGGTCGCCGACGTCGTGCCCGAGCGTGTCGTTGATCAGCTTGAAATGATCGAGATCGAGGAACAGCACCGCCATATGGTCGTCGTTGCGTTTCGACTTGGCGATGGCCTGACGAATCCGGTCGTCGAGCAGGGTGCGGTTCGGCAGCTTGGTCAGCGCATCGTGGTGGGCAAGGAAGTGGATATCCTGCTCCCACTGCTTGCGTTCGCTGATGTCCAGGAAAGTCCCGGTGTAATGCGTCACTTCGCCGCCCGTATTGCGAACGGCGGTGACCGTCAGCCACGCGGGAAAAATCTCGCCATTCTTGCGCCGGCTCCATACCTCGCCGCGCCAGGCACCAACGTCAAGGATGTGTTCCCACATCGCTTGATAGAAGTCGGCATCGTGCCGCCCGGAAGAGAAAATTGTCGAGGTCTGCCCGATCAGTTCATGCTCCGTATAACCCGACAGGGTAAGCAGGGCCGGGTTGACCGAGAGAATGCGCCGCTCGGCATCGGTGATGCAGATGCCTTCGGCGCTCGCCGCAAACACGGTCGCCGCCAGACGTTGCGCTGCCTCGGCGCGACGCTCCTCGCCGAGACGCCAGATTTCCTGACTGATCAGTTGCAGGGTCTCGACCTCCAGCGGCGTGTAGGGTTCGGCCTTGTTGCCGATGCCGGTGATCAGCCGCACCTTGCCGTTGGCGATGACCGGCACGCTGACCATACGAAGCAATGGCGAGTGCCCCTGCGGCAGGCCACGACGGCACTCTGCCAACCCATAGTCGTTGCAGACCACCGGCTCGCGGCGGCGGACGACATCGGCCCAGATACCGGCCTGGCTGATCGGGTAATGTTTGTCGAAGGCTGCCGAACAGGATTCGTCGAGTGTGCGCCGCGACCACGCCGCAAATTCGATCGTCTCCTGATCGTCAGCAACGAAATGGACGAAAGAGATCGCGCTGCCGGTCAAGCGCTCGACCACTGCGAGGCAGTACGGCATGAATTCCTTGTCGGACATCCGCTCGGCGGCGCGCAGTATTTCGTGCAGCGCCGTAGCGCGTGCTGCCTGCAGGGCCAGCAGTTCATCGGCCCGTCGCTGTCTTTCTTCGGCACGCTGGCGCTCGGTGATGTCGGTCAGGATGCAGTGCGTCCGCGCCTCGCCCTGCGGATCGTGGTGAATGCGGCCGTTGATGAGCACGGTACGCGTTTCGCCATCCTTGCGCCGCAAGTCGAACAGCGGACCTTCGATGTGGCCGGCGGCGACGAAATTCGGGAAGTTCTCGGCGAGCACCGACAGCGAATGTTCCTCGATGAAATCGGTGATCGGACGCCCAAGCACCTCGTCACGCGCATAACCGCCAAGCAGGGCGAGCCAGGCCTCATTGACATCAAGAATCGCTGTATTCATGTCCAGCGACTGGTAGGGTAGAGGCGCCAGGTGGAACAGGCCTCGGTAACGCTCTTCCGACGCGGCGAGCTGCTCGGCGGCCGCGCGTTCGGCGGTGACATCGCGGGCAATGCCGGAAAAGCCGACGATGGCGGCGTCGCCATGGGTATCCGCATGGTCGACGACCATGTTCCACTGCAGCCGGTACACCGCACCATGGCGCGCAAGCTGCCGGACCTCGAACTGCAAGGCCGGGTCATCGCCTTGCAGCCAGGTGGTAAAAGCCTGTCGGGTGCGTTCGCGATCATCAGGGTGGACGAAATCAAAGGCCGGCAGTCCGATACAGGCAGCGGCCGGCAGGCCGAAATAGGTTTCGGCCATGTAATTGGCGAAACGCAGTCGCCCCTCGCGATCGACGCGGATGATCAGGTCGCGAGTGGTCTCGACGACACCGCGGTACTTGGCCTCGCTCTCGCGCAGCAGTGCTTCCCGTTCGAGCACGGCCTGGGCCATGCGGCGCATGCTTTGCGCCAGCTTTTCGATCTCGTCGGTGCCCGAGGGTGGGATCTGCGCGCGGTAATTGCCATCGGCCACCGCTTCCAGGTGCTTGGCGAACTGGCCAAGCCGCTGCGTCATCCGCCGGCTTGCCAGCACTGCCGCGATGACTGCCAGCAGCAGCGCCAGCAGACTGCCGAAGGCCAGCGACCGCAGCGTCGAACGGAACGTGGCGAAGGCCTGTTCGGTCGGCTGCGCGATCAGCGCCGTCCAGCCCGCCTCGCGGATCGGCGTACTGCTGCCGATGTAGTCGATGCCGTCCAGACGAAAGCGCGCGGCTTGCGGCGAGACCGCACCACCCTCACTCAACATTAGCGGCAGGTGGCTGAGGTTTTCCTGACGCAGGGCGCGTTCGGCGTCGGGATGTCCGACGACATTGCCGCGCCGGTCGACGATGATCGGCAGCACATCGGCGGCGCGGGCGAGCAATTCGGCAAAGCGCGAGACTTCCTGCAGATTGAGTTCGCCCACCAGGACGCTGTGCCTGGGTGCCGCAGTGGCCGATTCCGCGGTAATCGTCAAGGGCAGGGCCAGCGCCACGACAATGTATCCGCCAGTCGACAAATAGGTATCGGACCACACTGGGCGCTGCTGCGCACGCGCCGTGTGTACAAAGTGACGACCAGAGAAATCAATGCCGAGCTGGTTGTCGCGCAAGGCGCGGCGGGCCTTCGGCAAGCCGACGTCGAGAACCCGATCGGCACCATCGACGACATAAATCGATTCGATGGCACCAGCCGCCTGGGCCAGGGTATCGAGCATGATGCGTAGTCGGGCGCTGTCGATCCCCGGCTGGCTGCCGACATCGTCGGCTAGGAAGCCAAGATGAGAAGCAAATTCCGCCAGAAAAGCGTCGATCTGCATCGCCGTCGTTGTTCCGAGCGCGCGGTTCTGAGCCTCGACACCCGCGTTGAGACGCGGCAGGAGAACGCCGAGCAGCACTGCGATGACCATCAGAATGGCCAGCCCGACCAGCGACGACAGCCCGAGCGACAACCAGAATCGTAGCGAACGTGACATTTTCAGCCGTGGCCTCGTCGTTCCTGGAGGCTAGTCAATGCAGGCGCACGAAGGTGCCGTCACGGATGGTGGTCAGATAGGTCGCGCGTGCCGCGTCGCCGGTGGCGTCGAAACGTATCTCCGACTGGGCGCCGGAGAACACGCCGCGCGCAAGAATGACCTGCTTCAGGGTCTGACCGGGCTGTCTGGCGACGAGCGCATCGAGCACCACGTTCGCCGCGTCGAAGGCGGTCAGGCCGCCAAATCCCGGCTCCTGGCCGAAGCGCTCAAGGTAGCGCTTGCGGAAGGCCAGATAAGCGGGCTGTGTGCTGTCACGATCGATAAACTGCGCGATCGCGACGCCTTCGACCGCCTTGCCACCCAGTTCGATCAGACGCTCGGTGGCAGCCCACTCCGAGGTGCCGATGCGTACGACGGTATCGCGCTTGCGGATCTGCTGCACGAGTAGCGCGGCATCGACCGAATTGGCCAGGATCAGCACCAGCTCCGGTTGCGCCCTGAGAAGACGCTCCGCCAGGTCAGCAAACGAGGTTTCTCCGCTGGAACTGAAGGGAACGGTGATGCTGAGCGTGCCACCGGCCGATTCGAAGGCGCGGCGATAGTCGGTCAGCCAACTCTCGGTATAGGCCCGATTATGCAGATCATAGGCGACCGCGACACGGCGCAGCCCCAATCGATCGAAGTGATAAGCAGCACTGACGCGCGCGTATTCGGTGGTCGGAGCGACGACCCGCAGGAAATGATCGTCGATCCCGGTCAGTGTCGTGGTCGTTACCGTCGGGCTGAGCATCACCAGTTTGGCCTCGTTGACCAGCGGCACCGTAGTTACCGCCATGGCGCTGGTCATCGGCCCGATGATCGCCTCGACCTTGCGCTCCAACAGGCGGCCGACAGCCTTTCTGGCGAGATCCGGGTTCTGCTTGTCGTCCTCGACGATCAGTTCGACCATCCGGCCGTTCACACCACCGCTGCTGTTGCGTATTTCGACGGCCAACATCGCGCCATTGCGACCGGCAATTCCCAGGTCGGCCACCCGACCCGAGAGACCGCCGAGGAAACCCAGGCGCAGTGGCTCCGGCGGTGCACAGCCAGCCAACATGCCACCAATCGCAAGCAGGGCGGCGATACATTGCCACCAGCGTGGAAGCGAACTCTCTCCAGCCAAGGATCGATCCTCTCGACATCCGTCGAAAAAGACACGGCAGCGCTGACCACGCGCTTCCCGCCACAGGCTGATTGCCTGAAGTCATCCAGGACATTATGCAGAATGTCGGGCTCGCTGTCCAAGAAAGGTGCGAATTCAAGAGGGGCAAAGGGTGTTTTATGCCCCATTACCTCATTCAGACCAGAGCAGTCCTCTGGTTTCACTCCTGTGCTGCCACCGGGATTTCACGAATATGAGCATGAATCGTCGATGATCAACACCGATCTCCGGCAACGCGTGCGTTGAATGTGCGGATTCCGGATGCGGCTCGGATCGGTTTGAACGACGGCTTTCCCTGCCGGTGAATCTACTTTTTCCCCTCGCTGGCCGACCTGCTGTCGACATTCTGGGAACTGATGCTGCCAGACCGGGCATCCACTGCACGCGGCCTGCTCTCCGTGCTGCTTGCAATCTCATTGAGCGCCAGACGGCCGGGCCAGTCCACACCATTACCGGTACGGGCCTGAGCGACGGGGGAAAAGACTGGCGGTTTGCCCGTATCCGACGCCGGCGTGGCGCATTGCCCATGCTGCGCATCCTTGCCGTCCCTTTCCGAACAGGCCGGTTTCGGTTTTGCCGGCTGACAACGTCGATCCGTAAACTCGACTCGGCCATTGACCTCGCATCTGAACAATGAACCGGCAACGGCCGGTTGGCAGATTTGCAACCCCAGAAATACCACGCAAATGCCCCGCAATTTCATCGATAACTCCCATGTCCGCCCATAGACCGACTACGGAATTGATCTTCACACACCTCGACCATCCGCCCAGTGTCGAAAATCACGATCTGGACTGGTTAATGTGAAAGCCGCGTCAGCGACTCACGTCAGAAAGCCGCTTGCCCATGGCCACTATGCACCGTGCGCAGACACCTGAAGTCGATACATCAGCCCCCCGGAACGAAAACCGATTTGCCCGTCCAATCCCTCCAGGATCATTTCCGCCTTGACTGCAGCGGACTGTACTTGGCGTTGTGCAAAGGTCTTGCTCGAATAGACCCGCAGTTCGCCATTGCCGGGAATGTAGCCGACCATGCCATAACCATTGGAAGCGGCATTGATGAAGGTCTCTTCCGTGTGCTCCTGCTCGATGGCGCACCATTGACCAGCCTCGAGACGACACAGATAACGCGAGACCAGCGCGGTTCGCGGATCCTGCGCCAGAACGATGGCGAAGATGCCGTTGTCGGAAAAAACGTCGAGGACTTTCTGAGCACGCAGGAACGCCGCCGGAAAGATGTTGACCCGGTCGGCGACGGTCAACAGATAAGGCTGACCGAGGTAATTCGACAAACCGGCCGTACGGAAAAACACCGTCGCATTGGCCATCACCGGCCAGGTGGTACGTACGATCCCTGCTTCGTCGAGTTCGATCAAACCGCGGTCGGAATCATTGACCACGGCAAACAGCCTGCCGCCGATGCGCAACATACGGTCGTGGGCGACGTACGTTGCGGGAAATCCGGCCGCCGACGGCAGGGGTGAAGAGAGTCGGGTCACCGACACGACTGCATCGCCATGGTAAGTACGGCGATATCCTGGCGACGCCAGGCCGGTGTCATCGAGTGTCGCTGGCGGCAGCGTACGAACCCCCTCCTGAAAGGTCGCCCGATACCATTCGCGCAGCCTGGTCGGAACTTCGTCCAGGCTTCTGACGGCCGAATTCAAGCGGACACCGGCATCGAAAATCGACGCGTTCGCCATCATTCTCTCGACCAGCCTGCCCCGACCAAATGCCGGATGGATGCCTTTGTACGGATGAATCCCGATGAAGATCTGGAAGGTGACGATGCCCCAGGCAAACCAGTCCGTATATTCCGAAAATTCGGTCGCCGACCAGTCCCGGATCGACGGCATCAGGGCGCTCGCCTGGTAAGGGCCGACCTGCCATGAATCGACATCGATGACCCAGGGTGTCGTGCCATCGACCAACCAGTTGAATTCGTTGGCATCAACCAGCAGGGCCTGGCGCGAATGCGCAAAACTGACGATCTCGCGCATGGCAAGGACGGTTTTCGTGGTCTCCGCAGTGCCGAAGTGGTTGGCCTTGCGCCATGCTTCGGCGAACAGGTTCGGCAGCGAGGTGCCATGGCGACGTTCCATCCAGTAGCCGACGAAGCCTCCCTGCTCGTCGCGCAGCACGCCACGCGGGTGGACCACGCCAGGATGGGCGAATGCGTGCAGCAGACGGATCTTGTCCGAAAGATCACGCGGTTGATGATAGAGCTTGTACGCCTCGCCGCCTTTCGCATACACCGCCCCCTCGCCACCGGATGCCACGAGATGGCAGGCGTCGAGGATGACCGTTCCCCTGTTTTCAGCGATCAGTTTCATGGTAAGCCGCCACGGCAATGTCGTCAGCCGGCGGCATGCCTTTCAGGGCACGCAGCGCACGGCGTTTGAGAAAACTACCAGCGAGGGTCTTGTACGCCGTCAGTTGCGACACCGCATCGACCACCTGGGTATGATCGAGTTGCAGCATCCCGTCGGTGGCGATCAGGAATTTCCGGGGTTTCCCGGCTTTCCAATACAGGCCACCCGACAAGGCCTGCGTTTCTCCTTCATGACTCTCGATCATTCCCGTCAGACCGGGGTCGCCTTCCAGGAGGTAGACCGGATACAGCGGGATGTTACCGTCCCACTGCACCACTTTCAGAACCTTGCTGCCATCCGGGTACTCGGCGTAGAGCACGCCATCCCCCCAGAGCCAGACATCGACCTCGCCGTTCCGCTCGACGAAACCACCGACGGTCGTCAGGAGATCGGCATGACTGGCATACCCTTGCGACAAGGTGGCGCGCAGGCTGGCAAGCAACCGGCGCTCGATCTCCTCGACTGCGCCTTGCTGCATGGCACGCAGCATCGCCATGGCCACCAGACGCGCCCCGATGTCGGGGCGTCCCGCCGAGTTGCTGCAGCCGTCGGCGACCACGCCATAACATCCGCTGGCGCTGTTCTCGTGCGTGGCATAGTCCTGGCAGGGTTCGGCTGCCAGGGCATGCGCAGACCCGATGGCAAAGTAGCTGTCGACTCCCATCACGCGCGCCTCAGAACACCAGGGCCAGGCTCGGACCACCGGTACCCAGACTCTGCGATTGTGAAGAGATCGAATGACTGACGAATCTCGCCAGTTTGGCCAGCGCGCCGGGGGTGGCATCGGCGACGTCCACGTACTGGTCGACCCCGGCCTGGGCGGTAAAGCTTTGCAGTTGCAGGCGATACTGGGCCGCGTTGATGCCGATCAGGACCACCCGGATCGACTCGAGCCACTCTGCGCTCACCCCGGCAAGAATTTCTCTGGCGATGTCTTTCGGGCCATACGAGGTCGATGCGTTGTCGTCCCCGTCGGTAATCACGAAGACGATGGCATTGACACCGAAATCGGCGTCCGCAAGTTTTTTCGCATAGGCATTGGTCGCCGAGACAGCGGCCATGGTCGCATCGTAGAGGGCAGTCATGCCGCCGGTGGTGGGAACCACATAGGCGGCAGGATCAATCGCGGCGAGTTCGGCAAAGCCGTGGATCTCCGTGACGCGGGTATTGAACTCGATCTGCCGCAGCAGCAGGTAGGCGGCGCGCGGGCTTTTCTGGCAGGCCTCGACGACGGCGCGTTTCATCGCCAACAATTCTTTCGCGAAATGACTGACGCTACCGGTTCTGTCGGTGACCACACTGACCAGGGTGTACTCGGTCGCCCCGAGCTTATCCGGGCGTGTCGCGGAAAACGTGAATCCGGCGGCTTTTCCGGATTGCATGTCGATCAGTTTCATCATCAGCTCCTTGTCTGGACTGTCGTCATCAATAATCGGTTGATTTCATCACGCGCATGCCGCGGGCCGTCATCTCGGTGATGAAATCGGCGCCGAGAGACTCGAAGCCTGTCACTGGGCTCGAGCAGTCTTCGAGCAGCACCAGCTTTCTGACGTTATCGTCGCCAAAATTTGCGGCAATGTCGCGCACCGTGCTGGCCACGCAGTGCGACAACGCTTCCCCGGCGATCAGAATCTGATCGGCGCGAGCCAGCGTGTCGATGAACCGGGTATTGACCAGGGTAGACGGATCGGCGGCGTCGGGCACTTCTGCCTGAACGGCGCTGTAATGTTCCGTGAAGGGATTCGATCCCTTGGTGACATAGTCTACGATTTCCATCCGGTCACGCGCCCAGCGGTTGAGTGCGCCCATCAGATCGACCTGGATGTTGTGTCCCCAGCTACCGATCAGACAGTGTTCGGGCCAGATCACCAGCGCATAACGCCCGGCCTGGCTCAATTGCCTGACGTAAGCTGCGCTGCGTGCCTGTGCGTCAGGATGACGCGCGCGCCATTTCCCGGCAACCATGTCGGCCTGGCTGATGACGGTAAACGGCAAAGGCGGATTGCCCAGCGAATCCACCCACCAGGAAGCGTGGGCAATATCCACCGGGTTGTGCGAATCCAATGTGACGTGGATGTCGTACAGACGAGCGGCGTGGGCATCGACAAATGCCGCCAGGCGTTGCATGTCGGCATGGGCGCCGGCGACCGGCAGCGCAGCACCCGCGATGTCGCAGAAGTCATTCTGCGGGTCAATGATGAGCAAGTGAGTCTTCTTCATAACGTTCTCCCGATGTTCGTGGCGTTTTGCCACTAAGCACAGTGTAGCAAGCATATTTGCTAAATGCAACTAACTTGGGTAAAATTTTTTCCATCCTGAATCGCCGGAAAAACCATTGCCATGTACCCACCGATCATCGTCACCGTCGATGTGGTTCTGATGACCCTTTGTCTCGATGTGCTGTGTGTGGCGCTGATCCGGCGCCCAAACGCCCCCTTTGCCGGCGAGCTGGCCTTGCCTGGGGGATACGTCCATGCGCAGGAGGATGGGAATGCGGAGGATGCGGCCTACCGCATCCTGCGCGAGAAGATGGGCATCAGGCCGCCCTACCTGGAACAGCTCGCAACGTTTGCCGGAGATCAGAGAGACCCGCGCGGCTGGTCCGCGAGCATCGCCTATTTTGCCCTGGTCTCGCCAACGACCGAGGCCACCTGGCAGCCGGTGAACGAGTTGAAAACTCTCGCTTTCGATCACGCGGCGATCATCCAGGCAGCGGTCGACAGGTTGCGGAGCAAGTCGGCCTATTCCGTTCTGCCTGCCTACCTGCTGCCGGAAACCTTCACGCTTGCGGAACTCCAGAAGATCTACGAACAGGTTTTGGGATCACCGCTGGATAAGAGTTCTTTCCGGAGAAAGATCAAGGAACTCGATCTGCTCGATCAGGTCGCCGGCAGCTTTCAGATCGGCAACCAGCGGCCCGCACAGATTTACCGCCTGAAAAAGATGATGACCTTCGACAGAACCTTGAGTCAGTCGGCCCCTCGGAAAACCGGGCGGAGTGGCCAGTGAAGCGCCCGTTCGCCGGAGAAATTCACCGGCGAAATCAACGCTTCTTGCGTTCCTCCCACTCCCGCAGCAGACGTTCGACTTCAGGGCGCCGGCGATCTTTCGTTTCGCCACTCGAATTCAGTGGCGCAGCGCCGGCCCGAGCTGCCTGCCGGTGTTCCCGGAACGCCTTTAATTCAACCTGGCGAACCGCCTCCAAGGCCACAGCGCGCTCGGTGGCGATGGGCGCGTGGCGTTTTTGCAGGCCGCCCAGAGTGAGATAGTGGTCGATGGCCTCCGGGAGCCGCTCCCATCCAACAGACTCCCGGCGGCTATCCGGCCGGGAAAATTCGTTGATCAGCGGCAGATTGAGCACCGTATAGATCGGCGTCCACCGTTCTTCGTCCCCCTGCCTCTGCCGTAACGAGAGTCTGGGATTGAACTGATACCAGCCCTGCGCGACGCGCATGAACAAGGCCCGGTTGTAGGCGTAATCACGATGGATTTCGTTGCGGGCAAGCACGCCGGAAAGATGCTGGCGTTTGTTGCGTTCGGGACGGACGATATTGGCCGGCAGGTGCTGCCAGGCGCCGAGAATCGCCTGCGTATCGAAGGCGCCGTTGGCGCGACGCTGCCAGTGGGTGAAGCGTGACTTGAACAGCACCCACAACGTCTGAAAAATGAAGTATTCGGACAGATGCCGGTCGATGCGCACCAGTCGATCACCGGTATTGACGTCGATGCTCGCCGGCGCCAGCAGTTCATAGAGGGCGGCCAGCGGACCGCCGGCAAACCTGGCATCGCGGAAAGCCTCGCGCAAGGCCCAGTGCAGGGCGTTGTAGCCATAATGATCGACCGTCTCGCGGTTGGCGCCGCGTTCGAGCAGGGCTTCCACCAAGGGCACATTGCCGGCAACGGCCGCAGCCATCAATGGCGTCTGGTTCATCGGCAGGCGATGGTCGATGCCGTACTGCTCGCATTGCCTGAGAATATCCTTGAAATGGTGGGCGAAGTAAGGGATGTAGGTCTTGCGGCCGAAGTTCGCGCGTTGCTGCGCAAAATTTTTGGCCGGCTCGAATCTGACCTCGCTGACCAGCCATTCGGCCAGTTGCGGTTCATCGTGACAAGTCGCGTATTCGTAAAGCTGCTGCTTTATCTTCGCGCCAGGCGCCTGTTCGCGAAATACCTTGACCAACAGTTCGATGACCTTGGTTTCGTCGAACACTGGCCAGGGTACCGGCACCTGCTTCAGAATCGTGCGACGGATCGCTTCGGCCTGTTCCTGCTTGCCTTGCAGTTCCAGCTTGCGCGCTTCCTTCTGCCAGTCTTCGAGGGTCGATTGTCTGGCCTCGACCTTGACCTGACCGGGGCTCAGGTCGAGCAGTGCGAAGAGTGGATGTGCGGTGTCCGACTCGATGATGTAGATGTTCCGGATGGCGCGTGTCAGCGCCACATAAAGGGCATTGACAAAGAATTTGTAAACTTCCAGCGACTTGTCGCTCTTGTCCTTTGCTCGCCGGTAGTCCAGGGTCTCGACGGTCAGGTCGGCCCGGGCAACGCCCTCGACGATGTCGCTGAACTCGGCGCGATGATCGGAAATGAAACGGTAAAGAATGATGTTTTCGTATTCGAGGCCTTTGGCCTCATGAATCGAGAACAGCAGCGGTGTCGCGAAGTGCCTTCTCGCTTCCACCTTGTCTTCGTCGCGCATCACCAGCACGGCAAACTGGGTGGACTGGCGAATTTTCTGGTCGAGTTCGCGCTTGCCGAGTTCCTTGTCGGGCATCAGTGCGACCTGTCCGGTGTCGCCGCCCACTGCCTGAACCAGGAAGTTGCTCTCGCGATCGATCGAGCCAAAGCGCCTTTGCTTGATTTTCAGCAACTGGTTGGCGACCCGCGTGGCCTCCAGACCGTTGCGAAAATTGGCCGTGAGTACGTGCAGTTCCTGCCGCTCGGCCAGCTTGGGGTCTTTCCAGAACAGGCTCTTGACCTGACTCCAGGAAAAAAAATTGGGATGGACGATCTGGTTGGAATCGCCGCAGAGCAGAAAATGGCCGGGTTTTCTCAAGGTCTTGAGGACCAGCGCCAATTGCACGGTGGTGATGTCCTGCACCTCGTCGATGACCACGAAGTCGTAGCGTGGTGCGGCCAGCCGTTGCCAGTCCTGGGCGACGAGATTCAGGTCGTAGAGTTTCGCCTCGGCGAGCCAGTCGCGATACTTCTCGAACAGATCGTAGAGTTTGCCGCGCAGCTCGACGGGGAAGATCGACTGGCGTATGCCGAGCGCCAGGTACTCGTCGCGTGCGAGAACGCCGCCGGCGCCGGCCGCCAGCACGCCGCGAATTTCTTCGAAGACCTGATGGCCGTCGAATTCCTTGAAGGCTTGCCGCAGCCGCCCGAACCAACCGGCAAAGTCGCGCCAGCCGGCTTCCCGGCCCGGCGGCACGCGGATCGATTCGACAAACTCTCGGTACGAGAGGAATACCGCCTCCTGAGCGGTGTGCTCGAAGCCGTTCGCGTAATAGAGATCGCGGGCGCTCTGCGCCAGGTAGGCGGAGTGGGTGACGTAGAGTACCTCGCCTTCTGCGTGCTTGAGCTTTTCCAAGGTCAGCGCGGTCTTGCCGCTACCGGCGCAGCCAACGACGATCAACGGCGCTGGCCGGCGATAGATGGCCTCCTGGGTGTCATCGAAGGAGATCGGCTTGTCCAGCAGATGAATCGTCGTACGTTCCGGATGCAGGTAGCGTACCGGCTGTGCTTCCCTGATCGCTTCATCGACGCCAATCTCCGGAATCTTTTCGTCGTCGATTGCCGCGCCGCGCAGAAAGCGCGACTTGTCGTAATCGTGGTTACTGATCACTTCCAGCATCAGCGCGCAGGTTTCATTGCCGTGACGAATCAGGGTGAACAACAGCCGGGCGGCATCATCGAGTTTGGCCCGGTAAAACCGGCCATGGCTGAGATTGGCCAGCTTCTTGACCTGTGCGGCGCCAAAGTCGTTGCGTGCGATGGCCTCCACCACCTTGCGATAGCCGGCCTTGACTCGAGACGTGTCGAGTCCGTTGTATTCGAGAATTTTCATGGTTTATTTGCTCGGATGATCTGGGTCGGACTGGCCGCTTGGAAGGGGCATGACGCCGGACATCCGCCTGACGGGCTTTGCTGCATGCATCTCCCTGCGGCGATTCTAACCGTTTCTGGACAGGCTTGCGGCAGCACCAACGGCCACCACAGCGGTTGCGGGGTGGACTACCCCGAGCAAAGCGGTTAAGCTCTCGATCCTGCACGCGCCCGTAGCTCAGTTGGATAGAGTACTGCCCTCCGAAGGCAGGGGTCGGACGTTCGAATCGTCTCGGGCGTGCCATGAATTCAATGGCTTGGCTGATACTGGCATGGCGTACCTGATTCTGTATGGAATCCAGACAGAATTCGCGCTTCAGATCGACCGAAAATTTCCCCTCACGACCGCGGAACATGCCTGAAGATGGCTTGCCGCCGGACCCCCCCAGCGCCTTGCCGAGGTCTCCCGTGACAAGCGCAGGATTTGCCCTGCTCGTACGGTCGGGGACTGATGCGATGCGGCCATGGCAGGCCGTCTGTACTTCCTCATCGCCCAAGCCACCAACGTCTTGTTGAAGTGTCTGAAGACGGGGTACATCGCCGACCGATAGAATCTTCCGTAATACGCGAGCCAACCCCTCAGGATTGGATTGTGCAGTCGGGAGATTCACGAGGATCTGCGCGGCGGCTGCCATCACGGTCATGGCAGCGGCGAAGACGCCCTGCATCAGACGATCCCAATCACCAATGCCGCCGGTCGTACAGGCGCGCTGGTTGGCGTACGGCGGGCTGGTGACGAGCAGGTTCGCCTGTTCGCCAGCCATCAGCGTGCCGACCACGGCAGCGTCGGCGGCGTCACCGCAGATCAGGCGGTGCGTGCCGAGAGCCCACACATCGCCGGAGCGAGAGACGGGATTGGCCGGCACCTCGGGCACGTCATCGGCTTCGTCCTGGCCGCCCTGCGACTCATTCTCAGCAGGATGATCATCGACCAGCAGGGCGTCGATCTCGGAGGCGTCGAATCCCGTCAAAACGAGGTCGAACTCGGCCAGCTTCAGGTCTTCGAGTTCCAGCGCCAGCAAGGTGTCATCCCAACCCGCCCAGGTCGCCGAACGGTTGGCGAGCAGGCGGAATGCCTTGATCTGGGCATCGGTCAGTTCATCGGCCAGCACCACGGGAACCGTGCTCAAGCCCAGTCTGCGCGCCGCCTTGAGCCGGAGATGACCATCGACAATCTCCCCGCAGCTCCTGGCGACCACCGGAATCCGGAAACGGAATTCGGTGATGATGACGGCCATCTGCTCGACAGCGTGATCGTTCTTGCGCGGATTGCGGGCGTAGTCGATCAGTCGATCGACAGGCCACTGCTCCAGCTGGAGTTCGGATGGGGCCAAGTTTGACCTCTGAGAAATGGAAACGGCCCGGACGGGTCAGGTCGCGGGCCGTGGGTGGCGCTGAAAGCAAAAACCTGCCACGGGGGCGGGTTCGGGGGTGTTGGTCAGGCGTTACCCTACGTGACCCGGAAAACCGGAAAGCGTTATCACAATCCGTCGGTAGCCGCCGGGCTCAAGGCGCATCGCCCATGTCCGGAGCACCCGGCAACCAGGCCGGAATGTCGCGCTCGCCATGGAGCACGCGCCAGACATCGATGTGGTCGCTGCGCTCGACGTAAAACACAAGGTAGGGGTAGCGTGTCAATGGCCAGGAGCGCAAACCGGGCAGATTCAGTTCGTGGGCGTAGCGTGGTGAACCTGTCGCAGGATGGCGGCCGATGTGGGCATAGGCTCGCTCCAGGTCTTCGACAAAACCCAGCGCTGCCTGCTCTGCGTCCTGACTCAGGTAATGCTCGATGACCTCATCGACATCCCTGTTGGCCAACTCGCGTGGAATGACCAGCCTGACCTTCACCCGCGGGCGCGCGCCCTGATGCGGTCACGCAGTCCCGTGAAATAACCGGCATCGGCGGGGCCTGCAGGAAGGGAAGAGGCCCCCGCCAGGAGCAGGGCACGCAGTTGTTGGCAATCCTGATCCTTGCGGATCAACTCGCGTACGTACTCGCTGCTGGTCCCGTAACCGCGCTGCGAAACCTGCTCGTCAACGAAGGTCTTGAGGGCGTCAGGCAAGGAAATATTCATCGTGCTCATGGCGCCATACTAGGGCGTTTGGCAAAAAATGGCAAGGATGACTCGCTGGACCACGATTCCCGGCGCCTTCTGACGGTGGCAGGTCATCAGGCGGCGGGTGATGATTTTCTGGTCGTTCGCTGCTCCCGCACCTTTCCCAACCATAGCCGTGACTGTAGCGAAAAACGGTCCGAGATGCGACACCCTCTCTGAGCTCTGAATTTGGCAATGCCTCGCAGGCTTCCGCAATAACCCGAAAGTGTCCGATAACCCTATCAAAATTTTTTCATGATGCCATGGCCCTCGCTTCGTTGAGCCGGTCGGCAACGCTCTGGATTGCACGTTGCCAGTGGCGTTGCGCCGTCCGGGGCAGCAGGCCGCGCGAAGCGCGATGTCCCGCCAGCCGTAGCGCCTGGCGCGCATCCAGACGACGTGGCGCTGCTCGACCTCCAGCCATTGCACCCAGCGCATCGTCTCCAGCATCCGCTCGATGGCCTGCAAGCTGGGCGGCAAGGGACGGTAGTCGGGCTCGTCCTCGGGATAGGTTTCCCACGCCTCGCGGGCGAAGGCAGGCCAGACGTTGAAGTAGCCCTGCACCTGCACGCGGGGCAGTCGCCGGCCAGTCTCGGCGGCTTCGGCGAATCGTGCCGCCACGTCTTCGGTGGTCCAGTCAGCCATGACGGCCCCCTCCCAGTCCGTACAGCCGTTCGCCCAATCGCCGGACGAACTCGCGTTCGACGAAGTCCAGCCGCTCGTCGGTGTC
>NZ_JAZKUD010000089.1:0-15896 GCF_036625275.1 Accumulibacter sp.
TCAAGCCCAAAGCCGACAAGCTCGCCGCGTAGGCAGGCGCCGCTTTCGCGGCATTGGCTATTTGTTTAACAAAAACCGATAGTTAAAGCGTAGTTTCGTCTACTACGTGGAGGAAGATCCGTCGGGGTCTTGCCTTTTGCCGATTCAGGGTCGAGTAGGCAAAAGACAAGACCCGATCGTTCGCAGTAACAGCAGTAAGTCTAACGAGGCTCCGCCTCAGACCGGCAACTCCCCAATATCACTTGTCGGTCTGAGGCGGAGCCTCGTTAGTTTACAACTGGTGGAGTTGGTATGTCCGCCTGGCGCATCCAAAGGCACGCCTGGAGGCAATCACCAGCCGTCCACTGTTGCTCGCCGGTGTCGCCCGACTGACTCAGCACGCCGGCCAATCCCGCCTGCTGCTCACACTTTCCCATGCGGCGGGGGATCAGATCAAGGCGATGATCGCCAGTATCCGCAAGGGTCTTGACCATGTTTCGGCAACTGCGCCTCAGTTGCCGAAAGCCGCCCGCTGGCCTGCCCTGGTCCGCTACATCGTCGACAAAATCATCGCCGCCAAAGCCAAAATGCCGCGGCACACGGCCCTGGCTCCCCCTGGTCTGGCTGCCGCAATGGGCTAACAGAGGAATTTAGGATCATCTCTGCGAACAGGCCCTCAAGAAGGCAATCCGGCATCGGAAGAACGCGTTGTTCTATCGGACCTTGAACGGTGCGCGGGTCGGCGACCTGTTCATGAGCCAGCCGCATCCATACCGTAGAACGGCCCCAGATCGATCCCTTCCACGACCTCGTCGCCTGGCTGCGCCATGTGGCCGCAGTCGCACTCGATCCTTCCGCGTGGGGGCCCTGGATCTCTATCCAGGCGCTGGCCGGTGCCCCCTCCGGACCCGCAGCGAACTGATCACGGCTCGCGCGTAGAGTCGCTGTTTCGCTGACGGGCGGTAACAGACCAGGCCCGCTGTCGTTCGCTGCACACACCGGCTCCAATCGCTGAGCCATCCTCCTCCAAGCTCGTCTTCAACCCTCGGTGCGCGCCGTCACCGACCGACACGACGCTCTCAGCAGGGACGCAGGCGGATTGTGCAGCGCTGCCGAGAGGGGACGAGAGGACCGGACGGGAGGCGCACGCTTCGCTCAGGGTCGTCTGGTACGTTGGCGATCATCAGACAAACAATTCGGCCAGCGCTTCGCCAGGCTCGACTGCTCGCATGCAGGCTTCGCCAACGAGAAAGGCGTTGACGCCATGGTCACGCATCTGCTGCACGTCGCGGCTGGAGAGAATGCCGCTTTCGGTGACGACCAGGCGGTCGGCCGGGAGGTAGGGCAGGAGTTCAAGGGTGGTCTGCAGGCTGACTTCGAAGCTGTGCAGGTTGCGGTTGTTAATGCCGATCAGCAAGGTGCGAAGCTGCAGGGCGAGATCCAGTTCCTGGCCGTTGTGCACTTCAACGAGCACCGCCATGCCGAGGCTGTCGGCAATGGCTTCAAGTTCGTGCATCGCCGGCAGATCAAGCGCCGCGGCGATGAGCAGGATCGCATCGGCGCCCATCGCCCTTGCTTCGTAAACCTGATAGGCGTCAACCAGAAAATCCTTGCGTAAAACCGGCAATCCACAGGCTGCACGCGCCGCCTGCAAGTATGCGGGAGCCCCCTGGAAAAACTGACGGTCAGTCAGTACCGACAGACATGCCGCACCATGCTGCTGATAACTGACAGCGATTCGGGCAGGGTGAAAATCGGCGCGCAGGACGCCCCTGGATGGGCTGGCCTTCTTGATCTCGGCGATCACCGCCGGCTTGCCGGTGGCAAGGCGATCCCGGATGGCGCCGAGAAAATCGCGTGTGGCGGGTTGCCTTTCGGCCGTGGCACGCATCACCGCGAGCGGTGTGCCAGTCTGGGAGGCGGCCACTTCGTCCCGTTTGACGGCAAGAATCCGCTTGAGAATGTCGCTCATGGCAAAATCGCCGGGCCATCTTCGCGGCGGCCTTCGCGCTGTTTTTTCCCCCTGGGCAGGGTCATGTTTTTTCTCGCTGACATGCAGGCGATCAGGTCGAAAAGCGTTGTGTGCAAGCCACGAAGTCATCGAGCCTGGCGCGTGCGGCACCTGAAGCGATGGCTTCAAAGGCTTGGTCGACGCCATCGGCAAGCGTGCCGGCGAGACCGCTGACGTAGATGCTGGCGCCGGCATTGAGGGCGACAATGTCACGCGCGGCACCAGCACGGCCCTCAAGTGCGGCCAGCAACATGCCTTTGGACTCCTCGACGTTAGCCACGCGCAGAACTCTCGGATCGTGCACAGGCAGGTTGAACTGCTCGGGATGAAGCGTGTATTCATCGACACGGCCGTTGTGCAGTTCGCCGACCAGGGTTTCACCGGAGATCGAGATTTCGTCGAGACCTTCGCGGCCGAAAACGACGAGGGCGTGCGAACTGCCGAGGCGCTGCAGAACACGGGCCTGGATGCCGACCAGGTCGGGATGAAAGACGCCCAGCACTTGATTGGCGGCGTTGGCCGGGTTGGTCAGCGGGCCGAGGATGTTGAACAGCGTGCGCACGCCAAGTTCGCGGCGAACCGGTGCCGCGTATTTCATGGCACTGTGGTGGTTGGGGGCAAACATGAAGCCGATGCCGACCTCATCGATACTCTGTCCGACCTGTGACGGCGTAAGATTGATATTGACGCCGAGGGCTTCAAGAACATCGGCGCTGCCCGACTGCGACGAGACCGATCGACCGCCATGCTTGGCAACACGCGCGCCAGCCGCTGCTGCAACGAACATTGCAGCGGTCGAGATGTTGAAGGTCTGGGCACCGTCGCCGCCGGTCCCGCAGGTATCGACCAGGCGACTGCAGTCACTGACTTGCACCTTGGTCGACAGCTCGCGCATGACCTGCGCCGCAGCGGAGATTTCGCCGATCGTTTCCTTCTTGACGCGCAGACCAACGGTAATCGCTGCAATCATCACCGGGGTGACTTCACCACTCATGATCTGGCGCATCAGCGAAACCATTTCGTCGTGAAAGATTTCGCGATGTTCAATGACCCGTGTCAGTGCGTCCTGGGGCTTCATTGGGCGTGCTCCTCAAGGAAGTTCTTCAAGAGATCGTGGCCGCGCTCGGTCAGGATCGATTCGGGATGGAACTGGACCCCCTCGACGGCCAGTGTTTTGTGACGCAGGCCCATGATCTCGCCGTCGTCGGTCCAGGCGGTGATTTCCAGGCAGGCCGGCAGGGTATCGCGTTCAACGGCCAGCGAATGATAGCGCGTGCAGGTCAGCGGACTGGGCAGGCCACGAAAGACGCCCTGGTCACGGTGCTTGACCGGCGAGACCTTGCCATGCATCAACTGGCGGGCGTGCACGACACGGCCACCGAAAGCCTCGCCGATCGCCTGATGGCCAAGGCATACGCCGAGCAGGGGAATCTTGCCCGCAAACTCACGAATCACCGCCAGAGAGATACCGGCCTGCGCGGGCATGCACGGGCCAGGGGAGATTACCAGCAAGGCCGGATTGAGACGCGTAATCTCGGCAATCGAGATGGCATCGTTGCGGAAAACTCTGACATGCTGCCCCAGCTCACCAAAATACTGGACGAGATTATAGGTGAAGGAGTCGTAATTATCGATCATGAGCAGCATATTTCGAGAAACCCAATTGATTTTATTCGTGAATGATGCGGATATGGAGAAGTTCCATGCAGCCACTTGTCCGGCTTTCATCCGCTGAGGGAGACGTACGTCTGAACGGTTCCAGCTCAACCTCTTTCCGAAACCGCAAAGAGGGTCATTTCGCTGCTGACCAAAGCAGAGTCCTTGCGAACGAAAAGGATGTCGATCTGTACCAGGACACCATCCCCACGACGAGAAATATCGAAGATCTCATAGGCACGAAATCCATGCTCGTTCATCCAGGCCACTACTTCGGCCAGCAAGGGACTGCCCTGGTTGTACGGCCAGAGGCTCACTTCCATGAGCACGAAGCCGGCGGTGGCCAGCGCTGAGGTCGCGCCTTTCAGCACTTCCAGTTCGTAGCCTTGCACATCCAGCTTGATCAGATCCGGTGGCTGCATCGAGTACTTTTGGATCAGTTCATCCAGAGTTGTTACCGGCAAGGTCACGACATGCCGCGGCACGTTGGAGTTCTCCGGAAATACCGACGAACCTGTACCCCCCGCAGTGTCGTCCAGGATGACGAATGCCGTCTCTTTCAATTCTGGCGGCCCGAGCAACGAGCTTGCGAAGCTTATTCCTCGTTCCTGCCCGCAAAACCGTTCCAGGGTAGCCATGTGCCGCTGCTGTGGTTCGATCATTAATACCTCGGCATCCGGGAAAACCCTTCTCAATAGCCGAGTCCAATCGCCAACACACGCACCGGCGTCAATCACGGATCGCAGCAACACGCCGCGGGCGCGTAGCGCCAGTAACCCTGAAAGCATGCCTGGTGCCCCCAGGTCATAGCAGATCTGAGCCCAGCCGGCGTCGGTCGCCAAACGCCGTGCGGCATGAAGCAGCTGCATCGCAGCACGGTTCCTAATGGTCCGCAGTAATTCAATCACGTATGACGTCCCTTCATGAGCACTGACCAGAAAAAGTTAATGTGGAAGTCGCGTCAGCGACTCACGCATCTCCCCTCCCCACTTGCGGGGGGCGAAGGCGGGGTTTCGCGGAGCACTGCTCCGCGCCGCCGTAGCCGGCCCGCGATGCAGCGCGGGCTGTGGGAGGGGTCGGGGGAGAGGGACGCGGGCATGACTTTCATGATCGGGGGTGCCTGGAAAAGTCATGACCGTTAGACCGCAATCCGAGCCAAGCCAAGTCAGCCGCATCAACGATTGTTCGTATTCTGTCACCGAATCAATTATGGGGAAGCCCTTGAGTTTTCCGATGCAGGCATCATTGTGCGCTCGTGTAGATGATAGTGAGTTTGGGTCTAAGGTTGGGATCGGAGGCCGACTCTCGGGTATAAAAGCGTTTGAGATTGTTGTTGCCGCTGACCCCGATAAGGCGCCAACCGAAATTGGGCTGGCCTTGTGCCATTTGCTGTACACCGACGCTGACATCAATGTTCAGCCATCCACTATTCCACCCAATGCTACCCTGTCCATCGGCAATACTGAGGTAATCGCTTCCGGAATGGCTTGCGCCAGCGGTACTCCATGCAGTGCCGGCCAGACGTTGCTGCCATGTGGCCTGCGTTTCACTCCAATCCATCAATATTCGGTGAGCCCGATAGGTGTAATCATACGCGGTTGACTTGTACATACTCAGCGTGGCGGACTGGATGGCGGCCCCATCGGGTATGGGGCCGCCCTCGGAAGCAAAGATCGCAAACCGGATCAGACTGGTATACGACGAGCCACCAGACAGGAAGTACGTTTGAGTACCCAGGTTTGTTGTCTTGGAATATACCGAAAGATAAGTATCGCGCGTTCCAGCGTAGCCGTTGACCCCATCTTGCAGAGAGAGCGTGCTCCCTGGAAGGGGTGCGCTGACAGTCACAGAAATGGGCGCGGAGGCAGTGCTGGCCCCCAAGTTGTCATACGCGATCGCCGAAAGCGTGTAAGAGCCGACGATACTGGCAGACCAGGCAACGTTGTAGGGGGGTGACAGGGATTCGCCGATCTTACGGCTTCCCTCGAAGAACTCTACCTTGGCAATCGAACCATCGCTATCGGAGGCGTTGGCGTTGATGCCGATGAAGGTGCCAACATTGATCGTTGTGCCATTGGCTGGACTTGACAGACTGACGATGGGAGGTTGGTTGACCCCTAACATGGTGATCATGATTGGAGGTGAGACAGCTGTTTTTCCAAGATTGTCGGTAGCTCTGGCAGTCACGATATGGCTACCTGCAGGAGGGCTTAACCAGAAAAACTGATAAGGCGGTGAGGTAACTTCGCTGAGCTTTTCCGCGCCTGCAAAGAATTCTACCTTGCTCACCGTCCCATCGATATCGACGGCATTGGCAATCAGCGTGACATTGCTGCCCGCGGCGATCGTGGCGCCATTGGGCGGCGCCGTGAGATTCACGACAGGCGATTGGTTGGTTCCGCTAATGGGCTTGTAAACCCAGACGTTACCCAAGGTCTTGTCCTGCAATCCGACAAAGACACCGAGATCGGAGGCATACTTCCACTTGCCAAGAATACCGGTCCCGTAGTCCCCGTTTGGCACGGAACTGGTTGGCGTCGGCTGCAACGAGACAGACCAACCGGAGGCTGATATTGTTTCAGGAGGGCTGATCGACCACACGCGACCATCTCCACACCACAGCATGTACTTGCGTTGCACCGGGTCAAAGTCAAGACCACACTTTTTGAGTGTGATGGTATTCGTTTGCAACAATGGTAGCAGTTGGCCGTTGGTATCCGAGAGATTGATGAGAACCTCATAGTTCTTGGAGCCCGGTGTTGCCGTGTTCCAGTAGTACAAAGGAAGTGCGTTGCTCCCAGTCACGACGAAAAGTTTTTGTACTGGGTCGAATGCACACGATGTGGAGTCTGTTGGCGACCCCCAGTAGCCACCAATTCGTTCCCAGGTGTCTGCCGCGGGAGCAGTCACATCATTGATCACATAACGGTACAGATTGCGTGCTGTACCGCCAGAGGTTGCGCCCACGTAAACGGTATCACGCCCGTTTTCCGCAGCGTAGGCAGTGCATCCATTCACGTGGCTTGCCGGGAGTGGAGCACTCGCGAGATTGACCGTATGGTCACGGTTCTGCCACATCTCACCACCGACCACTTCGGGATGGGGTGCCGTGTTTTGCACGTGGGAGCCGGTGCTTCCTCCCACCTTACCGGGGTCGGCTCGATTGGGATCAAACAAATAGGGGCCCGTATTTCTGCTGGTAGTCGACGTGGCCTGACGCTTGTATTGCCCACCGTTTTGCCAAGCAGCTCCACCCAGCACCAGCAGCCGGTCGACGATGGGTAGGAATATGTTGTTGTCGTAGGTGTGAGCAGAAGCTGGCGCCGCGTCTGGTCCATCCACCGCAATGTAATTGCCCAGCGGGTCCTGTATTACCTGGCTCGGCAGGGACGCCCTTTCCCACATCATCGTGCTTGCACGCCAGCGGTAGACGTCATTGCCCGAATAGTTCGCGTGTCCGCCGCCGTAGAGCCACAAGTCGGCCCGATTCGTATCCCAGTCGAAACTGCTCCAGGCACCGATGATCGCGCTGGGATATTGTGCGCCAATCGGACGCAGATCCGGTGGGGTCCACACGTCTGAATAGTTGTTCGCATTGACTTTCGCCCAGTTGCCCTCGGGAAGGGATGCGATAATCGCCTTGATCTCGGTCAAGGCTTGGCCGCTAGCCGTTGCACTGGTCGTCGGCGCAGCGGCGGCATTGATTTCGGAACCGCTCGCACCAAGACTGTGCAGAACCGGGGTTGCGCGCGAGCGTTCCTCATTGTCGGATAATATTTCGAGACTCAGCAAACGCTGTTGGTGAACGCCAGACGAATCGAAGCAGGAAACGGTAATGTCCCACCGCCCGGGTACGGCCGGCGTTCCTGAAATCGCCAAACGGGCAGCATCCAGAGCCAACCCGCTTGGCAATGGAACATGACATTTGACCGGGGGAATGCCGCCATCAACCTCCAGCACAGCGTCAAAGCGTTCATTGACGACGGCAATCGGCAGGGCCGAAGTGACGATCCGCAGACCAGGTCGAGACTCGCCAACGAACTGCAACCTCAACGCATCAATGACTACTGGCTTGTCCGAATTTCCGACCAGCTCGATTCTCGACGACGATTCGGGAGTGAACGGAAAGGTGCCGATGCGTTGCCACAGTCCACCGCCCATCGTCTGATCGGCTTTCGCAGTCGAGCTTCCCTCGGCATGTTGAATTCGTATATGGGCTTGCGCGGCATTAATTTTGGTCATGGGCCACCAGAGATAAACGGTGTACCAGCCTCGACGAGGAATCTGCGGTTGAAATGTAAATGAACTCTTCCCCGGACCGACGCTTTTCAACGTCCACGAACTTCTAGCCAGATATCCCCTGAACTCCTCGAATGCCCCCAGGCGTTGGTTGTTGAAATCATCGGTCGTCAAGACAATGTTCGGGTAATCGGCGGATTCCGGGATTATTTCCGTTGCGGCCACATTGGCGAAAAGTGCCCACAGCATTAGCCAGAAAACCGTCAGACGACACAGCATTCGCCATCTGCTGACGATTACACCAGGGCTCATATTTTTCATATTTCCAATTCCCTGTTTTATAAGGAGGTTACTAAGCGGTCTTCGGATAAGTTCTCCGACATTCACACGACGGAATTGCTGCCCGTATGGCCGCTGGAATGTCGGAAGACTTTTTGCTGACCGCTTAATCAATCCGACTGCAAGGTGTCATCGCCCTGTCCTTGATCATTAGACATGTTCCCAAGGTCTTCATGATCGGCAGCTATCGCAGATAGTCATTTAACCATCATCATGTTTCCTGGTGCCGAAGCCACTGCTCAAACATCGTCAGGATCCACGCCATCTCCCCGTAGTAGCCGGGGTGTGCGGGCAGATATTCGCTCATCAGTTTCCGAATGAAGTCGGCGCGTATGATACCGCGTGTCGCGAGCGTGCTGAGCGAATCCTCGACGAGTTGCCTCAAGGCCGGCGTGCGTGTCGTCCAGATGCCAAAAGGCAGTCCGAAACCTTTTTTCTTCTTGGTGATGATCGCGTCGGGCAGGAAGCCTCGCAGTGCTTCCTTGAAGAACCAGCGCAGCTTGAGGCGGCGAAGTTTCCAGTCAGGCGGCAAGGCCATCGAGAAATCGGTCAATGTATCGGCCAGCAATGGATAGCCGACTTCGATGCCAGCCATTCGAGTGGCGCCACGCACCTTGGGAAGGTCACTGTCGGCCAGCGTGTAGCGCCAGTCGTAAGCCAGCATTCGATTGATCAGGCTCGGTGCCTGGCATTCGTTCCAGGTGGACTGCATGTGTTTCGATGGCTCACTGAGGTCAATCCGGGCGAGAAAATCCGCACTTAATACACTGGCCGGATCAAGCTGCATGATCAGGTTGAAGCTCTGCAAGCGATCCGGCATCGGCACGCGGGAATGACGGACATACCCGGTGGCTTGCTTGAGGCCTGGTATCCGCCGCAACGGACTGTGGTCGTTGCACATGGGCTCGATCAGGCGCCGCACACCCTTCGGAACGGCATGATAGAACTCGAACAAGCGCTGCATCGCGTAGCGCGAATTACCCCCGAACAGTTCGTCGCCGCCATCCCCCGCGAGAATCTTCGTGCAGCCATCGGCGCGCGCGATTCTGGCGCAGTAATAGGCTGGCAGAGCCGAGGAATTACCGAAGGGTTGATCGAAATGCTGCGCGACCGCTGGCATGCTGGCCAGCAAATCAGCCGGCGTGACATAGTATTCATGGTGCTCACAGCCAAAGTGCTTGGCGGCGATGCGGGCATAGGCCATTTCGTCATAGCCCTCGGCGTCGAAGCCGATCGAATAGGCGGGTGTTGGCCTGCCTGTCACCTGGCAGAGTACGCCTGCTACCGTCGAGCTATCGGTGCCCCCGGAGAGGAAGCTGCCGACGCGCTGGTGGCCGGCGACTGCTGCAGCGACGTTTTCGCGAATCAGATTGCGGAATGTGTCGCGTGCATCGGCGAAAGCTTGCCGGCGGTGCTCGTCGAACAGCAAGGGCCAGTGACGTGCTTCATGCACGCCTTGCCGATCGAGCAGTACGCTATGCGCTGCCGGCAACCGGCGCACATCACTGAATATTGTGCGCGGTGCCGGGATCATGTGGAAGTACAGGTAGTCGAAGATTGCCTGCGGATCCAGTTCGTCGCTGCGCCCCGGAACACAGTCGGCGCGGTCGGAAAAAGCCAGTGTCTTGCCGTCGGTGCGATAACACAGCGTCTCGGTCGCGAACCGGTCAACGGCCAGGAAAACACATCCGCGCGCGCCATCGACAATCACCAATGCGTAGGATCCTCTGATGCGTGCGACCACCTCCACACCGACCTCGCGCCAGGCCTGCAGAAGTTCTGCGGAAAATCCTGCCCGTAGTGAAGTGCCGATGATGCCCCCGTCTCTGAACGAAGGGGAACCCATTACCGCGCAAAGGGTATCAGCGTTGCGGGCGACATCATCGCCCCGCAGGGTCAGCGAGCTGATCAGCATCGGAGCTGCGCCGGGGTCGAAGAGGCCGACCAGATTAATCTGGCCAGAGAGGATGTCTGTCATGGAATATGCGTTCGCTGCGGTTGGTGAGTAAGAATAAAGATCAAGCCCCTGATCGGGGAAGAGATTGGCGAGTTCAATGCTACGCTAACGGTCATGACTTTTCCAGGCACTCCCGATCATGAAAGTCATGACCGTTTCCCTCTCCCCCAACCCCTCCCCCGCGAGGGGGGAGGGGAGATTCGTGAGTCGCATACGCGACTTTCACATTAACGGCCATGACTTTTCCATATCCCCTCGATCACGAAAGTCATGATCATTTCCCCCTCCTCATCCTTCTCCCGCGGGTGGAAAGAGGAGATTCTTGAGTCGCTGACGCGACTTTCTCATTAAAGTGACGAATCGTGCTGTGTCAGAATTCACTCGGGCGGTACATCCGCCCCCAGTCTGCACAACCATTCCATATCTACCCTCCTGCCTGAGATGATCGCGTTGGCTGTTCCACCTCGGGGTAAAATGCCGGGATGCCCGAGAGCCCGTTCATCCACCTCCGCCTGCATAGCGAGTATTCGATCACCGATGGCATCGTCCGTCTTGACGATGCGGTTGGCCGTGCTGCCCGCTACGGGATGCCGGCACTGGCGCTGACTGATCTTGCCAATGTCTTCGGTCTGGTCAAGTTCTATTCGTCGGCGCGCAGCCGAGGGATCAAACCGCTACTTGGCAGCGATGTCTGGATTGCCAATGACAGCGATCCGGATCGTCCCTATCGTCTGTTGCTGTTCTGTCGCTCGCAGCAGGGCTATCGGCAACTGTGCGAGCTGCTGTCGCGTGCCTACCTGGCGCCGCGAGTACGTGGGCGGGCCGAAATCACGCGCCGGATGTTGCAGGAAATTGGCGTCGATGGACTGATCGCTCTCTCAGGTGCGGCTGCCGGCGACGTTGGCGAAGCGCTGTTGCAGGGCAATTATCAACAGGCTGCAAGTCGCGCGCGCCACTGGGAGCAATTGTTCCCGGCGGCTTTCTACCTTGAAGTACAGCGCTATGGCCAGGCGCAGCAGGAGTTGCTGGTCGCCATGACCGCCGATCTGGCGGCTGATCTCGAACTGCCGCTGGTTGCCACGCACCCGGTCCAGTTTCTTGAACGTGGCGACTTCAAAGCGCACGAAGCAAGAGTGTGCATTGCCGAGGGCTATATGCTCGGTGATCCGCGCCGCCCAAGGTGGTACACCGAAGAGCAGTACTTCAAGTCGGCTGGCGAAATGGTCGAGCTGTTTGCGGACCTTCCCGAAGCACTCGGGAACTCGGTGGAGATCGCCAAACGCTGCAATCTACAGATCACGCTCGGCAAGAGTTACCTGCCTGCTTTCCCGACCCCGGACGGCGTGACGCTCGACGATTATCTCCGCCAGGAGGCTGTTGCCGGCCTGGAGCTTCGCCTGCAGCAGCTTTTTCCTGACTCGGCCGAACGTCTCGCAGAGCGCCCGCCCTATGACGCTCGCCTGCAGCTCGAAACCGATACCATCGTACAGATGGGATTCCCCGGCTACTTCCTGATCGTCGCCGATTTCATCAACTGGGCCAAGCACAACGGCTGTCCGGTGGGGCCGGGCCGCGGGTCGGGCGCGGGTTCGGTCGTCGCCTACGCGTTGGGAATTACAGATCTTGATCCCTTGCGCTACGCGCTGCTCTTCGAACGTTTTCTCAACCCCGAGCGGGTATCGATGCCCGACTTCGACATCGACTTCTGTCAGGACAACCGCTGGCGGGTGATCGAGTACGTGCGCCGGAAGTACGGGGCAGCAGCAGTCTCGCAGATCGTCACTTTTGGCACCATGTCGTCGAAAGCGGTGATTCGTGACGTTGGCCGCGTTCTCGATCTGCCGTACAACTTCTGCGACCAGCTTGCCAAACTCATTCCGGTCGAGACCAACAAGCCGCTGTCGCTGGCCAAGGCAATCGCCGCCGAACCGCAATTGAAGGCCAGGATCGACGACGAGGAAGAGGTCCGTGATCTCTTCGATCTGGCCGCCCGCCTTGAAGATCTGACGCGCAATGTCGGCATGCACGCCGGTGGTGTGCTGATTGCGCCCGGCAAACTCACCGACTTCTGCCCGGTCTATTCGGCCGACGGTGGCGGTTCGGTGGTTTCCCAGTACGACAAGGACGATGTCGAGAAGGTCGGGCTGGTGAAGTTCGACTTTCTGGGTCTGCGCAACCTGACAATCATCAAACTGGCGCTCGACTACGTCGAGAAACTCAGCGGCCAGCGTCCCGATCTGAGCGCGCTTTCCTTCGACGATCCGCTCGCCTACCAGATTCTCAAGGACGGCAATACCACCGCAATTTTCCAGGTTGAATCGGAGGGCATGAAGAAACTGGTCCGGAAGCTCGCGCCCGATCGCTTCGAGGACATCATCGCGGTGCTCGCGCTGTACCGGCCGGGACCGCTCGGTTCCGGAATGGTCGACGACTTCATCCTGCGCAAGAAGGGCCAGCAGAAGATCGACTATTACATCGATGAGCTGAAGGTCTGCCTCGAACCCACCTACGGGGTCATCGTCTATCAGGAACAGGTGATGCAGATTGCGCAGATCATCGGCGGCTATACGCTTGGCGCCGCCGATCTGTTGCGGCGTGCGATGGGCAAGAAGAAAGCCGAAGAGATGGCCCTGCACCGCGACCTGATGCGCGAAGGGGCGAGGAAAAAGGGTTACGACGAAAAGCTGGCGATGCAGCTTTTCGACCTGATGGAGAAATTCGCCGAGTACGGCTTCAACAAGTCGCACACTGCCGCCTACGCCGTCGTCACCTACCACACCGCCTGGCTCAAGGCACACCATTGCGCCGCCTTCATGGCGGCTACGCTGTCGTCGGACATGGACGTCACCGACACGGTGAAGATCGTTCACGACGACGCCGTCGCCAATGGCCTGCGCATCCTCGGGCCGGATGTGAATGCCTCCGAATACCGCTTCATGCCGGTGGACCGCAGCACGATTCGTTACGGTCTCGGCGCCATCAAGGGAACCGGCGAACAGGCGGTGAACGCAATCCTGAAGGTGCGCGAGGCCGGTGGTCCGTTCAAGGATCTGTTCGATTTCTGTCGACGTGCCGACAAACGCCTGGTCAACCGCCGCACCATCGAAGCCCTGATTCGTGCTGGCGGTTTCGATTCGCTCGACAGGCATCGCGCGCGCCTGCTGGCTTCGGTCGGCATCGCCATGGAAGCCGCCGAACAGGCCGAGCGCAACGCCATGCAGGTCAGCCTGTTCGACCTTTTCGACGCCGGCGGGCAGGGTGACGAACTTGGCCCGAAGTATGTCGAAGTACCACGCTGGAGCGAGCGACAGCAGCTCAATGAAGAGAAGCTGGCGCTTGGTTTCTACTTCTCCGGCCATCCTTTTCATGGCGTTCAGGCCGAGGTATCGCGCTTCGTGCGCAAGCCACTGGCCGCGCTCGAAGCGCGGAAGGAACCGCAATGGCTCGCTGGCCTGGTGGTCGGCGTCCGCAGCAAATTCACGGCACGCGGCAAGATGGTCTTCATCCAGCTCGACGACGGCACCAGCTCACTCGAAGTCTCGGTGTTCAACGAACTGCTCGAAGCCGAACGTGCCAAGATCCGGGAAGACGAGGTGCTGATCATCGAAGGCCGTGTCCAGCGCGATGACTTCGCTGGCGAAGGCCGCGTCAAAATCGTTGCCGAACACCTGTTGACGCTCGCCGAAGCGCGCGGTCGTTTTGCCCGTCATCTGCGCCTGTCACTCAATGGCCAGGCCAGCGGCAGCAACGCGCGCACCGCTGTGCACCGTCTGCAAACCCTGCTGGCGCCTTACACTCCCGGCGATTGCCCGGTACGGCTGGCGTATCGAAACGGGAACGCGACCTGCGAACTGGCTTTCGGCGACGCCAACCGGGTTCGCCTCGAAGATGACCTGCTGACGGCGGTTCGCGAATGGCTGGGGAGCGACAATGTCAGCGTGGACTACGCGTGATTCGACCATTCGATATCGTCCCCCGGCTGGCCACCTTGCGGAATCGCGCCTCACAGCCCAAGAAAATTCTTGATCATGGCGAGCATGCCGGCCTTCGGTTGAGACACTGCGTGATCGCTGGAAGCGTTGCTGAACTGGCGGACGAATGTGTCCATCTCGGCCTCACGACGTGCGAGAATTTCGGCAACCGCTTCGGCGATTTCCGGGCGTGAGCGGATGACTTCTTCAACCGTGGCCTGGTCCAGCCGGTAGCAGACCACGTCAGTCCTGGCGATGACCGAAGCGCGGCGGGCCTCACCGGTCAACACACCCTTCTCGCCGAAGGTGCCGCCAGCATGAATGGTACGGAACAGGCGCCTGGAATGGTCGGGAAAATCCATCCACACCTCGGCTTCGCCAGCGGCCAGCAGGTACAGCCAATGTGGCGCGTCGCCCTGATGAAAGATCACGTCGCCGCAGGCGAACGGCGCATGGACCATACGCTCGCTGATGGTCCGCAGTTCCTCTTCCTGTAATCCGGCAAACAGTTCCAGCTTGCGCAGATCGGCCATGCGTCGCTCGATTTCACGCCGATGGAGCGACTCCCGGTAGGCCTCGTTCTCCTTGGTGATATGCAAAGACTGCTCGGGCACAGCCAACTGCATGCCCGCGCGTTGCAAGGCAGCGAAGATATGCACCCGCACGGCCGAGTCGGTGGGATCATCGGGCTGCGGGTCAAGCATCCAGTAGCGTAGTGCATAGCGCCCGTAGCCCGGACCAAACTCCATCAGCACGCAGGTCGGACGAGGTTCCCTTGCGACATTGGGGATTTCGGCAGAGCTGATCGTCGCCTCGATCTTCTGGATCACCAGCGTCGGGGAGGATCCATAGGTGACGTTGAACCATACCCAGCGTCGCCAGGGCCAGAGGGTAATGTCGGTGCGGCCGAAAACGGTGAACTTGCCGCGCATCAATTGGCTGTTGGGGATCACCACCACGTCGCCGTTACGTGTCCTGATCGTCGTTTGCCGCCAGCGGATCTGGGCAACCCGACCGGTGATGTCATCGATCCGGATCCAGTCGCCGGTACGCAGCGAGTTATCGAGCTGCAGGGCGACGCCCGCAAGCACATTGCCGAGGGTATCCTGCATCGAGAAAGCCAGGACGGCGGTGATTACCGCTGAAGTGGTCAGCAGACTCGACGGGTCGAATCCGACGAGATGCAGCCGCCCCAGAATGAAAGCGGCGTAGACCACGAGCACAATGATATCCTCGGCGATACGCACGACGACCATGCCAAAGTGCGGCAGGATGACCCGAAAGACGAAGATCGCCATCAGGCGAAACAGTGCCATCCCCGATCCGATGACGAAGATCTCATGCACCATCACGGCAAGGCGTGAATAGTCGAGTGCTTCAAGCAAGGCCCCGAAGAGTTGCCCGCAAAGGCAGAGCCCGAATACCGCCACCGTTCCGCCGATCCGCCGGCGTTCCTTGGGCAGCAGGCGCAGCGACAGCAACGCACAGGTGGCGACAGCAGCGATCACGTACTTGGTTTCAGGCAGCCAGAAGTAGGACCAGATACGCTGCATGATTTCGGTCATCGTTTCTCCTTGGTCATCCCAGGCCGTGGCACAGGCAGATGGCCGATACTGTCTCAGAGGCTGTGAATTTTTCACTTTCGCATCACGTTCGGCACGACCAGACGACTAGCGCCCGCCTGGTCCTAAGTATGCGTAATACATGTTTTGGCTAACCGTTTGGCCTTGGTCTACCGCATTTC
>NZ_JAZKUD010000090.1:0-15831 GCF_036625275.1 Accumulibacter sp.
CCGACTGCAACGCCTTCGACAAGGCTTCGGCAGGCAGCTCCAAGAACACCTTGCCGGCGAATTGCAGCGCCTTCTTCTCGTCCTGCGTGATGTTCGCCTTGTCGCTCTTGGGGAACCCATGCAGGAACACGTAGCGGCTACCGATCCGGGCCGACAGCAGCGTGCGGTAACCGCCGCTCTTGCCGCTGCCGGGGCGGGCAACCCGCTTCTTGTAGAGGAAGCCACCCAAGTCCGCGTCAATTAGACCTCTTTCCATCTCCTGAACCGCTTTGCACAAAGCGGCATCAGGCAGCTTTTCGCTCGCCTGCCACCGCGCAAAGTCCTTTCGCTTGAGAACGCACGTCATCTTGACCTCCAAACTATACCCGAAACGGGCGCACTTTTCCAGTGCTTAGCGCGATATGCAGGCGGGGAAGGCCACTGAGCCAATTGTCGTGGCGGTGATACGACAACTGGAGGCGGCAAGGCGGATTGCTGGCCTCTGATCATGCGGTCACCTCTTTCAGTTCTTGGTGTCTGTTGACGACCGACTTGCGCCGATTCGCCACCAGCTCGGCGGCTTCCCGCACCGGCTTGTCCTCGGTGTGGACGTAGCGCATGGACATCACCACAGTCTTGTGCGCCGTCAGGGCCATGCCACTCTTGACCGGGATACCCGAATTGGCAATGTCGGTCGCCGAGCGATGGCGGATGCCGTGCATTCCCACATGCGTTGCCCCAGCTGCTTTGAGCGCACGGCTCCAGCCACCGTAATACTTGCCTGTGGTCAGATGTTGCCCTGGATGGCGTGGCGACGGGAGTACGTAGGGATTGCCTTCCTGCCTAGTCGCAGCTGAAAGCAGCCGATAGGCTTCCTTGCTTATGGGCTTGGACATTCCGCCAGTCTTGCTGTCGGGCCAAACGACGCGGCGGTTTTCCAGATCAATCAACCCATTCCCATGCGAGTGTGACGATTTCGCCACGGCGGCCGGCGAACTCGAATTGCAGGCGGATCGCCAACGGGATGACGTAGTTCTCCAGGCCCTCGGCCTCGATCTTGTCGAGCTGCCGGAACAGCTTGCCCATGTCCTCGTCGCTGATGAGGTGGGTGGACTTGCCGGCAGGGAAAATCGGGACATGGCGGCAAGGATGGGTGCCGTCAGGCCGATAGCCCTATACCTCGGCCCAGTGGAACATCTTGCGCAGGATATTGAGTGCCTTGTTCGCCTCGGTCTGCTTGTACGAAAGTTTTTCCATCAGTCCGGCAATGTCAGGGCGCTTCACGTCGTGGACCTTCTTGCGGCCCAGCAGCGGGATGATGCCGCGGTCGATGACGCCTTGATAGCCGACTCGGGTGCTAGGCTTGTTGCGCTTCTTGGAGTGGTCCTCCATGAACTTCTTGCACAACTCCTCAACGGTGGGCGCTTGACGCGCTTTCGCCTTGGCTGCGCCGGGATCACCACTCCGGCGTACCTGAGCCAGTCATTCTTGCGCGAGCGAGTGGGCCTGTTCGACGGTCAGTTCCCCGTATTGCCCCAAAGCGGGCTTGCGGCGCTCGCCGGCGTTTGTCCGGTACTGGAGCATGAACACCTTGCGGCCCGACGGGGTAATCTTGCACAGGAAGCCGGGCACCAGCGTATCCCGAGTTTGACGGCCTGCGCCTGTGGTTGTGCCGCGTCGACAGCAGACTTGGTGAGCTTGATTTTTGCCATGATGACTCCTCAAAAAGACCCGGTTCCCAGGAGCCTTCTAGGGGCCAGCAGAGGGGAAGTCGGGGCAAGTTTCAGAAAGCACCGGCATATGATGGGCGCGCCCAACTTATTGATAAATTTTATCTATTTGGTCTTGGCGTAGTCCAGCGAAGGGCCGGGCTGGAGTCATGGTGAAATAAAAAAACCCTGGCGGGCTTCTGCACCGCCAGGGTTATGCTGTGGAACCAGAGACTGCTTAGTGGCTGGCGCCGGAAGCGCCGAAACCCGTTTGTGCGCGCACGTACTGGTCTTCGAATGCCTCTTTCTCCAGCTTGGAGCGCGGGCCGGTGTCACTCTTCGAGAAGATGTACGCGAAGATGAACGCGATCGGCATCGCGAACAGCGCCGGTTGCGTGTAGGGGAACAAGGCGGCCTTGTTGCCCAGTACGTCAACCCACACCGACTTCGAGAAGAGGACGAAGAGAACTGCCGAGGTGACGCCACCGTAGCCGCCCCACAGGGCACCACGCGTCGTCAGGCCCTTCCAGTACATCGACAGAATCAGCACCGGGAAATTGGCCGCGGCAGCCACACCGAAGGCCAGGCCGACCATGAAGGCGATGTTCATCTTCTCGAACGCGATGCCGAGAACGATGGCCAGCATGCCGAGTCCGATGGTGGCGTAGCGGGACATACGGATTTCCTCTTTCTCGGTCGCCTGCCCCTTGCGGATCACGCGCGCGTAGATGTCATGCGAAATCGCCGATGCCCCGGCGAGCGCCAGACCCGAGACGACCGCCAGGATGGTCGCGAAGGCCACTGCCGCCAGGAAACCGAGCAGCATGTTGCCGCCGACGGCCTTGGCCAGGTGCATGGCGACCATGTTGCCGCCGCCGATCAGCTTGCCGCCGACGGTGCCACCCTCGAAGAACTCCGGGTTCTGTCCGACGATGAGGATCGCGCACAGACCCATCAGGAAGATGACGTTGAAGAAGAAGCCGACGAAGCCGGACGCATAGAGCACCGATTTCCGGGCTTCCTTGGCGTTACCGACGGTGAAGAAGCGCATCAGGATGTGCGGCAGGCCAGCGGTGCCGAACATCAGGCCGAGGCCGAGCGAGATGGCAGTGACCGGATCGGCGAGCAGACTGCCAGGGGCCATCAGCTTGGGTCCGAGCTTGTGGACCGCTTCGGCCTTCTGCAGCAGGTCGGTCAGCGAGAAGCCGAACTGGACGTAGGCCAGCAGCAGCGTCAGCGTACCGCCGAAGAGCAGCATGCAGGCCTTGATGATCTGTACCCAGGTCGTCGCCACCATGCCGCCGAGGGTGACGTAGACCATCATCAGGATGCCGACGACGAAGATCGCGATGTTGTAGTCGAGACCGAACAGCAGTCTGATCAACTGACCGGCACCGACCATCTGGGCGATCAGGTAGAAGACGACCACCACCAGCGACGAGATCGCGGCCATCGTCCGCACCTTGCCCTGATCGAGCCGATACGAGGTGATGTCGGCGAAGGTGAAACGGCCCAGGTTGCGCAGCCGCTCGGCCATCAGGAACAGGATGATCGGCCAGCCGGCGAAGAACGCCAGCATGTAGATGTAGGCATCGTAGCCCTGGGTGTAGGCCATCGCCGTCAGCCCGAGCAGTGTTGCCGCCGACATGTAGTCGCCGGCGATCGCCAGACCGTTCTGGAAACCGGTGATGCCACCGCCGGCGGTATAGAAGTCCGCCGTGGTCTTGGTGCGGCTGGCTGCCCAGTAGGTGATCCCCATGGTCATTGCCACGAAGATCAGGAACATGATGATCGCGTGCCAGTTGGTCGCCTGCTTGGCCCCACCTGCGTCTACGGCCGGGCCGGCAACCGCCAGACCGGAGAGGATGAGCAGGGAAAGTGCTGGGATCAGTCGCTGCATCATGGTTTCTCCTTCTGGGCTTCCTTGATCATTTCGGAAGTCAGATCATCAAACTCGCCGTTGGCACGGCGAACATACACGAAAGTCAGCAGCCAGAAAAAGACGAACAGGCAAAGCTCGATGGTATAGCCGATCGGCCACATCGATCCCTCGGCAATCTTCTGACCCAGCAGCCCTGGGTTGAAGGCGACCAGCATGAAGAATCCGTAAAAAAGGATCAGCACGATGGCCGACAGGGTCCACGCGAAGCGTCCCCGCTCGCTGACTAGTTTGTGGAATTTGGGATTGACCCGCATTCGCTCGTAAATAACACTACTCATGTCATCCTCCGATGTCGTTTTGTTGAAGCGGTTTTGCCGCAGTTTCTGCAGCGTATTGACCAGGTATTGACAAGTCCTTCCCCTCGCCGCGCCGAATACTAACCCAGATCAATGACCTGTTCAATTCCGTCGTTCTAGAAGCCTTGACGCCACTGGCCGGGGGTGGCGTAACGGATGGACCAGCGTTCCCGTCACTTCAGTTGGTGCGGCGTTCGGACGAGCATGCTGGAGCGTGATGCCATTGAGCCGAAGCGACAATGCGGCATTGCACAATGATTGTTGGTGAAAAAGGACTAGAATGGCCAGCATAACGACAAGGGCTTGGCCGTCAGCGTTCTGATGGTCAGCGCACCGGAGGAGACGAGATGCCGGACATGGCCTCTTCGCAAGCGCTGGATACTTTTCCACGCTTGCTGATTCAGCATGCGCAAGTGCGTGGCGGCAAGCCGGCGATGCGCGAGAAGGATCTGGGGATCTGGCAGTGCTGGACCTGGAACGATGTGGCCGAAGAGGTTCGCGCACTTGCCTGTGGTCTCGCAGAAATGGGTTTTCGACGTGGCGAGAATCTGGCTATCGTCGGCGAGAACCGGCCGCGTATGTACATGATGATGACGGCCGTGCAATGTCTTGGTGGGGTGCCCGTGCCGCTCTACCAGGACGCAGTCGCCAGCGAAATGCTGTTCGCCCTGCTCGATGCGGAAATCCGTTTTGTCTTCGTCGAGAATCAGGAGCAGGTCGACAAGTTGCTCGAGATCCAGGATCAACTGCCGCAGCTCGAGCATGTGCTTTACGACGATCCGCGCGGCATGCGTCACTATACGCAGCCTTTCATCCACGACATCCGCGAGTTGATGGCGATGGGACGGATTCACAATCGAAATCACCCGGATCTGCTGAGCACCGAAGTCGCTGCGGGTCACCCCGATGATGTAAGCGTCATGCTGTACACTTCGGGGACGACGGGTAAGCCCAAGGGAGTGTGTCTGACCCACCATGCCTTCATCAGCGCGGCACGCGGGGGGGCGGATTTCGACCGGCTGACCGCCGATGAGGACATCCTTTCGTATCTGCCGATGGCCTGGGTTGGCGACCACCTGTTTTCGTTTGCACAGGCGATGGTCACCGGTTTCACGATCAACTGTCCGGAGTCGGCCGAAACGGTGATGACCGACCTGCGCGAGATCGGGCCAAGCTACTACTTCGCGCCCCCTCGCGTCTTCGAGAACCTGTTGACGCAGGTGATGATCCGCATGGAGGACGCAAGCGTCATCAAGCAGAAAATGTTCCACTACTTCATGGCTGTCGCCCGGCGCAGCGGCGCCCAGATTCTCGACGGCCGGCCGGTCTCCTTTGCCGACCGGCTGCTCTACGCCTTGGGCAAGGTTTGTGTTTTCGGGCCGCTGAGGAATGTTCTCGGCATGAGCCGCATCCGCGTCGCCTATACCGCCGGGGCGGCGATCGGCCCCGACCTGTTCCGTTTCTATCGATCGATCGGCATCAATCTGAAGCAGCTCTATGGTCAGACCGAAACCTGCGCTTACGTCTGCCTGCAACCCGATGGCCAGATCAAGTTTGACAGCGTCGGCAAACCAGCGCCAGGCGTCGAAGTCAGGATCGCCGATAACGGCGAGATCCTGGTCAAGGGTCCGATGCTGCTCAAGGAGTATTACAAGCGGCCGGATGCGACAGCTGAAGCGATCGACGCCGACGGTTATTTCATGACCGGGGATGCAGGAATTTTCGATGACGATGGTCATCTCAAGATCATCGATCGCGCCAAGGATGTTGGCAAACTGGCGAACGGTGCGATGTATGCACCCAATTACATCGAAAACAAGTTGAAGTTCTTCCCGTACATCAAGGAAGCCGTGGTCTTCGGTGATCGCCGCGAAATGGTTTGCGCGTTCATCAACATCGACATCGGCGCGGTCGGCAACTGGGCGGAGCGGCGCGGTCTCGCCTATTCAGGCTATACCGACCTGGCGGCCAAGCCCGAGGTCTATGGGCTGGTTCAGGAATGCATCGAGCAGGTCAATGGCGAACTGGTGGAGGAGGGCGCATTGGCCGATTCGCAGATTCACCGTTTCCTGATCCTGCATAAGGAACTCGATCCCGACGATGATGAATTGACTCGCACGCGCAAGGTGCGCCGCAACTTCGTCGCCGAGAAATATGCAGTGCTGATCGACGCGCTGTACAACGGTCGGGAACGGCAATTCATCGAAACTGCAGTGAAGTTCGAGGACGGGCGGCAAGGCAGGGTCGCTGCCGATCTGGTGATCAGCGATCCGAAGACTTTTGCAATCGCCGGGAGGGTCGGCTGATGAGTCGGCAAAGCGGAGAAATCATTCTCGATCTGAAAAACGTCTCCCTCTCGTTCGGTGGAGTCAAGGCGCTGACCGACATCTCGTTCGACGTTCGCGAACACGAGATCCGGGCGATCATCGGCCCGAATGGCGCGGGCAAGAGTTCGATGCTCAACGTGATCAATGGGGTCTACCGTCCACAGAAGGGGGAGATCATCCTGCGTGGCCAGCACTTCAGCCGCATGAACCCCTACAAGGCAGCCAGGGCAGGTATCTCACGTACCTTCCAGAACATCGCCCTGTTCAAGGGCATGAGCGTGATCGACAATCTGATGACCGGGCGTAATCTGAAGATCCGCAGCAATCTGATCCAGCAGGCGTTCTGGTGGGGAGCGGCGCGGCGCGAAGAACTCCTGCACCGGGCCAAGGTTGAGGAAGTGATCGATTTCCTGGAAATTCAGCATATTCGCAAGACGCCGGTTGGCCGCCTGCCCTACGGGCTGCAAAAGCGTGTCGACCTTGGCCGGGCACTGGCCATGGAACCGAGCATCCTGCTGCTTGACGAGCCGATGGCCGGAATGAACGTCGAAGAGAAGCAGGACATGTGTCGGTTCATTCTCGACGTCAATGATCAGTTCGGCACGACGATCGTGCTGATCGAACACGACATGGCGGTGGTGATGGACATTTCCGACCGGGTGGTGGTTCTCGATTACGGCCGGAAGATCGGCGATGGCGATCCGGACTCGGTCAGGGCCAATCCGGAAGTCATCAGCGCCTATCTTGGCGCCAGCCACTGAGGAGAGCATCGGATGGGTTTCTTTCTCGAAACGCTGATTGGTGGGCTGATGGCCGGCATGCTGTATTCGCTGGTCGCGCTGGGTTTCGTGCTGATCTTCAAGGCCTCGGGGGTGTTCAACTTCGCACAGGGTGCGATGGTGCTGTTCGCGGCCCTGGCGATGGCACGTTTTTCGGCGTGGCTTCCGGATCACCTGGGCATCGACAGCGCATGGCTGGCAAATACGATCGCCTTTTTTCTGGCCGGCGCGCTGATGTTCATCGTCGCCTGGCTGATCGAGCGTCTGGTCCTGCGTCATCTGGTGAATCAGGAGGGCGCAACCCTGCTGATGGCGACCCTGGGCATCGCCTACGTCCTTGAAGGCGTGGGCACAAGCGTCTTCGGTACCGACGTCTACAAGATCGACGTCGGGATGCCCAAGGAGCCGGTGATGATCCTCGAAGGGACCTTTGAAGGCGGCCTGCTGATCAACAAGGAGGATTTCGTCGCGGCCTTGATCGCGGCCGTGCTGGTTGGCCTGCTGGCGCTGTTTTTCCAGAAGACCGCCACCGGACGAGCCTTGCGGGCGGTTGCCGACGATCACCAGGCAGCCCAGTCGATCGGTATTCCGCTGAATCGTATCTGGGTGATCGTCTGGTGCGTCGCTGGCCTGGTGGCGCTGGTCGCCGGGGTGATCTGGGGTTCCAAGCTGGGCGTACAGTTTTCTCTGGCGACGGTGGCGCTGCGTGGTTTGCCGGTGGTCATTCTCGGCGGTCTGACTTCGATTCCCGGCGCGATCATCGGCGGACTGATCATCGGCGTTGGCGAGAAGGTCTCGGAAGTCTATCTCGGACCGATGATTGGCGGCGGCATCGAAATCTGGTTTGCCTACCAACTGGCCTTGCTCTTCCTGCTGTTCAGGCCACAAGGACTGTTCGGTGAAAAGATCATCGACCGCGTGTAACGGTCATGCCTTTTCCAGGATGACAGTCATGACCGTTTCCTTTCCTTGCAGGGTGCATTCCGGCGTACACGCCGGAATCGTTCGATGGGCGCAGAGCAGTCTCTGCGAATTCCCCTCTCGCCTCACGACCCCTCCCACGGCTCGCGCGGCATCGCGGGTCGGCTACGGCGGCGCGGAGCAGTGCTCCGCGAAACCCCGCCTCCGTTCCACAGCCCGCGCGGCATCGCGGGCTGGCTACGGCGGCGCGGAGCAGTGCTTCGCGAAACCCCGCCTCCGCCCCTCGCGAGGGGGAGGGGAGATTCGTGAGTTGCATGCGCGACTTTTTTCACATTAAGCGGAGATCAGGCAGATGCTGTACAGAGAAAATGGTCAGTTCAAGACCTCCTACGCAGCCGATCAGCAAATTTTTCCGATTGCACAGGATCGCTGGGCAATTCTCGGTCTTCTGATGATGGCCTTCATCGGAGTCCCGTTGCTGGTCGACGAATACCTGCTGCGCGCGATCCTGATCCCCTTCCTGGTCTTGTCGCTGGCGGCACTCGGGGTCAACATTCTGGTCGGCTTCTGCGGGCAGATCACGCTGGGTGCCGGCGCCTTCATGGCGGTAGGGGCTTACGCAGCCTACAATTTTCACATTCGTATCGAGAGCCTGCCGCTACTGGTGTCCTTGCTGCTGGGTGGCGTCACCGCTGCCGTGGTGGGCATATTTTTTGGCATCCCGAGTCTGCGCGTTCGCGGACTCTATCTCGCGGTCGCCACCCTGGCGGCACAGTTCTTCACCGACTGGGTCTTTCTGCGGGTTCCCTGGTTTACCGACCATGCGTCTTCCGGCTCCGTTTCGGTTTCCAATCTTCAGATCATGGGCTGGCAGATTGACACTCCGGTCAACAAATACCTGTTTTGCCTGATGTTCCTGACGGTGTTCGCGTTGCTGGCGAAAAACATGACGCGCTGTGCCATCGGCCGGCAGTGGATGGCGATCCGCGACATGGACGTCGCCGCCGAGGTCATCGGTATCCGGCCGCTGTTTGCCAAGCTCTCGGCTTTTGCCGTCAGTTCCTTTTTCGTCGGCACGGCCGGCGCCCTGTGGGGTTTCATCCATCTGGCCTCGTGGGAGCCCGCTGCCTTCTCGGTCGATCGATCGTTCCAGTTGCTGTTCATGGTCATCATTGGTGGCCTGGGGTCGATCATGGGAAGTTTCTTCGGAGCGGCCTTCATCGTCATCCTGCCGATCGCCCTGAACCAGTTTCTGCCGGCCTTCGGGGGATGGTTCGGGATCAGCATTTCCACTGCCGGCGTGTCGCACGCCGAGTTGATCCTCTTTGGCGGACTGATCATTTTCTTCCTGATCAAGGAACCGCATGGCATCGCTCGCCTGTGGTCGACCGGCAAGGAAAAACTTCGACTCTGGCCATTTCCACACTGACGAGCGGCCGGGGCGGGGTTCGCTGCTTCTGGAAAGTTTTTACAGACGCACCATTGCAATGACAACAAGAGGAGACACTGATGAAACTAGGCAAGCTTGCACTGACGGTTTCCACAACTGCCGTCGTTCTGTCGTCGCTGTTGAACGCACCGACGGTCCTGGCGCAAGTCAAGGAGCAGTTCTTCCCGGTCCTGGTCTACCGCACCGGCGCTTATGCCGCCAACGGCAGTCAATGGGCCAACGGTTACGTTGACTACCTGAAGCTGGTGAATGCCAGGGGGGGGATCAATGGGGTCAAGATCAGTTTCGAGGAATGCGAGACGGCTTACGCCACCGATCGCGGCGTCGAATGCTACGAGCGTTTGAAGGGCAAGAACGGTGGCGCGACCTTGTTCCAGCCATTGTCGACCGGAGTCACCTTTGCCCTGACCGAGAAAGCGCCGGTCGACAAGATCCCGTTGATTACCGCCGGCTACGGTCGCAGCGAATCACAGAACGGGGCCGTGTTTACCTGGAACTTCCCCTTGCTGGGGACTTACTGGGTCGGCGCCGAGGTGGCCATCCAGCATATCGCCAAGAAGGAAGGGGGCGTCGCCAAACTGAAGGGCAAGAAGATCGCGCTGGTCTACCACGACAGCCCGTACGGCAAGGAGCCGATCCCGGTCCTGCAGGAATTGGGCAAGATCCATGGTTTTGAAGTGCAGTTGCTGCCGGTGGCACACCCCGGTGTCGAGCAGAAGGCCACCTGGCTGCAGATCCGGCAGCAAAAGCCGGACTACCTGCTGCTCTGGGGTTGGGGAGTCATGAACTCGACCGCATTGCGCGAAGCGCAGGCCACCGGTTATCCGCGTGACAAGATGATGGGCATCTGGTGGGCGGGCGCCGAACCCGACGTCAAGGATGTCGCCGAAGGTGCCAAGGGATACAGTGCGCTGACCCTGCAGCATGGCGCCGAGCCCAATTCGAAAGTCGTCAAGGACATGCTCGATCTGGTCTATGCCAAGGGGCAGGGCACCGGGCCGAAAAACGAGGTCGGACAGGTTCTCTATATGCGTGGCCTGCTATCGGCGATGCTCGGCGTTGAAGGCGTCCGCAAGGCCCAGGAGCGTTATGGCAAGGGCAAGGTGATGACCGGCGAGCAGGTCCGCTGGGGCCTTGAAAACCTCAGCCTCGACCAGAAAACCCTTGACGGCATGGGCTTCGCCGGCGTGATGCGACCGGTGCAGACTTCCTGCCTCGACCACATGGGATCGTCATGGGTGCGTGTTCATACCTGGAATGGCAGCAAGTGGGAATTCAGCTCCGACTGGTACCAGGCCGACGAGAAGGTTCTGCGTCCGATGGTGATGCTGGCCTCGGGCAAGTACGCCGAAGAAAAGAAGCTGAAGCCGCGTACGCCTGACGAGTGCAAGTCATAGACTGCGGCAAAGTCGCAGTCAGGACGAGCCGGACGAGCCCTTTATCCGCTCTCCCGCTGGCGGGAGAGCGGTCCCAACGGTGATGGCCAAGACCGCCATCACGGATGATGAAAGTCGTGATGCCATGAGCGACGCCAACAATATCCTGCTCCGAGTCAATAGCATCGAGGTGATCTACAATCACGTGATCCTGGTTCTCAAGGGGGTTTCATTCAGCGTTCCCGAGGGAGGAATCGTCGCTCTGCTCGGAGGCAATGGCGCCGGCAAAACGACGACCCTGCGGGCGGTGAGCAATCTGCTGCACGGTGAGCGCGGGGAAGTGACCAAAGGAACGATCGACTTGCGCGGCGAGCGCATCGAAGCACTGTCCCCGGCACAACTGGTCAGGCGCGGCGTGATCCAGGTGATGGAAGGACGACACTGTTTTGCCCACCTGAGCATCGAGGAAAACCTGTTGACCGGCGCCTACACGCGCAGCGACGGCAAAGCCGCGATTACCGAAACGCTCGACAAGGTCTACGCCTATTTTCCTCGCCTCAAGACCCGCCGCAGCAGCCAGGCGGCCTACACTTCGGGCGGTGAGCAACAGATGTGCGCGATTGGACGGGCGTTGATGGCCAATCCGCGCATGGTGCTGCTCGACGAACCGTCGATGGGTCTGGCACCACAGATCGTCGACGAGGTATTTGCCATCGTCAAGGATCTGAACCAGAAGGAAGGCGTCACTTTTCTGCTTGCGGAACAGAACACCAATATGGCGCTGCGTTATGCCGACTTCGGGTATATTCTGGAAAACGGCCGGGTGGTGATGGAGGGGATTGCCAGCGATCTGGCCGCCAACGAAGATGTCAAGGAGTTCTACCTGGGACTGTCATCGGTCGGGCGCAAGAGCTTTCGCGATGTGAAGCATTATCGTCGCCGCAAGCGCTGGCTATCGTGAGCGAGTGGCATGCCCGTTCTGCCGATCACCTGCTTGCGCCGGCGCTGAACCGTGTGGCCGGAATGAAACCTCCTCTGGCACTCGAATTGATCCCTGGCGCTAAAAATGTCTCCGCCAATGACGGCAAGCTGAACATTTGGTCCATGCCGCTGATCGGCGTGGCCATCACGGCCTGGTTGCTTGTCGCTCCGGCGCATGCCGACCAGGCGGGAGCACGGCCCGGTCTGCAAATCGGCGATTGCGTCATCTTTCGCGAGGGCGGGACAGGCTGGCTGTTGAAGACACCGACCTACTGGTTCAAGGGCCTGGTAGTGGATCTGTCCCGCGAAAGGCGGATCGCGAACCTTTGCCCACACATCGGCAAGCAGGCATCTGCCTATACGCAGGCTGACCAATTGCGCCTGGCGGCTGCAATGCCTTGCGTGGACAAGGAGTCAGAGGTTCAGGAAGTCTCCGTGCTGCGCCTGCGAGTGGCCGTTGAGGCATGGGAAACGCCCTGGTCGCCGCAGCACGGCGGCATCGGATGGCTGTATCGCGGACAGTTTCTCGACCAGAAGTTGTACCAAGGGAGGGTACTGGACATCGATGCCACCTGGCTGGCGCCCTGCGAGACGGACACATGAGCGGCGGTCCGTTAAGCGGTGTGCGCGTTCTCGACCTGACGCGCCTGCTGCCCGGTCCGGTTGCTACCCTGCATCTGGCAGATCTGGGCGCCGACGTGATCAAGATCGAGGATCATGGCGCCGGTGACTACGCACGTATTCTCGGCGACGGGCCGGACGGTGTCAGCGTCTTCTACCGTAGCGTCAATCGCAACAAGCGTGGCCTGCGCCTCGACCTCAAGCACCCGCAAGGGCGTGCGGTATTTCTGCGCCTGGCGCAGGCGGCCGACATTGTCGTCGAGAGCTTTCGGCCAGGTGTCAGCGACAAGCTCGGGATTGGCTATCAGGCCTTATCGGCGGTCAATCCGAGAATCGTGTATTGCGCGATTACCGGTTACGGCCAGACCGGACCGCTGGCGATGGCCGCTGGCCATGATCTCAATTACATCGGGTTTGCCGGCGTTCTCGATCAGATCGGCGTGGCCGGCGGCCAGCCGGCGATTCCCAATCTCCAGGTCGGTGATCTGCTGGGCGGCGCGATGACTGCGGTGATGGGCATCCTTGCCGCCCTGTTTGATGCGCAGCGTAGCGGGCGGGGACGCCTGGTCGATGTGGCGATGAGCGAGGCGGTTCTGGCGCACAACCTCTTCCCGTTTTTCGCGCTGCAGACCGAAGGGGGGGTGCCGCAGCGCGGTGCCGATCTGTTGACGGGTGGTGACGCCGGTTATGGGGTCTATGCGACCGCCGACGGGCGCTACATGGCGGTCGCACCGCTGGAAAAGAAATTCTGGGATCTTTTCTGTGATGCCCTGGCACGTCCCGAATGGAAGTCGAAGCATGCGCTGCGCGGTGCGGCGGCGGCAGCGCTGCGTCGTGAACTCGAAGCACTCTTTGCCAGTCGGAATCAGGCTGAATGGCAGGATTTCTTTACTGGCGTCGATTGCTGTGTCACGCCGATACTCAACGTTGCCGAGGCTCTCGAACACCCGCAGTTCGTTGCCCGGAGGATGGCCGTGCAGGCGCACGGGGTGACCCAGTTCGCGCCGCCGCTGAAACTCTCCGGCTGGGTTTTCGCCGTCGAACGCCCAGCACCGCTGCCAGGCGAGCATGGTGCAGAGGTGCTGCGCGAGTCAGGTTTCAGTGCGGATGAGATCCGCGGACTGCAGGAGGCGTCGATCATCTGAAGCCAGGTCGTGCCAACCGCAAGCAGCCCGGCAGTCGTCGGTTGCACTACGCTTTCGGGGGGTCTTCGCGAGCCTGGCTGACTTGTGCTGCAGCGGCAGCAGCCTTCTGCATCTGTTCCTGCATCTGTTGCAGCATGGTCAGTGGCCACAGCGCCGCCTGCCTGAGCGCTTCATTGCCGCTGCCGGCAACCTGAGTGCCGGTTTGGCCGGCATCGCCGCCGGTGGCGTTGGCGGTATAACTGCTAGCCATCTGGCCCATTGCCCGCACCGCATTGAGGGTGACGCATTGCATTTCGAGGCCCTGAATCGTCATCTGCAGCATCGATAGATTCATCTTCAACCAGCTCTCGACAGCCTTGAGATCCTTGATCTTTTGCTCAATCTCTTCAACGTTGAGGGTAGGTGTGACCAGGTTCGGCAGTGAAAATCCCATGCCACCCCACATTTTCTTGGCGAAGCTCAGAGGATCAGTGACGGAATCGAGATTGGGCATGAGGGTGCTCCGGTTGTGGTGAGGATAGTTCATCTTAGCAAAGTTTTATGGTTTGCGGCGGGCAGCGCCGCTGGCGCCGACATCCAGCCAGGCTGGTCGGCACATGCCGATCATTCAGATTTGGTAACAGTAGAGACGTCGTGCGTCATCGACTTCAATGACGCGTGTGGCGACCGCTTCCGGTACGGCAAAACTGTTGCTGACGAACAGGCTTCCCGGTGGCATCTCTCTTCGTGCCTTTTCCCACAATGCCGGCATCGGAGCCGGCGACAGGAAGGCATACACCACGTTGTGCCCGGAGAGGCTGGTTTGCCAGAGGTCGCCCCAGCGCCAGTGGCAATTGGCAAGGCCGGCACTGCGCAAGCGACCAATCAGCCAGGTCGCTGGAGCGTTTTCGATGCCGCAGAAATGTGCGTCAGGTCGCTCCCGTGCGAGCGGAATCAGGACGCTGCCGATGCCTGCGCCGAGGTCGAGAAAACGCATTTCGCGCAGATCGGCGGTGAGTTCGGCGATCGCTGCTGCGGTTCGGCGGTTGGAGAAGTAGAGTGGAACCTGGCCAGTCAGTGCACCGCGATAAACGAGCAGCAGCAGACAGAACGAGAGCAGAAACCAGCCGGGGTCGATCGCCAACCGGGAAACGCTCCAGGCCAGCGGTGCGAAGAATGCATGCATCAGCCGCCACCACCAGGGCTGGCGGCTGAGGGTAGCGAACAGCACAGCGACACCGCCGATGGCGAAAGCCGTTTGTGGCCAGGGCAGATCTTCGTTGCGGATGCCGTAATAAGGCCAGGCCAGAGAAAGAACGGCCAGCGTTGCGGCCAGTTGCAGTGCCAGTTGGCGAATCTGCGAGTTGGGCATCGCTGGCACGAAGACTTCAGGTTCAGGCGAGGGTGAAGGCAATGGCTTGCTCCTGGGAAAGTGCGCGCCAGATCGTAAGAAGGGTACGCCTGTCCTTGAGGTGATCGTCGTGTTGGCGACTCAAGAATCAGTCCCCACCCGCAAGTGGGAGGCGGTCGGATGGATGAAGTGGGGGAATCGACGGCGCCTGCTCCGCGTCCAACGGCCAATTCCGGGGTGCAAGCCGGAATGCGCCCTGCACGCCCTGCAACAGGGGAAAACATTCATGGCGGTCGTCATCGGATGGTCAGGAGCGCTGCGCGATTGCCGCTGCGTCCCGTCGTGCGAGCCGGCAGTCCCGACACCGCCTTGGCTTGTCATCGCACTGAATCTGCGCGGGCACTTGGGTGAGTTTGATGGCACTTGCTGAAAAGAGGAGATCCAAGCTAACGGCGAAAGTATATGTTCCCCTATCAACCACGGTCAATCGTCGATCTGGCCCGCTGGCAGTTTTCGCCTATGGTCATCAGGCAGGAAGCCTGTAGAATAGCCCCCGGGCCTGTAGCTCAGTTGGTTAGAGCAGAGGACTTAGCGAGGACAACCTGAACGTCGTCGTCCGATGTCTGGGTGTCCTCATGGGTTGCCCGTTGCCAGCCGTATGCGGGTGGCGGGTAGAACTGGTCAAATTCGGTGGAAGCTAAGCCCTTCGGGGGATGCCAATACCGAGCCAAGTCCCTTAAGCAATACCGGGGAAAGGTGTAGAGACTAGACGGCCAGCCGATCACAGGAAGGTATAGTCCAGACCACAAACCTGAAAGGGGCGGCGAAAGTCGTAGTGGTAAGCATAATCCTTTGGTCCAGGGTTCAAGTCCCTGCGGGCCCACCAGACAAGAAGACCAACCCCTCATCGGGTTGGTCTTTTTTTGCGTACTCCCGCGTGCTGGCGCGGGTTCGTGCGGGTTCCTGTGGACTTCG
>NZ_JAZKUD010000091.1:0-15685 GCF_036625275.1 Accumulibacter sp.
ATCCACAAGGCCAAGGCCATCCAGCCCCTGCTGGCCCTCCTGAAGCAGAAGGGACTCACGCTTCACTTTTTGCCCCCTTACAGCCCGGAACTGAACCGCGTTGAGAAGCTCTGGCACCAGATGAAGTCCGAGTGGATGGCCTTCAAAGCCCGGAGCGCCGCGACGCTTGAGGCCGACGTCGACAAAATTTTGGCCGGCTTCGGCTCTGATTATCGGATGACTTTTTGCTGAGCGCTTAGCAGCCTGTCGGGCTGGATGAGTCGAAACGAAAAAAGTGGGAAGCGAGGACAGATTTCCCCGAATTTCGGCACCAATAGTCGAACTATTGGTGCCGAAATTCGGGGAAATAGGGACCGACGCCCTTTGCAGCCGACTGGGCCAAGTCCGACAGGCTGCTAGGCCAGAGCGTGCAGGCCTTGATAACCGACGTAGAGGCCAACCAGCAGGATCAGCGTGCCCGAGCAATAAGGTGCCTTGCGTGCGAACTCCCCGAAGCCGCTCCAGCGCGTGGCAACCTGTTTCACGCTCAAGGCCGCCAGGGCGCCTGACGCCACCATCGTCAGCGCCAGGCCAATGCTGAAGCACAAGACCAGGGCCGCTCCGAGCGCGACCTCTTTCAGTTGCAGGCACAGCAACAGCACGGTGATCGAGGCGGGACAAGGAATCAGCCCGCCGGTCAGGCCAAAGACGATGATCTGGCCGGTCGTCACTTCCCGATTGGCGAAACGGCGGCGAATGTCGTTGGCGTGGGCCAGTTCATGCGGGTCCTGATAGCCAGGTGCGGAGACATCCAGTCCCTCGTAGTCCCGGATCGCATGGTGGTGGTCGTGCTCGACGTACTCGACATCATAGTCGTGGTAGTGCTGCGCATGCCCCAGGCGAAGGCGGGCAACGAATTCGTGCGGCTCCGGAATCTCCTGTTCGGACTCGACGAAGCCGTCGCGCTGCACGAAGGTGAAAGACTGGCGGCTGCCGTCGGCGCGTTCCGTCTCGACCCTCACTTGGTCGGCTGCCCAGACCTGACCGTGCCGGCTCTCGGGGAACAGCCGAAAGCGTGGCGGCACACCCTCCTCGAACACTTCCAGCCGAACTATCCCGTGGCCGGTGTCGATGCGCCGGGTCTCGTCATGGTGGTGACCGTGCCCGTCGTGATCGTGATCGTGATCGTGGTCGTGTGCCGCATGCTGTTGCCGCCAGGTTCGCCACATCATCCATAGCGCAACACCGACGATGAGCACGGCGGACGCCACCTGGAAGTAGGATTCAGTCACCTCGGCATTCCAGTGACGCCCGAAGTACAAGCCGGCCATCGCGACCGCCCACACCACGGCAGTATGAGAAATCGTTGCCGACAACCCGAGCAGAACGGCCTGGGTCACCGTGCCGCGAATGGCGACGATAAAGGCTGCCATCATGGTCTTGGAATGGCCAGGTTCGAGACCGTGCAGCGCCCCGAGCAGGATGGCGCTAGGGACGAACAGCCAGGCGTTGCCCTGTTGCAACAGGGCAGAAAATTCGGTCATGAGGTTTCCTTACAGGTACTTGGTGATGGCCTTGAATTCTCGGATGGTGCCGTCAGCGCTTTGGGTGCCTTCGCGAACCGCCTGTTCAAGACAATGGTCGATGTGGTCATGCACCAGGGCTTTCTTGGCACTGCTGATCGCGCTCTCGACCGCCTGGAGCTGTTGCGCAACCTCCAGACAATGGCGCTGCCCTTCGAGCATAGCGATGATGCTCTTGAGGTGGCCTTCGGCTCGCTTCAGCCGCTTGATGATTTCGGGGTGTGAGGTGTGTGTCGTCATTGCTTCTTATCCTATCCTAGGGGATAGGATATCACATCCGGTGATGTTCCTGTGCTTTTTTCGAGCTAGCCCAAGTGCGTTGGGCGAGGCGGCTTCGCTGCCGTCTCCATTGCCGCCAGCCCATGCAGGATACCGCAGGCGTCAATCGAGCGCTCGCTCTGGCAGAGCTCGCGCAGCATCACCAGTTGGCTCTGGAGTTGCAGTAACTCGCTGATGCGGACATCGACGTGCTTGATGTGCTCATCCAGCAACTGGTTGATGGCACGGCAGTCCCTGGCCGGGCCCTCCATCATCCCCAGCAGTGACCGGATCTCCGCATGCGTCATGTCCAGTGCCCGACAGTTACGAATGAAGTGCAGCCGTTCGACATGGCTCTGGCCATAGTTGCGGTAGTTGGCCACCGTCCGGTCGGGCATCGGCAGCAAGCCTTCTTTCTCGTAGTAACGGATGGTTTCCACAGTGCACTGCGCCACTTGCGCCAGTTCGCCGATCTTCATGGTCGATTCCTTCAAAATTGCTTGACTCTATAGTAGCTTCAGGGTGTGCAATGCGCCATCGCCAATCCAACAGGAGCTGCGCCATGCCTTCCTACCGCCCTGCCAAATCGAGCCATGATCATGCTGCCTGCGGTCACGACCATTCCCATGAGCACGCGCATGCCCATTCGCTGCCGCCGGCCGCCCAAGCGAGCCCGACACTACTGGCCATCCCGGCCGGCAGCATGCGCAGTGAGCTGCGCATCGCGCAAATGGACTGTCCCACCGAGGAAGCGCTGATCCGCCAGAAACTGGGCAGCATGCACACCGTGCACGGACTCGACTTCAACCTGATGCAACGCGTGTTGACCGTGGTGCACACGGTCAATGCCTTGCCCGACATCGAAGCCGCAATCCGCGAACTGGGGATGAACTCGGCGCCGCTAACAGCGACGACTACAATGCTGGCAGCCGCGCCCCAAACGGCCACAGCGCATTGGCCGCTGGCGCTTGCTGGCCTGCTCGCCCTCGGCGCGGAAGTGGCACACTGGGTCGACTGGCCTGCCTGGCTGATCGCTGTGCTGGCGCTGGCAGCAGTCGCTGGCTGCGGTCTGGGCACCTACCGGAAGGGCTGGATTGCGCTGCAGAACGGCAATCTCAACATCAACGCGCTGATGAGCATCGCCGTCAGCGGCGCCCTCCTGCTCGGCCAATGGCCCGAAGCGGCGATGGTGATGCTCCTGTTCACAATTGCCGAACGGATCGAAGCCCGATCGCTCGACCGGGCACGCGACGCCATCCACGGCCTGATGCAACTGGCACCGGAGCAGGCCAGCATGCAGCAGACCGACGGGAGCTGGCGCACGGTCGACACCCAATCGGTGGCGGTTGGCAGTGTGCTGCGGGTGCAGCCGGGCGAACGCATCGCGCTCGATGGCGTGCTGATCACTGGCCACTCGGCGGTGAACCAGGCACCGATCACCGGCGAGAGCCTGCCCGTCGAGAAGGCTGAAGGCGATCTGGTGTTCGCCGGCACGATCAATACCTCGGGCTCCTTCGATTACCGGGTGAGCGCCGCCGCCGAGCACAGTACGCTCGCCCGCATCATCCACGCAGTCGAGGAAGCACAAGGCAAGCGCGCGCCGACACAGCGCTTCGTGGACCAGTTCGCGAGGGTGTATACCCCGGTGGTATTCGCCATCGCGATTGCCATCGCCATCGTGCCGCCCTGGCTGCTGGGCGGTGTCTGGTATGACTGGATATACAAGGCGCTGGTGCTGCTGGTGATCGCCTGTCCGTGCGCGCTGGTGATTTCGACGCCGGTGACCATCGTCAGCGGTCTCGCCGCTGCCGCCCGGCATGGCATCCTGATCAAGGGCGGCGTCTATCTCGAACAAGGCCGCAAACTCGCTTGGCTGGCCCTCGACAAGACCGGCACCTTGACCCAGGGCAAACCGGTGCAGACCGACTTCGAACTGCGCGGCGCGCTACCTGGAAACGCAGCGCGCAGCATCGCCGTCAGCCTCGCGGCACGTTCCGATCATCCGGTATCGCGCGCCCTCGCTGAAGCCGGCGAGCTGGCCGCCGTGCCCCGGATCGAGGTCAGTGACTTCGCCGCCATTCCCGGTCGCGGCGTGCGGGGGGTGGTCGATGGTCGCGGTTATCAACTCGGCAACCACCGCCTGATTCACGAACTCGGGGTGTGCTCGCCCGAACTCGAAGCACGCCTTGATACCCTGGAACGGCAAGGCAAGACCACCCTCTTGCTGAGCGACGACCAAACGGTGTTGGCGCTATTCGCGGTCGCCGACAGCGTGCGTGCCAGCAGCCGCGCGGCGGTCGCCGAACTGCATGCACTCGGTGTCAGAACCCTGATGCTGAGCGGCGACAACCCGCACACCGTCGAAGCCATCGCCGCACAGGTCGGTATCGACGAGGCGCGCGGCGACCAGTTGCCCGAAGACAAGGCCGCAGCAATCAGCACCAGGTTGGCAATGTTGGGCAAAGCGGGCCAGGTCGGAATGGTCGGCGACGGCATCAACGACGCACCGGCGCTGGCCCGTGCCGACATCGGCTTTGCCATGGGCGCGGCCGGCAGCGATACGGCGATTGAGACCGCCGATGTCGCACTGATGGACGACGACCTACGCAAGATCGCCCGTTTCGTTCGTCTCTCGCGTGCCACCTACGCCGTGCTGGTGCAGAACATCGTGCTGGCGCTCGGGATCAAGGCCGTGTTCCTGGTGCTTACCCTGAACGGCCTGGGGACGATGTGGATGGCCGTGTTCGCCGACATGGGGACGAGTTTGCTGGTGGTCTTCAACGGTTTGCGTTTATTGCGGAAATGACCGGGTAGCCGGCTCCGGACGGATGGGACGCGGTGAACGCGAGCCGCCGGCCAGGGATTCAGGGAGAACGGTCATGATTTTCAGGACAACCCCCAGGTGAAGGCCTGGGGGTTTTCGTCAGTCGAAGGAAGGACTTACTTGGTGACCGGCGCCTCGGTTTTGCTTGCCGCCTTGGCTTCTGTCTTGGTGTCGGTCTTGGTATCAGGCTTGTCCACCTTCATCTTGGCTTGCTTTGGCGGCTTGGCTGCGTGCTCTTGGCCCGTGGCTGTTCCAGCAGCGGCCATCGTCGGCTGGGCGGTCTTGACGGCTTCAGCCTTGACCGGCTCAACGGCCTTCGGCGCTTCGACCTTCTTGTCTGCAGCCGCCGGGACCGCCACTTTGGCCGCAGGGACGGCAGCGGAGGTAGCAGCGGGGGTGGCAGCGGCAGACGTTGTCCCCTGGGCAAAGGAAGTGGAAACGAGGCCAGCGGCAAGCATCAGAGCGATCAGGGTCTTGTTCATTTTGCATCTCCTTGAGTGGTTTGGTTTTCAGGTACTGCAGTAGCGCAGCGCCTTGGGCTGAATAACGCCTGCCCCCACCAGGAGATGTCATGACCAGTGTAAGTCTCTGTATCGCTGTGTCACCACAACGTTTCAGAGTGTGTACCGAGAAAATCCAGTCCACCGGAAGTGCTCCGCATTTTATCGGCGCAGCAATCATGTGCGTCATGCAGCGCGAACATGAGCGGTGTCATGGGGATTGTTCAACGTTCAAGATCGTGCTCCCCGCAAAGCCGAAGCATCTCCTGACGCGTTCTCTCCCGCAGGCGAACCGCCGCGACCCAGTCGCCACCGACCGGCAAAAGCAGCGGCCCGAATTCGAAGCTCATCGGACCGCGCCGCGGCATCCAGGTCCGATCCCGTAGAACCGCGCGCGTGCCGCGCAGACCGCTCACCCGCACCGGTACGCCAGCTCGCACGGCGGCAACGAAAGCGCCCATGCGAAACGGCTTGAGGCCGGCTTCGCGCGAGAAGGTGCCCTCCGGGAAAATCACGACCTTCTCACCCTGCTCCAGTGCAGCAACGATGCCGTCGACATCCTCAAGGCTCTTGGTCGCTTCGAAGCGTTCGACAAACAAGGTGCCAAGCGTGCGCAGGAAAGCATGGATCACCGGCTGTTCGACAAATTCGCGCTTGGCAACAAAGCTGTAGGCTGCACTCGGCGGCAAGACGGCACACAGAACCAAAGCGTCAAAATAGCTGCAGTGGTTGACCAGTAGCAGGTGCGGTCCTGCTGTCGACTCTGCAGCCGCGGTGCTCGCAACCGACATGCCGGCCAGCCGCAGGAAGATACGGGCGGCGTGATGGACGACGCGGCGGCCGAGTGCCGGCACGCGCAGGGCGACGACCAGCCCCAACACCGGTACTGCAAGCATCAGAAAGACGCTCCAGCACCAGATACCATAAACTCTTCTGGCGAGACGCTCAGCCGAGTCACGCAGGCGCTCGCGCAGTGCCGCCAGGGCAAGCCGCAGCATCTGTCGCCTCGCTGGCACCGCCCGGATACCGATCAAGCCACGCTCGAAGGCCTCTCGCGACGCATTGCGCCGGATCTTGCCGCTCGATGTCTTGAGCACCGAATTTGGTGGCGCCAGAACAACTTCATCGGCCGGCATGCCAATGGCGGCGACGGCCGCATCGTTGATGCACTGCCGCAGCGTCTCACGCCGAGTCGGGTCTTCCTCACGCGTCTCGGCCAGGACGATCAGCCGTTCAGTGGCGTTGACCGGATCGTTGCTGGCAAATACCGCGACGCAGCCCCTGCGCACACCAGGAATGTTGCCGACCGCCTGTTCGAGCTCATATGGATAGAGATTGCGGCCGCCGCGAATGATCAGATCCTTGACCCTGCCGGTCAGATAGATCTCGCCTTCGACGGTATAGGCAAAATCCCCGGAGTCCAGCCAGCCGTCGCGAAACAGCGCTTGCGTCGCTAACGGGTTGCGGTAGTAGCCGGTCGTCGCCGAGGGGCCACGAAACTGCAGGCAGCCGACGCGCCGATCCGGCAGTTCGCAGCCCTGTTCATCAACTACCCGGATCTCGTGCCGTGGCAGAACCCGGCCACAGGCCGGCACGCGCAATCGATCGGCGTCTTCGATGCTAACCGGTACCGCACATTTGCGCTTGACCAGGGCCTCCCGCTCGATTACATCGATGCGCGGACCGCGTTCAAGCGGTGGGAAGGCCAGCCCGACCGAACATTCGGCGAGGCCATACACCGGCGTGATCGCCTCGCCGCACAGACCATAGGGAGCGAAACGCTCGGCGAAGGCGTCGAGCGTCGCCGGGCTCACCGGTTCGGCGCCGTTCAGCGCCAGACGCCAGGAAGATAGATCAAGCCCTTCCAGGTCGGCGTCGGCCAGCTTGCGCGCACACAGGTCGTAGGCAAAGTTGGGGGCCGCAGAAAGCGTGCCGCGATGCCGAGAGATGGCATGCAGCCAGCGTACCGGTCGTGACAGAAAAGCCAGCGGCGACATCAGCACCAGGCGCATACCGAAATAGAGCGAGCCAAACCAGGCGCCGATCAATCCCATGTCATGATAAAGCGGCAGCCACGACACGAAGACGTCATCGTTGCCGGCCCCAATGGCTTCGCCCATGGCCCGCAGGTTGGCGAGCAGATTGGCATGACTGAGCATCACGCCCTTGGGGTCACCCGTGCTGCCGGAAGTATATTGCAGAAAGGCGATATCCTCTGAAGCAGCGCGGTACAGCAGAGGGATCGGTTGATGGTCAAGTTCTGCAGGGGTCAGCACTTCGGTCAGCGTCGGCGCCTCGGCTCGCAGCAGTGCGGCCACCCCTTTCGCCTGCGGCACGGTGATGATGAACACCGCCTCGGCATTGGCGAGGATGCGTGCATGCCGCCGCAGGTGATCCTCGATCTGCGCCAGTCGTGCCGGTGGGTAGATCGGCACCGGAATGCCGCCAGCAAGCATCACGCCGAAAAAACTCGTCAGATAGTCACGTCCGGTAGGCAACATCAACGCCACTGCCTGCCGCGGCAACAGGCCGCGCGACACCAGTCCAGTGGCAACACGACGAGCCTGCTCGAGCAATTGGCCATAGGAGAGGGGTTCGGCACGAAATTCACCCTGCTCGCCCCCACCATCGCCATAGAGCAGCACATGCGGTCGTTGCGGATGGCGTTCGGCGTGCCACTCGAGGACTTCGACCAGCGTTTTCGCCGACTCGGGAACACCGGTCGGGCTGCTGTCAACATCGGTCGGGCTGCGCTCGTCTGTTGCCGGCTCGACATCCGCTGCGACAAAGCTCCCGGTGCCGGAGCGCGCGATGAATCGCAGCAGATCCTGTGGCGTTTCGGCCTCGGCCAGCGCTCCTTCAGGCAGTGACTTGCCAAACTCGCTGCCCACCCGCAGCAGGAGTTCGACCCGCGCCAGGCTATCCAGGCCCAGATCCCGCTCAAGGTGGCTGTGCAGGCTCACTCGCCCCAGGGCTCGTCCCGGACGGGTCTCCTCGACCATTGCCGACACGACACGTAACAACCTCGCCGCGACCTCCGGCGGCCCTGGCACCTGCAGATCTTCCCGAAAATCTCCGCTCACTATCCTGACTTTCTGTCACTGATTCGGCATCACAACGGATCGAAGAGCACGAAATCGATTCGCCCGGTTTCCAGATCCGCCCTGACAAGCTTCACCTGCAAACGGTCACCGAGACGATAACGGTGGCCTGTTCGCTCGCCGAGCATCTGGTGTTTAGCGCTGTCGTACTGAAAATACTCGTCGCCGAGTTCCGAAACATGCACCAGACCTTCGACATAGACCTCATCGAGTGCGACAAAAATTCCGAAGGGTACCACTGCAGCAATCGTTCCGGCAAAACACTCCCCGATACGGTCTCGCATGTAGTAGCACTTCAGCCAGTTGCCGACATCGCGTGTCGCCTCGTCGGCGCGTCGCTCGGTCATCGAGCAGTGCAGACCAATGTCGTCCCACTTGCCTGGCTGGTAGTGCGTTCCCGTCAGCGCCGCCTTGATCGAACGATGGATCAACAGATCAGGGTAGCGGCGGATCGGCGACGTGAAATGGGTATAGTGCTCGTACGACAAGCCGAAATGTCCGACGTTGTCGGGGCTGTACATGGCCTGGCGCAGTGAGCGCAGCATCACCGTCTGCAGCAACTGGGCATCGGGACGAGCCTTGATGCTCTCCAGCAACTCGGCGTAATTCCTGGCAGTCGGATCGTCACCGCCGCCCAGGCCAATCCCGAATTCCTTGAGGAAGTTGCGCAGCGCCTCCAGCTTCTCTGCCGTCGGACCTTCATGAATCCGATACAGGCAAGGCTGCCGCCTGGTCTGAAGAAAGTCCGAAGCACAGACATTGGCGGCGAGCATGCATTCCTCGATCACGCGGTGCGCATCGTTACGGTGCACCGGAACAATGTTCTCGATCTTGCCCTGCGCGTTGAACAGCATCATCGTTTCAATGGTTTCGAAGTCGATCGCCCCGCGTTTGCCACGTGCATCGACAAGCACCTTGAACAGAGCATAGAGCGTCTGCAGATGTGGCAGCAGGCCACGATGAAGATCGCTTTCCGGCTGCGCTACGCCGGCCAGCCAGTTCCATACCTGATCATAGGTCAGCCGCGCCTGTGAGCGGAAAACTGCCGGATAGAAACGGTAATCAGTGATCTCGCCATGGCCGTCGATCCGCATATCGCAAACCATCGCCAGACGCTCGACGTCGGGATTCAACGAACACAGGCCATTGGAGAGCTTTTCGGGCAACATTGGAATGACCCGGCGAGGGAAATAGACCGAATTGCCGCGTTCACGGGCCTCGCGATCCAGTGCCGTGGTCGGTTGCACGTAGTGACTGACGTCGGCAATCGCGACCACCAATCGCCAGTCAAGACCCAGCTTCTCGGCGAAAACCGCGTCGTCAAAATCCTTCGCCGTTTCCCCGTCGATCGTGACCAGTGGCAGCGCTCGCAAATCGATACGGCCTTCCCGATCAACCGGGTTCAGGGTATCCGGCAGCGCCGCAGCTTCTGCAAGCGCACTGCTTGAGAACTCGAACGGCAGTTCGTGCTTACGCAGCGCGATCTCTATTTCCATGCCTGGGTCGGCGTAGTTGCCAAGCACCTCGACGATGCGCCCAATCGGCTTCGAATGCCGGTCGGGCTGCTCGATGATCTCGACCGTGACCACTTCACCCGAGCGTGCACTGATATTGCCGTTTGGCGCGACCAGGATGTCCTGGTTGATGCGCCTGTTTTCCGGTACCACGACGGTGATCCCATGTTCCAGCAGGACGCGACCAACGACCCGGCTATTGGCCCGCTCCAAGACTTCGACGATGACCCCCTCACGGCGTCCGCGGCGATCGGTGCCCACGACACGCACCAGAGCGCGATCGCGATGCAGCACCTTGGACATCTGCCGGGCTTCGAGAGACAGGTCCTCGCTACCATCATCAGGAACCAGGAAGCCATAACCATCGGGATGTCCTTCGACGCGTCCAGCAATCAGACTGGCACGTTCCGGCAGGATGTATGAAGCCTTGCGGTTGCGTAGCAACTGCGCTTCGCGCTCCATTGCCCGCAAGCGGCGCTGAAACGGCTCGAACTCGGTTTTCTGGATATCAAGCAGCGCACAAAGCTCGTCGAAACCCACAGGCTTACCCTGTTCCTCCAGAATTTGCTGGATATACTCGCGCGAAGGCAAGGGTTGCTCGTAGTGTTTCAGTTCACGCTCCAGGTACGGATCGCGGCGTCGGATTGCCGACATTTTCATGATTGACATTTCCTCATGTTCCTATAGAATTCGGGTCTCGCTGGAATTGCCCAGGTGGCGAAATTGGTAGACGCGCTAGGTTCAGGTCCTAGTGGTGGCAACACCGTGGAGGTTCGATTCCTCTCTTGGGCACCAGACTACTAGACGGCGCAAGGGTTTCAAGGGATTCTGTGTAAAATGGCGTGTAATTTGCCAGTTATCCACAGCTTTACCGCCCCTTGCTCCTGTCGTAAAGCGGGGCATTCTACACCCCGCCACGGCGGTTTAGTTACCCGTGAATCGCGCTACCCGTCAGTTCCCGCGCTTACCTTTGGCCAAAGAACAGCCAACCGGCCAACCGAACGGCCGCCCACATCGGCCACCTTCGCCATGCGGGCACCCCGATCGTTTTCATCGCCTCCAGCAAGACCGCATCTGCCATGTGACGAGGCAAGCCTCCCGTCGCATACAGATAATCGTGGATCACCGCGGGTTCTGTGGCCACCCCGCCGAAGAGAAGGTACGCCAGCGGCATCCGTGGCACGCTGGCGAAGTCGGTAGAGAACCCGAATGGGGCGACGATGATCTGCTTTGCTACGTCGGAGTGATAGACCAGCGGCGAGGAAAGCACCCACCGACCGCAACGGTCATGCACAACACAGAGGGTTGTCAGAAACCTGCTCATGTCCCGATCAGGCGTTGCATGATTCGATCCCCCTTTCTGGCTGCCCCTCGATACTGTGCCTGCTGAACCGATTCAATTTGCCCTGAACCGCTCAGCCAGCCGATTCTTGCGCTCGTAAAGCTGATCGAGCCTCGCCCGTTTCTCCGCGCCGCTCATCTCCGTGTGGGCGCTGACCCACTGCAGTTGCTGGTTCAGCAGCGATTCGGCCCGCTTCAGGTTCTCCAGCGCTGGGTGCTTGATGAGGTTCTCCCGCTCGCTCGCGAAGACCGCCTTGGCCCCTTTCGTGTCGCCCAGCCTCAGCAGGTGGTGGTAGCTGGCGTAGGCTTGCTCGATCTCGCGCGCCTGATCGTACATCTGCGTCAGGTAGCGCGAGGAGTTGCTGGGCAGCTTCTCAACGAAATTGCCGACGAAGAACACGTCCTTCAAGGGCATGTCCGGGCGTTCCCCGCGATCGAGCATGGGACGGATGCCGTAATCCAGCACCGTGGTCGCCATCGTGCCCAACCAGGAGAAGTACCCCCTGACCAGGAAATCAATCTGCTTCGGCGACAGGGTTTCATACCTCCCGGTGGCAAGCTGGGTGAGGTCGGGCAGCCCAAGACTTCCCAGGAATCGCGCCAATTCGCTCGTCTTCTCGTCATAGCGGTCCTGCTTGCGCAACCTTTGGTCCGCCAGAGATTCGATAGCCCGCCCGGTGAAGGCGTCCTTGTTGGCGTAGACGTCCATCATCGGCTTGAACAACTGCGGCACAGGGTTCATACTGAGCTGGTTCATCACCAGGTCGCGCATGTTTCGGCCAAACCTCGCACCGGTCATTTCGTCGTTGAGCATCCAGTCCAGGCCGTACTCGGCGACGGTTGCCATCGCGCCTAACTCGAAGGGCTTGGGCGCTCGGAATGCCGTATCCGCTACCTTGAACCACCAGTAGTTATTGCGGTCACTGTCGGAACGCTTCTTCCAGTCGTCGTCGTCCCGGAAATACAACAGCAACGCGATGGACGCCAGCGCCGTGGCGCCGAGCACGGTCCCCAGCCGGCGGTAGTCTTGCTTCCCGGCCCGACCCAGCTTGTAAAGCCCCTGCAGGCGAGCGTTGAAGAACGGCACCGTCTGGGTCAGCGTGCGAATCGCGGTCCATTTGCCGGACATCGAGAAGTCCAGCAGGTCGCGCGCCCAGAAAGCCGCTTCGCCATGCGTCATGCCTTTGCCACCTTTGGATTTCGGTTTCATCAACTGCTCGTACAGCGCCGCCCGGTTGATCTGCTCACCTCGGTCGCCCAGCTCCTGGTACGCTTCAAACGCCGGGGACACGTAGCGTTTCCAGAACCGGGTGATCTTCGCTTCGCTGTCGAGGATCGTGTCCGGCGCCACGCCTTGCCGGATCAGGTCTTGCGCTCGCCGGCTGTTCTGTCCGTCGAGCATCGAACCGAACCGGATCATGCCGCCAGCCGCCAGCATGTGCGCGCGCGTCTCGCTATCCGCTGCGGTTGCTTTCCAGCCGTGTGCGAGGTTCCCGGCTACGTTGTAGCTCAGGTCCGCCGTCCCCAGAGAGCTGATGGTGTCCCGGATCAGGTTGCGCAGCTTGAACGCCGGATTGACGGTGACGCCGACGGTGAGCCAGTGCTTTGCCGTGCTCAAAGGCTTGGCCCAGGGGCCTAGCCCAGCGTAGTGCAGCGCCGCCACCGCGTCCATCAGATGCGGGTCGTTCACCACGAAGGACTTTTCCTTGCCGGCTTCCTTATAGCTGACATGGCCCTTGCCAGGAGCGCCAGACGGCACCTGCGCCGCCGTGCCGACCTTTACGGCGGCATCCAGCGTGCTCTTCGCCGCGCGATTCTTCGCGCTGGCAGTGATCAGGTGCGACCAGTTTTGCAGCAGGTTGGCCAGCAGGTCCTCGTTGAGCTTGGCGGTTCCGCCTTTCAACTTCTTCCAGGCGTACTGATTGACGATGCCGGGAGAGATGCCAAACCCGCTGACCTGGTCATCTTCCTGGAGCCGGTAGAACGGGATGTAAGGCGTGTTCTCGTACAGCTTCCGGGTAGCCTCGTCGATCAGGCCGGACGACACCGCCACTTCCAGCACGTTGTCGTTGAACTCGTTCAGGTCGCGCAGCGCTTGGTCGTACGCCGGGGCTCGCGGAGCGCCGTCATTGAATTGGCCTTGATCGAGATTGCCCAGTTCGGTAATGTCGGTATCCGACCACAGATTTTCGAGCCCGATCGATTTCAACCGATCTGCGCGCTGAGCCGCCACCCACAAGAAGAACCGATCGTGCTCGCCCTTCAGCGCCGCCAGCTTACTGGCGAATCCCTGCCTGCCCCCGACTCGGGTGTAGCGAACGTCGGTGGCTCCGTCGGCGCCGACGAACAGCTTGCCGTAGAGCATCAGCGCTTCGAGCGAGGAGTCTCCGCCCTTCGATAGTCTGGCCTGGATGTAGGCGTTCGGGTCCAGCTCGGCAATGGGCGCGAACTGGTCGAAGATGCCCTGCTTCAGGTTCTTCGCCCAATCCTTCCTGAAATCAGCCAGACGCTCGCGGAACGTTTTTGGAGATCCCAGAACACGGTCCACCGAGTCTTGCTGCGCCGGGGTCAGGGGGCCTAGCGTAGCGCGGTTGAGGCTATGCCGGATGTCGGGATTGTCCGGAGAAAAGGCGCCGGTGTTGCCGGTGGCGGATTTGATCTGTGTCGAACTGAATACGGTGAATGTTCTCGTTGGCCGAGTTGCTCTGCCGTTGTTGTAGTCGTCCCTGACATTCTCGATGATTACCCCGTCGCTGCCCGCTGCTCGTGCATCTTCGATAACGTCTGAAGTCCGTCCCGTCCTCTGCGCCGTTTGCCATTCCTGTCCGGCGGCGTTGACTACGAGGGGGTCTATGATCTTGATGTACGCCTCGATGATGCCCTCTTCAGCGCCTTGGTAGTCGAACGCCCTGCGTGGATCGGAATACGATTTCGCCGTGCGCAAGTCCGCAGAAAACCAGTGCGCCGCCTCCGTGCGCCCGAAACCGGTTCTGTCTCTCTGGCTCTTGAAGATCGCATCGGCCTTCATGAACCGAAGATCAGGAGAACCGTGGTAGAGCACCAACGGCCTGCCCTGTGCATCGACTGCTTTCGACTCGCCAAACCACCTCCAGAAGTTCTGTATCCCTTCAACGGTCGGGTGGATCGGTTTTCCAAGGCTGTTCCTGGTCGGTCGATCAACCCCGTCGACCTGGACAAGGAGAGGATGCAATGTTTGGGATGGCGAGCGTTCGACGCTGTGCCGGATGTCCGGGTCGTTGGCGTCGAAGATGCCGCGGTTGCCGGTGGCCGACTTGATCTGATTCGGAGAGGTGTTGGCGATATAGACAGTGTGCGGCGTCTCGATCGGAAACTTGTCTGTTCTCTTGACACCATCGAACCCGAACGCTTCAAGCAGGACGCGAGCGACTTCCGTATCCATCTCGATGCCTTTGGTATCGCCGCCGATCAGCTGGCGCTCGTTCTTCCAGTCAGTGTATTCAGGCAAGTCCTCCTTGATCGCGTCCCAAATCTCCGCCCCGGTCAGTCGCGTGTTGGCGTAGTATTTTTCTGCATCAGACCAAGAACGCGCAATCTGGCCTTCATAGTCTTCAATCGATTGCTCAAGGATTGCAACTTCTCTCTCAACGGCTTCTTCAATCGCCGCCTCGTACTCGTTTCTGTCTTCATAGTCTTCTTCGTATATTTGGTACTCGTCGGCAATCTCATCGTTCAGATACCCTCCCTGCAAGTCTTCAATCTTGCGCTGATTGTCATCAATCCGCTGCTGCGCCTCCTCAATGAACTCATCTCCCGGCCTCGCCTCGTCCTTCGCATTGTTAACAACCGACTCCGGAAGTACGTTCTCGAAGTCAGACAGCCGGTACGTTTCCCCTTTGTCAAATGGCATCCTGATGTTCGCAAACACGGGCATGACATTGGGCGCGTCCGACTTCCCTCTGTTCCCCCATGAAATGCCTTTAGCGTACTTGCTTGCCGCTTCCGGGCTTGTCGTCAGGTACGCGCCCTTGCCAGACGAAAGGTCTTCGTCGGCTGTTCTGCCAAAGTCGAACGCAACAGCCTGGCCGCCCTCGCCAAAGTCCGAAGTGGCCCCGTGATACACAACCATCGGCTCGCCGGTCTCAGGATCGACCACCTTCGAAGCCTTGTCCGGTTCAGTATCCCAGGGACCGAACCACGCCTTGAACGCCGGAGTCCTGACCTGCACCCATTGGAGATACCCGAGTCTCGTCTTGCCGTCGGCCTTGGCCTGGTCGTAGGCCGCGCGTCCTCCGTACTGCCGTTCTGTGTCGGAAAATTGCGCCTCAGTGTCGGAAAATTGGTGGTGTCCCTCTGCGCGGTTTGGGCTGAATCGAGTCATCCCCGTTCGCTCAACCGTCGGCGGGTTCATCTCGGCGGCATAAAGCGCGCCGCTGACCCGGAATCCTGCCGGCATCGGCGCCACCGATCGCTCGTTCGGGCGGATCTTCCTCCACGTAGTAGACGAAACTACGCTTTAACTATCGGTTTTTGTTAAACAAATAGCCAATGCCGCGAAAGCGGCGCCTGCCTACGCGGCGAGCTTGTCGGCTTTGGGCTTGAGTGG
>NZ_JAZKUD010000092.1:0-15143 GCF_036625275.1 Accumulibacter sp.
ACCTCCTGCGCCTCGCCCCAGCCAAGCGGAAAGGGGGCCTCAAGGTCCAGCGTCTGATCGCCGCCACTTCCGACACCTTTCGTGCTCAAGTCCTGGGTCTTATATAAGATTCATGCAATTGCCCTGGCAATGCGAAGCGTACCGCCAGGGCGCCGATTACTTCGTGTAGAATCAGGGTTTAATTTTCTTTCGGGAAAACCCCCCTGTCATGTCGCGCAAGCATAGACCACCATTGTCGCGTCCTACGCCAGCGGCCACTCCCGTATCACCCGAAACCCACGCCAGGCAGGTTCTCGAAGCGGGCCACTATCGTGAGGCGGTCGAACTCTACAAGAACCTGCTCAAGCAAGAGCGTCGATCCGAGTGGCTGGATGGCCTGGCGGCGGGTTACGCCGGCCGAGCCAGGGAGCTGGCGAACAAGGGCATGCTGCAGGAGGCTCTGGTTGTCTGGCGCAACCGTTCCTCCCTGTGCGGCAAGCTGCTGGCCGAGGGCCCCTACCTCGACTGGTTGCTGCGTACCGGCGCCCATGACGCGGCACTGCGCCTGCTGACGCCGATAGGCGATGCTGCGGCGACCGTCGACGCCGACCTGGAAACCCGTCTGGCGGCGGTGGCGTTGACTGCACCCGACAGCGCCCTCGCTCAGCTCGCCGCCGAAAGTCCGCTGCGCCGTCATCGTGCGGCGGCACAGGCGGCCATTGCCGCCTGCTGCCGGGCTGATCTGGCCGACCTGGACGAACAGTTGCGCGGCATCCCCTTTCGCTCTCCGTATCGTGATCTGCGCTTCATCCTCAAGGCGCTGCTACTGGTCGGCAACGACGCCGCCCAGGCGACCGGCCTGATCGCCCGCGTGACCGTCGACGGGCCTTTCGAGAGGCTCGCGGCCGTTGTTCGTGCCGGTGTCCTGCCGGGCAGGCGCTGGCTTTTGGCTTTGCTCGATCTCGACGAAGAGAGTCGGCACTTGCTGCTGGAAATCAAGGGTTACCCGGAGAACCGGCGCCCGCTGCTGCTCGAGGTTGCCGAACTGGCCAGAACTGGCGTAGCACCGACGCCGACCAGGGTCGTCGACCTCCTGCTGCACCGCAACCGCGGCCTGCCGGTAACGGCAGCCAGGCTTTGTCGCCGCCTGCTGCCTTACGCGGAAAAACGGCTGGCGGAGTACCAGAATGCTTTCGGTCCGCTGGGCGAGGCGGAGACCGCGTGCATCCTGGCTCTCGCTGCCGAAGTCCGGAGGGCAATCGAGTCCAGCGAATCACACTGGTTGCGCGCTGCCCGTCTGTTCTCGACGGTGGAGGAAGCGCCCCTGCAGGCGGCTTTGATCCTTCGCCATCTCTTTGATCTGATCGTCGGTCATGAAGACGCTGCGGACTATGATGACGAGTGCACCACCTGGCTCAAACGCAGCCTGGAACTCGACCCGGACGACCGCGCCACGCATCTGAAGCTGATCCGCCTGCACCGCCAGGGACAGGACCTGAAGGCCGCGCGGGCGTCTGTCGAAACGGCGCTGGCGCGCTTTGCCAACGATCCGGCAGTGTTGCTCGAAGCCGTCGAAACGGCACTGGCCGGCAATGCTTTCAAGAAAGCGGTCACCCTCGCCAAACGCCTGCTCGATCTCGATCCGATCAATTCGAAGGTGCGGGCGCTGATCGGTCAGGCGCACCTGTCACATGCCCGCAAACAGATTCGGCTGCACCGACCGGAAGCGGCTGGCAAGGAACTCGACCTCGCCGACGAGTGGCTGGCGACCGCCAATGAACGCAGCGTCAGCAAGCTGTTGCGCGGCCTGAGCGCCACCGATGCCCCGGCAACCGTGCGGTTGCGGGAAGCCGTCGACGAACTCGGAGGCAAGCTGCTCGCTGCCTGGCACGTTCTGCTCGAAAGTATCCGGGTCGGCAGCCAGCCAGCCGGAGAACTGCGCCGGGCGGCGCCGAACCTGTCGGGAATGCCCGTGCCCCGGGAAGTGCTGAACGTCATGCACGCCATCAATGCGCTGGGCAAAAACGAGTCGAAGGCACTGCGAACCGTCCTCGATACCCTGCGGGCGCCGCTGAAACGAGGCGCTGCTGGCGATTTCAGCGAATCCGAACGGATCTCGATCTGCGAAACGCTGTTGCTCCGGGAGGAGCAGGGGCTTCTGCAAGCCTATGCGAATGCCGGTTTGCAGCGCTGGCCCGAGCGGCCGGTCTTTGTCTATCTGGCGACCTTTGCCAAACACGGCAAGGGAGCGTTTTTCGCGATGTCGGAGCGCGAGCGACAGACTCTGGAAGCTGCGCTGAAAAAGGCATTGGAGGATGGCGATCAACGAACGGTGCTGCGGATTCGCGATCTGATGGGGCCGCCGGGCTTTTTCAGTGGCGAGGACTCGGACGACTTCGATGACGATGACTTCGGCGATTCAGTAGACGATTTGCCTGCGAATCCACGTGACGTGTTCGAGCTTTTGATGTCGATGGGAGGACACAACGAAGTGATCCGCATGGCCCGCGAGGTTCTCCCCGACAGCAAATTTCGGCCGCTCGAGCGCGCGGCCGGTGGCAACCGGAAAAAGCTGGCCGAAATGCTGATCGAACTGCTGGTCGAAAGCCTTGCGAACCTCGACCTGTCTTCTTTCCTTGCTCCCCCGTCCGGCGGATCGCCAGTGCCGAAGCCAAAGCCTCACCCGCCCGCGCCAAAGCAAGCAGTTCAGGACGATCGCCAGAAAGGGCTGTTCGATGATTGACCCCTACCGCGTTCTTGGTGTCGACCTGTCGGCGTCTGACGAAGCGATTCGTGCTGCTTATCTGAGCGCGATTCGCGAATCGCCCCCGGAACGTGACCGCGAGCGCTTCGAGAGCGTGCGCACGGCCTATGAGGCGATCAGTGACCATCGCCGGCGGCTGGCGCACGCACTGTTCGACCATTCCCCGCCGACCATCGATGATCTGTTGAGCGCCGTCAGCAGCGATCTTGCCCCGCAGCCACCGACCGAACGGCGGCTGCTGCGGTTATTGGGGGCGAAATGAACTCGCCTGTGATCGCCCTCAACCCGGAGGAAAGAGCGCGTCTGGTCGACGATTTCCGCATTGCCCTCGAGCGTGCGGCCAGCCAGTGCGAGCCGGCGGGGGAGCCCGATGACAAGGCCGCCGGCGACGCAGAGACTTCGGTCGACCTGGCCACCCTGCTCAGCGAGATGGCCGTCCTGAAGAGCGAATTGCGGCTGCAATCGCGCCAGTTCAAGAATACCCTTGATGAATTGCGGAGTTTTGGCAACGACCTGCGTCAACACGGCGAGCGCCTGCAGCGTGATCTCGAACGGGCGCGGGAGCAGGCGGCATCGATCCAGGGGCAGACCGAGCGGCAGTTTCTGCTTGCCCTGCTGGACCTGCGCGATCGCCTGCAAAACGGCGTCGACGCTGCCGGACGACCGCCATCGTCATTCCTGACGCGTCTGATTCCCGGCCCGGCACGTTTCGCGGCAAGCCTGGCGGAGGGCCAGCGGCTGACCCTGCAGCGCCTCGACGACCTGCTCGCCAGCCATCAGGTGCGGCCGCTGGCGGTGCTCGGCAAGATCCTCGATCCGCAACGAATGCGGGTGGTCGGCGTCGAAGACGCCGGCAGTTCGTCAAGTGTCCCGGATGGCACCATCCTGCGCGAGGTCAGGCGCGGGTTTCTCCACCACGGCGAGCTGTTGCGTGTCGCCGAAGTCATTGTCAGCAAGAAAGCAACCAACACATGACGGAAATCATTGTCGGGATCGATCTCGGTACGACCAACTCAGAAGTGGCCATCGTCCGGGAGGGACGAGTCGAGGTCATTCCGGTGGCACCCGGTGTACGCATTCTGCCCTCGCTGGTCGGTGTTGCCGACGACGGCAGCCTGCTCGTCGGCGAGGCCGCGCGCAACCAGTATGCGCTGCACCCCGAGCGCAGCGTACGTTCGATCAAGCGTCGAATGGGTGAGTTCACTTCGGTACAGATGGCCGGCAAGGATTACAGCCCGCAGGAAATCTCGGCGATGATCCTGCACCGACTGCGGGACATTGCCGAGGCGCACCTGGGTCAGCCGGTGGGCAAGGCGGTGATTACCGTGCCCGCCTATTTTTCCGATGCGCAACGCCAGGCGACGCGCGAAGCCGGCGAAATCGCCGGCCTGGAGGTGGTACGCATCATCAACGAGCCGACGGCAGCGGCGCTGGCGTATGAAAGCTGCCACAGCGGCGCGCGCAAGGCGCTGGTCTATGACCTCGGCGGTGGCACCTTCGATGTCTCGGTCGTCAACCTGGAGAGCGACGTCGTCGAAGTGCTGGCCAGCCACGGCAACAATCATCTGGGCGGCGACGATTTCGACCAGAAACTGATCAGCTTCGCGATCGATCATCTGCGCGAGCGGCACGACATCGATGTCGGACAACATCCGCTGGCCATGGCTCGCCTGCAGCACGCCGCTGAAGCGGCCAAGATCGTCCTTTCCAGCGAACCTTACGCGACGCTCTCGGAAGAATACCTGCTCGAGAAGGACGGGGTGCCGATCCACCTGTCGGTTGAAGTTTCGCGCAACGAATACGAGGAGATGATCGAGCCCTATATTGCCGAGACGCTCGACGCCGTGCATGTCGCCTTGAGTGGTGCCGGACTGACGGTCGCCGACATCAACGAAATCCTGCTCGTCGGTGGCGCGACGCGGACGCCGCTCATCCAAAGCCGCCTTGAGCAGGAACTCGGGATGCAGCCGCGCGCCGAGGTCGACCCCGATCTCTGTGTCGCGATGGGCGCTGCCATCCAGGCAGCCGTCATCGCCGGCGGCCAGGCCCCGACGGTGCTCATCGATGTCACGCCCTACACCTTCGGGACCAGCGCCCTCCAGTATTTCAATGGTGAAATGTATCCCTTCTGCTTCGTGCCGCTGATTCGCAAGAACACGCCAATTCCGGTCTCCAGGAGCGAGGGCTTCGGCACCATTTTCGACGGTCAGAGCAGGGTCGACATCCACGTCTACCAGGGCGAGAACCCGGATGCGCTGAACAACATCGAGATCGGGCGATTCACCATCGAGGGCCTGCGCGATGCACCGGCCGGCAACCCGCTGATCACGACCTTTTCGCTCGATGTCAACGGCATCCTGCAGGTGACTTCGCGCGAGAAGGAAACCGGCCTGGTGCATTCGATCACCATCGACAATGCGATCAGCCGCTTCACCGGCGACAAGCTGGCGGAAGCGCGGGAACGCATCGACGGCCTGTTTGGCGAGCAGGAAGGCGCCGAGAGGCAGCCCGCCGCGACTACCGCCGAGGTTTCACCTGCCGACGACAGCAGGCGCCTGCGCGTCGAAGCCGGCGCCCTGATCGAAAAGGCCGAACGCCTGCTGGCCAAGGCGGGTACGGAAGATGCCGAGGACCTGGTGAATGGCATCGAAGCCGTCAGGGACCGAACCGATGGACCGGATGCCGACCTGAAAGTGGCGATGGATGCGCTGGCCGACCTCCTGTACTACCTCGATGTCTGAACTGCTCGATCGCTGCCCGGCGTGTCGGGCGCGCCTGGCCGAAGCGGCCGTCTGTCTGCGTTGTGGCTGCGATTTTTCGCTCGTCCGGCAGGCCATGGCGCAAGCAGCGCGCCTGCTCGAACAAGCGCTGTGCTCGCTCGCGATCGGCGACCGCGCAGCAGCCCGTCGCCAGGTCGAAAACTCGCTGGCCTTGCACCGGCAGCGACTGGCACAGGCCATCAGGAACTTCCTCGACGCGGCCGCCGACACCGAGTCGACGGCAAGCGAGCATGCGCAACTCCCTGGCCTGCTTGCGGCAGACCTGCCGGCTGAAAGCGATCCGACCAGCACCAGGGAAGAAGATGCCTGCCTCCCCGCATGACCCGGAACCCACTCACAGGCCCATCGCTACCTGAAATCGATTCCTTGCACGGCAAGGCTATGATAGACTGCACACTACTCGGGAACGAGAGACCAGCCACCATCAGCAGGAGCACATGAGCAAGATCGAACAATTGCGGATCAGCGGCCAACTGCCCAGCCCGAAAGGGGTGGCGTTGGCGATCATGGAGATCAGTCGGCGCGAGGATGCGACTATCGACGAAGTGGCCCGGGTGGTCCAGGGCGATCCTGCGCTCTCCAGCCGCCTGTTGCGCCTCGCCAACGCTTCAGCGAGCGGTGTCCGGCCCCTGGTCTCGGTCAGGGAAACCGTGATGCGCTTGGGCATGACGACCGTCCGCGAACTGGCCATGGGCTTCTCTCTGGTTGACCAGTATCTGCAAGGACAGTGCGCCGCCTTTGATTATCCGGCTTTCTGGTCACACTCCCTGTTCATGGCGGTGGCCAGCCAGGAGTTGGGCAGGATGGTACGGATTGCCTCACCTGACGAACTGTTTGCCTGTGGTCTGTTGGCGCAGATCGGCCGTCTGGCGCTGGCCACCCTCTACCCCACCGACTACGCGGCCGTCCTGGCCGAGCAGAGCGATGGAGCGGTCCTCCTGGAGCTGGAGCGTAAGCGCCTGGGAGCGGATCACACCGAATTCACGGCGGCCATCCTCGCCGACTGCGGCATTCCCAAGGCCCTTGCCGAGCCGGTCTATTATCATGAGTTTCCGCAGACCTCCGGTTTCTCCGAGGGCTCCCGGCCTGACCAGTTGACCCATCTGTTCTTTCAGGCACGACGAATGGCGGATCTCGGTCGCTCACCCGAGACCGAGCGCTATGGCAACATCGTCGAGCTGATGCTGCTGGGTGGCAAGGTCGGTCTGGATGTGACGGCGATGGGCGAAATATTCGACCGGGTGGTCCTTCAGTGGCAAACATGGGCCGATCTGCTGAAAGTACCAGCCGCCCGGCTCCCTTCGTTTGGCGCCATGGCCAATGCCCCGGTTCCCCGCCCGGAGCAGGAATCAAAGGCGGAGCACAGCCGCAAGCGGGTCTTGCTGGTAGAGGACGACCCCACGACCCTAATGATGACCGAGGGTTTGCTGAGTCACCTTCTCGGTTGCCGGGTCCACACGGCCGAAAATGGCGAGGATGGCCTGGCCCTGGCCCTGGAAGTCATGCCCCAGATCGTCATCACCGACTGGCACATGCCGGTCATGGACGGGGTCGAGTTCTGCCGCGCCATGCGTGCCACCGAATGGGGCCAGTCCATGTATGTGATCATGCTGACCGGCGAAGAGAACGAAGGCAAGATCATCGAGGCTTTCGAAGCGGGGGTCGACGATTACGTGAGCAAACCGGTGAATGTCCGTGCCTTGAGCGCCCGCATGCGGGCTGCCCTGCATTACGTGAAGCTGCTCGAGGCCTGGGAGAACGACCGGACACAGCTCAAACAGTTCACCGCCGAACTGGCGATCAGCAACCGGCGGCTCGAACATGCCGCGATGACCGACCTGCTGACCGAGCTACCCAATCGGAGGGCCGGCATGGAGTCGCTGGGCCGCTTCTGGAGCGCCTCCCAGCGTACGGGCCAACCGATGGCCGCCCTCATGATCGATGTTGATTTTTTCAAGTCCATCAATGACCGATACGGTCACGCGGTGGGTGATCGGGTATTGCAGGAGGTGGCCAAGGCCATCCAGTCTGCGGCCCGCAAGGACGACAGTGTCAGCCGGATCGGCGGGGAGGAGTTTCTGCTGGTCTGTCACGACGCCGACCCCCGAGCTGCCCTGCTGGCTGCGGAGCGTCTGCGGCGGATGGTCAAGGCGATGCAGATCAACATCGCCGGTATGGAGATCCAGACCTCGGTCAGCATCGGCGTGGCCAACCGGGAGGACGACATGAACCATGAGGACGACCTGCTCCGGGCTGCAGACAAAGCCCTCTACGCCGCCAAGAAAGCCGGTCGGGACCGGGTCTGCCTGTCTGCCAACGGCAAGACCCTCTGCGCTGCATGCGCCAATGACCAGCGCCAGGCGTGAAAGCATCTCGGTCGAGATCATGGGTGATTCACTGCCGTCCAGTCGAGACCGAAGCGTGACAGGTATTTGCGCAGCCGGTCAGCGTCGTTGGCAGTTTTCTTGTCCCGGCGGGATACGGCGAAGAGTTGACGACCGGCGTCCGAAAGGCTTGCCGCTTGCCGGCAAACCGCGATCACCGCGTTGAGCTGGCAGCGATCGAAGAGGTCGAGTTGCTCGACCTGTTCGCCCAGGATACCGGCGACTGCATCGGCCGACCGGCTGCTGCCCCAACTGTCGCCCAGTCGCTCGATCTCATCGACGACCTGCGCCTCGGTGATCCGCCCCGCTTCGGCCAGAGTCGCCATGCGCGTGACCGATGCCGAGAGTTCACGGAAATTGCCGCGCCAGGCAGCGTCCGCCGAACTGGCAAAGGTCAGATAGCGGCGGCGGGCTTCGACGTTGAAGCGTACGAGCTGGTCATGGTCACGCGCATAACGTTCCAGCTCGTAATCCAGATTGGGTTCGATGTCCTCGCGCCGTTGTGCCAGGCCCGGCAGGTCGAAGGTCCACAGGTTGATGCGTGCATACAGGTCTTCGCGGAAATGCCCCTCGGCGACCCAATGGCGCAGGTCGCGGTGGGTGCCGGCGATGAGCTGGAAATCGCTCGTCGCTTCCTTGTCGCCACCGAAGGGGAAGAAGCGCTTTTCCTCGATCGCCTTGAGCAGCATCGCCTGCTCGTCCAGCCCGAGTTCGCCGATCTCGTCGAGAAACAGCAATCCGCCATCGGCCGCGCGTAGAAGGCCGGGGCGTTCGTTCTGCGCACCCGTGAAGGCTCCCTTGACATGGCCGAAGAGGCTGGACATGGCCGAATCACCGCGCAAGGTCGCGCAGTTCACCTCGATGAAACGTCCGGCCAGACGCTGCTTCTGTCGCTTGAGTTCATATACCCGGCGAGCGAGAAACGATTTGCCCGCACCGGTGGGGCCGATCAGCAACATCGGCGACTTCGAGCGCCCCGCCACCCGTTCGATCTGCTCGATCATGCGGTTGAAGTCAGCGTTGCGCGTGGCAATCCCGGATTTCAGGAAGCTCAGCGTGTCGGCGCGCTCGCGCTGGAAGCGCTGCGCAATCTTGTTGTAGCGCGACAGGTCCAGATCGATGATCTCGTAGCTTCCGGCAGTATTCGCCACCTCCTTCTTGCGTGCCGGTGAGGTCTGCAGGAGTCGGGCCGGCAGATAGCGCGCTTCGGCCAGCAGGAACCAGCAGATCTGTGCGACATGGGTTCCTGTGGTGATGTGCAGCAGGTAATCCTCGTTCTCGGAGTCGAACGGGTAAGCGCGCGCGAAGTCGTGCAGCGTCGTGTAGACCTCCTCGAAATCCCAGGGGTCGCGCAACTCGATCTCGGCGCGGCAGACTTCGGTTTCGGGCGATACCGACTGGATGTCGGCCTGCACACCCTCGGCCAGCCCGCGGCTGCGCGCATCGTGCAGCAACTCCAGGCGATGTACGATCAGCTCCTCCTGCTGGCAGAGAGCGACCGTCGGCCGCCATTTCTCCCAGCGTACGCTGCCCCTGCCACCGTAATCGAGTTGCGTACCGAGAAAACCGATAACGACGGTCCTCTTCATGTTGACTATCCTCCTGGATAAATGGCGATTTGATATTCTATGAGAATCCGCCCATTCCGGTTTCCACGAAAGCCGAAAATTTTCTGAAAGTCACTACAGATCAATGGTTTGCTCGAAATGCCGTAGTTTTTTCGGAGGTTGGCACGGATTCCGCTTTGAGAGAGTTGTCGCCACATCGCTGCAAGGCCCACGGGCAGGGGATCAAGACCCCGCCGGTGCGCAGAGACCGGATTCCGGTCTGTCGTTTCTGTGCATGCCGCCACAGCGGGAAGGCGATAACGGGCGATCTCGTCGGGAGCTCGTCGGGTTCGATTCCCGGGTCGCCCCCATTGGATAGCTCAATCGGTTAGAGCAACTGACTCATCATCAGTGTGTCGCGGGTTCGATTCCCGCTCCAAACTGTCTTTCCACGACAGCGTAAGCTAGCAGTACCCGTCGGTCGCGGGATGCGCAAGCCCCCGCTGCCGGTTCGGTCGGCGACTGTCCCGCACTGGCGGCACGGTGAGCCGGCGACGAAGCAGGAATGTCAGCCCTCCCCCGCGTGCCTCGGCACCAAGGGAAAAGCGCTGACTTCCGGCAAGCTGCCACTCGCTTCCCCGCGAGTGCCGGGCAATCGGCCCAGCGAACCGGCATTGACCGGCAACAGAAAATGAGAAGAAAAGGAGAATGAACATGTTGAAGCGTTTCGTCGTGTTGAAGAGTGAACGTGCTGCCTTGCTCAAGGACGGCGATTTCGAGCGCATCCTCAGCGCGGGCCGCCACTACTTCTTCGACCCCGTGAACCGGCTCTCGCTCCAGACCTGGAAGCTCGACGCTCCCATGCTCGATATCACGCTGGTCGACTATCTGCTGCAGCACCAGCCGCAGACCGTCTCGGAACATTTCATCTGCATGGAACTGGGTGAAGACGAGGCAGGTTTGCGCTACGAGAACAAGGTTCTGGTCGAAGTGCTGGCACCTGGATCCCGCCGCGTTTTCTGGAAGGGCCTGGTCGAGCAGAGACTGGAAAAAGTCGATCTGCAGCAAGGCTATGAAGTCGCACCGCAACTGGCAGCGCACTTCCTGCAGCCGAGCCTGCGGGCACACGCGGTGAGCGGCCTGGCCGGCCTGCTGATCGCGCAGGTGCCTGCCTACCACGTCGGCGTTTTGCGCGTCGACGGCAAGGTGCAGCGACTGATGTCGCCCGGCATTGAGGTATTCTGGCGCTTCAACCGCGAAGTGCTGGTCGAGCTCGTCGATATGCGTCTGCAGAACATGGAAGTGTCGGGCCAGGAAATCCTGAGCAGCGACAAGGTCGGCTTGCGCCTCAACCTTGCGGCTACCTGGCGCTATACCGACGTGCTGCTGGCGCACGAAAGGCTGGCCAAGCCGGTAGAGCACTTGTATCGCGAATTGCAGTTCGGCTTGCGGGCCGCAGTGGGAACGCGATCGCTCGACGAACTGCTTGAGAACAAGCAGATCATCGACGAAGCCGTCAGTGCGCACGTGGCGCGCAAGCTGAACGGTTTCGGGATCGAGGTAAGCAGCATCGGCGTCAAGGACATCGTTCTGCCCGGCGAGATGAAGACCATTCTTGCCAAGGTGGTCGAGGCCGAGAAGCTGGCTGAAGCGAACGTCATTCGTCGCCGTGAGGAAACCGCGGCAACACGTTCGCTGCTCAATACCGCGAAAGTGATGGAAGGCAACCCGGTCGCGCTGCGTCTGAAGGAGCTGGAAACGCTGGAACGTGTGGCGGAAAGAATCGACCGCATCTCGGTGTTTGGTGGCCTCGATCAGGTGTTGAGCGGACTGGTGAACATCAAGGGCGCGTAAGTCGTTCACCCTCTCCTGCGATGAAGGGAGAGGGTGAACGGTGAAAACCCGAAAATTCGGTGATCAGAAAGTGCAGGTGAAATCATGAAAAGCGGAAAACAGCGCAAGCTGGAAATCAAGACGGCCAGGTTACGGCGTACGACGCGCATTCAGCACCGTCCCTTGCCAGTTGACGTCCCTCCTCCGGGCGCCGTGTTCTGCGATGCGACCCGACTGGCTTACGGCAGCAGTTACGGAGTGCCCGCGTTCGTCGATCGCGGTTACTACGTGGACATCGCCTTCCGGTGCAGGGATTGCGGTGTCGAGTGCGTCTGGACTGCAGCGCAGCAGAAGTGGTGGTACGAAGTGGCCCGGGGGAATGTCGAGACACGCGCGGTACGATGCCGGTCCTGCCGTATCAAGGAACGCGAACGCCAGGCACTCGCCCGCCGCGTACATCAGGAAGGCCTGCAAAAGAAGCAGGCCCCCGACCATCCGTGAAGAGAAAAGCGAAAATGGACTACCAACTCCTCGAAGTCGAAAACGGCAAACCGATCAAGATGTGGACGCAAGACGTTCCGGTTGAAGACGAAGCCCGCAAGCAGTTGATCGACACCGCCAGGATGCCCTTCATCTATCGGCACCTGGCGGTGATGCCGGATGTACACCTGGGCAAGGGCTCGACGATCGGCAGCGTCATCCCGACGCAGGGCGCGATCATCCCGGCTGCCGTCGGCGTCGATATCGGCTGCGGCATGATGGCCGCGTGCACGACGCTGCTGGCGAGCGATCTGCCGGACAATCTGCATGCACTGCGTACGGCCATCGAGCGCGCCGTGCCACACGGGCGGACGATAGGCCGGGGCCGGCGCGACGAAGGGTCGTGGGATACGCCACCCGAGACCGTCGATGCCATATGGGCCGCTTTGCTAGCCGGCTTCACACGCATCACCGACCGGCACCCGTGTCTGAAGAATACCAACAACCGCAAGCATCTCGGCACGCTTGGCACTGGCAACCACTTCATCGAAGTCTGTCTCGACGAAGCGGATCGCGTCTGGTTCATGCTGCATTCCGGTTCACGCGGCGTCGGCAATGCCATCGGTAGCCACTTCATCGGGCTGGCACAGAAGGACATGCAGCAGCACCTGGCCAACCTTCCGAATCGTGACCTCGCCTATTTTGAGGAGGGAAGCCAGCATTTCGATGAATATGTCGAAGCGGTCGGCTGGGCGCAGGATTTTGCGCGGCGAAACCGTCTGCTGATGATGCAGAATGTCATTGCCGCGACGCGTGGCGTGATCGCCAAACCGTTTGGTGCCAGCGTCGAGGCCGTCAACTGCCACCACAACTACGTTCAGCGCGAGACTCACTTTGGCGCGGAAGTCCTGGTCACCCGCAAGGGGGCAGTTTCGGCCCAGAAAGGCGAACTCGGCATCATTCCGGGTTCGATGGGCGCCAGGAGCTTCATCGTGCGCGGTCTCGGCAATGAGGAATCGTTTTGCTCCTGCAGTCACGGCGCCGGCCGCAGCATGAGTCGCACCCAGGCCAGGAAGCGCTTTACGGTGGACGACCAGGTGCGGGCCACGGCACATGTCGAGTGCCGCAAGGATGCCGAGGTGATCGATGAAATCCCGATGGCCTACAAGGATATCGATGCGGTGATGCACGCGCAGCGCGAACTCGTGGAGGTGGTACATACGCTGCGCCAGGTAGTGTGCGTCAAGGGCTGAAAGTGACTATCCGGAACAAGAAGAAAGCATGAAGATGATTGAACTCGACGGATCGCACGGAGAAGGCGGCGGGCAGATTCTGCGTACCGCACTGACCTTGTCGATGATTACCGCAATTCCGTTTCGCATCGAGCGAATTCGCGCAAGGCGCAGCAAGCCGGGCTTGTTGCGGCAGCATCTGACGGCGGTGAATGCCGCCGCGCAGATCTGTGGCGCACAGGTCCAGGGGGCAGCACCGGGTTCACAGTCCCTGAGCTTTGTCCCTGGCAAGATTCGTGGTGACGACTACCGCTTTGCCATTGGCACGGCCGGTAGCTGCACCTTGGTACTGCAAACCTTGCTGCCGGCGCTGTGGTTCGCCGATGCTCCGAGTACGCTGCGGATCAGCGGCGGAACCCACAATCCGGCGGCGCCGCCGGCCGATTTCCTGAGCCGTAGCTGGCTGCCGCTGCTCTTGCGCATGGGTGCGGAGATGAAGATCGAGTTGCTGCGCCACGGCTTTTATCCGGCCGGCGGCGGTGAGCTGTACGCCAGCGTACGCCCGGTCCCTGCCCTGCAGCCCCTGGAGTTGCTGGAGCGTGGCGAGCTGCGCGCAGGGCAGGCCACGGCCATCGTCGCGGGGGTGCCCGTTGAAGTGGCCAAACGCGAGCTGGCGGAACTGCACTTGCAGCTCGGCGGGGTGCTGGGGGAATTGCAACAGGAAATGCGTGCCCTGTCTCCGTGCGAGGGGCCAGGGAATGCTTTACTGGTTGAGCTGCAATACCGTGAAATCACCGAACTGTTCACCGCCTTTGGCGAAAAGGGTTTGCCGGCTGAAGTGGTGGCCAGCCGCGCAGCGAAGCTCGCCCGGCATTTTCATGGCAGCACTGCAGCGGTGGGCGAGCATTTGGCAGATCAACTGGTCCTGCCGCTGGCACTTGCCGGTGCGGGGTCTTTCACCACGGTGAACTTGTCTTCGCATCTGCAGACCAATGTGGAGGTGATCAGCCAGTTCCTGCCGGTCGAGTTTGTGCTCACCAAAACAGCCGGCGCGCATAGAATCTCGCTGCTTTGAGGCAGCCATGGCTGGAACGTCCGCTGAAGAAGCAGGTTCCTTGCTGCAGCGGCTGCTGAAGTTCGCTCCTGCGCCGGCGACGGCCTGGTTCAAGGAACGGGCGCCCATCGTGTGCACCTGCTGTGGGGCGGTCATGGCGATCGTCAGAACGCGCTTTCCGTCGTCCTTCCAGGGCCACTGCCCGCTCCCCTGGTGGCCGGAGCGACCTGCTGATCGGGTAGGCGAACGATCCCTGGCGAGTCACGGGAGTTCAGCGCCCGCAAGCTGAGAAGCCGGCTCGCCTTCAGTCGGCGATCCATCCGGGGTTCTTCCCCCGTGACCGCCCAGATGGGGCATCGTCTGCCGCAACGGCAGGCATTCGACGCGGGTCCAAACGCCCGCCAGCTGGGCACAACGACTACCCGGCATCCTTCCCAAAGACCTATTTTCAAGGCAGCCCGGCAGGCTCCCCGGGGCTCGTCCAACAAACGGTTCAGATCGTGGCTTCGCTCGCACGATCTGACCTTACTCGTTAGGCCTCGATTTGCGTAGCAACGAAAATTCTTGACTTCCTTAATTACTGTTACCACAATAAATCCGATGAGCACGCACATTCTTTGGGACGAAGCCAAGCGGCAAGCCAACCTCGACAAGCACGGGCTGGATTTTCTCGATGCCGTGATGGTGCTGGAGAGCCCTTACCGCTTGGACGTTGAAAGCGTGCGCGGTGGCGAACAGCGGACACAGTCGTTCGCTTACGTGTTGATGTGCTGGCGGTACTGACGGTGGTGCATGTGGCGCGCGAAGATGCATTGCGGATTGTCAGTTTTCGACCGGCGAGTGAAGAGGAAAGGAGCGCTTACCATGGGTGGCTCGAAGATGACTTCAACGGTGACCAATAAGATGCGCGCCGCTCTCAAGCGCGGCGAGAGCAAGACTGACGTGGCGAAAGTACGCGCCAAGGCACCGTATGTCTGGGACGGCAAGAACGAAGACGAACGGCCGATGACGCGTGAAGAAATGCAGGCCGGGATCGAGGCATACCGGAGGCAGCGCGGACGCCCGGCGGGAAGCGACAAGGAGTCGACCA
>NZ_JAZKUD010000093.1:0-14823 GCF_036625275.1 Accumulibacter sp.
CGTTTCCCGACGGCGCGCCGATCGAAGCCTTGCGCGCCTGGTTCGACGCGCTCGAAAACCTCGCCGACGCGCCGCGCATTCTGATCTGCATCGACGAGTTCGAGCGTCTGGCGAGCCTCTTTCCCGCGTCGGGCAACGAACTGCTGCAGTTCATGGGGCTCTTGCGGGCGACCATCCAGCACCGCCGCCGCGTCCGCCTGCTGGTTGCCGGCGCGGCGCCGTTCGACGAACTCGACGCCTTGTGGAACGACCACTTCATCAACCTGCGCGAGATCCGCATCGGCTACCTCGAGCGCGCGACCGCGGTCGAGCTGCTCGTGCGCCCGATCGACGACTTCCCGCCGGAGACGATTCCGCGCGCGATCGCCGAGGCCGCGGTCGCGCGCAGCGGTGGGCAGCCGTACCTGACGCAGCTTTACGGCTCGCTGCTCGTCGATCACCTGAACGCCGCGCAGCGCCGTTCGGCGACCGCCGCCGATCTGGCGGCAGTCGAGGAGGAGTTGCTCGACCAGGCCGGCTATTACTTCCGCAACGTCTGGCAGGATCTGCCGGCGGCGGCACAGGCGATCGTCGCCGCCGCGGCGCGCGCGGATCGGGCGCGCCGTGACGCGCCGGCCGGCGACGCCGCCACACGGCGCATCCTGCGTCGCCGGCAGATCCTCGGCGAAGACGGCGAGCTGCTGGTGCCGGTCTTCGCCCGCTGGATCCACGAGCAACACTTCACTCCCTGAGTTGCCGCCGGCGCCGGGTCATGCCGTGCGCTTTTGCTTCATGTTGCTGCGCGCGCGGCGCGCAGGCTACCGGCGAGATACCAGAGCCAGCCGCCGACCTGCAGCGCCAGCAGGACGCCGAAGGTCGCCTGGTAGGCGTCGCGCATGCTCATGCCGCTCGCCTGCAGGGCATCGACGGCGGCGCCGAAACCCCACTGGATCGAGAACGCGCCGACGAACACCATCAGGTTGAGCGCGGTGTTCACGCGCCCGGCGAGGCTGCCGGCGTAGTGCTTCTGCAGCAGGGCGTAGGCCAGGTTGCCGACCGAGAAGACGAGGCCGAGCGCAAACCACAGCGGTTCGCTGGGGCCGGTGCCGGTGACGATCAGCAGCGTCGCCAGCATGCCCAGGCCCATGCCGGTCTGCAGCACGCGTTCGGCGGAGATTCCGCGCGCGGTGAGCGGGCCGATGCCGAAGGCGATGCCGAGGAAGCCGAGCAGCATGCCGAGGCTCATCAGCAGCAAGTGATGCGCCGCCGCCGCGCGCGGCAGACCGGAAAAATTCATCAGCCACGGCACCGCCCACAGTCCCTGCAGCGCCATGAAGCCACCGACGATCAGCGCCGACTGGGGCGTGTAGCGCCAGAAGGCGCGGCTGCTCAGGATGTCGCACAGCCCCTCGAGCTGCCGCGGCAGCGACTCGCCGGCCGCGCCGGCCGCGGGCTTGTCCGGGGTGCGCCAGATCAGCAGCGCGATGACGAGGCCCGCGACGCCCAGGGCGACGAACACGGCGCGCCAGCCGAGCGCCGGAATCGCCCAACTCAGCGGTGTCGACGCGGTCAGCGCGCCCAGCCCGCCGGCAGCCATGATCGCCGCGTTGAGCGAGGCCTGTCGCTCGACGCCGAACCACTGGCCGAAGGCCTTGAACGACGCCATCAGGCAGGCCGAAACACCAAGCCCGATCAGGCCGCGCGCGACCGCGAGTTGCGGCAGCGTCCCGCCCAGCGCGAACAGGCCGCAGCCGGCGGCAGCGATCAGCAGCAGGCCGGTCTCGACGCGCCGCGGCCCCCAGCGGTCGAGCGTGACGCCCAGCGGCAGCTGCACGGCGCCGAAGGCCAGCAGGTAAGCCGAGGTCAGCAGGCCGAGGTCGGCGGCGGACACGCCGAGTTCGCGCGTCAGTTCCGGCGCGATCACCGCATTGACATTGCGCACGAAGTAGGAGAAGTAATAGCCTGCCGCAAAGGGCAGGAACACACGCAACCAGAGATTCATCGTGAAAAACCCGGTCAGAGCGACCAAGGAGACAGAAGTTATAAAGGACACCGGGAACACGGAGAGTGTGCGGCATCGCGGCCGGTAAACGCAATCAGGGACGGGTGGCTGGCCGCCACATGCCGACGACTGGTCTTTCCCGCGACGGGTCTGTCCTCTGTGATGTCCGTGGCCGCCGTGGTCATATGTCTCGCCCTCGTCCGTCATTCCCGCGAAAGCGGGAATCGAGTCCAGACTCTGGACTCGGTCTTGCGTCACATGCCGTAGTGGCTACATTGGACACCGGCACCCCGACCGGGCAGGTACGTCCATGAAAGTCATGACGGCGCGCGAAGCCAAGAACCGTTTCGGCGAATGCCTCGACTCCGTACGCCGTGAGCCGGTCGTCGTCACGAAGAACAACCGGCCGGTCGGGATCATGATCTCGGTCGAGAATGCAGCCGACACCCTGTGGTCGGATTTTTTCATCGACCAGGAATCGAGGTACGGCGAATGGCTTTTCGGCAAAGTGGCAAAGACGCTGGAGCTAGTCGACGCCGCCGAGACCAGACTTCGCGGACACGAAGAGGCCATGGCCCTCCTCGATGATCGGCTGGCAGCCCGACTGCGCAAGACCTCGTCACGAGGGTAATCATCTGGACCGAAACAAGAAAACGTGGTCTGTCCCCTATTTCGATTCGTCCCCTATTTCCCCGCCCTACTTCGATTTGGCGCCTCATCTGAAAGGGTCGATGACCGTCAGACTGTCGAGGGCTTGCCCATGCTGTAGGTCCTCGCTCAACAAGGTGCGGCAGCCTGCGGCCATGGCTCCGGCCACGATCAGCGCGTCGTAAAAGCTGAACCGCCAGCGCATCTGGACGTCAAGCGCCTGGTGGTAGAGGGCCTCGCTCGCGGTGACCCGCATCAGCGGTGCCAGCACGGCATCGAGATAGCTGCGCGCCTCTTCGGGCGACAGCGCGACTTCGGCCTTGCGCAGGATAACGTTCAGGCACTCCTGCACAACCTGCGAGCTGATGCATGCGTTGCCCGTGGTCAGGGCGTCGCGAATGATCTTTTCGGCTACCTAGTGCTTGTGGCGATCGGTGGTGTCAAGCTGGTAGATGAATATGTTGGTGTCGATGAAGAACTCAGCGCTCATTCATCGACTCGCGGCTCAGCTTGCGGCCGACCTTCAGCTTGCCACGCAAGCCGTTCATGACTGCTTCGTAGCGGTCCATGCGCCCGCGCGTCTGGGCGTAGGTCTCAAGCCAGCGCCGAAACTGTTCATTCAAGGTGGTCTGCTCGGCCCGCGCGCGCGCGCGTGCCGCTTCGATCAGGGATTCATCGGCGCTGAGGGTGATGTTCTTCATGGCGGGCGGCCCAAGGATATGTTGCGTGTTCAGAGCATACACGAGACCAGTGCGCACTGGTACTTGAGGAAAAATGGGTCAGACCACAGTTTCTGCGCTCTTCCGTAACACGAAAAGAGTCATGACCGCCTCTATCTTCGCGCTAACGGCCATGACTTTTCCAGGCACCTCCGGTCATGAAAGTCATGACCGTTTTCCCTCTCCCCCGACCCCTCTCGTAAGTGGAGAGGGGAGATTCGTGAGTCGCTGTTAACGGTCATGACTTTTTCAGGCACCCCACGATCATGAAAGCCATGACCGTTTTCCCTCTCCCCCGACCTCTCCCCCGCGAGGGGGAAGGGAGATTCGTGAGTCGCTGACGCGACTTTCACATTAAGAATAGGAAATCCAACGCTACCAACGAGAGAATATGAGCCTTCATCAAGCAGCGTCAACCTTGCATCTGGACGACATGATCGGCAATGTCTGGGAATGGATCAAGGATGGCTGGAACAGGAACTATGCGGGTGCGCCGGGCGATGGGTTGGCCTGGATGACCGGAGAATGCTCTGTCAGGCACGTGTTGCGCGGCGCTTCCTGGTACTTCATTCCGAGCTACGCCCGCGTGGCCACGCGCGACTGGTTCGTTCCATCGAGCCGGAACATCAACTACGGTTTTCGTCTCGCAGGATGCTGCCATAGTACCCGCAGTGGAAGCCTGCCCTGCGCGTTAGCGGGTTTCCCCGCCGGTCGCCCGCTGCAATGTCAGAACGAAACTCACGCCACCTTCGACGTTGCAGGCGGCGATGGTGCCGCCCATCTTGGCCATATAGGTCTTGGCAACGAACAGTCCCTGGCCACGGTTGCCTTTGGCGCCGGCTTCCGGTTGGTCGGACACCCCGTACTCGAAGATTTTGTCGATCAGATCGTCGGCGATCGGGGGGCCTTCGTTGTGGATGATGACCGTGGCCGTGTTTGCACGGGTTTCCAGGGTGAGGGTGATCGGGGTGCCGGGGTATCGGTAGCGGTCGGCGTTCTTCAGGATGTGCGAAAAGACGTCTTCGAGCGGGTATTCGTCGGCGCGCACCGGGACCGGTCTGTCGGTCGGCGTGTAGCTCAGGTCGGTGATGCCTGCGTTGTCGGCGACGTTGCGGAGGAACTCGGCAATATCGATGGTTTGTACCTGCAGGGCGGATGACTGAAAGGCCTCGCTGGGGCTGGCGCTGCCGTACAGGATGCGTATCGCCTGCTGCATGCGGTTGATGTAGCGATGACTGGGGTCGTCCGGGTGCCCATGCAGCGCCAGCAGGGATTGCAGCGGCGACATGATTTCGTGGCCGACGGCATGCCACAGATCCTTTTCCTGCTCGGCGCGGATTCTCTCCCGTTCGGCATCCTCCTTGACCCGGCGCAGGAGGTCGTTGAGGCAGTTGGCGAGGATACCCAGCTCGTCGCTGCCCCGCAGGTCGGCCAGATCGAATGGTTCCAGACCGCCGGTGGCCTGGACGCTTCTGGATAGCTCGCTGGAACGCCGGGTCAGGCGGGTGATGCGACGGACGATGCCCCATTCGATGACCAGCCACGCCAGTCCGATGGCCAGCAGCATCGCGCCGACGAACCAGGAAACACGGGTGGCGACGGCACTCAGGGTCTTGTTGACGCTGCGGGCGTCGCCCTTGAGCAGAATCCGGTAATTTCCGAGTGGCGTGGCCACTTCGTCGACGAGTTCGACGGGGGTGTCATAGCTTTCTACCGGCAGCTTGCGAATCAGCCGGGTGAGCAGGGGTGAGGTCTGTTCGATCATCTCGTCCCGGCCTTTCAGTTGCACCAAATCCGCCTCGTTGCCGCTGCCCGCCTTGCGGATGCTCAGCGTTTCTCCCGGCAGCAGCAGGCCGGTGAGTTCGTTGAGCGAAAAGGGCGGGACCGCCCCCTCTTCATGGCTGTCGAAGAGCGCCTTCTCGTCACCGGGCGGTAACACTTCGATGCGGACCTGGAACTGGTCGAGGTCGGGCGGCGGCCACAGGGGCCGCTTGCCCTCGAAGAGCGCATCGCGCAGCGCGTCGACCGGCAGGCGCAGCGAGAAGAAGGATTTCTTCGCGCAGTGCGCCTCGTCCTCGTCGGCGACATCGAGGCATTTCGCACTCTGCCATACCCAGCCGCGGAATTCCCTTAACGGTTTGGCGGTGCTGTAATCCCGGCCGGCGAGTTCCAGGTAGCCGGTAAAACGGCCGCGCACGCCTTCGGCCTGCGGACGGGCGTTGCCGGTCAGGGTTTCAAAGGGTGCCAGCCAGCGGTAGGTCTGGCCGCGCAGGCTCATGACCACTCGCAAACGGTGGGCGCCATCGAGGTATTCGTCGCCGATCCGGTGCGGGACGAGGGCGCCGCTGGCGAAGGTGCCGGCAGCATAGATGAAGCCGCCGGCCCATGGGTTGTTACCGATGGCAATGCACAGACTGCCGTAATTCCTGTACTGAACCAGGCAACCGGCCATTTCCACGGCATGCCGGACCTTGTTCTGGTCGTCGAAATCAAGGCTTGCGAAGGGCAGCACGACCGGCCGCAGCGCGATCGCCGGAAGCAGGCTGCGGGGCGGATTGAGGAGCGCCAGTTGCCCGGCCGGGTGGCGCAGCCGGGCAACGATCTGTTCCTTGGTCTTGGCGAAGCCCTCCTGATAGTTGTCGTAGCTGCGCTGCTTTTCCTCCTGCAGGACGGTGACGGTCATCGCGACGACCGCCAGAGCGAGGAGCAGGAAGGCGCTACGGAAGAGGATGCGCAGCCGGAAGGACGCCAGCCAGACCTGCGCTGTGGTCATTTTGATTCGAACGCTTTTCCGGAAGTCTGGCCGGACCAGCGGAAGCCGCGCATGGGGATGTTCTCGATGCAGTCGAAATCCTCGTCCAGTTCGCGAAAGGCCTCGCGAATGGTGCTGATGTGCTTGCGGACGTTGTCCCGGTTGCGGCCACTCTTGACGACCTGAAAGAGTTCGTCGTAAGAGACGACCTGGCCACGTTTCTGGTACAGGGTGGCGAGGATGCGCTGTGCGGTCAGCGGCAGGTTCACCCGCTTGCCCCGCCACAGGGGACTACTTTGCCGCAGGGGGTCCAGGGAAAGTTCGTCGCCGGCGGACACGGAGGCTTTGCCGTGGCCTCGATCGCGCGCAGCGCGGAGGATTTCCAGGAAGGTATCGATGAAGTCCGCCTCGGAAAAGGTCGTTTTCTGCAGATAATCCCAGGCATCGAGCGCTTTCATGATGCTCCGGTAGATCGTGGCGGGCATCGCCGAGACTACCAGTACCGGTGTGCCACGCCCCCCCTTGTTGATGGCGTTGATGATCGCCACGCCGGCATGGCGCTCGCGTCCCAGTTCGATATCCAGCACGACCAGGTCGTAGGCCTCGCGAGCAATGGCCGCTTCCGCGTCGTCGCGGGTGAACCATTGCACTACGGTGATTCCCGGCCGGGCGGAAAGGATCCACTCCTTGAGTTGATTGCTGGTGGGCAGGTCGTCTTCGATGACGGCGACTTTGAACATGGCGCGCTCCATGACGGTTTGGCGCAAGTATCCCTGATTTTCCGGGTGCGGACATCGCCAGCCGGTGTGTCATCGCCTGCGCGTGTGGATATTGTCCTCGTAACGGCCGTCCGGCGGTAGCCGGGCGACACCCCTCCGGGCTTGCGGGGTACGCGCCGGAGATTCATTGCACAATACAAGATTAAATTTTACAATGCGGGAAGTTCTGATTGCTGCACCGCGGTACCGCGAGGTCCGTCAAGGGTTTAAGCTGCTCAGTGCCGTTCATCCCGGCCGGCAGCAAAGCAAACCATCCAATTCACGATTCTCAAGATCAGGAGACAAATCATGGCAGATCTGCCCGCAAACGCGCCGTCGGCCAGCATGAACGATGCGGACCCGCAAGAGACCCAGGAATGGCAGGACGCCCTGAGCGGCGTCATCGACAGAGAGGGCGCCGAGCGCGCCCACTTCCTGATCGAATGCCTGATTGCACAGGCGCGCCAGGAGGGAATCGACCTTCCTTACAGTGCCGCCACCGAATACGTCAACACCATTCCGGTCGACCAGCAGCCGAAGTATCCCGGCAATGCCGACCTGGAAATCCGGATTCATAACTACATCCGCTGGAACGCCATGGCGATGGTCGTTCGCGCCAACCGGGACAGCAATGTCGGGGGCCATATCGCTTCCTTCGCTTCGGCGGCGGCGCTCTACGATGTCGGTTTCTCGTGGTTCTGGCACGCGCCTTCGGAACAGCACGGCGGCGACCTGATCTTCTTCCAGGGGCATTCGGTTCCCGGCGTCTATGCGCGCGCGCACCTGCTCGGCCGGCTGACCGACGAACAGATGGACTGTTTCCGCCAGGAAGTCGACGGCAAGGGCGTCTCGTCCTACCCGCATCCGTGGCTGATGCCCGATTTCTGGCAATTCCCGACGGTTTCGATGGGCCTCGGCCCGATCCAGGCGATCTATCAGGCGCGCTTCATGAAATACCTGGACAGCCGCGGTTTCATCCAGGCCGGCGACCGCAAGGTCTGGGCCTTCCTCGGCGACGGCGAGACCGATGAGGTCGAATCGCTGGGCGCCATCGGCATGGCCGCGCGCGAGCGGCTCGACAACCTGATTTTCGTGATCAACTGCAACCTGCAGCGCCTCGATGGTCCGGTGCGCGGCAACGGCAAGATCATCCAGGAACTCGAGGGGACTTTCCGCGGCGCCGGCTGGAACGTCATCAAGCTGATCTGGGGAACCCAGTGGGACGCGCTGTTCCTGCGCGACAAGCAGGGCATCCTCAGACAGCGGATGATGGAGGCGGTGGACGGCGAGTACCAGACCTTCAAGGCCAAGGACGGTGCCTATGTCCGCGAGCATTTCTTCAACACCCCGGAACTCAAGAAACTCGTCGCCGACTGGACCGACGATCAGGTCTGGGGGTTGAACCGGGGTGGCCACGACATCTTCAAGATCTTCAGCGCCTACAAGAGCGCCGTCGAACACAAGGGGCAGCCGACGCTGATCCTGGCCAAGACGATCAAAGGCTACGGCATGGGCCAGGCCGGCGAAGGCATGAACATCTCGCACCAGCAGAAGAAACTCGATTACGACGCGATCAGGCGCTTCCGCGACCGTTTCGGCCTGCCGGTGCCGGACGACCAGATCAAGGCACTGCCGTACCTGAAGTTCGCCGAGGGTTCGCCCGAACTGACCTACATGCGGCAGCGGCGAATGGACCTCGGCGGCTACCTGCCAAAGCGCCGGCGCCTGGCCGAACCGCTGGAAATCCCCGAACTATCGGCTTTCGAAACGCTGCTCAAGGCCTCGGGCGAGGGTCGCGAAGTGTCCACGACGATGGCCATCGTCCGTTTTCTCAACATCCTGCTCAAGGACAAGAAAGTGGGCCGGCATGTCGTCCCGATCGTCCCCGACGAGTCCCGGACTTTCGGCATGGAAGGCCTTTTCCGCCAGATCGGCATCTGGAACCAGGAAGGGCAGAAATACGTTCCCGAAGACCATGACCAGTTGATGTTCTACAAGGAGTCGAAAGACGGGCAGGTGTTGCAGGAAGGGATCAACGAGGCCGGCGCGATGAGCGACTGGATCGCTGCCGCGACGTCGTACTCGGTACATGGCGTGCAGATGATTCCCTTCTACATCTGCTACTCGATGTTCGGTTTTCAGCGCACCCTGGATCTGTGCTGGGCGGCTGGCGACCAGCGTGCCCGCGGTTTCCTGATCGGCGGCACCGCCGGCCGCACGACACTCAACGGCGAAGGCCTGCAGCACGAAGACGGCCATTCGCTGATCCTTTCGGGCCTGATTCCGAACTGTCTCAGTTATGACCCGACCTTCTCGTTCGAAGTCGCGGTGATCATGCGCGAAGGCATGCGCCGCATGTACCAGGAGCAGGAAGACATTTTCTACTACCTGACGGTGATGAACGAGAACTATGAGCATCCGGAAATGCCCGCGGGTGCCGAAGCCGACATTCTCAAAGGCATGTACCTGCTGCGTCGCGGTCAGTCGTCGGACAGCAATCCGGCGGCGCCACGCGTGCAACTGCTGGGATCGGGAACGATCTTCCGCGAGGTCATTGCCGCCGCCGACCTGCTCAAGAACGACTGGGGAGTCGATGCCGACCTCTGGGCCTGCCCGAGCTTCACCGAACTGGCGCGCAACGGCAACGCCGTGCAACGCGCGAACCTGCTCAACCCGCTAGCCAGACCACAGGTGTCGCATGTCGAGGCCTGCCTGGGCGATACCCGCGGCCCGATCATTGCCGCGACCGATTACGTGCGCCTGTTCGCCGAGCAGATTCGGCCCTTTCTCAACCGTCGCTACGTGGTGCTCGGCACCGACGGCTTCGGCCGCTCGGACACGCGCGCGAAGCTGCGGCACTTCTTCGAGGTCGACCGCCGCTGGGTTACCCTTGCCGCGCTCAAAGCCCTCGCCGACGATGGCACGATCGAGCGCAGCAAGGTTGCCGAAGCGATTGCCCGGTACGGCATCGACGTGAACAAACCCAATCCGATGACGGTTTAAGGGAGGCCCCTGATGAGCCAATTGATCGAAGTGAAAGTCCCGGACATCGGTGATTACACCGACGTGCCGGTCATCGACATCTGTGTTCTACCCGGCGACCTGGTCAAGCTGGACGATGCGCTGGTGACCCTCGAATCCGACAAGGCGACCATGGATGTGCCATCGACGGTGGCCGGCGTGGTCAGGGAAGTGCGCGTTCAGCTCGGCGAGAAGCTGTCCGAAGGCGCCGTGGTCGCCGTCATCGAAGCGTCTGCCGCGGGCGACGCTGTGCCGGCAGCCGCCGACACGGCTCCCCCGGCGGCTGCCGTGCCCAGCGCACCACCCGTGGCGAGTGGCATCACTGTCGAGGTCGCAGTACCGGGTAGCGGCACTGACCGTGGCGTGCCGACCCCGGCGGCGGCGTCGCCGGCAGCGCCGCCGGTCGCCGGCCTCGCGCTCGGCGCCCGCACCCACGCCAGCCCGTCGGTACGCCTGCTGGCGCGCGAACTCGGTGTCGATCTCTCAAGGGTCCCGGCCAGCGGACCGAAAGGCCGTATCGTCAAGGAAGACGTCACGGCCTACGTCAAGGGAGTGATGACGGCTGCCCCGGCGCCTGCCGCCGCACCCTCGCTCGGCGGTGGTCTCGACCTGCTGCCCTGGCCGAAGGTCGACTTTGCCAAGTTCGGCGCGATCGAAGTCAGGCCCTTGGCGCGAATCAAGAAAATCTCCGCGCAGAACCTGGCGCGCAACTGGGTGATGATCCCGGCGGTCACCTACCACGAGGACGCCGACATCACCGATCTCGAAGCCTTTCGCGTGGCGATGAACCAGGAGAACGAGAAGTCGGGTCTGAAGATCACCATGCTCGCCTTCCTGATCAAGGCCTGCACCGTCGCGCTGAAGAAATTCCCCGAATTCAACAGCTCGCTCGACGGCGATAACCTGGTGCTCAAGCAGTATTGCCATATTGCCTTCGCCGCCGACACGCCGAATGGCCTGGTCGTTCCCGTGATCAAGAATGCCGATCAGAAATCGGTGGGGCAACTCGCCGTCGAAAGCGGCGAACTCGCCAAAAAGGCGCGCGACGGCAAGCTGACACCCGGCGAGATGTCCGGTGCCTGCTTCACCATTTCCAGCCTCGGCGGCATCGGCGGCACCTATTTCTCGCCGATCATCAACGCCCCCGAAGTCGCCATCCTCGGCGTCAACCGGTCGGTGATGAAACCGGTCTGGAATGGCCGCGAGTTCGCGCCGCGGCTGATCCTGCCGATGTCGCTGACCGCCGACCACCGTGTCATCGACGGCGCACTGGCCACCCGCTTCAACGTCTTTGTCGCGCAGCTCCTGGCCGACATGCGGCGTGTGCTGCTCTGATCGGGGGACAAATCATGAGCCAGATCATTGCAGTGAAAGTGCCCGACATCGGCGACTACCACGACGTGCCGGTGATCGATATCTGCGTCAATACCGGGGATACCGTCAAGGTCGACGACGCCCTGATCACCCTCGAATCCGACAAGGCGACGATGGACGTGCCGAGCAGCGTTGCCGGCGTCGTCAGGGAAGTCAAAGTCAGCCTGGGTGAGCGGATCTCGGAAGGAACGGTGGTCGTTCTGATCGAGACCGCCGACGCGGCACCGGCACCGGCACCGGCACCGGCACCGGCGGCGGCACCGGCAACCGGCGCTGCGGCACCGCCAGCGGCCAGCGCCGCCCCTGCGCCGCAGGCCGCCCCGCCGATCACCGGCAGCGCCGACCTCGAGTGCGAGATGCTGGTCCTCGGCGCCGGCCCGGGCGGTTACTCGGCGGCCTTCCGCAGCGCCGACCTCGGCATGCAGACCGTTCTCGTCGAACGTTATCCGACCCTCGGCGGCGTCTGCCTCAACGTCGGCTGCATCCCGTCCAAGGCGCTGCTGCACATCACCGGAGTGATGGACGAAGCGCAGCACATGGCCAACTGCGGCGTCAGCTTCGGCGCGCCGAGCATCGACCTCGACCGGCTGCGCAGCCACAAGGACCAGGTCGTCGGCAAGCTCACCGGCGGCCTTGCCGGCATGGCCAAGGGACGCAAGGTCGAGGTCGTGCAGGGCGTCGGCCAGTTCGTCGACGCGCATCACCTCGAAGTGGCCTTGGCCGGCGGCGGCCACCAGCTAATCCGGTTCCGGAAAGCGATCATCGCCGCCGGCTCGCAACCGATCGCGCTGCCGTTCATGCCGAACGATGATCCGCGCGTCGTCGACTCGACCGGCGCCCTCGAACTGCGGCAGATTCCGAAGCGCATGCTGGTCGTCGGCGGCGGCATCATCGGCCTCGAAATGGCCAGCGTCTACTCGGCGCTCGGTTCGCGCATCACCGTCGTCGAACTCGGCGCGGTGCTGATGCCCGGCGCCGACCGCGACCTGGTCAAGGTCTGGGAGAAGAAGAACGCCCACCGCTTCGACCGCATCCTGCTCAACACCGGCGTCGTCGCCGCCACAGCCACGGCCGAAGGCATCGAGGTGACCTACAGCAACGACGAAAAAGCGTGCTTCGACCTCGTGCTGGTCGCCGTTGGCCGCTCGCCGAACGGCAAGAAGCTCGCCGCCGAAAAAGCCGGTGTCGCCGTCAATGAGCGCGGCTTCATCCCCGTCGATAGGCAGTTGCGAACCAATGTCCCGCACATCTACGCCGTCGGCGACATCGTCGGTCAGCCGATGCTGGCACACAAGGGCGTGCATGAAGCACACGTCGCCGCCGAAGCCGCGAACGGCGGCAAGCGCTGCTTCGACGCCCTGCAGATCCCGTCGGTGGCTTATACCGACCCGGAAATCGCCTGGGCCGGCAAGACCGAAGAGCAGTGCAAAGCCGAAGGGATCACCTACGGCAAGAGCGTCTTCCCCTGGGCGGCGTCGGGACGCGCGCTGGCCAATGGCCGGGAAGAAGGCTTCACCAAGCTGATTTTCGACGAGAAGACGCACCGCATCATCGGCGGCAGCATCGTCGGCACCGACGCCGGCGACCTGATCGGCGAAGTCTGCCTGGCGATCGAAATGGGCTGCGACGCCACCGACATCGGCCATACCATCCACCCGCACCCGACGCTGGGCGAGTCGGTGGGCATGGCCGCAGAGGTGTATGAAGGCGTGTGTACGGATCTGCCGGCGGTGAAGAAGAGGTAGGCGCGGCGTCATCGTTTCTCTGAACAGAAAACGATACACGAGTAGTCGCTTGACTGCGGATGCCGGTTTCGGAAATGATGACTGGGCGGAAACGGGCGTTTCCACCGTTGGTCAAGCATTGTATCGAATCGGGTCTGTCGGAAGTGTCGAGCGTGATGGGGCAGCTTTGCCAGCACGTAAGAGAACCGACTCGATGTCTCGGCCAGAGCGGAGGACACTGGGTGATCGCATAACTCCGCGTTGTGGCGCCGCGTTGGCGCAACTGGATGGATCTTCTCGTTATGAGGGTAGGCATGGGAACAGACTACGAAACGGACGTGGTAGCCTGGGCCAGCGAGCAGGCCCGGCTGATTCGTGCCGGGCGTTTCGATCTGGTGGACCGGGAACACATCGCGGAGGAGATTGAAGACGTGGGAAAGAGCGAACAGCGCGAGTTGGCCACCCGAATGGCGGTCCTCCTGGCCCATCTCCTCAAGTGGCAGCACCAACCCGAGCGCAGAGGGGCAAGCTGGGAAGTGACGATCAGCAGTCAGCGACAGAGAATGGTTCGTCGCCTGGACAAGACACCGAGTCTGCGCGGCTGCCTCAACGACCCGGACTGGTGGGCCGATGCCTGGGGCGATGCCTGCGATCTGGCCAGTGCCGAGACGGGCATCGGGATAGACAAGCTCCCACGCCATTGCCCTTGGGCGATTGCAACGGAAGTCCTCGATGAAAGCTGGCTACCGAATGGGGAGCGGTAGGGCTATGGGTGATCGGGGCAGCAGCGATCGTGCTGGATTGGGTGAGTAGCGGCGGGAATCCCGGTCACCCGGTACGTCCCACCGCCCTCGCAGAACCGGACTTGGAGCGTTACCCCATCCGGCTCCCAGCTCAAGTCATCCACAGTGGTTTGGGGTAGAGATTGTGCTGGATGCGTAGAGACGGCATCCAGCCTGATAGGATTTTACCGAACCGGTCCCACGCTACACTTCGCCTTTGACTGCGTTGGTTCAGCCGCCTAAACAGCAAGCGGCTAATCCGGTAGGCATAGGTGCGGATACTGCGGGCATTGCCACTGACTGCATAGTACGCAAGATGCCCTCGCAGGTGTCGCTTGGCATAGTCCATCATGGCGCGACCGCCTTTGACCCGTAACGCCGATAGGCGGTCGCTGACTTCCTTCAATTTCTTGGCAATTCGCGTGCGCTGACTCCGGCGCCCGAGTACGAAACGCCCGCGGCGGCTTTTGCCCACGTAGTGCGTAAAGCCCAGAAAATCGAAGGTCGAGGGGCGTTTGCTGCCGTCCTTGTGGCAGTCACTCGCTGCCCTACTACCAAAGCGTAGCAAGCAGGTCTTGCTGGGCTCGACTTCAAGCCCGAATACGGCCAGTCGCTCGGTCAGCTCGTCCATGAACCGCCGCGCATCCGCTTCGTGGGTGAAACAGGCCACAAAGTCATCTGCGTAGCGAACCAGGTAGCCCTGTCCTTTGCAGGGACGGACATAACGTTTCTCAAACCACAAATCGAGCACGTAGTGCAGGTAAATGTTGGCCAGCACAGGTGAGACGAGTCCGCCTTGCGGCGTCCCGGCTTCGCTGGCCGTGAATACCCCTGCTTCCATCACACCCGCTTTGAGTAGCCGCCGAATAATCCGCAGTAACACCGGGTCACCGACCCGGTGCTCTAGAAAGCGCATCAGCCAGTCGTGCTCGACGTGATCAAAGGAAACCGCGACACACTACCCATTCCGAAGACTCTCCCGAACAGGTCACCATCGTCCGCCCGGGCCACCCTTTTGCAGGCCGCGCCCTGCAGGTCTTGCGTTATACACGCCGAAGCAGCGG
>NZ_JAZKUD010000094.1:0-14445 GCF_036625275.1 Accumulibacter sp.
GCTCCGGCATGTCCGCCAGCACCTCGAGTAGCGACATCATCCGCTCGATGACCTGAATGGAACCCTTGTCTGCCTGTTTTTCGGTCATAGCCTTCCTGTCCAGCTGCCGATCCCGCGCCGCAGGGACTCCTCGCCGGCGTTCGGCCACTTGCCCGCTGCAGCTTGTGCGGTGCAATATCTTACCATCATGAGTGGTCCCGGGTTCGCCCATGCCGTGCTCGCGGCGGATCGCCAGAGACCATGAGCTCTGCAGGCAGGCGACCTCCCTTTGAGCATGCCAGCGGTCTGACTCGTGCGCCGGCAGGTTCGCCGGCAGCGGAAGCGGCAACAAGCTTCCAGCCGCGGCCACATGGAATCGAACAGCGCTGCCACGGTGTTGCCGTCGTCACCAGCGCGGAGAAGAAGGCGAAGGGCAAAGGCTGAGACAGGTGGAGGAGCTTTTTTCTTCTCGATCCCTACCCGTATCGAGCTACCGAGGACCGCCAGAGTAGCCGCCGTCTTTGGCGAACTTGACCCACCACGCGGCTTCAGTCGAGTCCTGCTGCACCCCGAAGCCCTGAGAGAAGTTCTGACCAACGTAGTAAGCCGCGTAGGCTGCCGGGTCCTTCAACCCTTCAGCGCGATAGGCCGCACGCCGAAACCACCTTACCGCTTCCTCGCGATCCCGGGTCACCCCCCAGCCGTATGCGTACATTTCACCCAACAGATGCTGGGCACGAGCGTGCCCAGCCGTCGCCAGCCATTCAAGCTTTGGTCTTGCGGTCTCGTAGCGACCACCCTTCATTGCCATGACAGCACTGTCGAAGGTCGAAGAGACAGCAGCTATCGCCCCACCAATGAGCAACACGATTGCCGCAACGACCATCACCAGCTTGCGCCTCATTGCGTCACCGTGAGTGTGTTCGCTCCGTTTTCTCGCTGCAGCAAGCGGTCAATCCGGTCGTACTGGCGCATGGTTTTCGGGTTCGTCGGATCTGCGGTAATGCAACCAAGGGAAACCGTGCCAGGATGCAACATGAAGCCACAACGATTTATGCCAAGCCGGCACTTCCAACCAGGAATTGGCGGATTAGGCTCCAACCGCCAGAAACCTTCGTTACCCTCCCGGTCGTCCTGATTCATCTTGTAGTTTCCGGGCGGAATTGGCCCTTCATCCTTGTTGTCTGCGCAATCAGGGTTGTTGCGACATTGCCCTGGCACCCCGGAGAAGACCCCCACCGGACCAAGCGTCAAAGATCTACCGCCGCTATTTGGCGTGCATGTCATCGAGTGTGACGAGATTGAGTACGTGCAAGACGCCAGCCCTTCCGGATCAACATTCGAAACCGGGTTCAGATTTGCGTAGACATAGGTGTTGTTGCCCCCTTCGAGCCCAATCGGATCACTCTGCACATACCGCCCCGTCCCCGGATCGTAATCCCTGAAGTAGTTATACTGCAGCTGTGTCTCCCGGTCGAAGTACTGCCCCGGGAAGCGCAGGTTGATCACCGTCGCCCGTCCGTCGCCGTCGGGTTCTTCCTCCGGCAACGCCATCCCGAACGGCTCACCGGTCGGCAGGTTGCGCCAGACGACGACGTTGGCTTCGTTGGTCGCCACACGCGGTGTGCCGAGACGGTCGCCGTGCAGGTAGAGGACGGTCGGCCCGCTACTGGTGACCGTGATCGCTACGGCCGGGCTGCTGCGCATCGCGCCGAGGTTGTCGGTCGCCTTGGCCGTCAGGCTGTAGCTGCCGGCCGGGACGTTGCTCCAGACGGCGCTGTACGGCGGCACGGTCGCAATGCCAATCAGCGTTGCCCCCTGAAAGAACTCGACCTTGGCGATCGTCCCGTCGGTGTCGGCGGCGGTCAGGGTGAGCTAGGCGGCTATTTACTCTGGCCCCTTTCCTGCTTTCCTGTGAGCCACTGCACCGCCTTAATCAGCCCCGCTATCGTGAATACAGAACCGACAATACCCAAGATTTCAAAGACATGGTGCATCGCATTAAAGCCCCTGAATTTCTCTAATGACATGAGCGAAACTACTACAGCACCGCCAAACTGCAAGATGGTTTGAGATACAAGCAAAGCGGTGCCGACCACAACCAATCCCCATCCAGGCGGCCGAAGGTGAGAACGGGCCAGCGCTAGCGCCGCAATAAAACAGACCAAGAGCAAAATTTGCGCTGCAGCAAACCCGATAGTTCGCAGCACATCAAGTTCTTGCATAAGAAAATCACTCCTTATTGACACTCGCACTTCGTCTTACACTGGTTGAAAGGCACCGAACATTTTTCAAACTCTTGCAAGCACCTGAGAGAGGCTCCAGATTGAAGTCCCCTAGGCCTGCCCATTTCAGGATCTTTATATTGCATCATGCACATGGCGTACGCATTGGCGCATCTGATCTGGAGAGCGTCGTTGGCAGTAGCACATTTCAGCTTACACATGACCTCGTCCGGCGGGAAATTCCCTGGGCCTTGGCCCGGCGGATATTTACCTCTTCCCGCTGCTACCCCCATTAGACCGAAGGGATCGGCCAGGCTAACCGGATTAGCCTCGACATAGCCATACGTATTGATCCCCCCCGCCAACCCAATCGGATCACTCTGCACATACCGCCCCGTCCCCGGATCGTAATCCCTGAAGTAGTTATGGTGCAGCTGTGCCTCCCGGTCGAAGTACTGCCCCGGGAAGCGCAGGTTGATCACCGTCGCCCGACCATCGCCATCCGGGTCCTCTTCCGGCAGCGCCATGCCGAAGGGCTCGCTGGTCGGCAGATTGCGCCAGACGACGACGTTGCCTTCGTTGGTCGCCACTCTCGGCGAGCCGAGATGATCGCCGTGCAGGTAGAGGATGGTCGGCCCTGCTCCAGTCACGGTGATCGGCACCGCCGCACTGGTCCACGTTCCGCCGCGGTCGTCGGTCGCCTTGGCGGTCAGACTGTAACTGCCGGCCGGGACGCTGTTCCAGGTGACGGTGTACGGCGCCGCGGTGGCGGTGCCGATCAGCGTCGCGCCCTGGAAGAACTCGACCTTGCTGACCGTCCCGTTGGTGTCGCTCGCCGTTGCCGTGAGCGTCACGTTCGCGGGTGCCGTGAAGTTCTCGTTGACGATCGGGCTGACCAGACTGACAGTTGGCAACGCGTTCGCCGCCTGCACCGTGATGCTGCGCGCCGCGCTCGTCGTCACCCCACCGGCGCTGTCGGTCGCTTTCGCCGTCAAAATGTAGCTGCCAACCGTCGTCGGCGCCCAGAGGATGGTATAGGGACTCGCCGTGCTGCCGCCGATCAGGGTGGCGCTCTGGTAGAAGTCCACCCGGCTGATCGGCGTATTGACCTCGGCTCCGCTCGCTGTTGCCGTCACAGTCACGGTGACCGGCAAGGTATAAACGGTGCCCTCGTCCGGCGCGGTCAGGCTGACCGTCGGCGGCGTGTGGATCACGGAGACGCTCACCGCATCGGGGGCGCTGGCAAGTTGTCCGTCACTGACGATCAATTGTGCGAGATAGTCGCCCGGACGGTCGGCGGAGAAGGTCGCGCGCGCACTGTTGGCGGCGGCGAGGACAGCGCTGCTGCCAACAGGCCTGCCGATCAGCGACCAGGTGTAGCTGAGGGGCGCTCCTTCAGGGTCCAGGGAGACGCTGCCGTCGAGGACGACCAGCTTGCCCAGGGCAACGCGCTGGTCGGGGCCGGCATCGGCCAGAGGCGGGCGATTGATGTTGAGCAGCACACTGGCCGAAAACAGCCGCCTCAACATGCCCTTGAAGCCCGCCGACACCCGCAGTCGAACCGGCGTGGTCTCGGTGAAGACAGCGTCGAGGGTGTAGACTTGGTCACCAGCGACGGCGTCGCCGTTCAGCCCGTCGTCACGTAGCGAGCCCACGACGGCGACCGCCGCCCCGGCGTCGTTGACGCGCTGCAGGTTGACGCTGCCGGGGATGACTGTCGGATCCGTAATCGTGACAGTCACGCGGATAGTCGTCGGCGCACCGGGTGCGACCGTGCTCGGTGTGATTTGCATCCCACCGATGCTCGGCGCAGCCCAGGCGGCGAATACCGTCAGCAACAGGCTTGCGGCAGCCAGCATTTGGGCGAGCAGGGTCCACCGAAATGGCAATGACGCTCCCGCCTTCATTCTCAGCGTGGCTGCGGCAGGCACGAGGTCGATCAGGGCGAGCAAACGGAAGCTGGCGTAGTGAAGCAGGTCGTGGCAAAGACTTCGCATGATCCGTCCCCTGTCCTACTGAATGATGGCCAGCGGCTGGTCGCCGAGCCAGACGTAGTCTTTGCGGGGGGTGCCGTCGGGCGCGGTTTCGCTGATCAGTCGGCCTTCCTGGTCGTAGTGGTAGACGGTGTCCTCGGCCCCGGTCTTCCGGATGCGCTGCCCGAGCGGGTCGAGACGGTAGGTGGTGGTGGCGCCGGCTACGGTGACACCGGTCAAGCGGCCGCGCGCGTCGTAGGCGAAGATCTGGCCGGCGCCATCGCCGGTGACGCTGCCATTGGCGTCATAGGCGTACGCCTTGGCATTGCTGCCGGCGATGGCCGACAGGCGATTGCTTGCCGGGCTGATCGTATAGCTGCGAGTGGCGCCGCCGCTGGTCTGACTCAAGCGGTTGCCCGTGGCGTCGTAGGCGTATCCGTGGGTGACGCTGGGCAGGACAGCCTGGGTCAGCCGGTCGAGCGGGTCATAGCCGTAGCTCGCGGTCTGGGCGGGTGCATTGATGTTGGTCTGGGCGGCGATGCGCGAGGCCGTGTCGTAGGCGATCTGCCAGGTCTGGTTGCCGAGGGTGTAACTGCTCGGCCGGCCGTCGGTATCCTGGCCCCAGGTCAGGAGCTGCCCGGCGCCGTTGGTGAGTTGCCTGATGCCGCCGAAGGGGTGATACGCGATGGCGGTCGCGAGTGTCCTGACTTGGCCGCCGGTGGTGAGTCGGATTTCGCTGATCTGCCCCTGGGCATCGAGGGTGTAGTTGATCTCGTTGCCGCTCGGGTAGCTCAGGCCGACCAGGCGGCCTTTGGCGTAGCGGTACTGGGTGACATAGGCGACGCCGGCCAGGCTGCGGGTTTCCTGCGTCAGGCGGCCGTGTGGGTCGTATTGCCGGCCGATGGCGGCGACGAGCGTGCCGGCGGCGTCGCGTTGCTCGATGCGGGCCAGACGTCCTTTGCCGTTGGCGCCCAGATCCCAGAGCAAGACGTCGTGGCTGTTGTCAGCGTAGGTGACGCGGGTGAGGCGATTCAGGGCGTCGTACTGGCGGCTGGTGGTCTGGCCCTTGGCGTCGGACGTGGTCAGTTCGTTGCCGGCGGCGTCGAACGTCCGATGGGTGGTGCCGCTGTCTGGGGAGTTCAGCTGGCTGGTGTTGCCCAGGCCATCGATGGTGTAGCGCGTGGCGAGAGTGCGCGGGTCGGTGACGCGAATCAGCTGGCTCTGGCCGTCGTAGGCGTATTGGGTGATGCCGCTGGCCGGGTCGGTCACCCGGATCAGGCGGTTGAGGGCGTCGAAGGCCTGGGTCGTGCTGCGGGTGCCGGCACCCTGCGGGGTGGTGATGCCGCTGAGGTTGCCTTGCGGGTCGTAGGCGTATTCGGCGTGCAGCTGGTTCAGGGATCCGAGTTCTCGGCTGAGGCGGCCGAGCGCGTCATGAACGCGCGGCTTCGTCTGGCTGAGCTGGCCGGCAGGGTCGCGGGTGTCTTCCCGGATACGGTTGCCGGCAGCGTCGAGGGTGTAGGTCAGCGTGTTGCCAAGGCTATCGGTGACCTGCGTGAGGCGATGCGCGGCGTCCCAGCTGTAGCTCAGGCTGCTGCCGTCGGGCAACGTAATGCGGATGAGTTGACCGGCGGGGTCGTAGGTGTAGGCCGTGTGTTCGTCACCGACGGTCTGGCCGGCAAGGCGGCCGCGAGGGTCATAGCTGAGGGTGGTGGTCAAGCCGTTCGGATCGACCACGATGAGCGGCCGGCCGTCCAGATCATAGGCGGTGACCTCGGTGACGTGGCCCAGGGCGTTGGCAACTGTCGCGAGGTTGCCGCGTTTGCCGGGGTCGGGGTCGGCGGCGTCGTGGTAGCCGTAGGTGGTGAGGTCGGTGAGGTCGCTCCGCGGGCCATCGGCGCTGAGGACCTGGCCAAGGGAATTGTAGGTGAAGGTCCAGGTGCGGGGGCTGCCGACCACGGGGGCGGCGAAGCCAAGGCTGCCATTGCCATCGGTGGTGGCCTGTTCGCTGCGGCTGAGAGTGTTGCCGGAGTCGTCGTAGGTGAAGAGGGTGCGCTTGAGGGGTTCGGCAATGCGCAAGGGCAGACGGTAGCTGGCGTGCCATTCGCTGCTGATGGTCCGGGCTTCGGCCTGGCCGGAGGCTTCGAGGCGTCTGATCTCGAGGTTGCGAGTCAGGTCGTAGGTGTAGGTCGTGAGCCGACCGTTGAAGTCGGTGCGGCTGGCAACGTTGCCGTTGGCGTCGTAGGTGAAGCTGCGGGTGAGGCCGGCGATGAGCGGCTGGCTGATGGTCGACACGCGGTTCGCGCCGAAGAGGTTGTGGAAAGTGTATTCCGTAACCGCGCCCAGGGGGTTGGTGACGTTGCTGCCGGTAATCCTGCCGGCAGCGTCTTTTCGGTAGGTGAAGGTATGGCGATCGACACCACCGGCGTGCTCGCTGCTTGCGGCGAGGGCACTGGTGTCGTAGGTCCAGGTCGCGTAGGGGTTGGCGTTTTCATCAGTGAGGCCAGTGAGAAGGGCGGGTTCGACGTTGCCGCCGACGCTGACGCTGGTGTAGCTGTAACTGCGCACGTGAGAGTCGGGGCGAGTGACGGTGGCGAGGTTGCCGTTGCCGTCGTAGGTGTAGGTAATTCTCTCGCCAGCGGGTGTGGTGAGTTCGCTGAGGAGATTCTGGGCGTTGTAGGTGAGGGTGAGGCTGCGGCCAAAGTTGTCCTGGATGCCGGCGAGCCGATCGCTGCCGGGCACGTAGCTGTAGCTGAGCGAGCGTCCACCTCGTTCGACGCGGGCGAGGCGCCGGCCGGCGGCATCGAAGGTTTCGACGGCGTCGTCGCTTTCGCGCCAGGTCCAGCCGGTGGCGGTCTTCTTCAGTTGGCCGACGATGTCGGCGTCGCTGACCCAGTCGGTAGCGCTGCCGGCCTTGGGGCGGAAGTAGAGGATCTGGCCGTCGTCGCGGAGCAGGAGGACAAGGTTGGCGCCGGCGGCCGGATTGAGCAGGACGTCGTGGTTGTGTCGCCAGCGGTTGCCCAGCGCGCGTTGGGCGGCACTCCGGTCATGATAGGGACTCTGACTGTGATAGTAGCGCTTGAAGTTCAGCGGTGAGGCGCCGCCGAAGGTGTAGTCGGTTTCCCACTGGACCTTGCAGCCCTGGCCGGGAACGATCGGGTTGCCGATGCACAGGTCGGGCGCCTTGACCACCGGCGGTGGCGTACAGGCGGCGGAACCCGGCAGCCTGGCCAGGCCGCCGGTGCAGCCGCAAGGGATTGGGAAACCCTCGCCCGGCGCGATGCCCTTGACGAATTCGTCGATGTAGGTGGCGTTCAACGGGTGGGCCGACAGGCCCAGATCGACGGCAACCACGCCGTCATCGATGGTGCCGAGAAAGCGATCATGCGCGATCAAGCCCATCGAGCCGCACTGATTGCGAAAGACCCGCGTTGAATTCAGCGATCGGTAGGCCTGAATGACGGCAGCTGGGGTTCCTGTGAACGAGGTGCCGTTGAAGTAGCTCGGCACGCCGCCCGAGCACAGGAGTATCGTGACCTGGTACTCATAGCTGCCGTCCGGGTATGCGGCGGAAGCGAAGAACTCGTTGCCGATCGTTCTGACGCCGGCTCCGACGGTGCAAGTCGCAGCTTCCGTCACCAGCGGCAGTGCCGATGCGGCGACGAACGCCAATTGGATGGCAACGTGCAGCGGCCGCATCATGCGCCTGCGGTTTCCCATACCCCTTCCCCTCGAACGTCGACAGCCTAAAACCCCGATCCCCGGCCCATCTGCCTGTTCGACGCCCTGCCATCAGCGCCATTGCGCAGCCGGCGGCGGACAGGCGACTACCGGTGCCGAAGGCGTCTGAAGCAAGCAGGTCCAGTCGATCCGACGGCGTCGGAGCGAGTCTATATCTCTGCCTGCAGTATGGTCAACTCTCGATCTGAGGCTGCCAATGCGTGCCCTGGTGCTTGCACGGGGGCACCGGCCAGCGACAAAGTCGAACGTGAAAACCACTCGTCCCTGCATGCCAGAGGGTCCAGGAGCAGCCGATTGGCGACGCTTGACGATGGCCACAGGACAGGTAGAAACTTGGGCAGGGTCCCGCGCGAGTTGCCGGCGAGTTGCCGATTTCCCTGCAGCGAGAAACAGAGTCCGAGGAGGATGACAACCCCCATGCACCCATCGAGATTGGGTCTGACAGCTTGCGGCCGGCTCTTGGGTCTGGCCGCCCTCAGCTTGGCGCTGCCCGCTCTTGCCGAGCCCTCATGCGCCAACCCGGCGATCACCTCACCGGCCGACGAATCGACCGTGGCGTCAGTCAGGCCGACGATTCACTGGCAAGCTGTGGCCGGCGTGGCAAGCTATCGTCTCCAGCTCGTCAGCCGAGAGCCGGAAGGCCGGACGTTGGCCACCATCGATACCCTCGTCAGCGACACCCGTTTCGTGCCACCACAGGCGCTGAGCGACGGGTTCGCGCGGGTCAGCGTGCGCGTGACCAGCCAGTGCCCGGCCGGGGCGTCGTCGAGGTCATCGCCAGGTCGTGATCATCGCTTCCTGATCGACGCCCGGTCTGCCTGTGCGGTCGCCGGTATTGGCCTTGATTTGACCGAGAAGCGTCTCCGCTGGGCAGTGACCCCCGGCGCCGATCGCTACGAAGTCTTCGCCTACGATCCGGGCGACGGCCGTCTGCTGTTCAGGCAGGAGACGAGCCTGCCTGCCGTTGTCCCGCCGACCTCCTCTACCGGGCCCGTGGTGGTCGCCATTCGTCCCCGTTGTGGCGAAGTGTTCGGGCAGACCGGCTACTTCGCTTATTGAACGACGGGTGGCGCGGACTTGTCGCTGGCCCGCAGGTGGCGATCGCCGAGGCTACGCTTGATGACCCGGCGCCCGATGGCGCGGCCCAACCGCAGTCCCTCGTCGTTATCGCTGCGAAAGTGGATGCCGCCGTAAAGCCGCGACATCGCCGCCTCCGCGGCCGCTGCGTGCAGTTCGCCGGCCTGCTCCGGAAAGAAGGCGGCGAACACCTCGGCCGCCGCCCCTGAGGCCGCCGCATGTCCCGAGACATAAGCGGGGAAGGGCGGCGTGAACAGGTACGGCAGAAAACTCGGATCGAGCTGCTCGCGGATCACATTGACCGGCCGCACGGTCCAGTGCTCGAACTTCGCCCGCCAGCAGGCGACGAGCGCGTCCGCCATCGCCACATTGAGCGCCGCCAGCAAGCGCGCCGTCTCGGCGGTGTCGAGGCGGTGCCGCGCCACGAGGTTGATCGCCTTGCGGTTCCAGACCCCCGGCGGTGTCACCGAACCCTTGTCGAGGTTCCACTCGTCGGCGATGCGCTTCTGCTCCGCGGTCAAGGCGCGTGACACCTGCAGCACCTCGCGAGCCTCTTCCCGGTGGCGATCGCTGCCGTAGGGCGGAGGCGGTGGCGGAGCGATCTCGCCGCCGTCGGTCAGAGCCCAGGTCCGCCACCGCCCGGCCAGCGATTCGGTGGGCTGGTATAGATTGAGCGGCGGTGCCGCGCGCCAGACTGGCGCAGCGGCCGCCGGACGATCCGCCGGGTTCCAGGTCGCATCGCCGCCATCGTCAAGCGCGCGCCGGATCGCCGCGGCGGCGATGCGGTGGCCTGCCTGGCGAGCGGCGGCAAGCGCCTCCGGTGAGATGCCTGACTTGGCAGCGACCGCCAGCATGGCGCCGATGCCGAGGGCCTCGAGGCGTCCCGGCGACTCGCGCGGGTAGAAGTGCGCCAGGACCGCGGCGCTCGCCACATGCACTGCCACCGCTTGCGCTGCCTCTCCGCTGCGCGTTGCCGCCAGCTCTCCGATCGCGTCGTTGGCCGCCGCGTGCACGTGCGCCAGCACGCGTGCCGCGCGCAGTGGGTTCTGCTGGTACTTGACGATCAGTTCCAGAGCAAGTGCATTCCAGGGCAGCGACGCCGGGCCGACCGCCCACTTCCGGGCCAGCACATCGCTGGTGAACCGCTGTTGAATCGAATCGTCAACGATCATCGCCAATAGCGGCGGCGCAGCGGCTTCCGGTACGGCGAGTAGACTGCTGACGGATTGCTCGGGCAGCCACAGCACCCAGCGGCCCGGGTCGGCTGCCGGCGCCGCGGATCCCCGCGCTGGCGGCACGTCCGCCGCCAGGCCGTCGGTGCACAACAGCAGGCACAGCCCGCCAACAAGCGCTCCGACCAATCGGTACCGAGAGAAAACGTCAGTCAGCCTGCTGGGGCGACGAACGAAGCCCGGCCCGACCTGCCAGGCCCTTATCCGCGAAGGTGAGCAGTGCGGTGGCATTGGCCTAGATCGTCGAGAAGCTTCAGGCACCTGACCCTGAAATTGTCGGCGCCAACCGTGGTTTCCATCAGGTATCTCCATTGTACTGTGGTCATAGGTAGCCGCGACGCAGCGCCGCGCGGGCGGCGCTCACTCCAAAAGGGCTGATGATATTCCATCGCCCTCCCGTCGAGAATTGGCTTTTGAAAAGGCCCGGCGTGTCGTTCCGGGGATGGCGAACGATCGCTCGCAGATCGCTTGTTGGCATAAGCGCGGCGAGCCTCGCCGCGCGCCTGCTATCACGTGATGCGGGAGCAAATACCGTTTGACGGCAGCGGGCATTCGCCTGAGGAATGGAGCGGAGGCGGTGAACCATGCACGGGGTTGGCTGACAACCATCAGACCTGATTGGGCCGCCGTCCTCCTCTCTGCCCGACTTGATCGGTTCGCCTCTGCCCTGAGCCACCAGGGGTTGGTGCCCGAAGCCCCGCCTTCGAGCAACCACAGATCTGTCATCGGCGCGAGCCGTGCGGCATGGACACGCGCAGGGCCCCGACGGTTTTCCGGGGCCGCCATGGCGGCCAGGGGCGTCATCCGAACTCGCTCTGGACGACAGCCTTGATCCTGATGGGTGACTGGTGCGGGCTGGTTCCGACACTGCAAGAACGAAAACCTGGGCGCGATCGTCGAGTGGAAGCCAAAAGTGTGGGGAACGAAAATGAGTCGCGGCTACAGCGCGAAGAAATTTGTTCGCCCGGCTGACCGGAGCCGGCTAATGGGGAACCCCGAGTGGGCCAAAGAGCTTGACGTATGCACAAACATGCTTATACTCAGGCTGTGCGCTATACCTAACGGATGAAGAAATCCGGTTGATCTCGATGCGGAAGGCGGAGCGAAATGAACAGGAAATCTACTTTGGCAACCTTTGACGACGACGCCCCGATCACACAGGGTGACATCGATGCTGGCCGGCTGGTCTTGCGCAAGCGTGTCGAGGGGCGGGTGGCGCCAGCGAAGAAGCGCGTCACGCTGTATCTCGATGCCTCTCTGGTTGAGCATTTCAAGGGAATGGCTGGCGAGCGCGGCTATCAGACGCTGATCAACGAAACCCTGAAAAAGTCGCTACAGCAATCCGATATTGAAACGATGATCAGGAAAGCCATCCGCGAGGAACTGATGAGCGGGAAGGCGGCGTAAGTGGCTTCAGGGCAGAGAAAGAACAAGGCAAACCTGCCCTTGCCTCCGTCGCCGGTCGATGCGTGAGGGGTAACCTTCTCGCCACTCGCTATGCGCCCTGTATGGCGTCTGACCGCTGGCAGCGAGTATCCAGTCCGCCATGAGCTCATCCTGGTGAATTTCAATCCAGGCCTGCACGAGCTTCATCTGGCGAGAAGGCAAGTTTCCCTCGAGCTTGCCGCGCCACATCGAAGTTGTGCGCAGGGATGCGAGATTACCAGGCCCGGAGGCGTGCTGAAGGAAAGTGCTGTAATGTTGGTCTTGATCCCGGCGGAGTTCCGGCTTGGTGCTCTATGCGACCGGGTGATGCTTCAGGGCTGGCAGGCGACCGTTGACGTACCAAACATGTCATCAAATGATGTTATGATCAATGCTTCTGCAAGAAGGGGAAACGCATGCGGACCACAGTCGCACTCGATGATGACTTGCTCGCCAAAGCCCAGGCTCTGACAGGCGTTTCCGAAAAAACAGCCCTGCTTCGCGAGGCCCTGCGCGCCCTGATTCAGCGCGAAAGCGCGAAACGCCTCGCACTTCTCGGCGGTTCGGAGCCGCAACTGGAGGACGTGCCGAGACGCCAGGCTGAGCCGGCATGATCCTGGTCGATACCTCCATCTGGATCGACCATCTTCGCCAAACTAACGAGCGGCTACGTCGCATGCTGGAGCAAGGCCGCGTGTTGATCCACCCCTACGTGATCGGCGAAGTGGCCCTGGGTAACCTCCGCAATCGTGACGCGATCCTGAACGCGCTACAGGATTTGCCGCAGGCAGCCGTCGCTACGGATGTCGAAGTACTGCGTTTCGTGCAGCAAAATACTCTCCACGGGATAGGCATCGGCTATATCGACGCGCATTTGTTGGCGGCGGTACGTCTTTCGCCCGGGGCAACCTTGTGGACGGCAGACCGAAGGCTGCTTGCTGCTGGCCAGAGCTTGGGATTGACGGAACACGAGATTCATTGAACAACGTGGCGCCGGCTGATCGGTCATCCGCTTTCTGCGTTTCTGCGTTTCTGCCGACGACTATCTGGCGAAGGGCTCACATTAACGAACGAGCGTACCACTCCGCTCACGTTGGAGTAGCAGCGATCAGAAAAGGAGACAGGCTGGATTGCAGGACTTGATCCCGACTCCCTGTTGAAGCGCGCCTTCCTTGTTCGAATGTCGGACTGGACAGCGGAAGCTGCCGGAAGCCTCTGGTATCGGCAGGCATCAGCGTATCGCCATCGTCTCGGCGCGGGATGTCCTTGCTCGGGATGATGCGAAAGCCAAGGCTCTCGCTCCGGACGATAGCCTGGATCCTGATGGGTGACTGGTGCGGACTGGTTCCGACACTGCAAGAACGAAAACCTGGGCGCGATCGTCAAGTGGAAGCCAAGAGTACGGGGAACGAAAAATGAGTCGCGTGCACAGCGCGAAAAACCTGTTCGCCCTGTTGACCGGAGCCGGCTAATGGGTGACCCAGTCTTTCCATTTATTGTTGCGTGTGCTCGTGTGCAGCCAGATCTGACGCGCACGGGTAGAATGGCTTCGTCACAGGAGGCAGAGATGAAGACGTTCGATCGCATCACCATGGATCCGGCGATGTTGGGTGGCCAACCGACGGTGCGCGGCATGCGGCTCACGGTCAGGCGGGTAGTGGAAGCCGTAGCGCTATACCCAAATCGCGACGACCTGTTTGCCGAATATCCGGAACTCGAAGCGGAGGACGTCCGTCAGGCGCTGGAGTTCGCCGCGCAAAACCTCGATGACCGGGTGATAGTTTTGGAGCTGGCTTGATCCGGCTGCTGCTGGACCAGGGGCTGCCACGCTCCGCCGTCCGATTGCTGGGCGATGTCGGCTGGAACGTGGTACACGCGGGAGACATTGGCATGGCCCGCTCATCGGACAGCGACATTCTGGACTACGCTCGCCGGGAGCGTCGCGTCTGCGTGACCCTGGATGCTGATTTTCACGCCCACCTCGGGAACGTGGTACACGCGGGAGACATTGGCATGGCCCGCTCATCGGACAGCGACATTCTGGACTACGCTCGCCGGGAGCGTCGCGTCTGCGTGACCCTGGATGCTGATTTTCACGCCCACCTCGCCGTGAGCGGCGCTGCACGCCCTTCGACGGTCCGTGTCCGAATCGAAGGCTTGAACGGCTGCGCTGTGGCCGAGCTGCTGAAGAAGGTGTGGCCGGTGATTGGCGATGCCCTGGACCGGGGCGCAATGGCGACGATCACTGAACGCGACATTCGCCTGCACCGCCTGCCGATCGGGCGGAGCGACGAGCAAGAACAATAGACCCCGGTGACTGCAGGCGGGTTCGCGAAAGGCTCGAAACTCCCGCGAGGACTGATGCTCACGGTATTCTCGTTGCGGTCCAGTCATCCGAGGGTGGTGGAAGCAGCCGTCAATGGCCGCGCGAAACCCACGCTGCGAACGTGGAGTTGGAGCCACACTCGCGGCAAACAACCATCAGTCGCGCCTACAACGCGAAAGAAATGGGTTCGCCCTATTGACCAAGGCCGGCCAATGGGCGACGCCGCTCTTGTGGTTGGCGAAGACCAAGACCAGATCCCGACAGATGACCCCGACAGATAAGGATATAGTGCCAAGGGCTGACCCCATCCTTAAAGGGCAAATCATTCTCGGCAGTGTGTGTGTGTTAGTGGCTGCGAAGAACCGCGGATATCTGGCGCGCAAAGATGGCGGAGAATGGTTGACTGTTGGAGTCAACAAGAAAGGGGCCGATTGAGGCCCCTTGAAGTCTGAGCGGTCGGCGGCGTTCAA
>NZ_JAZKUD010000095.1:0-14403 GCF_036625275.1 Accumulibacter sp.
GGTAGGGCAAATTGCGCCTGCTGCATGACGAAGGGCGGAAAAAAGAGAGAGGGCATGCCGAAAGCCAGGAATATATACATACGGGATATCACTCCGATGATTATGCCGATATACTACACCAATGCCATCAAAATGTCTCTAAAAATGCTTGACCGGGAACACAGTTGCTCTCCCAGAAGCGAGAGGTGAGATTCGTGATTCGCCTAGCGACTTTCACGGTCATGGCGGTTCGATCATTCGTTCAGCATCCAGCCTGTCGATCCGCTGGCACGTCCGTGCGTTCCGGATCGGGTCAGTGGTACCGCTCGCATTGCTCCGCGTCGGCTATTTGTGGTCGGTCGCCTGGGGGAGGGCTGGACAGTTTGACAAGAGTGATCCGTCCGACGTTTGCTACACGAAAGAATCGCGTAGCGTCGGCCTGGCGTTCGCAAGTGCCCAGGCGGACTCGTGGCGAAGGTATTGATGGCCTGAGGAGAGAATCATGCGCACCATCGGTTACCGCAAAGAGCGTCCGATCAGCTTCTCGGCTTCCGCCGCTCTCTTGGCGGAGGGGGCTCGTTTTAACGATGAAATCCACCGTCTCCCGACCGGCAAGGCAACTTTTATCCCGAAAGGTGTCTTCCGGTTCAAGTCACATGAAGACGCCAATCGCCACCAAATGGATTGCCTGGTCGAAGGCATCGCCGACTCCGCCTTGGCGCGTCGCTGATGGAAGAGTACAGCCGACCGGCCACGTTGACCGACCTCAAAGCCCTGATCGCTTCGCTCAACCAACAAGGGGCCGAGTACCTCCTGATTGGCGGCTACGCGCTGTTTGCCCACGGCTACCATCGCGCAACCACGGATATTGACGTGCTGGTCCCTGCGACCCGGCAAGCCGGAGAACGCGTCAAGAAAGCTCTGATGGTATTGCCGGACCAGTCCGCGACGGGCATTGATCCCATCTGGTTCGAGGAAGGGGAAAACATCCGTTTGGCCGATGCCTTCGTGGTGGATATCCTGCTCAACGCCTGCGGCGAGACCTACGAGACGCTAGAGCCGTTTGCCGAGACGATTGATCTGGATGGCCTGCCGATCCGTACGATCAATTTGGAAGGACTGTTGCGGACAAAACAGACCACGCGGGAGAAGGACGTGGCCGACCGCATCATCCTGGAGCGGGCGCTGGAGGTGCTGCGGCAACGTTCGTCAGACTTCGGGGACTGAGAAAGCCGACGGATGTTCGGTGGCGATAATTTGGGCTGGTTGGGCATGAGACAATAAGCGATGAGGCCGGCAAGCCAGTTGACGGCGAAGTGGATGGGCGAGCGATGGTGGGTGTGCTCGATCTGACCGAGGTTTTTCAGTTTGTTGATGACGGTTTCGACGAGGGATCACTGCCGTAGCATCGCTGGTCGAAGGGATCGAGGGTGACGGGTTTCCTGTTTTTCCTGACCTTGGTTACGAAGTCGATGCCGGGATCCTTGAGAAAGGGGGCGGCCTCCGGTTTGCGCACCTACCGGAAAAAATCCGGATTAGCGAGATCGTGCGCACAGCAGAAGGGGCGGTACTGATGGTTGAATGCCTGTCCGACAATCCCGATGCCTGCCGGATCGCAGGCGTGTGCAAGCTGACCCGTGCGCTCGTCGACGCATTCGAAACACTGTACGAATCCCTCAACCGCTATACGCTTGCCGACCTGACAGACGATCGGAAGTGGCTGGCTTTGGTTTTAATATGAAAGTCGCGTATGCGACTCACGAACCTTCCCTCCCCCTCGCGGGGGCGAAGGCGGGGTTTCGCGGAGCACTGTTCCGCGCCGCCGCAGCCAGCCCGCGATGCAGCGCGGGCCGTGGGAGGGGTCGGGGGAGAGGGAAACGGTCATGACTTTCATGATCGGGGTGCCTGGAAAAGCCATGGCCGTTAGTCAACAAACCGATCGAAGCAGCGAACAACATTTCCGTAAACAAGCGCCAACTCATTCTGGATGGACATCACCATGTCAAAACTGCTGTCAGTCGTGGAACCTGGCCCACAACGAGGCGCATCGACTGCAAAATTTGCGCTCTGGGCTCTGGGTTTTCGGCCATTCTATTTGCTTGCCAGTATTTTCGCTGCATTGTCGATTCCGCTTTGGGTGGCGCAATACACGGGATACTTGCCGGTCAGTTTGCTGCACGGCTCGACCTGGCACGGTCATGAGATGCTGTTCGGGTATACGCTGGCGGTAGTCGCCGGGTTCCTCTTCACGGCCGGCCGTAACTGGACCGGACAGCCAACGCCGACCGGTGGCGTGCTGTTTGCCTTTGCCTTGCTCTGGATCGCCGGACGGGTCCTGCTGCTGACGCCCTACGCAGTCGCGGCAGCCCTGGTGAACGCTGCATTTCCGGTAGCCGTCGGGATCGGGCTGGTCATTCCCTTGGTGAAGAGCCGTAATCGGCGCAACTACTTCTTTGTCGCGCTGCTGATGCTTCTTGGGGCAGCCATTCTGGCCATGCATCTTTCCTGGCTCGGCATGCTGGCCTGGCCCGAACGGGCGAGTTTGCAGCTTGGACTCGATGTGATCCTGTTCATCATCGCGGTGATGGGTGGACGGGTGATTCCGATGTTTACCAACAACGGAATTCCGGGCACGCAAGCCATTCGCCATCCACTTGTGGAAAAGATCGCCCTTGGAAGTGTTCTGATTTTGCTGGGTGCCGATATTCTGTCGGCACCAGCAACTGTGATCGCAACCATTGCGCTGGCTGCAGCCGTGGTGCACGCGATCCGGCTCTATCTCTGGCGGCCTTGGCGAACCTTCGCGACACCGCTGGTCTGGGTGCTGCATGTGGCCTACGGCTGGATTGTGATCTACCTCGTGCTGCGTGCACTGGCGGTGCTCAGTCTGGTTGCCGAGCCACTTGCGATGCACGCGCTGACGATTGGGGCCATTGGCGGCATGACGATCGGTATGATGACACGCACCGCGCGCGGCCATACCGGCCGTCCGCTCCTTGCCGATGGCTTCGATCTGGCCTGTTTCGTCCTCGTCCAGAGCGCAGCGGTGATCCGGGTCTTCGGGGGCATGATCGTTCCCGATGCCTACCTGACCACCGTCATCGGATCGGGAATTTGCTGGTCTCTGGCGTTTGCCTTGTATGCAATTCGGTATTGGCCAGTGTTGTCGCGGGAGCGGATTGACGGCAAACCTGGGTAAGCCCTTTTGTATCTCCTTGGACGATGTGCTGCGCTCGGTCGCGACGAGAAACCGGTAGCAAGCGGCCTGACGGCAGAAGGTAAAATGGCGGCTCACTTTCCCAGGAGTCCCCCATGAACGTTTCCCTTGTTCTAACCGTGATCGGAGATGACCATCCAGGTCTTGTCGAACAGCTTGCCACCGCCATCAGTCAGCACCAGGGCAACTGGCTGGAGTCATCGATGTCGAACCTGTCCGGCAAGTTCGCCGGGATTGTCTGCGTTAGCGTCGCGGAGGCACAACTCGCTGCTCTTTCCAAAGCGCTCGCCGTTTTGCCCGGCCTGCGTATCACGTCCGAGGTTTCCCGCTTGCCCGCAGCTCAGGCCGGCCAGCGACGGTTGAAGCTTTCGCTGGTGGGTCATGACCGTATCGGCATTGTCCGCGAAGTCTCGCAGGTGCTTGCCCGGCATGCGCTCAATGTCGAGGATCTCAGCACCTACACAGCGAGTGCGCCAATGTCTGCAGAGATGCTCTTCCACGCCAGTGTCGAGTTGACTGCCGCATCAAAGCTCGACGTGAGCGAACTGACTCGCGAGTTGGAGAGCCTGTCGAACGACCTGATGGTCGATATCACGCTTGACGAAGCCGATCGCACCTGAGCGGTCTCGCTGCCTTGAGGCCACGCAGGCACGATGGGCACCATGACGACTACTTCTTCTTTTCCATTTCTCGTGCCGCCCGGATCATGTCAGCATCAAGCACGGCCGTATTGGTTCCATAGCAGCTGAACATTTCGATTTCCTCGACGACGACCGGCGGCTCAGGGTGGTATTCGCCGGCGCCGGCAGTCTTCGTGCTGTATTGCTGACCTCGCAAGCGGGCGATCATCATCTCCTGTTCGGACAGCCCAGTCTGCATACCCGGCGGGACCTTCGCCCCCAGCTCGATCAGGGCCTTGACGACCTCCTTGCGGTTGCCGCGAACAGCCATCGACAAAGGCGAGGTGGGTTGGGCATTATCCGGGGTGTTGACTTTCGCGCCACGGCTGACCAGCTCGCGGACGATGTCGGCGTATCCCATGAAACAGGCGACACCGAGCGGCAAACCAGGGTCGCCCCGACCGTCAAGTAACTCCGCCGATGCGCCAGCGTCGAGTACTGCCCGGACCTCTTGAAGACGCCCCGAGCGAATGGCTTTAAGCAAGTCTATGCCAACGTTCACACTTGATCTCCGATCCTGTGGCCTGGGTCAGCTTAATGGCTGCTCACTGACGACTACGCCATCGCCGTCAACATAAATCCATTCCCCCGGCCTGAAAGTGACGCCACCGAAACTGACGGCCAGATCGCGGTCGCCGACGCCTTTCTTGATGCTTTTCAAGGGGTGGGTATCAAGCGCGCGCAGGCCGATGTCGATACGGCTGATGTCTTCCGAATCGCGGATGCAGCCGTAGACCACGATCCCTTCCCAGGCATTCCTGTGAGCCAGGATTGCCAACTGGTCACCGACCAGCGCGCAACGCATCGAGCCTCCGCCGTCAATCACCAGGACCTTGTCCCTGCCATCTTCAGCAAGAACTTCACGTACCAGCGAGTTGTCCTCGAACAGCTTGAGCGTGACCACCTGGCCAGAGAAAGCGGATCGGCCCCCATAATGCCGAAACATGGGTGCGACGATACGGACGCTGCCAGCGTGAATTCTGGCCTCGTTGTTATCCAGCAAGTCGGGAGTCTTGAAACGCATGCGGCTGGCCTTGGTGATCGTGGTTCAGGAAATGAGCATTGCCCGTGGCATGGTCATGGCTGCTCAGGCCAGTGCCGCGTGCTCTTCTTCGAAAGTCAGCTTCACTTTCTTGTTTTCGTCGATGTCGACGGTGACGTGGCCGCCAGAAGCCAGTCGTCCGAACAGCAGCTCATCGGCCAGCGAGGCGCGGATAGTGTCCTGAATCAGGCGTGCCATCGGGCGGGCACCCATCAGCGGGTCGAAGCCTTTCGCGGCGAGTTCCTCTTTCAATGCCGTGGTGAACACCGCCTCCACCTTCTTTTCATGGAGTTGTGCTTCGAGCTGCATCAGGAACTTGTCTACTACCCGCAGGATGACGGTGTGGTCAAGCGCCCCGAACGAAATGGTGGCGTCGATCCTGTTGCGGAATTCAGGGGTAAAAATCCGCTTGATCTCGGCCATTTCGTCGCCAGCCTTCCGGGAAGGGTTGAAACCCATCGTTGCTTTCTGAATGGCTTCCTGGCCGGCATTGGTGGTCATGATGATCACCACGTTGCGGAAGTCTGTCTTGCGTCCGTTGTTGTCGGTCAGTGTGCCGTGGTCCATGACCTGCAAAAGGATATTGTAGATGTCAGGATGCGCTTTCTCAATTTCATCAAGCAACAGGACACTGTACGGTTTTTTGGTGATCGCCTCGGTCAGCAGTCCGCCCTGGTCGAAGCCGACGTAGCCCGGTGGCGCACCGATCAGGCGCGAGACGGCGTGCCGTTCCATGTATTCGGACATGTCGAAACGCACCAGTTCATTGCCAAGACAGTATGCCAGTTGCTTGGCGACTTCGGTCTTGCCGACTCCCGTGGGTCCGGAAAAAAGGAAGCTGCCAATCGGCCTGGTGGGGTTGCCCAGACCGGAACGGGCCATCTTGATCGCTCTGGCAAGGGCATCGATGGCTGCATCCTGGCCAAAAACCACGGCTTTCAGGTCACGGTCGAGATTTCTCAGGTTATTGCGGTCGTCAGACGAAATGTGGGTCGAGGGGATACGTGCAATCTTGGCGACAATCTCCTCGATGTCGATCTTGCCAATCAGTTTCTTTTGTCTGGACTTGGGAAGGATCCGCTGTGCGGCGCCCGCTTCGTCGATGACATCAATGGCCTTGTCCGGTAAGTGGCGGTCGGTAATGTAGCGTACCGAAAGTTCGACGGCCGAGGTCAATGCCGCAGCCGAGTACTTGATGCCATGATGGGATTCAAAGCGTGACTTGAGTCCCTTGAGGATTTCGACCGCTTCAGCGCTCGAAGGCTCGTTGACGTCGATTTTCTGGAAGCGCCGTGAAAGTGCGTGGTCCTTCTCGAAAATGCCGCGGTATTCGGTGTAGGTGGTCGCACCGATGCACTTCAACTGGCCAGTGGACAGAGCGGGCTTGAGCAGATTCGATGCATCGAGGGTGCCGCCTGAAGCCGATCCTGCACCGATCAGGGTGTGAATTTCGTCAATGAACAGAATTGCCTGCGGATTGTCGCTGAGCTGCTTCAGAACTCCCTTCAGCCGCTGTTCGAAATCACCGCGATACTTGGTGCCGGCCAGCAAAGAGCCCATGTCGAGACAGTAGACATTCGCTTTGGCGAGAATCTCGGGAATCTCACATTCGACGATCCGGCGTGCCAGCCCCTCGGCAATGGCGGTTTTACCGACACCCGCTTCGCCGACCAGCAGTGGATTGTTCTTGCGCCGGCGGCAGAGCGTCTGGATGACTCGCTCAAGTTCACGGTCACGGCCAATCAGCGGGTCTATCTTGCCCTGGAGGGCCAGTGCGTTGAGATTGATGGTATAGCTCTCGAGTGGGCCGGCGGCGCTGGGCTGCTCGCTTTCCGCTTCGACTTCCGGCTCGTTGCGCGGCGCGCTCTGTGGCACCTTGCTGATTCCGTGCGAGATGAAGTTGACTACATCGAGGCGACTGACTCCCTGTTTTTGCAGGTAATAGACCGCATGCGAATCCTTCTCGCCAAAGATCGCGACCAGAACATTGGCGCCGTTGACTTCCTTTCTGCCGGAGGACTGAACATGCAGGATGGCGCGCTGAATCACGCGCTGGAAACCCAGGGTCGGTTGCGTATCGATCTCGTCATCACCAGCGACAGTTGGCGTGTGCTCACTGATGAAACGGGTCAGATCCCGGCGCAGTTGCTCAATACCTGCTCCGCAGGCGCGCAGGGTCTCGGCAGCCGATGGGTTGTCGAGCAATGCCAGCAGCAGGTGTTCGACGGTGATGAACTCATGGCGCTTTTGCCGTGCCTCGACAAATGCCATGTGCAAGCTGACTTCAAGTTCCTGCGCAATCATTTAATTTTCCTCCATTACGCACGCCAGGGGATGCTGGTTGCTGCGTGCGAAGGTTGTAACCTGTTGAACCTTCGTGGCGGCGATGTCGCGCGGAAAAATTCCACAGACCCCGCGGCCCTCGGTATGAACTTTGAGCATGATACGCGTCGCGTGTTCTCGATCAAGGCCAAAAAATCTTTGCAGAACGACAATCACGAAATCCATCGGGGTAAAATCGTCGTTCAGCAACAGGACCTTGTACAGGGGCGGGGGCGCGAGTTGGGTGCGTTTCGCTTCGAGCAGGGAACTGTCTTGATGCTTTGTGGCCATGAGTTAATTCTAACCAGTCTTTACGGATGCGCAATACCAGTCTTGCCCTTTTTCCGGATCTGGACAGTGCAGCCAGCAGCAGACCTCTTGAAAACTGAAAACGCTTGACGCCGCTGCCCGATCTAGCGTAAAACGTTCAAATGCTCTTAATCTAGGCGGCTGGTTGGTGTTTATCCCTGTCCGAGATCCCTGACCGGTTGGTGTTGAATGAGAAGCATGCAAGTCGGGTAATACCCGGGTTTAGTCTTTTTTCAAGGAAGTGGCAAGATGGCAACAGGTACAGTAAAGTGGTTCAATGACGCTAAAGGTTTCGGCTTCATTACTCCGGACGATGGAAGTGAAGATCTCTTCGCTCATTTCTCCGCGATCACCATGGGTGGTTTCAAGACCCTCAAAGAGGGCGAGAAGGTTTCCTTCGACGTGACGCAGGGCCCGAAGGGCAAGCAAGCATCGAACATTTCGCGCACCTGACTTTTGGGGTGTGCAATAGGGACCCGCCTCCGGCGGGTTTTTTTGTCATCACGTCCGGATCTCGATGGCTTGCCGCCTGCTTTCGTGCCAGCGTGTGCGTCTTGTGACTTCGCTATCTTAGTTGGCAGTCCAGTGCCCTGACTTGCCGCCGCTTTTCTCAAGCAGGTGCAATCCTTCAATGCGCATCCCACGATCGACCGCCTTGCACATGTCGTAGATCGTCAGCAAACCGATACTGGCAGCGCAAAGCGCTTCCATCTCGACACCGGTGCGACCGAAACATTCGGCACGCGCTGTGCAATGCACGCTGTTGGTCTCTTTGTCGATGGCAAAATCGACCGACACCTTGGTCAGGGCGATCGGATGACACAAGGGGATCAGGTCGGCAGTGCGTTTGGCGCCCTGAATCGCGGCAATCCGCGCGACGCCAAGAACGTCGCCCTTGCTGGCCGAACCCTCGACAATTCGGGCCAGGGTTTCCGGTCGCATCAAGATGCTCCCGGTAGCCATCGCCTGTCGGTGGGTCTCGGTCTTTGCGCCGACGTCGACCATCTGCGCCTGACCTTGTGAATTGAAGTGGGTGAGAGGGTTGGTGGGCATGATGGTCAGTGAGGTAAGCCGGTATTCGCCAATCGACATCCCTGAAATGGGTCTCGTGGCCCTTGGTAACAATTAAGGACCGGGCATTGGGTATCATAGCACCCTCTCCATTCGCCGATGCTTGGGAGCCGCGTTGATCCGAACCACCTCTGCCGCCGTATTCCTGACCATCACCGTCTTGTCGGGAAGTGCCTCGCTGCGGGCAGACGAGCTTCCCGACCTCGGCGAGGCGGCGCATGCCGAACTCCCGCCGCAGCTTGAACGAAAGCTCGGCGAACGCATCATGAATGAAATCCGCCTGCGTGAGCCGAGCTACGTTGACGACGCAGAGCTTGCCGACTACCTCAATCGTCTCGGCAGCCGCCTGGTTGCTGCCAGTTCAAATCCATCACGCGATTGTCAGTTCTTCTTTGTTCGCGATAACACGGTCAATGCATTTGCGATGTTCGGCGGTTTCATCGGCGTGAACACGGGCACCTTGCTGACGGCGCAATCGGAGTCCGAACTGGCTGGCGTACTCGCACATGAAATTTCGCATGTGATGCAGAATCACCTGGCCCGGCAGATTGCCCGCGAGAAACAGAATTCGATCGCCAGCATGATTGCGATGGCCGTCGGTGTCCTGGCTGCCCGCTCCAACTCGCAGGTCGCCAGTGCTGCGATTGCGTCGGCGCAGGCCGGCTCGATTCAGGCACAACTGGCCTATAGTCGTGATTATGAAAGAGAAGCTGATCGCTTGGGGTTTCAGATGATGACCCAGGCGGGTTACGACGTGCGCGGCATGGGCGACTTCTTTGGTCGCTTGCAGCAGGCCGGGCGAGTGTATGAGAACAACGCGCCGGTCTACCTGCGCTCGCATCCGCTGACCCTGGAACGAATCTCCGACATGCAGAACCGAGCGCAGGGTGCTCCCTATCGGCAGGTCGCCGACAGCCTGGACTTTCATCTGGTGCGCGCCAAACTGCGCGTGCAGATGAGCACACCACGCGAGGCAGCCAACGAGTTTGGTAAGCAGTTACGGGACAAGAAATATGTTTCCGAGGCAGCCACTCGCTACGGAGTCGCGTACTCACTGTTGAGGTCCAAGGAAGTGGCGGCCGCACAGCGAGAATTCGATGTGCTGATGGCACTCAAAGTGTCTTCGCCGATGATCGCCGGTCTTGCTGCCGAGATCAGGATGGCGGCCAATGATCCGGCTGGCGCACTGGCGATCTATCGCGATGCCTTGCAGCGCTATCCACAGTCCAGGGCGCTGGTTTATGGTTACGCCGAAGCACTGCTGGCCGTGGGGCAATACGAACAGGGCCAGCATTTTCTGGACTCGCAATTGCAGGTCTACAGCTCGGACTACAAGCTGTATGGCCTGCAGGCCAGAACCTTTTCGGCGGCGGGCAGGCGTCTCCAGCAGCATCGGGCGCAGGCCGAGTTCTATCTGCTGCAGGGACAGTTGGGGCCGGCGGTTGAACAACTGCAGTTTGCGCAAAAGGCTGCCGACGGCACTTTCTTCGAACAGTCCGCAGTGGACGCCCGTCTGCGTGAATTGCGCAAACTGCAGATGGAGGAGGCCAAGGAGAAGCGGAATGGCGGGTAAAATACGCCTTTCGTTGGGGGGGCCGGGCCATGCATTTCGATCGAGAATTAGATGTCAAGGGGCTGAATTGCCCGTTACCGATTCTGCGTACCAAGAAGACTCTGTCCGAAATGTCTCAAGGAGAAGTGCTGCACGTACTGGCGACCGATCCGGGTTCGCTCAAGGATTTCGAGGCCTTCGCCCGGCAGACCGGTAATGAGCTGCTGTCGAGCACTGAATCGAACCGGGTCTTCGAGTATTACCTCAAGCGCAAGTAAGGAATCGCCTGGCGGACGGGTTCTTGCTGCGGCATTCCTTGCCTGAGCGCCGATTGATGCCTGTCCGCTTCGCCTTGTTTGACGGTGATGGAGGAAGTGCTCTGCTGCTGAGCAACCGGTGTCGATCCATCGTGCTCGACGCCGCGGCCGATCCTGTACGGGTTTTTGAGGTGATCGAGGGGGCGCTTGCGGCCGGAAACTGGGTGGCACTGGCGGCCGATTATGCTCTCGGTGCAAGCCTCGAACCGGTTCTTGCCAGGTCACCAGCGAGGAGGCCCTTGCTCCGGGCCTGGGTATTTGCGCAGGCAGAGTGGCTTGACGCGCCGGCAGTCGATACGTTTCTTGCCGAGCAAGTGGCCGTGCTCCCCGAGTATCAACGGCTGGCCGGAATCGCTGATCTGTCGCCTGGCGTCGATGCGGCCAAGCATGCCAGGCAGGTCAGGCAGATTGGTCACTGGATCGCCGACGGCGACTGCTACCAGATCAATCTGACTTTTCCGCTGACCTTCCGGATCTACGGTCATCCGCTGGCACTGTATGCGCGCTTGCGCCAACGGCAGCCCGTTCGCCATGGGGGCTACGTCGGCAGTGGCGAGGAAGCGATTCTTTCCTTCTCGCCGGAACTGTTTTTCGAGCGCTCGGGAAACCGCGTCGTGACGCGTCCGATGAAAGGCACGGCGCCGCGTGGCGGCACAGCGCTGGCTGATCAGGAGCAGCGGGCGGCGCTGCTCGCTTCGGCGAAGGAGCGCGCCGAGAACATCATGATCGTTGACCTGCTGCGCAATGACCTGGGACGACTGGCGCAGCCGGGCAAGGTGCGCGTCGAGGCCTTGTGCGAGGCCGAAGCCTATCCCACGCTCTGGCAGATGGTGTCTACAGTGACCGCAGAACTGCCGGCAATGCCCCTGATCGAGCTGTTCGGCGCGCTGTTTCCCTGTGGATCGATCACCGGTGCACCGAAGATACGCGCCATGCAGCGCATTGCCGAACTGGAAGAATCGCCGCGTGGCCTGTACACCGGGGCTCTGGGCTGGTTGGCGCCGACTGGCGACTGCCGTTTCAATGTCGCCATTCGCACCATCGAAATGGGAACTGACCGGCGGGCGTGCATGGGGGTGGGTAGCGGCATCGTCGCCGGCGCGGAGCCGGCGTCCGAGTATGCAGAATGTCTGCTCAAAGGGAGTTTCCTGACCGCTTTCGATCCGGGATTCGAGTTGTTCGAAACCTTGCGCCTCGAAGACGGAGGGTATCCCTGGTTGCCTTTGCACCTGGATCGCTTGCAGGCTTCCGCTCGCAGCCTCGGTTTCGCCTGTGCGCTGTCGACCGTGTCCGCGGTGCTGGCGTCAGAAGCTGCTGATCGACCGCGTGGAGTCTTTCGCGTTCGTCTGACGCTTGCGCATGACGGCAGTTGTCGCGTCACAGCGTCACCTCTCATGGACGAACCCGACCGCCAGTGGAGCGCACGCCTGGCGGCTGAAGCACTGCCTGATGACGACTACCTGCTGCGCCACAAGACCACGGCGCGCGCCCGTTATGAGCGGGCACTGGCGGCGTTGTCGGCATCCCCCGCAGTCTTCGACACGATCTTTCTCAACACGCGCGGCGAGGTTTGTGAAGGCGCACGCAGCAACGTCTTCGTCGAGCGCGACGGGCTGCTGCTGACGCCGCCTCTGCATTGCGGCCTGCTGCCTGGTGTGCTGCGCCGCCAAATGCTTGAATCGGGGCGTGCGCTTGAACAGGTGCTACGGCTCGACGACCTGCGCGGGGCTTCCCGGCTGTATCTGGGCAATGCCCTGCGCGGCCTGCTGCCGGTGTCGCTCGAAAGGTGAGCCAGCCCTGCCGCTGCCGCAGCAGAGCCTCACGGTCATGACTTTTCCAGGCTCCCCCGACCATGAAAGTCATGACCGTCCTGCCGTTTCTGGCTCCTCGGCCGTTTCGGCCACCATGCCTTCCTGCGTCCGCACCGACGTTAATGTGAAAGTCGCGTCAGCGACTCACGAATTTCCCCTCCCCACTCGCGGGGGAGGGGCTGGGGGAGAGGGAAACGGTCATGACTGGCATGATCGGGGTGGCTGGAAAAATCATGACCGTTGGCATGGCCATCGCCGACCGGCCGCACAGTCTGGCCCTGGACTCTGCCGCGTGGCCGACATCAACGCTGGCGCGGCGCAGCCAGGCGTTTGAGCATGGCGCGCACGGCGGCAATCTGCAGGCCCTCACGGGTCGCGTAAGCACTGCCGGAATAGCCCCACCAGTCCCAACAGCCCGAGGGGTTGTATACCCATTTCCAGGACCCGAAGGCGAAGCCAGTGCGCGGTACGGTTTGCGGGTAGAGCACGATGATGCGGTTGTTGTCAGCCCAGGCGTTGTACCCGGCGCCCTCGACGAAGCGTCGCCCAATCTGCGCGGCGCTCTGGCGACAGCCGTGAAAGGCGACATGCACCCGGCAGACCGCGTTACGGCAGTCCTGCGGCACATAGACGTAAGCCTCGTCGGCGAGTCCCGCATCGATCGCCTGGCCGTCGACAAAAGGCCGTTGATCGAACCTCATGACTTCGCCACGCGCTGTGCCACCCGCTGCCTGCAGTGGGCCGAGCATCTGGGCAAGCATTTCGCCGGCAGCGTCGAGATTGCCGCAACGGTTGATGAACGGCGCCTGCATGCTGCTGCAGGCATTGGCCTTGCGATCGGCGACCGAGATCATCGCGTGCGCGGCTTCGGGGACCTTGACGAAGCGAATCGCTGCCGGCGGCAGCCACTCGGCGTAGAAAGCCGCCAGCCGCTCGACGACTGCGGTATGCACGGTCTCATCCTTGCCGCCGGAGAGCAGCCAGACGCGGTCATCGCGCAGATGTTCGAGGGAATCGATGCGGTCGGCGCGCGCCAGTGCCTCGGCGTGCGCCCGCAGTTCGGCGACCGACGGCAGTTCTGCCCAGGAGGACGGCGACATGCAGCGGGTGAGCGCACGCAGGATCGAACCTTCGGCGCAGTCATACGGTCCGCCGGCGATGATACCGGCGCCACGCACCAGTTGCGAATACGCGACCTGGAACTGTACCGCCATGTAAGCACCCGAAGAAACGCCGGAGACGGTCAGTTCGCGCAGGTCGGCAGCCAGTGCCGGCAGTTCGGCGAGCATTCCCGGCCGTTCGGTGTGCACTTCCGGCCGTTCGGAACCGGCACCCGGCAGTCGCGGTGCCGCGATCACGACCGGCAGGCTGAACATCAGGAAGACAAGGGCGGTCAGGCAGCGCAGGAAAGCGGCGGTGATCATGGTCATGGCGTGGTGTGGTAGGTGGCGATGATGAAAATCTGGACAGCCCATGCCAGCAGCCTACAGGGTCGCCCCTTGGTTTGCCAGGCATTCCATTGGTGACGGTTGGCAGGATAAAGCCGATGTCAATGCGTAAATCCTGATCTGTTGACCGGCAGGACAAATTCATCCTGACGTTCCGTCGTGGCGAGATTGACGTCGGTTGATGGGGGCTCGTATACTTTTGATTACAGCGTTGCATTTACTATCCTTTCTGAACGAGGTGTCCATGCAAAATCCATTCCCAGCGCTGAATGTCGTGAAGGCCCTGGGTGAGGAACCCGCTTTCAGGGCAGGCGACAGTGTCCGAATCTCGGTTCGCTATCCCGTCGGACATTATCGCGTGCCGGCTTACATTCGGGGCAAGCTTGCGACCGTGGAAGCGGTGATGGAACCGCCCGCGGTCAACAACGAGGAGGAAGGTTTTGGGCGCAATGCGGGCTCCAGAGGCCACTATTTTCGCGTGGCCATCCCACTGACCGCTTTGTGGCCTGGCTATGCCGGCTCCCTTCTGGTAAGTATTCGGTGAACCCGTGGGCCAAGTCTGACCTTGACGATCGGCGCTAGCGACACAGAATTGAGCGGAAGTTCCTGTGCAGGGGATGGAGCCAGATATCCTTGATCGGCAGGATAGGCTTGG